>JACZJN010000166.1 GCA_014860565.1 Bacteroidota bacterium
CGGCAAGGCGGTGGGCCTTCACGTACACGACGAACTCGCCGATATCCTCGGTGCCCTCTGGAAGTATCATTCGGAGAGTGTCCGCATGATACAGCTCGATATTGTCAGGCATGATGAAGATCTCCTGCGAGCCCGTCGGCGCCGGCGTGCTGAAAACTTCATCATAGTTGATGGGAGCGATCTTCAGTTTCCTTGCTGCCTTTGCCGTGGTGAACTTCACGCGCTTGGCGACTGCCGATTGCGTGATCGCGGGATTTGCCTGCATGGATGGTCCCTGGATCCTTGGGATCCTGGGGATCTGCATCAGAGGCTTGATCTTCTTGGTTGTATGCACATCCGAGCCCGTTCCGACACGAATCGTCGCCGCGACAGGCCGACCGAACTCGTCGATGATCTTGCCATGCACCAGCAGTTTCGGTTCCATCGGGACCTGCGGGAAAGTGCGTTGCTCCCCCTTGAGCAGGGTGATCGGGTCCACGTTCAGATACTTCGGCCACTGAAGGTCCTTGTATCCGTTTTTATACAACTTCAGGTAGTAGTACGTCCCGTCACTAGGGTTGGGAGTTGGCTGGAGATTGTCGAATTCGAAATAGCCGACGTCGTTTGCCCATGTAAGCTTCAGGCATTCGACCTTGGAGGACTTCCTGTAGAGTGCCACCAGTGTCCCGGGCAGCGCTTGCAGCATGTTGTCCGATCGGTAGACGTACCCCCTGATGCGCGGATTTTTCGGTGTCATCCGCGCATCCACCATGGCGTGCATCGCCTCCGGGTCGTAGGTCTCGTTGTTGATTGCCTGGTCCCAGAGCAGGCCGTTCCCCATCTCATCGGTTTCATGCAGGAGGAAGTTGAAGCGGAATGTTTTCCACTGCTGGGCGTAATACTTGGTGCTTTCCTCCGGGTTGGTGCAGACGACGTAGTACTTGTCTCCCGGACCGGCACTCTTGACGACGTGCTTGAATGTGACGAGGCCGTCGGCATCGCTTTCGCCCTCGGCGATCGTCTCCGAATTGGGGAGGAAGTCGGAGATCACAGGGGGGTTGAGCGTCCCCTCATTGGGCGGCACATCGAAAGGCCGGTTCGTCCGGACGATCCGGACCCTCATGCCGCTCAACGCGAAGTTGCTGTCGAGCTGGCTACGCACGCGCACGGTCACGCTGTAGCTCCGAACAAGCGAGTAGACCGTGCCGATATCAACGGTTTCGCTCGGCTGTACTTTGAACTCGTCGCTGGGCGAACACAGGTGCGGATCGGTGACGCGAATACTGTAATAGCGGTACAGGTCGCCGGTGAAGTTGCACACACCGACGTCCCCGCTGCCGCCGGAGTGGATGGGGGCGTCCTTGTACAAACGGCCGGTGGAGTCCTTCGAGAAGAAGCGGAATTCGAATGCGCCATCCGCATTCGTAGTGGCCGTCGCGACAATCTCTTCGCTGTAGAAGTTCTTCCCGTCGGTCGTGAACGGGTATATGCCGCAAACGGGATTGGTACGCACGTTGCGATACAGCGTCAGGTGGATGCCACGCATCGGCAGGTCCTGTTTCCCGTTGAGGAAGAAGACGTTCCCCAGTTTCATAACTGTGGAGGACTTCATGGCCTGTGTACCCGACGTGCTCTGCGCCGCGCCCTTGGTCGATGTCGACGTCTTCGTCGATGTCTTCGTCGATGTCTTGGTTTGCTCGGACTGAGACTTGGACTGCTGGGCTTTTCCCGTCCCCGGCTTCGGATCATGAACGGTGACGGATTTCGGTTCGGGAATGCGGTTGGGATAGAACGTCGTCAGCAGTGTGCCCCGGATGGTAGTCATTCCCGCGAACGTGAAATTCGGATTCGTGTTGATCTGGGACATGCTGGATTTCGCCGACTGACTCGACTTCGTCGTCTGCTTCACGCCGACCGTTGCTTTTGTATCCTTGAACCCAGGCGGTACGACAGGATTATACAGGAAGGTCCAGATTTCGCTGTAGCCGTCGTTAACAAAGGTGTAGCTCTCATCGAGGTCGAAGGCCCGCACCTGCCAGACATAGGAACTGCCTTTCTCCAACTGTGGATCCGACGGAAGAATCTGGTACATGGCCATGTTCGTTTCGCGCTGGATCAGCGGAAGATTGGTCTTGATCGCCTGTGTGTAGTTGGTCTGCCCCGGCTCGAGTTCGACGATCGTAATCTCATAGCGCGCGAATTTCCCCGTACCCAGGGGTACAACCGACCACTGGAATCCCGGGGCGGATTTCACGTCGCTTTTGTTCAAAGGCGCGATCAGCGTGGGAGGCATGATCAGCCGGATCGCGAAACGCGAGCAGGTCTCCGGAGTGAGCATGTTGTATGGCGGGCCGTAGGCCATCAACCGTACGCAGATGCGGTAGTTGTCTTCGGGCAGGCGGCCGCTGCGACGCGTTTCCTCGCTGGTCGGACCGGTGTAGAGCACCGAGCCCTCCTCGAGTATGCCGATGTCGACCGCACTGAGGATGGTGGTCCCCGGGGGAATCACGACCGGGGGGACAGGGGAATCGTCGATCGTCTCCGCCACTTTGCCGCGCGCATCTCCCTCGATGTACCCGACGAAGCGGACCTCGACGTCGGCTCCGGTTGGATTCGTGACAATAAAACGCAGGACGTTCGGATTGGAGCGCCAGTCGGAGATGTACGGCGATGGATTCGGATCCATCTGGACGGCGACATTTAACTGCGCCCTCGCCTCGAGAGAAAGCGTCAGAAAAAGAGCGCAGAGCAAGGCTGAGTATTTAAACATGATCCGCTCCTGGCAAGAAACTGTATGACAGATATTGCTAAACGATGTCAGGGGTTCGCGACGGACGTCAGTCCGTTCCAAACGAGAATGCACGGCTGTACTGTACGCGTATGACGCTGCCGTCATAGGAATTGCGCATGGGATTGACGGCGTGGTACTTGTTGAACTGATAGCGGAACTCGAGGTTGTCTGCCCGGCTGAACCGGTAGCGCGCGCTCAGCGTCACGAGATGCTGTGTATCGGTTTCGCTCTCGCTCGACGCGCGCGTCAGGTTGATGGCATAGGAAAGACTGGTGTTGAGCGTGTTATCGAAGAAGCCGCGGTTGGCCTCCACGGTGAAACCGCGGACGATGTTCGTCAGAAAGACGGTTTGCACTTCGGTAAAGAGAAAAGAACCGGAAAATCCGTAACCCGAGGAGAACCCCAGCGTGTAGCTGAGAACGGCGGTGAAGACATCGTTGTCCGACATCGCCCCGGTCAGCAGATTCTCGTCCGAGAATATCTGCTTCGTCAGGAGCAGCATGAGAAAATGCTGTGTCGTCATGCCGGTGATGGACAGACGGGGAGAGAGCGACCACGATTCCGATACGTTGTCGAGCCGCGTGCTGTCGTTGACAGGAATGGACCCCGCGGCGCTCGACATGCTGTAATTGCTGTAGTTGCCGTCTATGTTGAATACGGGATCGGGCATCCAGTTGACGGTGGCGGAGCCGATGACCCGGTTTGTGGTGAACTGCCGGTCATCGAACAGATTGTCGTGCCGCCAGCCGATGGACCCTCCGGCGCGCAGCGATCCGTCGGAAAGATGAAACTGTGGCTTGATGCTGATATCCTCATAATCGTTCTGTGTGTAGATCGCACCCATGGTCTCGTATTCCGGTTCCACGCGCGCGTATTCGAGGCGCAAGGACCAGAGGTCGGCGTTGTATGTCGCTCCGCTGCGCCATGCGTAGTTGAGACGGGAGGAGTAACGGGTTTCGGTGAGCAGTGGGTCCAGCACGTCTTCGTTCTTCACTTCCGGCTGATCGGTATCGCGTGTCACAAAACTCGCAGCGAACTCCGCATCGAAGACGATGCGTCCGTTGTCGAGAGGCAGGCGTCCGTTCAGCCCGCCCACGACATTTTCAGCTGGGCGCACATTCGCAATCGTTTGCGGTGTGCTCAGCGAGGTGGAGTCGTCCCAGGCATGCAGAATGTTGAGGTCAAGGTAGGTCTCCTTGTCGCCGATGCCCCCGCCGACGGCCCACCCCATGCGTTTGTAGACCGCACGAATTCCGTTCACGGTATCTTCGTCAACGGATCGGCGGAGCCGGCCGTACATGCCGCGAAATCGAAACAGATCCCCCTGTGCTTCCGCGCCGCCACCCAGAAAAACGGCGTCGCTCAGCGTGAATTCCGAAAAACGCAGCGAGCGGTATCCGCCATGCAGCGTCAACCAGCGGTAGGTGGGACTGACGCCGAACTGATTGAACGGTTGGTTGTAGTTTCGCTCCTGCGTGGAAAGCAGGAAACTGAATGGAAGCTGGAGTCCATAGATCGACAGGGTCGGATTGAAGTAGAGCCGGGCCGAGTTTTCCGGACGGCGGGTATCAAGTCCAGGAATCTTGTAGTGTTCCCCGGCGGTAACGAGCGTCCCGGTCAGTGTGAAGGGGCGGACGTTTTCCGAAGACAAATCCTGCGCTGCGGCGTTTGTCCCGAACAGCACAGAGATCAAGAGAGAAAGTACTCCGATTCTCGAACGGAATGAAAACTCAGGACCCGTTGCATGCAGAATGAAATTGTGCAGCACGCGCATAGTCGCCTCATACGGCATGGATCAAATCTGGAAGACTGACGTTGAGTTTGCGGTCAACATACATAAATTGGATGAAATTGTCCAGCAAAACGTGACGTTCTTTAAAAAGAATCTGAAAATCCTATTATCCGCCACTTTGTTTTCTGCAATTCGGATCAGCCGGATGTATTTATACAGGAAATCGGACGCGAAGCGGGTATTGATTATCCTCCATTATTTCGCGTTCTTTCGTCTGTTTCCCACAATAGATCAACCGACATTCGCAATGGCGTTGCGTAAGATGGGTGATCCGAGGTCTCCATGAATCTGGCTCTGTTCAGTGAACTCTCCGTCAGGGAGTATTACGATTCGAATGTCATTCAGGCAGCGGAGCGCCGCGTGTTCAGCATCCCGGACGAAGAACTCTGCGCGCGTACCGGTTCTGATTTGATTCAAAACATCCTCGATGGATTGAGTCCGGAACGGCTTGTGCTGCTCGGGGCGGTCCATGAGACGACGCATCGCGCCGGCGATCAGAGCGTACGCATCCGGAGGTGGATGGAGTATTCCGGATCGGTTCGTCTGCTCACACTCCGCCCCCGTCAGTATTACGCTTCTCCTCCTCACGTGAGCGCGTTGCAGCCCTCTTCAACCGATCAGCCCGGGAGCATCATTATCGAGCACAGCGTGCGCAGCATTGCCGAAGAAACGCAGTTCGACGAGTTCTGCGCCGCGGAATACAAGAAGATTACCGACTACGCGGTGTGGGTCAATGAGGATCTCGACTACTATGAACAGTCAGCCCGAAGCTGGCTCTTGACGCTGGTGGAGACAAAAAAGAAACGCCTCTGCATCGAGCATGAAGACGAGGCTGAATTGTCTGCCGGCGAGCTCTACTCGTAGACGGAGGACGCTCCTTCTGCAACCTTACATGGAATTAATGCGTTGCTCATTGCTTCTTAGGGAGTGATCCACTATCATCATTCCATTCCCAAGGGCATACCATGCCCCGGAATACCGAAGCTTGTAAGAGCGGAGTCTGGAAGGAGTACGCTGGAATGATGTCTGCCTGCCACGCGGGATATGTGCTTCCCGGATTCGTCAACGCCCTGGCGGAATCCGGATCAATCGGAGCTGATGCTCTGCGCTCACTGTTGCGCAGGGTTGCAGTGGCCGATTGTGAGAGCACGCTTGATCTTTCCGACCGGAAGATCGCGGAGGATCCCGTTCTGCGCACGGCAGCGAACTTCATTTCCCGCGGACTCCCGACGATTCCCTCCCTCGCCTGCGAACGGATTTTCGCGGACGCCTTCCATCACAGCACCGTAGAAGAGGATGATCGTGGCCGCTTTCTCTCACGCGTCATCATCTCTGACCCCGCATTCCCCCTCCTTCTCTCCCGATCTCTTTACGCGATTGCCGCGGAGACCGATGAACATCTGCTGATGCGCCTCGGGAAGTCAAAGGCTGCCCCTTTGCTCAAGATTATTGTTCCGCTGTTCCGCGAGCTTTTCGGCGCTGCTTCGCTTGCTCTGATCGAGAGCGATGAGAAGCACGGCTATCTTCAACTGCCGTTCCCGTATCCGATCGCTGGAGTGCGCGGAGTTCGAGCACATGGTGTCGCCCAGGACGGAGGATCCGAGCGGAGCGGACTGCTCCCCGATGGCTGGTACACTCTCGTGCTGGTGCCCGGTGGGACGAAGCAGCTCCAGGCCGATGCCGCCGCACTGAAAAAAATGATCGCGCACGAATTTCCTTCCGAAGGAATAGCCATCGATGCGGCGGCACTGATGTCCGTGCCGCTGGCGAAGCAGGCAATACAGCTGATGCTGTCGCCGTTCGCGGTGGCACGCGTACAGCGCACGCTGCTGCAGATTCTTCTTGCCGGGGGTCTCGACCTGGCCGCGGCAGCGTGGACGTTTACCGTGGTCGAACGCGACATCCCGGGTGCTGCTCTGGGGATTTCAGAATTTCAGCGTTTACTCAAGACCTTTTTCCTGCTCGAAGGGAAGGGGCGAACCGTACCCGAAATCAAGGTCGTGGTGGCTCCCGGCAATGGATTCGCGGATTCCCCGCTGCACGCGCAAGGAGGCATCCGTCTGCTCCGTGCGGGAGAGGCATTCCCCGCAGCAGATCTGCACATCGATATCTCCGTTCTCCACCGCACGGGCGCCGTTCTCCCCGATGTTCCCTCGGAGGCCAGAAATCGGATTGTATTGCGCACGGCGCGTTCCGTCACCGAACCCCGCCGCTTCTACCTTGCAGAGACGCAGCCATGGAAAGCACTCACCGCGAAGGGGACGGATGGATTTGACCCCGAAGTCCGTGGGGCGGTACAAACGCTGCTCGCGAACATTTTCCGCATAGGACGGCCCACCGAGCAGCAGCTGCAACTCATTGATCAGGTGCTGCAGAACGGTTCCTTCCTCGCGGCGCTGCCCCCCATGGCCGGCAAATCGCTCGTATATCAGTTTGCAGCTCTGCTTCAGCCAGCGCTTTCCTTCGTCGTCGTTCCGACGGCCTCGCTCGCGGAAGACCAGGGCGACCAGTTGAGGGATATTTTTGTTGACTGCTTCGAATGTCAGCATGAGGCGATGGGAATGGAATTGCGCGGCCAGGCTCGCGAGCGGTTCCGTGATCGCCAGGCACTTTTATTGTTGGCTACGAGCGAGGTGTTCAGGAACGAGGAGATTGATGACGTTCTCGCCTCGCTGCGCAGGGAGAAAGCCTATTTTTCGCAATGTGTGATAGACGAGGCGCATGGGAGTTCGGAATGGAGCCATGATGTGCGTCCCGCCATGCAGCTCGCCGCCGCTTTCGCAGTGGAGCGGCTCGATGCGGGGAAGAAAAAGAACATCGCCATCCGGTTGCTGACAGGCAGTGTCTCGCGCGATGTGATCGCCGATCTTCGCATGCAGCTCACGGTTCTGGGCAGACCCTGGGCGCTTGATGACAGGCAGTGCGTCGTTTCTTCCTCGCTAATTCAGCCCCAGCAGCAGTTTCAGCTTCTCTCCGCTCCGGCCCAGGCTACGGATACGTTCTCGATACTATCTGCGCGGCAGGATAATGCGGCGCATTCGCTTCTCTCCCAACAGAAGACGTTTTCATCGCTGCATGAGCAGGCAGGGCCCGCCCTGCGCGTTCCCGGGTGGCACGCGGATGCTCCGCTGCCGACTGTCCTTTTCTGTCCCTTCTCGTCCGGAACGCTCGGCGTGAGCAACCGCTACGCTGCCGGGGCCTCTGAAGCGGCGCTGGATGAAGTCCTCAGCATTCCGCAGCATGCCGTGGGCATTTTTATCGGGAAGGACGACGGACGCAGCCGCGTCGGACGCCACTGTCTCATCGATGCCATTGAATCCCGCGCACAGTTCCGGCGTGGAGCGCTGAACCTGCTGATCACGACAAGGGCATACGGCATCGGCATGCAGAAACCGGATATCCGCTGCACGCTGCATTTGATGCCGCCGCCTGGTGTGGAGCGACTCGTGCAGGAATGCGGTCGTGGCGGACACGACGGACGACTCTCCCTGCACACCGTTCTTTATGGTGTCGGGGCCACAAGTGGAGAGAGTCAAGATCTTAAGGTGGGGATAAGCATGATCACCGCCGGATCAAGCGATGCCGCGCGGGAGAAGCAACTCATCCACGATCTCATGAGAGAAATCAGCTACCCGGAGGATTCGAATACCGGGCGGGTGGCAAACATGATCCGTGACGAGTTCGGGGTCGATGTGCGCATCAGCTACTGGCAGCGTGGGCTTGAGGAGCGCATGTATGTGCAGCATGGGGGAAATACCTTCGGCCACATCGATCTCGTCACGCAGGATATCGTTCTTGATCCGAAGTACCCGGAAAGCGAGTTGGCAAAGGAAATTCTTGACTTCGCCTTTGCCACGAGCCTTGAGGCAGCAGGTTCGGGGCCCAGCCTGTCCTCCTGGGTCGCGGCGACCTTCCCGGCGGATATTGATGACGGCATCGCCCGACAGATGCAGGATTTCGATCCCGGGGCATCATTCACTCTGCGGATAGGATATGAAAACGACCGCGAACCCCTTCTCAACCAGATACATCAACTGTTGTGGCGGCAGGCGGAAATTGAGATTCAGAGAAAAATTCTCTCCGAGGTGCAGGGACTGAACTGGACGGAGTTTCGTGAACAACTGCTGCATCGCATCGGACAACCTGAGCTGTTCGCGGCACTCGATCCGGAAATTGAAGCCCGCCTCGTCCAGCTTTACAATAAGATTCGCACGCGAAGCGACACCGAACGCATCATCTTCCGACTTGCCACGCTTGGCGCCGTGCAGGACTACAAGTCGCATCCCGCTTCGCGCAGGTTTTCAATCCGCATCAACGTGCGCGCGGATCACGAAATCCGGTCCGCCCTCGAAGCCTACCTCGGACTCTTTCTGACGGAGCGGCAGGTGGAACGTACGCTCTCGTCGCTGCATACGTACCCCGGTGATTCGCTCCTCGAGCAGTGCCTGCATTTTCTCGTCGATTTTTCCTATCAGCATTGCTATCAGCGGCAGATCGAAGGGGCCCGCGCGATGGAAACATTGTGCCGCGCGGCGCTGAAGGAAAAGGAAGATGCGGGCAATTTCCGGAACAACATTGAAACGGCGTTACTGGCCAAATATGCACTTCCGTGGCGACTCCCTGCGACCGTGGTGCGAACGACCGATAGAATCGCCATTCTGTCGGAATACATGAAGCTGGTGGAGGAGGATAAAAGTGCGAGCGTCAGGGAGAATGCGTTCCACCTGCAGGACTCCTGCGCGCGTCTCGCACAGAATTTCCCCGACGAACCACTTCTCCCGCTCCTCAGGGCATTTGCAGAGCTGATTAACGCACGGGGAGCAGCGTCGATAAAAACCGCACAGGGTGAGTTTGCCGCGGCCTTCGGGCTCTGCGCAAGTGCGAGTGGGCTTGAAGGGGAACGCTATCTCGCGATTGTTGCTGATTTCGAAGGGCATCTTCGTCGGTATTTCGATGATCAGGCAGTGGCCTTGCTGCTCTCGCTATTGCATGACGAAGTAAAACGGGTGAAAGCTCGTCCACTCCCCGCTGCGGTTTCTCTTGAAACAATGGAAGCTCGTCAGCAGGCGACTGCTCGAAAAGCCGCCGAACAGCGTGCCGCCGAACAGCGCGCCGCCGAACAGCGTGCCGCCGAACAGCGTGCCGCCGAACAGCGCGCCGCCGAACAGCGTGCCGCCGAACAGCGCGCCGCCGAACAGCGTGCCGCCGAACAGCGTGCCGCCGAACAGCGTGCCGCCGAACAGCGTGCCGCCGAACAGCGCGCCGCTGAACAGAAGGCTGCGGAAACGCAAGCTGAGGAAGGCAAAATCGACGGATCAGAAGCTGGCAGGCGGAGAACCTCCGGGAGGGATGCGGATGATCTGAAAGAGAGTTCGAAACCGGTGGAAAACTCTAACGGAGGCGTACTCGACGATCTTGATCTCATGCTTGCGGAATTGGAGGGTATGCTCCGTACTGAGGACGATCGCCCCGGACAGAATGCACAAGGCCCCGGGGCAGCCGCAGGAGCACGGGCAAAGCAGTCGGATTCGTCACCGGCAAAGTCCGCACACACTGCCGACGCAGAGGCACCCGAACAGTCGAAGGCGAAGCCACCCATACCGGCGACGACGCGTCCCCCTGCGAAAGCCCCCTCGCCTCCGAGGCCAAAAGCTCCAGACCCGGTTGATCCCGAGCTGCTCCAACATATGAAATGGTTGCAAACATTTAATAACAGCTTTCTGAAGCACTATGAATCCTGATACAAAGACATCGCTGCTCGCCCTCGAAAAAGAACTCGAACGGCTGCACTCCGCGGTTGAACACATCGAGCAGGCGAAGACTGTCGCACAGAAGGTCATCGGCGCGGTTGGTCTGATCCAGAAAAAATACGCGGAGCATCTTGACGCCTTGCTGGAGGTGCAAAAGGATGCTGTCCGTGAAGCGGGTTCCGTGCAGCAGGAGCGTTTCGATGAGCTCGGGGCGAGTGCGCGGCGGCATATTCTCGAGTCTGCCGCGCGCGCCAAGAAATATCTGGAAGAATACAACGCCGAGGTGGTCACTGCGATCGAGGCCGCGGGAGAAGCTGCCGGCAGCAGCGTGCGCGACGTTGCCCTGAAGGCGGGCAATGTCATCCAGACCGCGGGAGAAGCCGCCGGCGGCACCGTGCGCGACGTCGCTCTGAAGGCGGGCAATGTCATCCAGACCGCGGGAGCGCGCATGGATGAACTTGCGGGGAAGTCCGACCGCATCATCAGCGATTCCGGTGAGCGGGTTGGGACTTTGCTGGAAAATGCCGGACGGCAGATCGAAGACAAGATCTCCGGAGCAGGCGCGCAGGTTCAGGCGCAGATTACCAGTGCCGGCGGACAGCTGCATGCACAGCTGCAGGAACTTCTGAATCGCGTGCGTGAACAATTGAACGCATTGAACGACACCGCTGCGAAGGTCATTCAGGAAAGTGGAACCAGCACCGCAAGGCGCATCGAAGAAATCACATCGAAAGCCGCGGGAGTGCTCGGGACACTCGACGAACGCGCCCGGCATCATGTGGAAGAAGTAGGGACGCTGGCAACGACCAACCTGCGTGAAGTAATGATGCAGGCAAAAAACAGCATTGAGGATGCCGGCAACCAGTCGAAGCGGATATTCGCGGCGATCAAGAAAACTCAGGATCAGCAGACCGTGGAATTCGAAAAGGTCACGGTCTCTGCCGATGCACTCATTGCCGCATCGGGAAAGCTTGTGCGTACGATCGACGCTGTCGATTTCCCGACCCGTCTGCAGTCCATCGAGAGCGACATACGGAATCTTCATTTCAATCTGAACTCCGCAATGACGCGTCTCGATGCACTGTCAACGTCCAACGAGCAGTCGATGGAGTCTCTCAGCAACGACCTCGTCGCGAAGATCGGCCGCCTCGAGATGTTCATGGAAAAGGGTATTCGTACGCATGATGATGAAATGGAGAAGCGGCTGCAGGTGCAGGAAAAGCAGGTTGCAGGTATGCGTGTACTGCTCATTGTGGTGCTCGTGCTCAACTTGCTGATGGCTGCGGGAATGTACATGGTATGGAGCGGCGGGGAAGAACCCGCGGCACAGCCCATGGAACTGCCGACAAGCCCCTCCGATACCCTGACAATGCAGGATACCGCTCCCGCGGAGCCCCCCGTCGAAGAACCGGTAAAGAAGTCAACGAGGCGATCATCGAGGAAATCTTCAAAGGAACCTGAGGGGACGACCCGGAAACGGTGAATGCAACGTCCTTCGGGTACCGGCGCGATCCTCAATACGGGGTCGCGCCTTTTTTGTATCCGTTTTGACCTTGTCGATGGTGCTTGCTACATTACCGTGTTCCTCATCACATTGATGAATTCCGCCCCGGAGAAGCAACAACGGGGCTACTCACCAAATCAGGGTGAATCATGGCAGCACCTATTGACTTCATGTATTCCGAGGCGCCCGAACCCCACAAGCAGCGGACAAGGGATATCCTCGCGCAGCATCCGGAAGTCCGTACCCTCATCGGTCGCACTCCCGCAACGATCCTGTTGATAATTGGAGTCATTTTCACGCAGCTTGCCGTGGCGTGGTTGCTGCACGCGCAACCCTGGTGGACCGCACCGATCGCCGCATGGCTGGTCGGGGCCTTCGCCAGCCATATGTCCTTCGTGCTGATACATGAGTGTTCCCATAATCTGATCTTCAAGAAGAAGCAGTGGAATATCGTTTCGGGCATCGCCGCCGATCTCGTGAATGTCGTGCCCAGTTCGGTGTCCTTCCGCAGCTACCACCTTCGGCATCACTCCCATCAGGGCGATTACGATTACGACGCCGACCTGGCCAATCGTTGGGAAGCCCGGTTCATCGGGCACAGCTTCGCAGGCAAGGCGCTCTGGCTGCTTCTGTTCCCTCTGTTCCAGGCACTGCGTCCACCCCGCTTGAAAAACATCCCGTTCATCAACGGATGGACTATAGTGAACATGATCGCCGTGGTTGCGTTCGATGCCGCGGTTATATTATTTCTCGGCCCGACGGCCTTTCTGTACCTAGTGTTTTCTTTCTTTTTTTCCATCGGTCTCCACCCGCTGGGTGCGCGCTGGATACAGGAACATTACCTGACCTATCCGCCACAGGAGACATACAGTTACTACGGACCGCTGAACATTCCGGCGCTCAACGTCGGCTATCACAACGAACATCACGATTTCCCCTCTGTGCCGTGGAACCGCCTGCCGCGGTTGAAGGCCATGGCGCCGGAGTTCTATTCCACATTGCATTACCATACGTCCTGGAGCCGATTGCTTCTGCGCTTCATCTTCGATCCGCAGCTCTCGTTGTTCAGCAGGATGGTCAGAAAGTGAGCTTCATGAACGAGACCTTTGATTTCGGCGGCGACATTGTCTGGCGCCCCTCACGCGACGACATCGAGCACAGCAACCTCCACGCCTTCATGCAGCTGCATGGCATTCCTTCCTATGATGCCCTCATGCAGCGCTCGGTCGCGGATGTCCCCTGGTTTACGGACGCACTGCTCCGTTTCCTCGACATCCGTTTTGATCGTCCGTACGAGCAGGTAGTGGATTTTCCCGAAGGCATACAGTTCCCCCGCTGGTGCGTGGGCGGCGAGATGAATATCGTCGCGAACTGTGTGGACAAATGGGCGGCGGATCCGCTTCATTTTGAGCGCATCGCGCTGGTGTGGGAAGGGGAGGAGGGGACCGTGCGCGAAATGAGCTACGGCGAACTCGCCGCCGAGGTCTGCAGATGCGCGAATGCACTGCGTGCCCTGGGATTGGGGAAGGGCGATGCCATCGGCATCTACATGCCGATGACACCGGAAATCGCGGTCGCACTTTTTGCCATCGCGAAGATTGGCGGAATCATTCTCCCCCTGTTTTCGGGATATGGTGCACAGGCCGTGGCTTCGCGGCTTTCCGATGCCAACGCGAAAGCGCTGTTCACCGCCGACGGATTTTTCCGCCGGGGATCGGTGGTAGACCTCAAATCCGTCGCCGACGAAGCGCTGGCAGATGTGCCGACCATGCGGCATGTCATCGTACTGCGCCGATCCGGGCATCCCGTTCCCATGACGGAAGGCCGCGATCACTGGTGGGATGAAGTGGTCACGTCGCAATCCCCGGACGCGGCTACCGAAATGACGTCCGCAGAGGATCTGCTGATGATCATCTACACATCCGGTACCACCGGTCGGCCGAAAGGCGCGGTGCACACGCACTGCGGTTTCCCGGTCAAGGCCGCACAGGACATGGCCTTCGGCACCGACGTCCATCAGGACGATCTGATCTACTGGATGACCGACATGGGCTGGATGATGGGGCCCTGGCTTCTGTTCGGTGCGACGCTGCTGGGGGCGCGATTCTTTCTTTCCGACGGCGCGCCCGACTATCCCGGCGTGGATCGACTCTGGCAGCAGGTCGCCCGTCACGGGATCACCGTGCTCGGCATCTCCCCGACGCTCGTGCGTTCGCTCATGAAGCACGGTCTCGATCCCGTGCGTGCACACGATATCGGAGCGCTGCGTTTTTTCGCCTCCACAAGCGAGCCCTGGAATCCCGAACCATGGATGTGGCTGTTCCGCGACGTCGGCGAGTCGCGCCGTCCGATCATCAATTATTCCGGCGGCACCGAGATCAGCGGCGGCATTGTCATGGGGAACCCGCTTCTGCCGCTCAAACCCGCGTCGTTTTCGGCTGCCTGTCCCGGTATCGCCGCAGACGTGTACGATGAGGATGGCCGGCCGTTGCGCAACGCCGTCGGCGAGCTTGTGATCACTGCGCCGTGGATCGGCATGACACGCGGATTCTGGCGCGACCGCCAGCGTTATCTCGACACGTACTGGGCGCGTTGGGAGAATGTCTGGGTGCACGGCGATTTCGCCGCGATTGACGAAGACGGCCTCTGGTATATCCTCGGCCGCTCCGACGATACGATCAAGATCGCGGGAAAGCGCGTGGGTCCCGCGGAAATCGAAAGCGTGCTTGTCGAGCATGAGGCAGTGAACGAGGCCGCCGCCATCGGCGTACCGCATGCGGTGAAGGGGAATGAAGTCGTGTGCTTCTGCGTGCTCAATCCCGGCCATGCGGCCGATGCCGCTCTCGTTGCGGAATTGCGCGCTTCGGTGATCCATTCGATGGGCAAACCGCTGGCGCCGCGGTCGATTATCTTCGTCTCCGATATCCCGAAAACGCGTAACGGCAAGATCATGCGCCGCATCGCCCGCAGTGCCTGGCTGGGGCTCGATCCCGGCGACACAACCAGTCTCGTCAACCCCGCTTCGGTGGATGAAATTCGTCAACTGGGTGCGAACGGCTGATTGCCGGCACGCACGGATTCGTCCCACTGCATGTGCCGCAGGATGCACCGGCAGGATGCACCGGCAGGATGGCCGTGGATCGGGGGATTGATTCCTGATGCCAGCTGCATTCCGGAAAAAGGAGATTATTTCCGAAATAGGGAATCCCGCATGGATTACGCGCATCACATGTTCATAACAATGTGACGTTCAGGAGCCCATGGCCCAGTTTTTCGGTTTTCTTTCCGCGGTATTCATCGGTGTGACGCTCGGCCTGATCGGCGGAGGAGGGTCGATTCTGACCGTCCCGTCAATGGTGTACCTCGTCGGGGTCGATCCGGTGCCTGCAACGGCATATTCGCTGTTTGTGGTCGGGCTCACCGCACTCGTCGGCTCCGCGATGTACATGCGCCGGGGGCTGGTCAGCTACCGCACCGCGCTGGTCTTCGGCATCCCATCCCTCACCGCCGTGTTTCTCACACGCCGCTTTCTCATGCCCGCCATTCCCGTCCACCTCGGCTCCATCTCCGGTATCGATATCAGTCGCGACCTGGGCATCATGCTGCTGTTCGCATTGCTGATGGTCGCCGCTTCGACCTCGATGATTCGTCGAGGCCGGCCCGAAGTCGAAACGGACGGGATTCGATATAATTATCCGGCGATACTGACGCAGGGACTCGTGGTCGGCACGTTGTCGGGACTGGTCGGCGCCGGTGGGGGATTCCTGATCATCCCTGCCCTCGCGATTCTTGCGCGGCTGCCGATGAAGCTGGCCGTAGGCACATCGCTGCTCATTATCGCTACGCAATCCCTCATCGGATTCACCGGTGACCTGGGACGAATGGAAGTTCATTGGGGTTTTCTTGCAGTGTTCTCCGCCTTTGCGGTCGGCGGAATCCTGGTTGGAAGCTGGCTCACGCGCTTCATCCCCGGGGCGAAGCTCAAACCCGCGTTCGGCTGGTTCACACTCGCAATGGGCGTCTATATAATCGGAAGAGAATTGACTCAAATCAGCATGTAATCAACAAATACGGATAAATCTCATGTTCAACGACCTTTTTTCTTCAATCCGTGGTGCGCGCACCACGGTTCCCAACATCAGCGGCGAGGAATTCCACCGCCTGATGCAGGAGCATGCCAACGCAGTGGTGCTCGATGTACGCACACCGGGCGAGTTCCATGCAGGCCATATTCCCGGCGCCATCAATCTTGACATGATGGACTTCGATTTCGCCGAGAAAGTGCAATCCTACGAGAAAAGCGCCCCGGTGCTTCTGTACTGCCGCAGCGGCAATCGCAGCTATCATGCGGGCAATGTCATGATGAAGCTCGGCTTCGCAAAGGTGTACAACCTGGCGTCGGGACTCTTCGACTGGCAGCACCCGCTCGAACGATAACGCGAACGGATTACGGCCAAGGAGCATACAACATGTACTTTCACCATATCTACGAAAAAGGTCTGGCACAGGCGAGTTATCTCGTTGGCTGTCAGGCGACCGGCGAGGCGATTGTCATCGACCCGCGCCGAGACATCGACGAGTATCTCGAAGCGGCCGAGAAGAACCGGCTGCGCATCACGCACGTGGCAGAGACGCATATTCATGCGGATTTTCTGAGCGGCGCGCGCGAACTGGCCGCCGCCACCGGCGCCGCTTTGTATCTTTCTGACGAGGGAGGAGCCGACTGGCAGTATCAGTTCGACCACATTGCCTTGCGCGACGGCGACCATTTCATGGTCGGCAATCTGCGCTTCGAGGTCATGCATACGCCCGGGCACACCCCCGAGCATATTTCCTTCCTTCTCACCGACACCCCCGCGAGCGACCAGCCGGTGATGATATTCACGGGAGATTTCGTGTTCGTGGGTGATGTGGGCCGTCCCGACCTTCTCGAAAAAGCCGCAGGTATCCAAGGAACCCGGGTGCAGGGCGCGCGCGACATGTTTGCCTCGCTGAAAAAATTCAAGGCGCTGCCCGATCATGTCCAGGTATGGCCGGGACATGGGGCGGGATCGGCCTGCGGCAAGGCACTGGGCGCGGTGCCGAGTTCGACCGTCGGGTACGAGAGACTATCCAACTGGGCGCTGCGCATTGCGGACGAGGAGCGCTTCATCGAGGAACTGCTCGAAGGACAGCCCGAACCGCCGCGTTATTTCGCGATGATGAAAAAACTCAACAAGGTGGGGCCGGCCGTTTTAGGCGGCATTCCCCATCCTGCGCGTCTCACACTCGCGCAGTTCGCCGATGCAATGGCGAAGAACATGACGCTTGTCGACACACGCGATAAGCTGGCTTTCGCCGGGGGCCACTATCCGGGAAGCCTCAATATCCAGGACAACAGCGCTTTCAGCACCTGGGCCGGCTGGATGCTTGATTACGAGCACCCGTTTGTGCTGGTCGCCTCGGACAGCCGTATTGAGGAACTGACGCGCGCGCTCATCCGCATTGGACTCGATAATATCGCGGGATACGTGCAGGACATGGACCGCATCGGCGACGCCGGATATAATATGCGAGTGTTGGACCAGATCTTCGTCGAAGAACTTCATGCGCAACGTGAGCACTACCACATTCTCGACGTGCGTGGGTATACAGAGTATGCAGCCGGACATATCCCGGGCGCACAAAGCATCCACGCCGGGCTGCTCGGCACCGCTCTCGAGCAAGTTCCGCGCGATACCACCGTGGTTGTGCACTGTGTTTCCGGCGACCGTTCCAGCATTGCGAGCAGTTACCTGCTTTCGAAAGGGTTTCACAACGTTAAAAATCTCACATGCGGCTTCAACGGGTGGCTGCAGCACGAATACCCCGTCGAACGCGGTGTTCCGCGCGACGAGAATGCTCTCGCGGCATAGTACACGACATCGCCGTCGTTGATGCAGCGGATGATGCCGGAATGCAATTTGCGTCCCGGCATCATTTTTTCTACAATGGAAGCGGAAAAAGTTGTATTCTGCTTCCCTGATCCACAAGTACATTTGATGATTGAGGACGAAGCCATGCCCAAGCAATTTCGCTCGACTCTCCATGCACTCATGCTGTGGCGGTGGAAAGGACTTCTCATTCTGAGTCTCACGTTCCTGTCGCTGCTCACCTGCAGGGCGGCAGCAGAACAGGTCGACAGTCTTGACATCAAGATCGGCCAGATGCTGATGATCGGGTTCAGGGGGGCAACCGTATCCGACCAAAGCCCGGTCGCCAAAGCTATAAGCGACCTCCATATCGGTGGTGTCGTGCTTTTCGATTTCGACGTCGCTACCAAGGCTTACGGAAGGAACATCACCTCCCCGATGCAACTGATGGAATTGACGAATGGACTGCGCAGACGCGCGGAGATTCCATTGTTCATCGCCGTCGATCAGGAGGGGGGCACGGTGCGCCGGTTGAAATCCAAAGACGGCTTTCCACAGACAGTCTCCGCCGCCAAGCTGGGCGCGATGGACAATGCCGACAGCACGAGTTATTACAGTGATATTCTGGCGCGATCGATCGCGGTCGTGGGAATCAATACAAACTTCGCTCCTGTCCTCGACCTGAACGTCAATCCGCAAAACCCGGTCATCGGAAAGCTGGACCGCAGCTTCTCCGCCGTGCCCGACGTCGTGAGCCGCAACGCTGCACTGATGATCGATGCGCATCATGCGCGGGGAGTGCTCTGCGCCGTGAAGCATTTTCCCGGACACGGCAGTTCCCGCGACGATTCGCATGAGGGCTTCGTCGATGTCTCTGACACATGGACAAAAAAGGAACTGGAGCCGTTCGCGACGATCATCGGGAAAGGCGGAGCCGACATGGTCATGACCGCTCATATTTTCAATCGGAAGCTCGATCCCGAATATCCGGGCACGCTTTCGAAGGCCACCATTGACGGACTTCTTCGCACGCAAATGGCCTATGACGGAGTGGTTGTTACGGACGATCTGATGATGAAGGCGATCACCGATAAGTACGGTCTGGAAACCGCTATCGAAAAGGCGGTCAACGCGGGGGCGGATATCCTTCTCTTCGCGAACAACACGTTCACCTTCGATCCCGACATTGCACAGAAGGCTTTCACGACCCTGAAATCCCTGGTGGCGAGTGGGCGCATCACACCCGCGCGCATCGAAGCTTCATGGCAGCGCATCATGAACCTCAAGGGGCGTATGACAAAAACGTGGGACAAGTAACGGGCGGGGAGAACCCTGGCGCGGTTGCGAGATGGAGTCAGTCCTCGCGTCCTCTGATTCATAATATATCCCACGCATCCTGCTTGGATTTGTACGGCGATGCTGTTATATTTCGCTTTCGTAATGAAATTGGAGAAATGAAAATATGTTCACGTTATTGATGCTTGTTATCGTTGTGATCGGGGTCGTGATGACTATCTCGATTCTGATGCAGAATCCCAAGGGCGGCGGTCTTTCGAGTGCCTTCGGCGGCGCCAGCGGCGGTGTCGGATCCATGCTCGGTGTGCGCCACGCCTCCGATATTCTTGCCAAGACCACCTGGGGCCTTGCCATCGCGTTTACCGTCCTGATTTTTGCTGTCAACATGTTCTTCCTTCCCACCGAAGGCACGCAGGACAGCATCATCCAGAGGCAGGCTTCGACCGAGCCGATTTCCCCGATGCAGAAGCAGGAACAAATGCAGCAGCAGATGCAGCAGGAACAGCCCCAGACAGCGCAGCCGCAGGGAGAGCAGCCAGCGCCGCCTCCCGCACCCGCCAACTAATCTGAATCGCACGCTGAAGATCGTACGGGACCCGATTGGGTCCCGTTTTTTTTAGCCGGACGCAGAAACCTTCCATCCGTTCTCTCGATTACACGACGGTTTGCTCATCCGCATGGTAGCTTGATCGCACCAATGGCCCGGATTCCACGTGTGCAAAACCGAGTTGCATTCCCGCGGTTTTCCACTGAGCGAATTCCGCCGGTGTTACGTACCGTTCGACGGGGAGATGCTGCTTGGTTGGCTGCAAATACTGCCCCAGCGTCATAATGTCGACTTCGATTGCACGGAGGTCGCGCATGACCTGCAGGATTTCCTCCTCTTCTTCTCCCAAACCCAGCATGATGCCGGTTTTCGTGACCAGTCCCTGCTGCTTGCACATCTGCAGCACCTCCAGCGAACGCTGGTATTTTGCCTGCGGCCGCACGCGGCGATACAGCCGCGGAACGGTTTCCATATTGTGATTGAAGATGTCGGGACGCGCGTCGATAACAGTTTGCACCGCCTCCGGCCTTCCCTGGAAATCAGGGGTCAGGACTTCAATCTTGCAATGGGGAACGCGATCACGGATGGCGCGGATGGTCGCGGAAAAGATTGCGGCGCCGCCGTCCTTGAGTTCGTCCCGATTGACCGATGTGATGACTGCGTGACGTAGTCCCATCCGCTCGATCGCTTCGGCCACTCGACGGGGTTCGTCGGTGTCAAGAAAGAGCGGACGCCCGGTTTTCACCGAACAAAAACCGCAGCTGCGCGTGCAGACATCCCCCAGTATCATGAAAGTGGCAGTACCTCGATTCCAGCACTCTGCCATGTTGGGGCAGCGGGCGTCCTCGCACACGGTGTTGAGCTGCTGCTGATCGACAAGTTTCCGCACCTCGGAGAAGGTTGTTCCCAGCGGTACTTTGATCTTGAGCCATTCAGGGCGGCGTTCACGTTCCTTTTTCTTTCCCTGGATGTCTATTTCAATCGGCTGCATGTCCACGCTTTCATAAAATGCTACATGTCATAAAAAATACGACATTGCATTATCTGGAAAAAGGCACATGTGGAGAGGAGGGGATCGAAGCCGGAGTGAAAATTACCGCGCTCCGGTAAACGGAAAAAGTATACCTCATCCCCTCGGCATCTGGAGTGATGTCGCAGGGAGAGGAGGAGGGGATCTGTGGATCAGTTGGGGTATCAGAACACGGTGAGCACGATCACGAAAGCGCCGCAGGTGAGAACAGCGGCAGTGATCGTCATCGTCGCCAGCATCAAGGAACGACCCGGCGCATCAGGAAGACCGTACCGGTTCACGCCGCGAAGGAAGCTTTTCTTTGCCTTGTAGAAAAGCATCCCGGAGGCGGGGAGTCCAAGAAATCCAACAGCGAGCAGGATTTGCTCGAAAGGCTGTGCATCAGGCGCATCAGGATTCACGTAGGCATTAAACCCCGAGAGAAAGAGAATAATGCCGACCAGTGTGAACAGAACGCCTATCATCGAGGCCAGCCCCTGGAGCAGCTTCCGGAGTGGAGAGAGCGACATCGGAAACCTTTCAGAAGGGTGTGCTCGAAACAATGGATGTGAGAGCGTGCCGCGGGGCACATTGCCGAATCAAAGAGCTCTTCTGACTGAATATAGATACTGCCACAACGAAAATCTCCTCCGGAGGAGAACCGGAGGAGATATTTCTTAATGTACGGTATTGCTACATAGCAGGGGGATGCTATCAGGTCGCTGTCAGATCGATTCGAGATTGAACTCTTCAAGGTATTGACGCACACGCTCGAGGAAGCGTCCGCCGAGGGCGCCGTCGACGATGCGGTGATCGAACGAGAGCGAAAGGAACATCATGGAACGAATGGCAATGGCGTCTTCTCCGTCACGCTCGATGACGACCGGCTGTTTCTTGACGGCACCCACGCCAAGGATGGCGACCTGCGGCTGATTGATAATCGGGGTTCCGAAGATGTTGCCGAAGATGCCGAAGTTCGTGATCGTGAACGTGCCGTCCTGGATTTCTTCCGGCTGCAGTTTGCGATGCCGCGCGCGCGAAGCGACATCGGCGATCGAACGGCCAAGACCGATCACGTTGAGGGTGTCGGCGTTCTTTACTACAGGGACGATCAGCCCGCCATCCTCCATCGCGACGGCGACGCCGAGATTGATCATGCGCTTGTAATGAATGTTCGCGCCCTCTATGGAGCTGTTGACGAGCGGGAAATCCTTCAGTGCGCGCACCGCGGCTTCGGCGATGAAGGGCATGAAAGTGAGTGAGAAGCCTTCGCGCTGCTTGAATGCCGCTGCATGCTGGTCGCGAAATCGCACCACGCGCGTCATATCGACTTCCGATACCACCGCCACATGCGGGGAAATCTGCATGCTCTTGACCATGTGCTCGGCCATGAGACGCTGCATGTTGCTCATGGGCACGACCTCGGCTCCCTGTCCCGCCGTGGCCGACGGTGCGGGCATGGCGGCGAGGGAAGGGCCGGAAGGGGCGGTCGGAGCGGAAGGGGCGGACGGAGCGGAAGGGGCGGACGGAGCGATGAAACCACCGGTCTTGCGCTGCTCTACATATGCGAGAATGTCGCTTTTGCTGACGCGACCTCCGGCACCGTTGCCGGGAATGCGTTCGAGTTCCTGCATGCTCACTCCCTCGACGGAAGCGATGCGCATGACGACGGGAGAGTAGAAGCGCGCCTCGCCCGGAACGGAAGCGGCAGGGATGGCAGGGGCGGCAGGAGCGGCCGGAGCGGCCGGAGCGGCGGAAGCAGCCGGAGCAGCCGGGGCAGCAGGGGCAGCAGGAGCGGCGGAAGCGGCCGGAGCGGCGGAAGTGCTTTCCTCAACCACGGCATTGCCAGCATCGGTTTCGATTATCGCGATCGGGGTACCGACTTCGACGGTGTCGCCTTCCTCCGCCATGATTTTCACAAGGATGCCGGCGTTGGGTGCGGGGACCTCGGTGTCGACTTTATCAGTCGCGATTTCGAGAATTGTCTCGTCGCGATCGACGGCGTCACCCGACTTTTTCAGCCACTTGAGTATCCGGCCTTCCGTGATGCTCTCGCCCATCTTGGGCATCTGGACTTCGACTTTCATTTCAGTATATCCTGATTGGAGAAAAAAATTGAGTTCGTCGTGAAACGGCCTGTTTGATCAGTAGGCCACCAAGTCGCGCGCGGCCTGTATAATATCCTTGTCCTGCGGCAGGATTTCGCTTTCGAGCGTCCATGCATACGGGATGTGGCAGTCCTTGGCCGCGATCCGCCGCACGGGTGCGTCGAGGAGTTCGAAGCCTTCGGCCGCGATACGCGCCGCCACCTCGCCGCCGAAGCCGCCGGTGAGAGTGTCTTCGTGCGCGATCAGCACTTTGCTGGTCTTGGCGATGGATCGCAGTACGGTGTCGATATCCAGCGGCACGAGCGTGCGCAGATCGATCACCTCGATGGAAATGCCTTCCTTGTCGAGCACGCGGGCGGTTTCAAGCGACTTCTGTACCATCGCGCCCCAGGCGACGATGGTAAGATCGCTGCCCTCGCGGCGGATGGACGCCTTTCCGAAGGGAATGAGATATTCCTCGTCGGATTCGAGCGATGCGGCGTAGCCCTGGCGGTACATGCCTTTGTGTTCGAGAAACATCACCGGATCGTCCATCCGGCAGGCGGTTTTCAGCAACCCCTTCGCATCCCCAGCCGTCGAGGGATACGCAACGTAGAGCCCGGGAATGTGGGTGAAATACCCGTCGATGTTCTGGCTGTGGCAGAGCGCGCCGTGGATATAGCCGCCGACAGGCACGCGCAGGACTATCGGAGCCGAAAAGTCGTTATTCGAGCGGTAGCGCATCGACGATACTTCGTTCCGGATGTGCATCATCGCCGTCCAGATGTAATCGCCGAACTGGATTTCCACGACGGGTTTGAAACCACGCACGGCGAGACCCACCGCGGTGCCGACGATGCTCGACTCGGCGAGCGGGGAGTTGAAGCAGCGGTTGAGTCCGAATTTCGTGGAAAGTCCCTTGGTCGCGGTGAACACGCCGCCCTTGCCGTCCTGCACATCCTGCCCGTAGACGATGATCTTCTCGTTGCGCTCCATTTCTTCATGCAGTGCATGATTGATGGCGTCGACGATCACCGTCTTGTTTCCCGACGGGGTGTTGTGCTCGTAGCGAAGACCGAGTTCCTTGGGTGAGTACAGATACTGCATGGCGGTGGACGGATCAGGCAGCGGTTTCGCCTCCGCGAGATCGGTTGCGTCATTGACCTCGTCGAGGATCGCCTTTTCCATCTGTCCGAATTCTTCTTCTGTCAGCATCCCTGCCGCGACCAGGGCGTCTTTCATGCGGATGATCGGATCCCGCTGCCGGTCGCGCTCGAGTTCCTCTTTGCTGCGGTACTTGGTCTGGTCATCGGAAGAGGAATGTGCCAGCAGGCGCACGACGTCGGTAACGACCACGGTGGGACCATCCCCGCGGCGCGCACGTGCGACGGCCTTGCGGAAGGCTTCATAGGTCTCGAAGAAGTTCGTTCCGTCGACCTCGATGCGGTCGAGGTTGACGTAGCCGTTGACCATGTCGTAGACCGAACCGCCGGTCTGCTGCGAGAGATGCACCGAAATGGCGTACTTGTTATCCTGAACGCAGAAGATGACCGGGAGCTTGGCGCGGCTGGCCCAGTTGACCGCTTCGTGAAAATCACCCTGGCTGGTCGTGCCTTCACCGGAGGATACGTATACAACCTCATCGGTGCCTTCGAGCTTCGCGCCTTTCGCCGTTCCGACCGCATGCAGATACTGCGTTCCGGTGGGGGAGGACTGCGACACGACACGTGCCGACTTCATCCCGTAATGCTGCGGCATCTGCCGTCCGCCGGAATTCACGTCATCCGCACGCGCCAGAAAATTCGTCATGATCCCGACGGCATCCATGCCCATCCCCATCATATAGGAGAGGTCGCGGTAGTAGGGATACGACCAGTCCTTGCCCGGGACGATCGCCTTGGCCGCCGCTATCTGCGCGGCTTCGTGTCCTGAACCGCCAATATGGAAAAAGCTTTTCCCCTGCTTGAGCAGGGTAAGCATTTTCTGGTCGAGGCGCCGCGCGGTCATCATCGTGCGCAAAATCGCACGGAGTTCTTCCGCGGAAAACGGATTGTTTTTTGGAATGGTCATCGCGAACGGGTTCTTCGGCGCTGCCTCGGAAGGCGCGGCGTCCGGCACGGGGGTGTTCGCCGCCGAGCTCGGGGTCGATTTGGCCATGTATGTACTCCGGGTTCAGGAAACGAATAGACTCAATAAGAGAAAACCCCTCGGCAGCGAAAAAAATTCCCTCCATGGAAGCCTGTGGAAGGATCTCCCGGTGTGCCTTTCGCAGCTCGGAAGTCGCGCGGAAAAGGGTGAAAGAGCAAAAAATAGATCAATCTTGTCGCAAATGCAATCTCACGCATATTGTCGGTTTGAGGGGCTTGCGTCCTATTTTTCTACTTGCTATCATTGACCTATCGTAGTGCCACGTTGAGCCTTTATCATCGACCCCGGCGATCAGACACCGCGGCGATTTTCATTCCATTCATCAGACGGAGGAAACATGTACGAATATGAGTACAGTGATCCCAGTGGACTCGCCGCGTTCGGCGTCGGGTACATCATTATCATGCTTGTTGTCGCGGCATTCTTTATCGCCTGCTACTGGAAGATTTTCACCAAGGCGGGGCAGCCCGGCTGGGCTTCAATAATTCCGTTCTACAACCTGTATATAATGCTGATGATCGTCGGCAGGCCGGCATGGTGGATCATTCTGTTCCTCATTCCCTGTGTCAATATCGTCGTGATGATCCTGTTTTATCTCGATCTGGCGCGGGTGTTTGGAAAAAGCACTGGCTTCGGCGTGGGCTTGATCCTCTTGAGCTTCATCTTCATTCCCATCCTCGCATTCGGAGATGCCGAATACGTTGGATGACATGACTGTGGTGCAGCGGGACGCCGCATGCCCGGGCGTTCCGCACACCACGTCGACGGCTTCCGAAGTCCCATCAACAACGTCCAACATTCGGCCTCGCCGCCCCGCACCCTTTGCTGTCGCGGGAGCACGTCTTGGGACGCACGGTGTCGTGCTTCTGCTGATGGGTGGCATGCTGCTGTTTGGCGTTGTCTGGCTGAAAGTCCTCGTCCCTTACACCCCGATTGCTCCCATCCCCTGCCCTTTCGAAACATTGACGGGATACGACTGTCCCGGCTGCGGTCTGCAGAGTTCGTTGACCAACCTCTTCGAGCTGCGCTGGAAATATGTGTTCATGGCGAACCTGCTCAGCCCGATCCTGCTCCCCCTGTTTTTTGTCGCGATGATCTCCGGATTGGCTGATACACTTTTCGGCGTCACCGTCTGGCGCTTCGATCTCCCGCGCTGGGCCGTCGTGGCCGGCGTTGTCATAGTAATCGTGTATGGCATTGCAAGGAATATTCCCACGCTGGGAATCTGGTAAGCAAGACACTGCCCGTTGGCTATTGGCAAAGCAACAGCCAACGGCCAACGTTCAGCTACGGCCCTCCGCCATCTTCTTCAATTCGTCCAACAGTTTCCAGGCATCGACGGGGGAGAGCACATTGATGTCGATGGCGCGGAGGCGGTCTTTCAATTCGAGATCGCTGGCTTCGAACAGGCTGATCTGGAATTGCCGCGCCCGTGCGGAAATCTTTGCGCGTGCTTCCACGTCGTCGCGGGCCGCGAGCACGGTCAGATCCTGTCCCTCCAGCGAATGGAGCACCTGCCGTGCACGGTCGATGACCGAGTCGGGGAGTCCGGCCATTTGTGCGACCTGTATTCCGTAGCTGTGGTCGGCGGTACCGCGGGACACATTCCTTAAAAAGATCACTTTATCCTGATATTCCCGCACTTCCACCTTGTAGTTGCGGATGCGGGGAAAAATGTCGGCCATCTCGTTGAGTTCGTGATAGTGGGTTGCGAACATGGTCTTCGCGCGGCTCTCGGGATGGTCATGCAGGTATTCGGTGATGGCCCAGGCAATCGAAATGCCGTCGAAGGTGGACGTACCGCGGCCGATTTCATCGAGAAGCACCAGGCTTTTCGGTGTGGCGTTATTGAGGATGTTGGCGGCTTCGTGCATTTCCACGAGGAAGGTGCTTTCTCCGGCTGCGATGTTGTCCGAAGCACCCACGCGGGTGAAAATGCGGTCGACGACGCCTATCGAGGCTTCTTTCGCGGGAACGAAGCTTCCGATCTGCGCGAGCAGCACGATCAGTCCCGTCTGACGCAGGTATGTGCTTTTGCCGCTCATGTTCGGGCCGGTGATGATCATGATCTGCTCGTCGGCGTTGAGCAGCACATCGTTGGCCACGAAGCGTTCGCCGGGCGGGAGCAGGCGCTCGACCACCGGATGGCGCCCTTCATGGATGGTGATTTCCGTGCCGTCGTTCATGGTGGGACAGGTGTACCCATACTCCAGCGCGGCGATGGCCAGCGCGTTGATGCAGTCGAGCACCGCGATCGCACGCGAGAGCTGCTGGAGGCGGTCGGCCGTGGCGGCGACGGCCATGCGCAGTTCGTTGAACAACTCGGTCTCGAGCGTCACGATCTGTTCACGCGCATTGAGCACTTTTTCCTCGTACTCCTTCAGCTCCGGGGTGACATAGCGCTCGGCATTCGTCAGCGTCTGCCGGCGGATGAAGGTCTCGGGCACTTTGTCGAGATTCGCGTTCGAAACGTTGATGAAATATCCGAAGGCCTTGTTGTATTCAAGCCGCAGCGAACTGATGCCGGTTTCGCGGCGCAGCCGCTCCTGGTAGTTGCGGATCCATTCCTTGCCGTGCGTGGCGATGTCGCGGATCTCGTCGAGTTCGGCATGATAGCCCGGACGAATGGCGCCGCCGTCGTTGAGCGACATCGGCGGATCGTCCACCAGTGTCTCGTCGATGAGACGCGCAACGTCGTCGAGCGGCTCAATCTGCGAGTGGAGCGAACGCAGGTATGGTGCATCGCAATCCTGCATCGCGTCGCGCAGCAAAGGGACGCGGCGCAGCGAGGCGCGCAGTGCGGTGAGTTCCCGAGGGAGTGCGCGTCCGGTGCAGATGCGTCCGGTCAGGCGGTCGAAATCCACCATCTCTCCGAGCATGTCGTGGATGCGGTCGCGGCGTTCATGCGCGGTGGTGAGTTCCTTCACCGCGGCAAGGCGCTGCTGGATGGCGTCGAGCTTCTTGAGCGGATGTGTGACCCAGTACTTGAACAGTCGTCCGCCCATCGACGTCGCCGTTTTGTCGAGGATGGAGATGAGCGTGCCGTCCTTGCTGCCCTCGCCGATGGAGGCGATGATCTCGAGATTGCGGCGGGTGGAGGCATCGAGTGTGATGTAGTCGTCGGCCAGGTAATGCCGGATGTTCTGGAGGTGGGGGAGATTGGCTTTCTGCGTTTCCTTCAGGTAATGCAGCGCAGCTCCCGCGGCGATGACGCCCGCGGTCAGCGTTTCAATCCCGAAGCCCTTGAGCGACTGCGTCTTGAAATGCGTGACGAGGATTTCATAACTCGTGTCACGGGCATACACCCAGTCGTCGATTTTCGTGATCGGTACGCGCAGGGGATTGCGGCCGAAGAGGTCGTGGAAGTGGTCGATGTCCTTTTTCGCCAGCAGCACTTCCGACGGACCGATGGTATCGAGCTGATCCCGCAGCTGATGTTCCGCGATCTCGCTTGTGAAGAAATCCCCGGTCGATGCGTCGACGAAGGCGACACCCGCGGTTGCCCCGTGAAACGCGATGGAGGCGAGAAAGTTGTAATGCTTGTGGTCGAGCAACTTGTCGGTGAACACCACGCCCGGAGTGACAATCTCCACCACGTCGCGCTTGACGATGCCCTTGGCCTTTTTGGGATCCTCCATCTGTTCGCACACCGCCACGCGCAATCCAGCGCGGATCAGTTTCGGCAGATAGGTATCAAGTGCATGATGCGGAAAGCCCGCAAGCGGTACCTCGGTCGCCGCTCCGTTCGATCGTTTGGTCAGCGTTATCCCGAGCACCTTCGCTGCGGTTATGGCATCTTCCTCGAATGTCTCATAGAAGTCGCCCATGCGAAACAGCAGGATCGCGTCCGGATACTCGGACTTGATCTGCTGGTATTGTCGCATTAATGGAGTGGACATATCGATATACTTTCGACACTAAGACGCGAAGGCACGAAGACACAACGCACAAGATAAAAAGAATCAGAGTATGATGCGCTTGATACCTGATTTTATCAGTGGAACATTGAAATTGATCAGCAGGCCAAGCCGTAACGACGTCAATTTAAGATACGTGAGCAGCTGCGCCCGGTGGACAGGGAGCGTCTGTTCGACCGCTTTTACTTCTACGATGACGCACTCATGAATCAACATATCCAGCCGGTACCCACAAGGGACGAACAGATCCCGATACTGCACCGAAACCGGTATTTGTGTTTCGACCTTCATACCCCGTGTTCGAAGCTCATACGAAAGAACGCGTTCATATGTCGATTCGAGTAACCCGGGCCCTAGCGCTGAATGCACCCGATATGCGGCATCGACAATTGCTCTGGCGGTCGATTCCGTTTCGATGCCGAGCGGCGTGTACGTTTCCACATCTTTTCTCCCTAATATTAACAATATGGTGTCTTCGTGTCTTTGTGTCTTCGTGTTCCCGATTTTTCCGAGGATTTACACAAACATCGATGTCAGTTCGAACTTCACGGCGTCGACCAGGCCCATGTCGGTCACCTTCAGAGCAGGGATGGGCGAGAGGGCGAGGAAGGACAGAGTCATGAACGGATCCGGGAGCACGCAGCCCAGACCGGCCGCTGCGGCGATGAGAGCGTCGACCTTTCGGCGCACGAATTCCAAAGGTTGATCAGAAACGAGGCCTGCAATGGGAAGCGGCAATTCCTCGATCACGCGGGCGTCGCTGACGACGCACTGTCCGCCACCGAGGCGGATCAGATGCAGCGCCGCGGCGTACATGTCGAGATCGTTGGTGCCGACGACGATGATGTTGTGCGCATCGTGTGCGACGGTGGACGCCAACGCACCCCGCTGCAGTCCGAAGCCACGTACGAAACCGAGTCCTATGTTGCCTGTGGCGTGATGACGTTCGATGACCGCAAGCTTGAGAATGTCGCGCGTGGGATCTGCCTCGACATAATCGTCCTCCACGCGGGGATCGACGATGGCCGCGGTCGTGATGATCTGGCGGGGCACGAGTTCGATCACTTTCAATTTGCTGTGCGGCACGACGGAAACGAGGAAGCTGTCTTTCCAGAATTCTCCTACGTGCATGGTGTCGGTCATGTGGGACATGTCCGGCGAGGGTGCGGCTTCCGCGGTATAGATGCCATCACGGGCGACCAGCGTCCCCTGGTAATACACTTCCTCCGCACGGATGTCGTCGAGATCGGAGAACAGGATCATGTTCGCCCATCTGCCAGGCGCAATCGCGCCATGCTGCTGCAGATTGTAGTGCCGGGCGGTGTTGATCGTCGCGATCTGCAGAACGGTCATCGGATCGAGTCCGAAGCGGATGGCTTCGCGCACGTGATGGTCGATATGGCCCTCGTCCGCAAGATCGGCGGGATGTTTGTCGTCGGTCGCGAACGAGAACTGCGCCGCATTCTGTAGCGTGACCAGAGGCAGAAGGTCGTGGAGGTTGCGTTCGGCCGTGCCTTCGCGCATGAGAATCTGCATGCCGCGGCGCAGCTTCGCGCGCGCTTCCTCGATCGTCGTGCATTCGTGATCGCTGCGCACGCCCGCGAGGATGTACGCATCGAGATTGGGACCGGTGAGCCCGGGCGCGTGTCCGTCGACACGCTTGCCGCGAGCAGCGTCGATCTTGGCAAGTTCCGAATCCATACCGTTGTAAACGCCGGGGAAATTCATCAGCTCGGCGACACCGAGTACATTGTCGTGGCCGGTGTAGAGCACGATATCCACCGCCGTCAACCGCGCGCCGGACGTTTCGAGGGGCGTGGCGGGCACACACGACGACATCATCACGAATATATCCAGCGGGAGGTCCTTTGCGGCGTCGAGCACATAGTCGATGCCGTCAAGCCCTACCACGTTGGCGTATTCATGCGGATCGACGATCGCCGCCGCCGTCCCGTGCGGTACCACTGCGCGTGCGAATTCCGCCACGGTGAGCATCGTGCTTTCAACATGAATATGAGCGTCGATGAAAGAGGGAGCGAGGTAGCGTCCCCCGCAGTCGACGACGGTTTTGCCGTTGTAAGAACCGATGCCGGCGATCATGCCGTTGGACACGGCCACATCGCCCTCGTGAATTTCTCCACTGAGCACGTTGACGATGCGGGCATTGCGGAATACGATGTCGGCCTGTTCGTCCCCCCGCGCTACCGAGAGTTTCTGCCGGATGTCATCCATGTGCGTTCCTCCTGTGGTATGCAGGATTATGTAGTGTTTTTATCCGAGGAAATCAAGTCCGCCTTCGGCTGCCGCCTTCGGCGGACGTAGGACTTTGGACATAGGACATAGGCAGCGGACTCCCGGGAAGGAATCCACTTCCCGGCCTACGCTCGATTTCGTGCTCGTGCCCGTGCTCGTGCTCGTGCTCGCTCACACGGGCAGCTGGATGCGGAAGGTCGTGCCCTTCCCGGGCGATGTGTCCTGCACGAACAGCTTGCCGTTGTGATAGTCCTGCACGATGCGCCGCGCGAGGCTGAGACCGAGTCCCCACCCGCGCTTCTTGGTCGAGAAGCCCGGACGGAAGATGTCTTTCTTCATCCGTTGATCCATGCCTTTGCCGGTATCACGGACGTCAATCGTGACGTGCCGGTGACCGGGTGAGACGGTGAACTCGATCCGTCCCTCGTTCTGTTCCATTGCGTCGAGGGCGTTTTTAATCAGGTTCTCGAAGACCCATTCCATCAGTTCGCTGTTGTAGCGCGCGGTCACGCCGTCCAGTTCCGGCACGACGATCTCAACTTTCTTGCCGAGCTGCGGGGTGCGGCGGCGGTAGTAATCCGCGCTTTTACGGATGGTATCCATCAGATTCTGCTCGTCCAACTGCGGCTTGGAGCCGATTTTCGAGAAGCGCAGCGCGATGCGGTTAAGGCGGTTGACGTCCTTCTCCATCTCGTCGATGGTCTGGTCCATCTCCTCGGGATTATCGCGATGCACGCGCAGCAGTTCCAGCCATCCGAGGAGACTCGACAACGGCGTGCCCAGCTGATGCGCGGTCTCCTTCGACATCCCCACCCAGATATTCGCCTGCTCGCTGCGTTTGATATAACTGAAGCCGATATAGCCGATGAGAATGAACATCGATGCCACAAGAATTTCGATGTAGGGCAAGGCACGGAGTTCCTTGACCATGTCCGATTCGTCGTAGTAGACGTAGTTGAGTACCATCGTGTCGTTGTAGGTGACGACGATCGGAGGATTGACCTTCGCGAATTCCTCCCGTTTCTTGTCCAGCAGCGAGCGGATTTGTTCGGGAGTGAGCGCGGCGGAGTCCACCTCGATGTTCTGGATGCTTACCGGAGCCAGTTCCGCATCCGTCATGAGAATCGGGAAGTCGATGTCTTCGATCATGCTGAAGGCGAAAGTATAATCGCCCGATTGCGAGGCGTCGTTGACGATGAACTCGAGCGCCTTGGTGTAGCGGTCGGCCGATTTGTGCTCGCGTTCCTGCAGCTTCTCCACGATGGTCTGCGTATAGAACAGCACGCTGATGACGATGGCGATGGCCATCACGACCAGCACGATCTTGAAATTCGTCGGGAGAGGCTTGCCTTTCATTCCGTTACGCGTCTTGTGAAAACATGTATCAACCTTGCGAAAATGCATATGAAAAAAAAGGCAAGAATCGGAGGAGTAAGGGAGGGAGGTTGCAGAGGGCGCAGAGAAGATTTTATCACAGAGGCGTGAGAGGCGCAAAGAGGGTTTTGCTGGATGGAGCGTCGTCCCGAGTAGCGTCGATCCGCCGAAGGCGGGTGACGCGGATCGAGGGAACATGCCTCGATACGGCCGCCCTTCGACAGGCTCAGGGCGACCTACTCGGCATGACGAAGTGTGAAAAATCCACTACGTTGGTCAACATTGCCCCGGATGAAATCGGAGGCCCCTCCCCAAAATCCTCGGCGCGCCTCTGTGCGACTCCGCGGTAAAACTCTTCTCCGCGCCCTCTGCAACCTCTCTCCCTTACTCCTCCCGTTCTCCCTGTATTTCTCCATTGTATTCCACGCTGGGGCTCCGTATCTTACCGGTTCGTAACGAGTTGCGCACTTTTTCAGGTGAATGCGGATGCTGATCAGTATGACAGGTTTCGGGAACGCGACGCTCTCCGGAGACGGAATGACGGTGTCGGTGGAGATTCGTTCGGTCAACAGCCGCTTCTATGAATTTTCCGCCCGCGTCCCGAAGCATCTGCAGGGAAGGGAACTGGATCTGAAGGAAATGGTGCGCGCCCAGCTCAAGCGTGGGAAGGTGAATCTGACGCTCACCGTCGATAAAGCCGACGGCGCGGAGATGCCGCTGCATGTGGATCTCGAAGCGGCGAAAATGTATCACCACCTGCTCACACAGCTGCGCGACGCGGTGGGCCTCACCGAAGAAGTCAAACTCGAGAACCTGCTGCAGTTTTCCGATGTCTTCACGACGGAGGAGAAGGAAGATCTGCCGGATGAGGAATGGGCCCTCATCATGGCCGGAGTGGAACAGTCGGTCGCCGCACTGTTTGAAATGCGCCGCAAGGAAGGTGAGGAACTCACGCGCGATCTCGAAGAACGCGTGCGCATCATGGATGCGACCATCGATCGGATCGAGGAGCTCTCACGCGGGCGCGCGGCGCTCGAGCGTGATCGCCTTACCGAACGTCTGCGCTCCCTTCTCGCGGACGAAAAAATCGATCCCGCGCGTCTGGACACGGAAATCGCCCTTCTGGCGGATAAAATGGATATCACCGAGGAAATGGTGCGCTTCCGCAGCCATACGAAGTTTTTCCTCGAAACGCTGCAGTCCGAGGTCTCGGAAGGCCGCAAGCTTTCTTTCCTCCTGCAGGAAATGAACCGCGAGGCCAATACGATCAGTTCGAAAAGCTATGACGCGAGCATCGCGCATATGGTCGTGGGCATCAAGGAAGAACTCGAACGCATCCGCGAACAGATTCAGAACATCGAGTAATCGCCCATGCTGTTCGCGCTCTCCGCTCCGAGTGGATCAGGCAAGACGACCATCGCGCGGCGCATCCTCCGCCAGTTTCCCGCGCTGCGCTTTTCCGTTTCCGCGACCACGCGCGCACAGCGTCCGCGTGAAGTGAACGGCAAGGATTATTTCTTTCTCTCGCGCGAGGAGTTCGAACGCCGCACGGCGGCAGGCGGACTCGTCGAATGGGAGGAAATCTACGGCAACCTCTACGGCACGCTCAAGTCGGAAGTCGACCGCGTGCTGGAAGACGGCGGCCACATGCTCTTCGACATCGACGTCAAGGGCGCGCTTTCGATCAAGCGGCTCTACGGCGATGCAGCGGTGTTGATTTTCATTCGTCCCCCGAGCATGGACGTGCTGCGCGAGCGGCTCGAACGGCGGGGAACGGACAGTGCGGAGGTCATCGACCGCCGCATGCAGCGCTCGGCCTGGGAACTCGAACAGGCCCCGCTTTTCGACCATGTCGTGCTTAACGACGACCTGGCGCGTTCGGTCCCCGAAGTCGCCGGTATCGTCACGTCGCATATGGACAGGAACTGAAGCATTATTTCTCTTTCATAAAGGAGCCCTCATGTCTCTCAACCCCTTGGATTTGACGGTCATCGACTCGCACGCGGAAAACATCTACGAGGCCATCGTGGTGCTTTCGAGCCGCGCACGGCAGATCAACGAAGAGATGAAGATTCATCTCAACCAGGAACTGGAGATGTTCTCGACCCGCATGGATTCCGACGAAGAAATTGAAACCAATCCCGAGCAGATGCGCATCAGCATCGAATTCGAAAAGATGCCGAAGCCGACGCAGCGCGCCGTCGACGATCTGCTCTCGGACCGCATTTCCTACCGCTACAAGGAAGACTGATTCCACACGGCACCCGGGCATGACCCTGCGCGGCAAACATATCATCGTCGGCGTCACCGGCAGCATCGCCGCCTATAAATCGGCACTGCTGGTGCGCGAACTGGTGAAAGCCGGGGCGGAGGTGCGCGTGATCATGACCCCGTCGGCCTGCGAATTCATCACCCCGCTGACCCTGGCCACACTCAGCCAGGCGGACGTGGTGCTGGACATGTTTCCGCAGGACCGCGCGAAGGGCACCTGGCATATCCATCTGGGAATGTGGGCCGATCTGATGATCGTCGCACCCGCGTCGGCCAATACGATCGCGAAACTCGCCCACGGCATGGCCGACAACGCGTTGACTTCCCTCGCGTTGGCCGTGCGCTGTCCGCTCATGGTCGCCCCGGCGATGGACACCGACATGTACGTGCACGTCGCCACGCAGGAAAACATCGCCATACTCCGCCGACGCGGCGCGAGCATCATCGAGCCCGAAAGCGGGGAACTGGCAAGCGGCCTGGTCGGTCCCGGACGTCTTCCCGACATGCCTGTCCTCATGAACGCCATCACCACGCATTTCGAATCCCGTGCGGGCGATCTCGCGGGCGTCCCCGTGCTCGTCACAGCGGGACCCACGCACGAAGCCATCGATCCCGTGCGCTATATCGGCAACCACAGTTCCGGAAAGATGGGCTTCGCCATAGCCGAAGCCGCCGCGCGCCGCGGTGCCGCCGTGACGCTTGTCTCTGGACCAGTCGCACTCGCAACGCCACCGGGTGTCGACCGCATCGACGTCGGCAGTGCGGAGCAGATGCACGCCGCGGTCATGCAGCGTTTCGAGGAGCAGCGGATCTGTGTGCTTTCCGCCGCCGTGGCCGATTTTGCTCCTGCGCGGCCTTCCGATCAGAAGATCAAGAAAAGTGAAGCCAACACCGATGGCATGCGGATCGATCTTCGCCGCACGCCCGATATCCTGCGCTCCCTCGGAGAGCGGAAGGGGGGAATGGTGCTCGTGGGCTTCGCGCTAGAGACCGAAAACGAACACGCGAACGCGGAACGCAAGCTGCGCGAGAAGAATGCGGACATGATTGTCCTCAACAATCCCCGCGTCGAAGGCGCGGCGTTCGGCGGCGACACCAACGTCGCCACGCTGATCTTTGCGGACGGCCGCGTCGAAGAACTCCCCCTGATGGCCAAATCCGCCCTCGCGGATATCATCCTCGACCGCGCGCTTGCACTCAGGCGCTGAGCGCTTCCGCCGTTGTCCGAGTGCGCGAAGCTTCGTACTTTACCCATCCTATTCACAACGCCCCCAACACTGTGTCCGACCTGTATCGCTATTTCCGCCAGCAGAAAGAACAATACGGGGACAGTCTCTACGTCGATGAGAATGTCCTCCATCACGCTGCGCTTGCAGCGCAGGGACTGACGGAGATCGCCGGCACCGTGACCGAGGCATGGAAGGCCTCCTCCACGCTGGAGGACTTGAACGGACGCATTCACGACTGCCAGAAGTGTCCGCTCGGCGCAACGCGCAATCAATTCGTTTTCGGCATCGGTAATCCGCAGGCGGATATTGTACTGGTGGGCGAGGCGCCGGGTGCTGAGGAGGACAAAAAAGGGGAGCCATTCGTGGGACGTGCGGGACAGCTGCTCAACAAGATTCTCGAAGCGGTGGATTTCAAGCGCGAGGATGTATTCATCTGCAACATTCTCAAATGCCGCCCGCCCAACAACCGTGATCCGCTTTCGACCGAGGTCGAACAGTGCGAACCATACCTGCACAAGCAACTCGAACTGCTGCAGCCCAAGGTCATGCTGGCGCTCGGCCGCATCGCGGCGCAGACCCTGCTGCGCACGAACGATTCGCTAACGAAACTGCGGGCCGACGTTCACACCTATCAGGGCATTCCGTTGGTGGTGACCTATCACCCGGCGGCGCTTCTGCGGAATCCGAACTGGAAGCGCCCCACCTGGGAGGATGTGCAGAAGTTCCGCGCCCTCTATGACGACATCATCGCAAAGGAGCGAGCATAAGCCCGTGAATTCCGCTGACATGCCCATACCGCCAGAAATACCCGTTCACAGCGGAACGTCCGCGCGAAGCGAGATCTCGCGTCCTGATCTTCCCCGCGGCGAAAGCCAGGACAGGCGCGGCCGCGTTCCGCCACAGGCGGTGGATGTGGAAATGGCGGTGATCGGAGCCATGCTGCTCCAGCCGGAGGCCACGGTCTCGAACGTGCTTTCACTGCTCACGCGTGAGGCCTTCTACAAGGAAGCGCACCGCACGATTTTCGATGCGATCGTGGAGCTGTTCGAGAAGCAGCAGCCGATCGATCTGATCACCGTGGGGGACGTGCTCCGCCGCAAGGATGCGCTCGAGACGGTCGGCGGCCTGTACTATCTCACAGAGATGACCAATGAAGTGGTATCCCCCGCGCATGTGGAGTATCACTGCCGCATCGTCCTTGAAAAGGCGATCAAACGCCATCTGATCGAAATCTCCACCGGCATCGTCAGCGACGCCTATCTCGACAGCGCCGACGCATTCGAGCTTATCGACGAGGCGGAGGAGAAGATATTCGCGCTCTCCGAAAGCTATATCAAGCAGAGCTTCACCGAGATGCGTACCATCATCAAGCCGCTGATGGACCGCATCTACAAGATTTCCCAGGAGCACACCGGCGTGACCGGCGTTCCTTCCGGGTACGATATGCTCGATACGAAGACCGGCGGCTGGCAGCCGACGGATCTGATCATCCTTGCCGCGCGTCCTTCGATGGGAAAAACCGCACTGGCGCTCTCCATGGCGCGCAACGCTGCAATCGATCATGAAGTCCCCATCGGCTTTTTCAGCCTGGAAATGTCGAGCGAACAGCTGGCCCTGCGTCTGCTCTGCGCGGAGGCGCGCGTCAACATGCAGCTCGTACGCACGGGCCGTATCAGGGAAGAGGATTTCAGCCGCCTCGCCAAATATGTCGGCAAGCTGGAGCGGGCGAACATTCTCATCGACGACACGCCCGGCATTTCCATTCTCGAATTGCGGGCGAAGGCCCGGCGGATGGTGCATGAACACGGGGTGAAAGTCATTTTCATCGATTACCTGCAGCTGATGACCGCACCTTCGATCCGTGAGAGCCGGGAACGGGAAATCGCGACCATCAGCCGTTCGTTGAAAGGACTCGCGAAGGATCTCAATGTTCCGGTCATCGCTCTCTCGCAGCTCAACCGCAGCGTCGAGCAGCGCACGGGCGGCAAACCGATGCTCGCAGATCTTCGCGAATCCGGTTCGATCGAACAGGACGCCGACGTCGTGATGTTCATCCATCGCAACAAGGACCAGGACGCTCCCCCGGAGGAGCGCGGCAAGGCGTCGGTGATCATCGCGAAGCAGCGTAACGGTGAAATCGGTGAAATCGATCTCGCCTGGATTTCCGAATACGCGCGCTTTGAAAATCTCGAGACCCGCTTTCCGGGCCACGCGCTGCCCCCGCCCGAAGAGGAAGTCGCATTCTGAGAAAGCAAGTCCGCGGGCATGGGTGCATGTCCTTCGCAGGAGTCCTGAGCCAACGTCATTGCGGTACGAATTCAGGCATTGTATGATGCCGGCAGCTACCGTAGTTTTTACGAATATCACTTAAGAATATGGCTATGCGTCAAATAGTACTCATCGTGCTTTTCCTCCCGTCCATGCTGCTTGCGCAGCAGCCACTTGCGGATACGCAGGTCTCGGAGGGGCTCCTCTCCGCCTCGGCTTCCCCTGAGCCGCGTTTTTCCACGGATCCGGTTTCGCCGGCAGCGCCGCGCTCGTCCGAAGCGCCGCTTTCGATGGCGCTGGAAATGCAGGGCTACGGTGCGGACTACCGTCCCCACGGCGCGCAGTCGGATCTCGCCGCGGTGTTGCATCCCCTTGCTCCCGAAAATCCTTATAGCAAGAAATCACCCTTTCTTGCGGGATTGTTCTCAGCCATCATTCCCGGCACGGGAGAACTGTACGCCGGCAGCTATTGGCTGGCCGGGCTCTTTGCCGCGCTTGAGGGCGCGGGATGGTATTTCAACGTGACGCAGAATAAGAAGGGCGACGACGAGACCGTGGTTTTCGAAGGCTACGCCGACGAACATTGGAGCGCGGTGAAGTACGCCGAGTGGCTCAATGCAAACGCAAAGAATTTTCCCGGCGGGGAAAATGCCGTGCAGATCGACATCGATCCCGATGCGAGCCTGCCGCACTGGCAGCGCATCAACTGGGATCAGATGCATGCGACCGAGATGGCCATCCCGCAGTTTTCGCATAAGCTGCCGCCGCATGGCGACCAGCAATATTTCGAGCTGATCGGCAAATACAACCAGTACTCCTACGGCTGGGATGACAAAACCGGGGGCGACTACTGGAATCCGTCCGACCGTTTCCTGTATTATGCAGGACTGCGCGGCGAGGCCAACGATCATTACAACACCGCCGACACCATTCTCAATCTGATCATTCTCAACCACGTGCTCAGCGCGATCGACGCCGCGTGGGCGGCGGCCCGTTTCAATCAGTTCGTTGAACTGTATTCGCATGCGCAACTGCAGCGTCTTCCCGACGGACGGGCGGACCTGGTCGCGTCGGCACAATTCTCGATCCGTTTCTGACCTTGTCCTGATGATCCTCTCAAGAATAAAAGTATTCGTCGCGACGATCTTTTTTCTGGCCGCGGCTTCGCTGCTGCATGCGCAGGAAGATGCGGTCGATCTCCCCCTGCCGCCCGCGCCGGTCATCAACGGATTCGCGGTACTGGGGAATGAGACAACCAGGCCCGAAATAATCCTCCGCGAAATCTCGCTGAAGGTAGGCGATACCATCAACGTCGAGGAGGTTGAATATGCCAAATCGCGCATTTACAGCCTGGGGCTGTTCAATCGTGTCGATATCAGCTGGCCGCCACTCGATTCGACGATCCTCCTCATTGAAGTCGATGAACGCTGGTTCCTGTATCCGGTCCCCATCGTCAACCTCGTGGACAGGGATTGGGATAAATGGAATTTCGGGTTGGGGGTCAAGCATGAAAACCTGCGGGGCCGAAACGAGAAGCTGTTCGTCGGTGGTGCGCTTGGCTACAATCCCTGGGCCTCGATCAGTTACGGTAATCCCTGGGTGCTCGGAGAGGACGGCCGATCGGCCTTCTTCTCCGAAACCTCGGCCGGGTATTCCAGCGTGGAGAACAAAAGCCGGGCGTCGCGGGGAGAAGGGCCGAATTTCCGTGAAATCCACTTCGCAGGTTTCCAGACGCTCGGCAAGCGCTTCAGTCCCTACCACAGCGTCTGGATGAGTGCGGGGTATTCATACATCGAAGTCACCGATAAGCGCGAGGGACGCACGCTTTCTCCGGGCGGCATCGACCGGTATATAACCCTGAGTGCCGGCGCCCAGCACGATACGCGCAATCTGAAGGAATACCCGACCAGCGGCATCTATGCTGGCGCGGCGATCGCGAAAAAGGGCATTGGCATAGGCGATGTCGACATGATGGCGTATGTGCTGGACATGCGCGTGTACAAACCGCTGTATAAGGATGTTTCACTTGCTCTTCGCGCGTTGACGCAGCTCAGCAGCGGTCCCTCCATTCCCAACTACGAACACTTCTACTACGGTTTCTCCGAGCGGCAGCGCGGCCATTTCGAGGAGGAACGCGAGGGCGAAAATCTGTTCGGCGCCTTTGCTGAACTCCGCATCCCCATCGTGCCGCAGCTCTATCTCTACGTTCCGGAAGTGCCGATCAAGCAGTTCCGCACCTGGAAGCTCGGTCTCTACGGCGCTCTCTTTTTCGATACGGGAATTGCGTGGAACAAGGGAGACCGTCCCCTGATCGGCCGCATTCCCCACGGTTACGGCGCCGGCTTGCATTTTCTCCTCCCCTACGGTACGGTCTTTCGCGTCGATCGCGCGTGGGATGAATCGGGTCGCGGGGAGTGGGTGTTGGATGTGGGGGCGGCGTTTTAACATGCATCTCTTCCTCACAAATGACATTTCCGACACGATTGTGCGAATACAGGGTGAAGAACATCACCATCTTTCCCGGGTTGTACGGTTGCGGGTGGGTGATGCCCTCTATGTGACGCATGGCGGCGGGGACGCTGTTGAAGCGGTGATCGAGGAAATCGGCCAGGGCGAGACGCGCTGCCGGGTGACGGCAATGCATGAGAATTTCAACGAGCCCCGGGTCCCCACTGTGCTTCTGCAGGCGGCGTTGAAGAATCCGGGGAAGATGGATTGGCTGGTTGAGAAAGGCACCGAACTCGGCATGACGGCGTTCGTGCCTCTGCTCACCGTGCGCACGATCGCGCAGTCGGTGAAGACCGACCGTCTGCAGAAACTCGCGGAAACCGCGACGAAGCAGTGCCTGCGTGGACGCATACCGAAGATTCACGCCCCCATTTCACTTGCAGACGCGGTACAGGCACAGGCCGGCGCCCGGTTGCTGCTCTTTCATGAGAGCGCCGCACTCGATGCGACACCCGAATCGTTGCTGCTCGACGGACGTCCCCTCGCCTTGTTCATCGGACCCGAAGGCGGCTTCAGTGAGGAGGAAGTAGCACTCCTCCGTGGCCTTGGTGCGGATATCCTTTCGCTCGGTCCGCGCCGCCTCCGTGGCGAAACCGCCGGACTCGCAGCCCTGGCGAGAATCAATGGTATTATGACAAGATGACAAGACGGCAAGATGGCAAGATGTATGTGATCTTGCTATCTTGTCGTTTTGCCATAGAGCGGTTATACAATGTCCTACTCCCAGATTCTCCGCCGTCTGAATCGCCTTATACAGAGCACCATCAACGATGCGCTCGATACGTTGTCGAAGGGCGACAAGGACGAGCTCGATGATTTCGACCGTGAACTTCGCGGTGAGAAGCGCGCGTCAGAAAGTGCAGGAAGCGGGCAACGCGGCGGAACGGGATCATCTGCCGGACAGCGGCAGACAGGTTCGTCGTCTCAGTCACGGCAGGGCGGGGGGCAGCAGTCCGCGTCGCAGGAGGGACGTCGGAAGCCGGGGGAAAAAGACGATGCGTATTATTATAACGTCCTGGGATTGACACCGTCCGCGACCGAGGCCGAAATCAAGAAGGCCTATCGGAAGCTCATGTCGCAATATCATCCCGATCGGGTCGCCACGCTGGGGGAGGACCTTCAGCGTGCCGCGAGCGAAAAGGCGATGACCATCAACGAAGCATATCACATCATTGAGCGCCGCCGGGGATTCAAGTAAGCGCTCGCGAAGGGTTCAGCATGCGCGATGTTCCCACGTCGCCGCTGTTTCAGGAGGCCCTGACAGAAAACGCAAAGCGCGCGGCCATCGGACCGCGCGCTGTCATTTTTGGAAAGATCCGGGACGGACGGGAAGGGGAAGGTCTCAGACCTGTATCATCCGCACGATCTCTTCTGCCACTTCCAGTGCCTGTTGACCGGCATAGCCGTCGACGACGGGCTGTGTGCCGTTGCGCACGGCGTTGACGAAGAGCTGTAGTTCGTGCCTGAGGGGATTGTGATTCTGCGGAACAGGGGGCTGTTCGAACACGATGTTGCGCTTGTTTTTCCCCTGCTCGATCATGCCGAGCATGTACGTGGGCGAAACCTCGGTGTCGTCGGCATCGACGAGGCGGAACACCTCGGCGAGCCCCTGTTGGAAATCGATGGAGATGTAGGCGTTTTTCTGGAACAGCCGCATCTTCCGCATGCGGTTCTGCGAAATCCGGCTGGCGGTGATGTTGGCCACGCAGCCGTTCACGAACTTGATACGCGCGTTGGCGATGTCGGCGGAGTCGGAGACGACGGCGAGTCCGCTTGCGTCGATGGACTCCACCTCGCTGTGCACCAGGCTGAGAATGATGTCGATGTCATGAATCATCAGATCGAGCACGACGGCGACGTCTGTGCCACGCGGATTGAACTGCGCGAGACGGTGTGATTCGACGAACAGCGGAGCGATGCTGTAACCGTCGAGCGCGACGATCGCCGGATTGAATCGCTCGATGTGTCCCACCTGAATCGGAACGCCGTGCGTCTGCGCCAAAGCGTTGAGCTCGCGCGCCTGTTCGACGGTTTCCGTGATCGGCTTTTCAAGGAACACCGGCTTCCCACGCCGGATGGCCTCGGCGGCGATGTCGAAATGGAGGGAGGTAGGAGTGGCGATGCTCAGTGCGTCGACGCTGTCGAGGAGGTCGTCGTACGACACCGCGGCACGGGAATTGTATTCTTCCGCCACGCGAATCGTCGTCGCTTCGTTGAGATCATAGACTGCAGAGAGCACGGCGCCTTCTGCGGTGGATAGCATTTTCGCGTGCAGGGAACCGAGATGTCCGAGTCCGATCACGCCGACGTTCAGTGCTTCCATTGCTGCGTTTCCTTCAGGCGCCCAGGCGGACGGCCTTGATGATGCCGCGGTCGCTGGCCGCGATGAAATCAAGAATGAATGTGACTTCCGGAGTCTGTTCGAGATTGTCCTTGATCCATGCCACCGCCTGCGACACATTCATGCCCTTGCGATACAGCGACGCGTACACATCGTCGAGAAGTGCCAGTGTCTCGCGCGAGAAACCGCGGCGGCGGAGGCCGATGGAATTGAGCCCTTCGAACTGCGCCGGATGTCCGCCGGCAAGGATGTACGGCGGTACGTCCTTCACCACGCGCGAATTGGCCCCGATCATCACATGCGCGCCGATGTGGCTGAACTGATGGATGCCCGTGAGTCCTCCGATAATCGCCTGGTCGCCGATGATGCAATGGCCGCCCATCTGCGTGCTGTTGGCGATGATCACGTTGCTGCCGACCTGGCAATCATGCGCGACATGCACATAGGCCATGAGCAGGCAGTTGCTTCCCACGCTGGTTTTCCACGAATGCGTCGTGGCGCGGTTCAGGGTGCAGTATTCGCGGATGGTGCAGTTGTCGCCGAGATGAAATTCCGTTTTTTCGTTCGCGTATTTCAGATCCTGCGGCGGGGTGGCGACGACCGTGCCCTGATGGATTGTGCAGTTCTTTCCGATGCGCGCGCCGTTGTCGACGAGCACATGCGGACCGAGAACCGTACCCTCGCCAATGACGACGTCGGCGTGAATGGTGCAATAGGGACCGATGACCACGCCTTCGGCGATTTCCGCCTTGGGGTCAACGATCGCGGTAGGATGGATGTTCGACATAACCGTATGCTAGAGTGTATGAAGTCGCCCGGGCTGTGCTCAGGCGTCGTTTTTCTTCGCCGGGACCTTGTCGACGATCGCGGCCATCATGTCGGCCTCGGCCACGAGATCGCCGTCGACGAACGCCCTGCCGCGCATCTGGATGATGTTGCGGCGCTTGTTCGTCATTTCCACTTCCATGACCAATTGATCGCCGGGAACCACGGGACGGCGGAACTTCGCGTTGTCGATAGTAGAGAAAAAGGCCAGTTTCTCCTTGGGGTTCTCCAGCGTGTTGAGCATGAGAATGCCGCCGCACTGCGCCATCGCCTCGATCATCAGCACGCCCGGCATGACAGGCATCCCGGGGAAATGTCCCTGGAAAAACGGTTCGTTCATCGTGACGTTCTTAATCCCGACGATTTTTCCGTCGATTTCGAGACTGACGATTTTATCGACGAGCAGGAAAGGATAGCGATGGGGGAGGATCTCGCTGATCGCGTTGATGTCGAACACGATGCCCTGCTTGCGCTCGTGCTGGAATTTTTTCACCAGACGCTTCTCGAGATAGAGCTTGCGGATCATGCGGGCGAATTCGACGTTGCTCGCGTGTCCGGGACGCGCGGCCAGGATCTGGGCTTTCAGCGGGACACCGACCAGCGTCAGGTCGCCGAGCAAATCGAGCAGCTTGTGTCGCGACGGTTCGTTTTTATAGCGCAGCGTAATATCGTTGAGGAAACCGTGGTCGTTGAGGTGGATGTTCTGATCCACGTTGAGTTTCTTGCCGATGGCGTCGAGATCCTCACGCGTCATGTCGCGGTCGACGATGACGACGGCGTTGTCGAGCGAGCCGCCCTTGATCAATCCCGCGTCGTGCAGCGCTTCGACCTCCGTCAGGAAGCAGAAGGTGCGGGAGGAAGCGAATTCGCCGACGAATTCGTCGAGAGAAAACATGCCCGTATGCTGACTGCCCAGGGCAGGGTTTTTGTAATCCACCATGACCGTCATGCGGAAATCGTCGAGCGGGAGCGCAACGATGTCGATTTCCTTGTCCGGATTCGAGAACTGAATGGCGCGGTCGATGATGAGGTAATCCTTGAGGGCTTCCTGCTTCTGCACGCCGGCGCGCTGCAGGGCCTCGACGAAGGGCATCGCGCTGCCGTCTCCCACAGGCGGTTCGATGCCGTCGATCTCGATCACGAGGTTGTCGATCTGCAGTCCGGCCACGGCTGCGAGCACGTGCTCGACGGTATAGACCTTGATGTCACCGTGACCGAGCGTGGTCCCGCGGGAGACGTCCACCACATAGTCGACGATTGCCGGGATTTCGGGATTCCCTCCCAGGTCGGTGCGCACGAAACGAATGCCGTAATTCTCCGCGGCGGGTTTGAACGTCAGGGTGCATTGCGCCCCGGTGTGCAATCCGGTGCCAGAGTAGGAGACCGGTTCCTGTATTGTGCATTGGTGCTCGAGCATGACAGCCTGTATTGAATGTGACAATTCTTCGAATCAACGCAATCTCATTAAAATCGGGATTATTTCGGGAAAGAACAACGCGTTGAGACGCTTCGCGTATCAACGCGACGTAGGACGTAGGACGTAGGAAACAGGATCTTGAGCATCGTCCGTGCACCACGGCCTAGATCGGTTCTCGTGCTCGTGCACGTGCTCGTGCACGTCACCCGTGATTCTCACTCGCTGATTTGCTACATTGATATAATACGATCATTTCCAACGAATGAAGGCCGCTTCATGAGTTCAAACGAGAAAGTCGCATACACCACTATCCATCACATGCATGCCCGCGCGCAGGATGCCGCGGCGGACGACAGGAAGCAGGAGGCCGCCTCCACGCCTGATACATCAGCGAGCGTCGATCTGTATGCGCCCTCGTCGTATTTCAACCGCGAACTGAGCTGGCTCGATTTCAACTGGCGTGTCCTCAACGAAGCGCTTGATCCGGAACTGCCGCTGCTCGAGCGGTTGAAATTCATTTGCATCACCGCCGCGAATCTCGACGAGTTCTACATGATCCGCGTTGCGGGACTCAAGCAGCAGATCGAACTCGGCGTGACCGATCGTCCATCCGATGGCATGACCGCGGAGGAGACGCTCGGTGCCGTGCGCGAGAACGTCTGCCGGATGAACAAGGCGATGTCGGATTGCTTCCTGAATGAAATCCTTCCCGGCCTGGAGAAGGAGGGGGTCCATCTGCATTCGTACGCCGAACTTGACGATGAGTCTCGGCAGTGGTGTGAGACGTATTTCATCGATCATGTGTTTCCGGTGTTGTCACCGCTGGCGATCGATCCCGGACATCCTTTCCCCCATCTGCTCAATCGCTCGCTGAACCTGGTGATCAACGTCGTTGATTCCATCACCCTCGACGAACGCATCGCCGTCGTGCAAGTGCCGCCCGTCGTGCCGCGCCTGGTGCACATTCCGATCCGCAAGGACGGCTACCACTACGTCCTGCTGGGTGAAGTCATCGCGGAGAACGCGAACGCTCTTTTCCCCGGTCTGCAGGTAAAAGACGCCTTCCGTTTCCGCATCACACGCAACGCCGATCTGGAGATCGCGGACGACGAAGCCTCGGATCTTCTTAAAACCATCGAGGAACAGATCCGCCGTCGTCGCTGGGGCGCGGTCGTTCGCGCGGAGGTGGATCACCACATGCCGCGGAATGTCTGGCGCATGCTGCAAAGCGCGATGCATCTACAGGACAGTGAGATGTATCCTGTCGAGGGTCCGCTGAATCTTGCGGACTTCATGGACCTGGTCAAGCTTCCCATCAAGCATCTGAAGGATCCTCCCTTTACGCCCCGCATCATCGAGGACCTCCGCGGCGACCACAATATTTTCGACCGTGTGCGTGAACGAGACCTTTTCTTCCACCATCCCTACGACTCATTCAGCTCGGTCGTGGAATTCATCGAAGTCGCGGCGGACGATCCGAACGTGCTGGCCATCAAGCAGACGCTGTACCGTACAAGCGGCGACTCGAGCATCGTCAAGGCGCTGGCGCGCGCGGCGCTCAACGGCAAACAGGTGACCGCATTCGTCGAACTCAAGGCGCGCTTCGACGAGCAGAACAACATCATCTGGGCGCGGCAGCTCGAACAGGCAGGTGTGCACGTTGTCTACGGCATCATCGGACTCAAGACGCACTGCAAATTCGCTTTGGTAGTGCGCAGGGAGAAGGGTGGACTCCGCACCTACGTCCACCTGAGCACAGGAAACTACAACGAAATCACCGCGCGGCTTTACACTGATTGCGGAATGGTCACGTGCCGTGAAGACATGGCCTTCGAGGCCACGGGCCTGTTCAATTACCTCACGGGGTATTCGCATCAGACAAACTGGAAGAAAATCATCATCGCGCCGATCTCCCTGCGGCAGAAGGTGCTTGCACTCATCCAACGTGAGATGGAAAACAGGAAAGCGGGCAAACCCGCCGGCATTACCGCCAAACTCAACTCCCTGGTCGATGCGCAGGTGATTCGTGCGCTCTACCGCGCCTCCCAGGCAGGTGTGAAGATCGACCTCGTCGTACGCGGCATCTGCTGTCTGAAGCCGGGGGTGCCGGGACTCAGCGACAACATTCGCGTGACCAGCGTCGTCGGACGTTTCCTCGAGCACTCGCGCATCTTCGTATTCGAGAATGAAGGCGATCCGGAGGTATTTTTCAGCAGTGCTGACTGGATGCCGCGCAATCTGAACCGCCGCGTCGAATCCATGTGGATCGTGGAGGAACCGACCATCAAGGAGCGCGTGCTCAATCATATTCTTCCGACCATCCTCTCGGATACAGCGAAAAGTTACGTGCTGCAGTCCGACGGACGCTACCTGCGTCCCGCTGCTCCTGTCAAGGGCGATCGTATCAACAGCCAGGAAATGTTCATCCGCTACGCGGAAATCGCATATCGCGAACGGCACGACGACGAGGACGGGGAATAAAGGCAGGAAGCAGGAGGCAGGAAGCAGGAGGCAGGAGGCAGGAGGTTCGCCGCTGCGAGTGAGACAAAGACGCTGATAGAAAAAGGGCATCCTGAGGTCAGGATGCCCTTTCGTATGTACAATGGCTCGGATGTCAGTCGAGGAAGTGGACGAAAAGTCCGTCACGAAGTTTCGGCTCGAACCAGGTGGACTTCGGCGGCATGACCTGCCCTGCGTCCGCGATGGCCATCAGTTCGTTGATCGATGTCGGATGCATGCTGAATGCGACGTTCATTTCGCCCGAATTGACGCGGCGTTCGAGTTCGCCGAGACCGCGGATTCCGCCGATGAAATCGATGCGCTTGTCCGTGCGGGGATCCTGGATACCGAGCACGGGACTGAGAATGAAATTCTGCATGATCGCGACGTCGAGCCGCTGCACGGGATCGGGGTTTTCGAGCAGCGCCGTACCGGCTTCGAGGAGATACCATGCGCCGTCCATGTACATGCCGAACGTTCCCTTACGCGGCGGGCGGACCTGACCGTCTGCGGGCGTGAGCGTGAAATGCGCGCGGAGTTTCTCCATGAACGCGTCTTCGCTCAGGCCGTTGAGGTCCTTGACCACGCGGTTGTAGTCCATGATGCGAAGCTGCGCCGCGGGAAAGACGACGGCGAGATAGAAATTATATTCTTCCTCACCGGTGTGCGACGGATTGGCCAGGGCGCGTTCGCGTCCGACGATTGCCGCCGCGGCGGAACGATGATGACCGTCCGCCACGTACAGGTTCGGTACGGAAGCGAACAGTTCCTGGAGGCGCGTGATCGTGTTTCCCTCGCTGATGACCCAGGTCTGGTGACGGATGCCGTCGGCCGCGACATGATCCGTGGTCGCGGGCGCGCTGCGTACGGAATCGACGATGGCGTCGATTTTCGCGTTGTCGGGGTAGGTCAGGAAAATCGGCCCGGTATGGGCATTGGTCACCCGTACGTGATTGCAGCGGTCTTCTTCCTTGTCCTTGCGCGTGAACTCGTGTTTCTTGATCGTGTCGTTCCAGTACTCCTCCACCGCCGCGCAGCCGACGAGGCCATACTGCGTATGCTCGCCCATGGTCTGTGCGTACAGGTACATGAACGCTTCGGAATCCTGGAAGAGGACGCCGTCGTCGATCAGCTTCTGCAGATTCTCGCGGCCTTTCTCATAGACCTGCGGATCATGAATGTCGACGGACGGATCGAGATCCACTTCGGGTTTGCCGATATGGAGGAACGAAAGGGGGTGTCCCTTGACTTCCTCGCGCGCTTCGTCGGAGTTGAGAACGTCATACGGTTTCGCGGCCACTTCCGCTGCAAATTCTGGTTTCGGGCGAAAGGCCCGGAAGGGACGAAATGTTGCCATGTCTTGCCTTATGCTACGTGATCGTTAGGACTTCAGGGCGTCGATGATGCGCTCGGCGATCTCCACGCCGACGCGTGCCTGCCCCTCGACGGTGGAGGCCCCGATGTGCGGAGTGACCGACACATTCGGGTGATTGATGAGTGCGGTCTGCGCCTCGGTCACCGGTTCGTTGACGAAGACGTCGATGCCTGCCGCGCGGACCTTGCCGCTGTTGAGGGCATCGACGAGATCCGCCTCGACGACCACGCCGCCGCGGGCGCAGTTGACGAGAAGCACGCCGTCTTTCATCTTCGCGAACTCCGCCGCGCCGATGGTCGGACCCTCTTCCTTGATGTAGGGGATGTGG
>JACZJN010000167.1 GCA_014860565.1 Bacteroidota bacterium
GAGTCTTTTGTGCGGCACTTGGTCGCCGATCCGCCTTGGGCTCACTGGGGGCCCCGGCGGCCCGGCTCCCCATGCCGCAGGGAGATAGCCTTCATTCCATCGTTGGAAACTTCCCATTTACACAGAATTCTGGACACTCCCGCAAATCGCTATCCGTTTGTCCGTCCAGCGTCACCCAATGCTCCCCAATATATGCCATGATCTTCTTGATCAATTCATCGACACTGTGAAAGACTCCACGACGGATTTGTTTGGCTGTCAAATCCCTGAACCATCGCTCAACCATAGGCGATGAATCATCGACTGCGTCGTGTTCAAATGCTTGGCGAGCGTCCTGGTAATCCAATGCGTTGCATTGACCGGTTGCGTTTGTGTTGTCGCAATAATAATCTCGTGCGCAAGTGCATCGCGCTTTGTCGGATTTCGCCCCCCTCGTGGTGCATCCTTGATGATTCCATCGATACCAGAGAAGTGGAATCGATTGCGCCATGTCCCCACGCATCTCCGGGTAGTATGCAACGCCTCGGCGATGGCGGTGTTCTCAATCCTTCAGCAGCCATCAGGATAATTTTCGCTCGTTGCACGAGACGAGCAGGAGTGCTCCGACCATGAGACCATTTGGTAAGGAGAACGCGGGCCTGATCTGTGAGGGTGATTATACAAGCTGTGCGCATCTGCGCTCTCATCGGAAAAAAGATATAAGTCCCCGTATTTATGCATCACTACACTAGTGTTCAGGGTCGCGACGGAAGAACCATGTTTATAAAGGCCTGTTTGCCGTCATGCTCCTTGCAGTCCCAATCGGTGAGTTGTCCGCAGTAGGGTAAGACATACCCCTGCGCGGTGTCGATGTAGGTACAGGTCTCCTCGCCCAGGATGCCGTATTGATACGTATCCGTGTCTTGCGCAACGAGTGGTACATCTTTCCCGATAAGAGTTTGTACCATGTCCAGTTCGTCCTTGGTGACGCGACTCCGGAATTCGTATGATTCCAGCTCGTTTGTCAAGGTATCCACCGTCGCGACTAGACTGACATCATACTGATATCCCTCGTACAGCATATCCAAGTCACCGGTAAAGGTATCACCAGACCAGGTCCCGGGAATTGAGAACGAATTAGCACCGGTACCATATCTTCCACGTGCCCCGGTGTCGCTGCATTTCGCGTTCACACCAAAACCGAAGCTCGCAGCTGCCATTTTCTCAACTTCGAGCCAGAAGAATGAGATGTATTCGGATATTGTGCCAGCGGTATCAGCCGGAAATCCCATGACATACACTCCATAACGGTGTCGACCGGAAACGAGGGGTATTCGCAAGGATCCGTTGTCATTCTTGGCATGAACCTGCCCTTGCTCCTTGAGGCAGCGCAATACTGTTCGGTCGTCATCGTACGTCCAAACACAATCCGGACATCGCGCAACGACGACAAGAGTGTCCGAGGAAGTCATCACCAGTGCTTCCAGGGGTACTTCACCTTCCGGAGTGAGCTGGAACAGTTCCGCCGCTGGAAATGTGTGCGGTGCGATGGTTCCGATCGTACCCTGCTCGAATTGATTCCATCGATCGGCCAGGGCCTGATAGTCGATCATCGCAGTCTTCGCGTAGTATCGGATTGTCGGATACTGTCTGAGGGCTTGACCGACCTTCGGCATCGACGTGTAGGGACGAAATCCACCGTCGTGCAAGCTGGTTCCCCTGCGCACTCCCGGGTAATTCGGATCGGCGATAAGCAGGGAATCACCATCGACACCGAACAGAATCAGCGCGTGACCGCCCTCCGGTCTCCGGACGCCTATGTACTGGGGTTTCTGTGTCATCAGGACCGCATATTTGAATGCAAGAAAGTTCAGACTGTCCCGTGAATACACCCCGGTTCCCGTTGTGTCAAAGTGCTCCCACCATGTCACTCGTCCATCCCAATCAATGTCTTCCTGAATCACCGAGCACAGCCGGTAGCCGTGAGGATTGTCCATCCACATCAAGTCGGTGTGCACCTCATCAAAGCGCGAATTGAGTGGAGGTTCCCCACGGCCCAGTTTCCGAGCCGAATAATACCACATCGCTGAGATGGTCTGCCCCGCACACTGCCCGCCGGGAGAGATATACGATCCGTTATTGGGGAATTCCCAGTCGTCGACTCCCGGTCGGAACTGGGACATGACTGTTCCCGCCAGTCGATCCGTGGACACCGCCGCCACGATCAGTTGCACATAATTTCCATCCAGCGTCCCTGCACTTCGTTTGCCGAGACGCATCGCCTCGGACGAAAAATGCCGGGTTGCCACACGGATCAGGTCCCTTTCCAGCGAGATCAATGGAAGCCCTTCGAGAGCACCGGTCTGTTCATCGTAATAATACACCATTGCGAAGTGACCGGGTGGCAGCGTGATCGGAATGGAAAGAATCATCGGGTCTTCTGCGTACCCCCCGCCGTTCTCCACGGTGACAAGCGGCGAGAGTGGAACGAAGGCCTCTCCCATCCCATGAGCCAGGACCGGCGAATACGAGATCACGAATTCGCGCGTCCCTTCATAACCGTTCTTGTCCACGGTGATGCTCAGTCCCGTGACCGGGGTCCCCGCCTTCGTGACCGTGATCGTGCCGCCGTCGGTGCCGATGTCACCGCGGGCGACTTCCACCGCGTCGCCTGCGCTGATGCGTCCCTCCGCGCCGATATCCACCGTCGCGCCCGCCTCGGAGATAAAGTTGCCGTTGCGGAGGTTGTACATGCGCACGCGCAGTTCGTAGCTGCCCTCCGAAGCATAGCTGTGTGTGACACTCCGCTGGTCGTCGATGTCCTGCGTTTGTCCATCACCAAATTGCCAGGAAAATCGTGCGCGTGATGGAAACGCATCACAGTGTACGGTCCAGTCATAGCCGGTGCCGTTCACACCGCTGCGTCTCACGGGCTCGATGCGCGGGACAGCAGATGGTCTCATATCGAACGAGAATAGCTGTCCCGGCTGTGTCGATACATCGTCGATCGTCGCGGACGCAAAGGACTCGGCGTAGGCGGTGAAACGGTAGCGGTCGGCGACCGTCTTGTCCAAGGAACCCAAGGGTGCCTGCCCGAGATGGCGCATCGCAGGCACGCCTTCGGTAGCGTTGCCGAGTTTGAGAAGCTTGCGCGTCAGTGGCACCGATCCGTTGCTCGCGGTGAGGATGTAGACGCCGTGCGAAAGTCCCGCTGCGTTGAAGTTGAAGCGATGCAGCCCGGGCTCAAGCACGGCGGTATGCAATGCAACCCTGCGTCCGTGCAGGTCGAACACCTGCAGCCGCAGCGATTGTGTTTGAGGTAGCCGGACGGTAAAGTTTGTCGCATCGGCAAACGCATTCGGATAATTCACCGAAAGAGCGAAGGCGGAGGGCATGGACGTTTCGATGACACCTGTCAGAAGGTCGAGGTCGTAGCTCGAGGAACCGATGAGTGTGTGTGTGCCACCACTGGTCAGATTGACGATGCGTACACTGTCGAGGATAATCGGCGTGGCCGCGTCCGCATGTCTCGCATCGAATGTGATCACATGCTGCGCAGGGATCGATGGAGACAGGATGACAAATAGGAACACGAGCGAGAACCAGAAACGTGCGGTCATGACACCTCCACCAATTACAGAACATCGCCCTGCCGAACAACTCCTACGATGAAGCTACGATGCGGTACCATGACGAAACGGTGCGCCGAGTTATTAGCGGACAACAGTATCGGTTATTATAAATGATATTATACACATGACGATATCCAATGTCAAGAATTTTCGACGAGAATCGAACCGACGCGTCAGCCGCCAACGGTCACAACGGCCTTCGCTGACCACCATCTTCCCCGATCCCTCCGTGGCAACCAGGAGATAGGCGGAAGATACTTGTCTGGCCGGTATCCAATTAGATCCGGGCACAGTTGGAAATACTCCATATCGATGACATCCATGAACCGTTACCGGTCATTTCCCTTCATCGACACTGTGAAAGACTCCACGACGGATTTGTTTGTCTGTCACATCCCTGAACCATCGCTCAACCATAGGCGATGAATCATCGACTGCGTCGTGTTCAAATGCTTGGCGAGCGTCCTGGTACTCCAATGCGTTGCATTGACCGGTTGCGTTTGTGTTGTCGCAATAATAATCTCGTGCGCAAGTGCATCGCGCTTTGTCGGATTTCGCCCCCCTCGTGGTGCATCCTTGATGATTCCATCGATACCGAAGATCAACCCCATGACTGGAATACGACCCCTTCGCAACCTCATTTGTGCAGAGTTGCTATTTCCAATGTGTTTCACGGTGAAATTTTAGGGGAAACTGGGGGAAAGAATTGGGAAAACTGTGAATATGAGCCAATAACGGCAATAATGGGGTGGGTTGCCAACACAAAATGTATTTTCATCGTTGAGGTTATCAGAGCGACGGCCGTCGATATACATGGCTTAAAGGAAGAGCGGAGAAAGCTTCGCAGTGTAATACTGTATCCGCCTTCACCGCTCTCCGTATGAGTCGTCGTCGCAATCTTTTTTAGGACGAATCGGGATCGCTCCGTCCGGTCCTTACTTGAGAAGGATCAGCTTTCTGCTCATCGAGGTGTATGCGCCAGCCTCGAGGCGGTATACGTATACTCCGCTGGTGAGTTGGGGCGTTGACTCGTTTGTATTGAAGGACACGATATAATTGCCCGCGTCCTGGTAAGAATTTACAAGCGTTGCGACTTCGACGCCAAACGCATTGTAGACTCTGAGATGTACCATACTTGGCTTGGCGATGCCATATTCAATCTGTGTAAGAGGATTGAACGGGTTGGGGAAGTTTTGAGAGAGAGTAAATTCCGAAGGTACCATGTCGTTGTGAACCGAGAGAATAATATCGGGTCTGATGACGGTATTGCCATCGAATGTCACCTCGGCGATCCTCGCCAATGCACGGCCATTAAGTGTTGCACCGGTATTCAGGGCGATGGACTGATCCGCCATGATAGTGCCTGCCATCGCGGCTGTCGTGCCAATTGTCGCGGCGCTGCCGACCTGCCAGAAGACGTTGCCGGCATCGGCTCCGCCGGCAAGGATGACTTGTCTGCCGTTGCCGACTGTAAGCGTCGATGATGGCATCTGGAAGATCCAGACTGCATTGACATCACCCTGTGCGTCGAGTGTGAGATCCGAGTTGGTGATGCCAAACGAACCGGGAGCGGATCTGTAGAGGCCAGGGGCCAGGGTTTTTCCGCCAAGTTCGCCGTCGGATACAATGATCGCATTGAAGGTTCTTCCTGCTGCGTCGTTATATGCAATTGTAAGGCAGAGTTGCGCGTTGTTCGCCAGGGCATCGTTGATGTGAATCGATCCATCCAGTACCTGTCCTGGCGGGAATCCAACCACTTGCGTACCCGGACTCAGACCGACATCTCCATGGATGATAGTATTGCCGGTACTGGTAACGGTTGAACCGGCCAGAACCGTGAAGTCATTCGCACAATCAAGATCGATCGGAAGAGGAGCCGGGAGCGCTGCACCGGTTGTGAAGGTCCAATCGTAGTCCATCGCAAAATGATTGCCTGCGAGATCTGCCGCCTGGATGGTAATCTTGGCAGAATACATCATGTTGGTCGTGAGGTGACTCGATGGCGTAAATACCGCCGTCGAATCTGCGTAAGTGATTGCCCCCGTCACCAATACTTCTCCACTGCGCAAAAGGAAGGACGTACTTGTGATCGTCCATGGATCCATCACCTCGCTGAACGTCGCAGTGATGCTCTTGTTGATCCCGACACCGGTCGCGAAGTTTACAGGGACTGTGGATATCACAGTAGGAGCGGTAAGATCGACAGAGACATCCGTATCAAAGCGCCATACGTAGTCTGCGATCATACGATTTCCGGCCAGATCCATCACGCCACTGGTGATGGTGGCGGTATATGTCGTGTCACTCGTGAGAGCGACCGTTGGTTTGAAGGTCGCAGTCAGACCGACGTACACGACCGTTCCGGGAATCTGCGTCTGTCCCTTTCTCAGGACGAACGTCGTTGGCGTGATCGATCCCGGGTCCATCACCTCATTGAACGTCGCGGCGAGACGCTGGTTGACCGGCACCAGCGTCGCATTGTTGGCCGGCAATGTGGAACGGATTGTGGGTGCGGTCGTGTCAGCCGCCGCACCGGTCTGGAAGTACCAGACATAATCGACTGCCATCCTGTTTCCGGCCAGGTCCTCGACGGTATTGAGGATCGTCGCTGTATATATCTTGCTGGATGTGAGTGGCGTGGATGGTGAAAAAGTCGCCGTAACGCCTACAAAAGTTACCGTACCGGTTACGGGGGTCATTCCTTCCGTCAACGTAAATGAAGCCGTGGAAATCGTCGACGGATCCATCACTTCGCTGAATACTGCGGCAATGCTCTTGTTGATCGGAACATCCGTGGCTGCATTCACAGGGACAGTGGATACCACGGTAGGAGCGGTAAGATCGACAGAGACGTCCGTTTCAAAGCTCCACACATAGTCTGCGGTCATACGATTTCCGGCCAGGTCCTTCACGCCGCTGGTGATGGTGGCGGCATATGTCGTGTCGCTCGTGAGAGCGACCGTTGGTTTGAAGGTCGCAGTCAGACCGACGTACACGACCGTTCCGGGAATCTGCGTCTGTCCCTTTCTCAGGACGAAGGTCGTTTGCGTGATCGACACCGGGTCCATCACTTCACTGAACGTCGCGGTGAGACGCTGGTTGACCGGCACCAGCGTCGCATTGTCGGCCGGCAATGTGGAACGGATCTTGGGTGCGGTGGTGTCAGCCGCCGCACCGGTGCGAAAACTCCAGACATAGTCTCGTTCCAACGCGTCGCCTGTCAGGTTCTTTGCCCCGATGGTAATCGTGGCTGTATACATCGTGCTGGAAGAAAGATCGTTGGTCGGATTGAACGTCCCAACAAGCCCGTTGTACGAAACGACGCCCGGTACACTATTTGTCCCCTGTATGAGGATGAATGTCGTTTCGTTGATCGTCGCGGGATCCATGACCTCACTGAAAGTAGCAGAAAGATACTGACTTATGGGCACGAATGTCGCCGTATCCGATGGGATGGTCGATATCACCGTCGGGGCAGTAGTAGTGAGAAGGGGTTTGGTGACGGCATTCCCGTCAATTGTGACTGCACCAATCCGTGCCAGGGCTCTGCCATCGAGAACCGCACCTGTATTCAGGGAAATCGATTGATCCGCAAGTATGCTTCCTTTCATCATGGCCGTTGTTCCGATGGTCGCTGAAGTGCCGACTTGCCAGAAAATGTTGTTTGCCTGCGCTCCGCCAGACAGAACCACATGTACGCCGTTCCCAACAACGAGATTGCTCGCAATCTGGAATATCCAGACGTCGTTCGCCCCTCCGGTGAGGGTGACGTTCGAACCTGTAATAGACGCAGTGCTCGTAAATTTGTACAAGCCCGCGACGAGGGTCAGCCCACCGATATTTCCGGAACCGGGATTTAAAAATGGACCGGACGGTACGGGTGTCCGCCCGGCAGCATCGTTATATGCAATCGTCAGGCAGCTTTGGCCGTTGTTGGCAAGAGCATCGTTGATATGGAGCGCGCCATTCACAACGATTGCGGGCGGAAACCCGACCGTCGCGGATCCTGGACTCAACCCGACGTTTCCGCTGATAACGCTGAAGCCGGTACTGGTGATTGTCGAGCCGGCCAAAACTGCGAAGGTCTCGGCGCAGTCGAGGTCCAACGGAGCTTGTGATTGCGACATGGCAATTGAAGGGATAAGGAGCGCAATTAACATCCCCAGCTTCATCGGGTTCCGAAGCTGGCGTGTGAATCGCTCGAGTATTTTCCCTGTTATCTTTCTCATCATGATATATTCCTGCTCTTTAATTGAAATATGACCCAGCATAGTCACCTCCGCACCGTGGTGTTCATACGGATTTTCGTTTCCGACAGCACATCACTATCACAGATCGCATTCTGCATATGCCGTGAAGCTGGCACAGATTAGTTGACAATATCAAAATGGATAAACAGGGACCGTATAGCATTACAGAATGTTGGAAATACCTTGCAGCATTCACACATATCTTCAGTAGTGACCCCAATGGTGCGCTCCGCCATGCATGGCGGATGCCCATCAAATGCAGTCCGTTCTTCACTTATAGATGAGACTGTACCATGAAGAAAAGCCCCCACCGAAAGGCAGGGGCTTGTCTTCAGGCTGCATTCACCTGTTATCGAACAATAGAGACCATGGTGGATGAAACGCCGGTCGTTGTTGTAAGCAACATCCTGTATAATCCTGGGCTGAACTGGGAGGTGTTGAGCGTCGCATCATATGCACCTGGAGCAAGCAGACCTCGGTCGATGGAGTAGACTTCGCGTCCACTCATGTCATACATGCGCAAGCTCACACCCGCGTCGGATTGCACAGTGAATCGCAGCGTGGTCTGCTCACGTGCGGGATTCGGATACACTTCCATAGCCTGGACAGGCACAGGAGGAAAGTCATTCTCAACCGAAGTGACAGAAGAGAGATTCAGCACCGTGCCGTCGGGCAGAGCGGCGAAGAGGCCGAAGGCCGGACCGTTCTGATTGTTCATCGGCGAGAGAAAGCCGGAAGCGAAGACCACGGCCGCACCGCCGCCGAGACCGGAGAGGTCGGCGGTAAACGAGGCGACGATGGTGCTGTTGTCCATGGCCGGAGTGATATCGAGCGTGTAGCTGCCGGCGGGAACCGGGAAGTAGTTGGTCATATCGCCATAGGCTGCGTCATTGACGAGCGTTCCCACGCCGCGTGCGATCACGTCCACGGCCGGCGCGTCGGTGGCGCCGTGCAGGACCTTCAGGTCGACCTCGCCGGCATTGCCGG
>JACZJN010000168.1 GCA_014860565.1 Bacteroidota bacterium
GCCGTAATTTTTGTCCTCCATAGGGGACAGTAAAAAAGACCTTAATAAGGCCCATTTGAAGGGAAAAATAGTTGCCTGACGGTAAGTCATTCAGGCTGGGGAAGGTACGTCCACGCCTTAAAGTGGATGTTAATGTCGACTTTTTTGGTGGAGAGGATCAGCTCTTGACAGCCGATAATTTGGGTGTGTTGCGTCGGTCGTGGTGTGTTGCTGGCGGCTGGCGTCTCAGGGCTGTTTTTCGGCTTTTTCAATTCACAATCAGCAACTCCAATTGAGGCGCACATGGAAATAACGAGACAGACCGTCCCCGTCAAACTGCGTGGCAACGTCCGCGACCGCAAGACGCATGACCCTATTGTCGGCGCGATGATAACATTCACCGGCGCCAACGGGGAACACCAGACACAGACAGACATGAATGGCGATTGGATCATCCTGGCCTACCCCGTCGATAGTGATTACGTGATTGTATCCCCATCCGGCGATGCTCCTGTCGGCGTGTATGCCTTCATGTCGGTGTCCGCGATTGATTATCAGCTGCTTGAAGGAGAAGTCCGTCTCAAGTCCGAAATGAACGTCAAGCTGGATCCGATTTTCACCAAATAGCCACCACACAAACGAGGATAGAACACCATGGAAATTGAACTTTTTGACGATGTCGAACTGCGTGAACTGACCGACAATACCGAACGGCTGACGCATCACGCCCTCGCCGAGTCGCTGAACCTCGACATCCAGATGGAGCATTCCGGTAATGGCGTCCCCTGCCCTTACATGGAGGCCGACAAGCGGACACGCGCCATTTACACGACGGTCTTTGACCAGAAAACGAAACTGGCCGACTACAAGCAGCCGATTCCGACCCGCGTCCTGATGCTGATCCAGATCGGCCTCGAGAATGGCTGGTGGACGACCGACGATCTATGGGTCCGCTGGTCCTCGACCGTGGCCGACCCGATTCTCTACCGCATACCGGACGGCGAATCCAGTCCCCAGTACAGCAACCGCATGATCCTGATAGCCCGCTGGGCGGACGCATTACTGTCCTTCCCCGAACTCGTCAAGCTGGCGGCCGAGAAGATCCGCACCCACTCCCTTTCCGAACTGCGCGAGAAGGCGGCAAAACTGCAGGCCCGCATCGACAACATCGACGACGAGGTGCAGGCGGCCATGCATGCCGGCGACACTTGCGTCAGCACGTACTGAGGCCGTATGAACGAGCGATCCGACACCTACATCAACCACTGCATCGTCTGCGGACGCGTGACCATCGGGCGGGAACTCAAGATTCTTCCCGACGGTCCCCCGCTTGGCGTCTGCGGCGAACATCAACAGATGCTCGACGACGATCCCGGCTGCTACATCGTCTACTGCATCGCCTGTCGTCAGGCGGCCTACGTCCTGCACACGGACGGCTATGCGAATGACCGCCTTCTGTTCACGCGAGACTGCCCGCATTGCAACCCCAACACATCCAAAATCATACAGGCACAAACATGGGACGCTTTGAATTCGACGAAGACGAGGCCTTCCGGGAGTTCATCGACGCCGCCGCCAACGGACAGGCCGTCTACGTCCACGGGGACGCGCCCCGACGGCTGACGGTCTACGTCTTCCCGCATACCCGGCAGGAAACGTCCGCCCAACGACTCCATGACGCATTATGGGCCTTACTGCCACCCAACATCTACCACGAACTCAAGGATATCATGAATGGAACAAGAAGTGAACAATAACGGCCGGCAAATGGCTACGCTGCAGGCGGCTACGCAACAGGCGGCTACGCAACAGGCGGCTCTCGAGGTCTACCGGCCGCAGTCGGTGGGCCTTGTGCGCGGCAAGGTGCTGCTCGATGGCATGGCCATTGAATCGCTTGCAGACGCCTGCTGGAAGTCCGGCATGTTCAAGGACATCCGCTCCGCATTCCAGGCCATCGTCAAGATCAAGGTCGGCATCGAGCTCGGCATCCCCCCGATGCAGGCGATGTCCGGCGTCTACATCATCGAAGGCAAGACCTGCCTGTCGGCCACCAACATGGCGGCTCTGATCAAGGCGTCCGGCAAGTACAATTACCGCGTCCAGCAGCTCGACGACAACGGCTGTTCGATCGCCTTCTACGAGCGCGATGACGACGGCAAATGGCAATCCCTCGGCCCGAACTCGACCTTCACGATGGCCGATGCGCAGAAGGCCGGTGTTGCCGGCAAATCGGTCTGGAAGTCCTGGCCGCGCAACATGCTCTTTGCCCGCGCCTTGTCGAATGCGGCCCGCTGGTATTGTGCCGACATATTCCTCGGTCCGGTCTACGTCCCCGAAGAAGTCGGCATGGAAGTGAACGCGGAAGGCGAACCCGTCTTCGACATCAAGCCGGAAAACGTCCGAACGGACCACCTCCGAACGGACGGGTCCCGCAACGATGCTCCCCGAACGGACGGGCCCAAGCTGCCGTCCAATCTTGTCCGCAACGACTGGCAACGCGAGGCGGCCAAGACGATAAGTCCCCGTGTCGCGCCGGAAGTCATCGACGAGATCAAGGCAACCGCAACCAATCCGCTCTTCAGCGAAGTGGAATTCACCCGCTACCTGATCGGCATCGCAAAGGCGCATGTCATTCAATTACCGGAAGGAGTGCGTCCCGTCGAGGCGCTGATGCCGGAAGAAGAAACACCTTCAGCCATTCAGGAGCCCCTGTTCGACTACGACGGAAACCCGACGCACGACGGAAATCCGAAGTGTGACGGAAACCCGACGGCAATAGTCGTCATGGGAAGCGAGGACTGCCATGAGTGACCAGCCGATTGACAACAAACCCTTCACGCCGACGGACGGTGAAGAACCTCCCCGCAGGGCGATACCACCGAACATCATGATCACGATCGAAGGCGGCGTCCTCACGCATGTGGCGGTCGACCGCATGATGATCATCACCATCGTCGACCATGATGTGAAGGCAGCGGGCGGAACCATCGGCGAAACGGTCCGATTCCGTCCGCCGGACCAGATCACGCCGGACATCCCCGCGCTTGTCCGCAATACCATCAACGAACTCATCGACGAGGGATACTGATGGACCAGCAGGAAATCTTCTTCAAGGAATGGGCGACAGCAGATTTCCGCATCCGGCGGATGTTCAAGTCCCGATACAATGCCGACACCATGCGGTGGGAACGCCTTATATCGCATCCGGCCGACAGGGCCGGAGACTACGCCTTCACGTCTCTCTACAGCTGGCGGACACAGGACCCGAAGGCCGATCCCGTCATCCACTACATCATCTTCGACTTTGATTCCGCCGACATGGTCGACGCGGCGCAGGACGACGCCATCAATTTCATCAAGTACCTCGAGACGATGCATGAAGTCAATCCCGGCTGTCTTGGTCTGTTCTTTTCCGGCCATAAGGGATTCCATGTTCAGCTTCCCATCGGCCTGATCGCTTCAGGCGAGGCCTTGTGGGGCGTGTCGTCGTCCATCATACGGGACTTCGCGCTCCGCATCGGCGAAGGATTCAGGACCTTGGACCGCAGCGTCTTCGATGCCCGGCGCATGTTCCGCATACAGGGCGGCGTCAACATCAACTCCGGCCTGCGGAAGATTCCCCTGACATGGCAGGATTTGCAGTCGCTGGACGTTTCCGATATCCGTTCGATGGCGGCCGACCCATCGCCTGACATCGAACGGGAAGAATCGGCCGTGTCCGCCAGCCTTTACGAAATCATGCTGACCGCGGCGGAAACCCATTCCGAAATCGCGCGACGGCAGCCGACCGTCAGTCTGCAGGACATCTTTGCCCAGGCCGAACCGGGAGAACGCAACACGCGCGCGACCCAGTTGGCAGGCCTTCTGGTCAAGGCGATGGACGACCTGCCCCTCATCCGTGAAATGGTCCGCACATGGAATCGCAGCAATCAGCATCCCCTGCTGGACCGTGAACTCGACATCATCATCAACGGCGTATATGAACGCTACCATTCCCGTCATCCTCATAGAAGGAGTACCCATGCAGTCGGATTTTGAAACCTTCATGAACCCCCCCGTCCCTGCGGCGTCGCAAGTCACCAAGGAAGACTACAGTCTCGCACACGGCCATATCGTCAAGTGGGGCGTTCTTGAAATCCTTCCCCTCAAGTCGGAAATCGAGACGCTGGGCGAATACGACGCCACGCAACCGGTGGCGCGTCTGGTCCCGTGGGAGGCAGGCATCATCATGCGCATCCTCGCCCTCAAGTCGAAGGACCATCGTGGCAATCTCCGCGAACTCTTCACGCAGGACCCAGCCGGCAACATCACGCTGCCGTACGGCCCGAAATATATGTCCCAGTGGGTGAAGGTCGACCGAGGCGAAGTTGAACGCGGCTGGGCCCGCCAATACAACCAGGAAGGCCGCAAACTCGCCTACGACTTCCCGCCGAACTGGAACCAGCTCTCGCCGATGGAACGCTATGCCTACTGGCTGATGATGCTGGGTGGCCGTTTCGGCTTCCCCGCCGGCGCCATCCAGCCGGGCAGCGTCTTCTATGCCTACTTCACCCGTTCGAAGGCGAAGAACGGCGAGAAGTGGTTCAGCGACGCCCGCAAGATCTACAAGGGCATTGACGACCAATGGAAGGACGAATGTCCCGCCGTCTTCGAGACGATGGACATCAACGTCCTTCGCAAGCTCTACGCGAAAATCGACGAGGAATTCAACAGCAGCGGCTTCCCGTACGGACAGAACGCCGTGGGCGGGAGCGGCAACGCGACCGATGCCGACCCCGATCTTGGCTGGTAATCATCACTGATACCGGCGGGGCCCGACCACTCTCCTCTGACATCAGCGGCCCCGTCGGTATCGCAATCGAAGACACTATGGCAAAGCAACTCACGATGAAACCGCATCCGTTCAGCGAAGACGCCGAAGGCATGATGCGGATACTCTACCGGCGAACCATGGATTCCGAAACGAAGGCCTTACGGTTCATTCTTGGCGACCTTTTCGCCAAGGGCTTTACCGAGGACCAGATCCGCGAAGGCTTCAATGACTTCATGTGTTCGAATCCCGCAACCCACAGTCTTCGGGTCTTTCGTGCCTTCTTCGAGAAGCGCTACACGCCCGATGACGTCATCATAAGGGAACGCGCATGGTGACGCTTCTTGATCCCAAATGGGCCGTCCTGCAGTACCACATCGCCGCAGGCGACAAACTGGGACTGACGCTTATCAACCCCGCGCATTTCACCGGCACGGCGCGGGCGGTCTACGACCTTGCCATCGAGCAGCCGGAACTTTCCATGCCTGTCATCCTGCAGGCCATGAAGGCAGGCCTCGACGATCAGTCGCTCGAGGTCGCCGTCGAAGAACTGATGCGGCACCATATCAAGGCCGAGGAAGTCGACCATTACCGTCGCGCACTTGTCGCCAGCTATAACAACTGGAAGATCAAGGACGCGATCGATTGGGCGGCCGAGCAGATCGGGACGGGCCAGAACCGCATGCGCATCCTCGAAGAGCTCTACAGCCGTCTGTCGAATGTCCATGACATACGTGGCCTTCTAACATTCGAGGATGTCTTCGAGCAGATCGCGCAGATGAACGTTCCGACCATCCCGACGGGCTTCGCCGCATTCCGCGAAGCAGGCCTGTCGGAATACCAGACTGGCAACATGATGCTGCTGGCGGGCGACACCGGCACATTCAAGACGACGACCGCCATCAACATGTGCCGCGCATCCCTGTACGAAGACCCTGACCTGCATGTCTTCTACTTCATGAAGGAGCAGCGTTTCCATGAAGTCTGGTACAAGCTGTTCGCCATGGAATCAGACATGTCCTATTCCGACATCCAGCGGATGATGAACATGCAGCACCCGCAGGCCCGCGACCGCATACGGGCGTCATTCTCACCCGACGCCTACAGCATGTTCGAACGTTTCCATGTCATCAGCCAGGACACGTTCTCGACGCCGCAGGATGTCGCATCCATGCTTCGGGGCTACTCGACCAGGTACGCGAAGATGATGTGGGTCGTCGACTATGCCACGCGGCTCGACTTCGGCGGCCGTCCCGAACACTTCAACGCCTACTACGCCGCCGGCCTCGAGGTCCTGAAGAATGCGACGCTGGCAACGCAGTCCTTCGGCATCGTCGTCACGCAGCTCAAGGACAACTGGAACATCGACTACAAGACAGGCAACAAGATCAAGACCCCGCCTGACCGCAAGGACATCATCTGGTCATCAGAAGCGAAGAACCTCGCGGCCTACATCCTCATGCTCTACAACCCCGGGACGTATTTCGATGTCCCGAAAAACTACCTCTACCTTTCCGTCCTCAAGGTCCGTCATGTCGAGAAGGTCAGCCGGATCAACATGCTGGTCAACGGCGAGAAGCAGCTCGTCGAACCGGCGGACGCGATGGTAAGCAAGGAAATGGAAACCATTCTCAAAAACCTGCAAAAGGAGCGATAGCATTATGTCCCATGAAATCGAGAACAACATGATGTTCTCCGTCCGCGAAACGCCGTGGCACAAGCAAGGCACAGTCCTGGCCAATGCCCCGACGACCGAGGAAGCCATTCTTTCGGCCAAGCTGGACTGGGAAGTGCGGAAAGTCCCGAACTACATCCGCGTCAACATCAGCGGCGTCGAGACCTACCACGAAACCGAAAGCCGTTCGATCGTCCGCATGTCCGACACAGGTCCGATCATCCTCGGCACGGTCAGTGGCCGCTACGAGCCCGTACAGAACCGCGAGGCCTTCAAGGTCTTCGACCGCATCATGGCCGACAACGGATACACCTACGAGACGGCCGGCGCCGTCAAGAACGGCAAGAAGGTCTGGATACTCGCCAAGGCCCCCGAAGGCGCGACCATCGGCGACGACCGCATCAATCAGTACGTGGCCATCGTCACGTCGCATGACGGCACGATGAACCTGCGTCTGCTGCCGACCGCCGTCCGCATCGTCTGCAACAACACGATGACCTGGGCGCTGCAGGCCGGCGAGAATGACGGGTTCTCGATCCGCCATACCGGCGACATCCGCGAGAAACTGGAATTCGCGACGAACGTCCTGCGCTCGACGCAGATGTCCTTCGCACGGGCGACGGAAATCTTCAACCACATGAACGACATGCGGATCGAACCGATGCAGGCCATCAAATACTGGGAACGGGTCATCCCCTTCCTGCGCAAGCGTGGCGACTCGAATGCCTGGAAGACAGCCTTCGACAACATCGCGGGCGCCTTCATGTATGGCCGCGGCAACCGTGGCGAGACGCTGTGGGATGCCTACAACGCCTTGACCGAATGGACCGATCACATCCGCAACACCGCCAGCCACCGCGTCCTCGACTACGCCATCTTCGGCGAGGGCGGCCGCATCAAGCGGGACGGTGTCAACGTGGCAACGGAAATCATCGCCGACCAGATTTTCTCCGGTCCGGCCATGGTGGGGGTGAACTGATATGGAACGTGAACCCCTCTTCGAAGACGACATCAACACGGCCGTCGAAGGTCTGCAGCTCGTACCCGACCGTCTCCCGTCCGTCCTCCCCTCGAAGCACGACATCAAGATGTTCCGCGCCGACCTTATCGAACGCCTGACCGGCAACCTCGGTCCCCTCAAGGCCTATCTACTCGTCAAGCTGATCGAGAAGATCATTGCCGAAAAGGAAGAAGGCGTCATCAAGCAGCTGCAGGACGGCGCGAAATCGGAATTTCAGATGCTGTATCCACGCGACAAGACGGCCGAAGTCCTCGGCGCGAAAGTCTCGATCAAGGGACGTTCATACTGGACCTATCCCGAGGACATCAATGCCTTCGAAGTCGAACTCAAGGCGATGGAAGCCCGTCTGAAGGGAATGAAGAAGGCCGCGGAAATCGACGGCCGTGCCATGCACATGCAGGTGCCCGACGCCAGCATCTCGGTGAGTTTCTGAACATAGAAAATTTATAGGAGTACTATGTACCAAATTATCATCAATGGCCTTACATTGCTGGTGAAGGCCAAATCCGTCGAAGTCACCCAGCGCAGTGAATCCGCCACCATGGTGACCATCGACGACAACGAAAAAGGCCTGTCCTTCATGGTCGGCCCGAACGCGACGATCAAGGTCGTCCCCCCTGCCAGCCCATCCCGCATCCCGCCGGATGAGTCAGCGAACTCGGATGCCGACGCGCACGATCTCGCCCACGACTATCACAAGAGAGTTGCATGAACGACCGACATACCCGCCACCCCAAGCCCATATTCCATCCGCCGCAAACGGATCGCGAAATCATCGTCCAGGCCTATGACAAGATGGACAAGGAAATCGCGTCCTTCACGATGTCGTACCTGGCATGGTTTGACATGAGCTATGAGGCTCGCATCGCGCACGCGAAAGCCGAATGCGGCAAGCTCGTCCATCATGTTCGATGGGCCTACAAGGAGTGGCGAAGATACACATAACCGAAGAGGAACATATGACCATAAAATTCATCGCGAGGCGGCCCAAGTGGCTGCCTCGTTTGCATTACAGGCAACGTGGCAATCTCGAAAGCTGGACGTGGGGCCAACCCGTCATCCTCGTCGAGAACGAGATTGTCTTCATCTGGCTCTTCACCGTCATCGTGAGGTGGTACGCATGAAAGCAGACATCGTAAGCATCGAACACGCAACCAATGAGCAGCTGATCGAGGCCGTGATTGGCAAGCGACTCCCGGGGCCCGTCAACATGGGCCTGCGGGAGATCGCCCGTACGCCGCAGCTGCTGGAAATCTATTCCGGCATCGGACCGGCAACCATCCACAGGATCACGGCGGCCTTCGAACTCGGCCGACGATACATGACGGAACAGGACGCCAAACGACCGACCATCTCCTCACCCGAGGACATTCATACCATCTACGGGCCGCGTCTGCGCGACCTGCCGCACGAGCGCTTCATGGTCCTGCACCTGAACAACGCCGGCCAGGTGACCTACGAGCAGGTCGTCTCCGAAGGCATCGTCAATGCCTCACTCGTCCATCCCCGTGAAGTCTTCTCGAAGGCCGTCGCGCATCTGACATCATCGGTCATCCTGCTGCACAACCACCCTTCCGGCGTCCGTGAGGCCAGCCGGGAGGACCACCTGATAACAAAACAGCTCACCCAGGCGGGCAAGCTGCTGGACATTCCGGTGCATGACCATGTCATCATCTGCGGAAGCAGTTACGTCAGCTTCGCGGAGAACGGGTGGCTGGAAGTCTGAGGCTCACATGCGAGACTTTTCGTTTCCTTCAAGCAAATGATAAGGTCTCATATTGCATAAGATATTAGTGTCCTGTACTTTATCCTCTGTTCACTACGGACAGAAAGTAGAATTATTCATGTACTCCAGGAGGGTCCTTACATGGCAACCTGTATTTACTGCGGTGCACCAGCAGGCCTACTGAAGAAGAAGCACAAGACTTGCGAAGAAATGTACGCCAAAGCGCAAACAGATATCGGCGAACTGACAAAAGAGACGATACTCGCCGGCGCGAATTTTCCTGAAGCACAGAAAAAGATTGACCTTCTCACTCATGAAGGCCATCTGGACGAAGTTACGGCGCTTGGATCGGTCGTAAAGGGCTGGGAAGCAGCAGTCGACGCATATCTTGAAGACGGTCTGCTTTCAAAAGACGAAGAAGCGCAGTTGGCGAAATTTCAAGAATCGTCCGGCCTTTCCCAGGAAACGCTCGACATCAATGGGGTCTTTACTAAAGTGGTTAAAGCAGCATTCCTTCGCGACTTGACCGAATCGGATGAAATCCCGAAGAAAATCAAGATCAGCGGAACGATTCCATTCAACCTGCAGAAGGGGGAAGAACTTGTCTGGCTGTTCAATGACGTATCATACCTGGAAGAACGGACGAAGCGGACTTACGTCGGCGGAAGTCAAGGAATGAGCGTACGGGTTGTAAAAGGGGTCTACTATCGGACAAGTGCCTTCAAAGGACAGCCTGTCGATACGCAAGTCACGACTCATATGGACGACGGCTTACTTGGCGTTACGCAGAAGCATATTTACTTCTCTGGACCTTCAAAGAGCTTCCGTGTCAAGTACGACAAGATCGTCAGCTTCACACCATTCGACGACGGAATAGGAATTGTTCGCGATGTAGCCAGCGCCAAGCCGCAAATGTTCATCACTGGCGATGGCTGGTTCACCTATAATTTGATAATGAATATGGCAGAACGCTCGAAGGTTTGAGTTGACGTTCTGATGATTGGACGAGACTAGCTGCAACATGAGGCCCCAACCTGGGGCCTTCTTTTTTTTCCCGAACAGCACCGTGGGACTTCCTTCCCGCTTTCCGCCTTTCGACAACTTTGGGCATGCAGTTACAGCGGCCACAAATATCGAAACTGGACCGGAACGAGGCGGAATTCGAACGTCAACGATTTGAATACTACGCCTCGGAACGGGCATCGCATTTCGACGATCGCGCGCGCGAGGCATGGGAACTCTATCACAACGACCGTGACGGGACCGACACGCAATACACGCGCAAGCAGATCGAGGACCTTGAAGAGGCCTCGTTGCCGCAGGTGTCGATCAACTACATATATCCGATCATCGCCAACCAACGCAGTGTCCTGACGGCAGACCGTCCTTCCGGTCGCGTTGTTCCCGTCGGCGGTCCCCAGGACAAGATCAAGGCCTACCTGTTTGACGCGGTGCTGGCCGCCATGTGGCGCTACTCGCTTGCCGACGCGCATTACCGCAAGGCCATGAAGGACATGCTGATTACCTACCTCGGGTGCATGGTCGTCGAACCGCAGTCCTTCTACACGCAAGGCAAGTTCCGTCTCTCCTACTCACATGTCTCATGGGATGACGCATACATCGACCCGTCGGCAAAGATGTCCGGCCTGTCATTTCAGGACGCCGAATCGATCATCATCGCCCGCCTGCTGCCTTCCCGCAAGGTCATGAACATTTACGGCTTCGTTCCTGACGACCGCGGACAGAACCTCAAGACCGACGAAAGCCGTGTCAGCGAGGAGCAGAACAACCAGCAGGTCCTGATCCGCAACGTCTACGAGAAGATCTACGGTATCTACGGCCTTTTCAATGTCCCCAACGAGACGCATGACGGCCATTATGTGACGCGCCGCGTGTTCGCCGGCGAGCAGTCCCTTGATGCCTTCCGCGAAAAGTACCAGGCGAAACTGGTCGACTACCGCGAGGGCGTGTACGTCCGTCGCAGGACCATCATCGGCCTCGACGATCTGTACGAAGAGAAGATCCTTCCGCTCACGGTCTACCCGACGGTCTTCTACACACCTGACGACTACAACTCGCCGTTCGGCAAGTCCCCGGTCGAATACATGCGCGAGCCGCAGAAGGCGCTCAACAAGTTCACGCAGCAGACCATCCATCAGGCCAGCCTGGGATCACTCAACCGCTGGATTGCACCAATGGGCGGCATCGTCAACAAGGACGCCGTCGTCAAATACGGGGCGACATCCGGCACGATCATCGAATACAAGCCGAACCCGAACCTGCCCAACGGCGGCAAGCCGGAACAGCTGCAGGTCATGCCCCTCGCGGCGGCATGGTATCAGCTGGGGGCGGAGATGAAAGCCGACATGGAATACACGGCAGGCCGACCCAGTTTCGTTCAAGGCGATCCCACGGGCGCCCCCGACACAGCCCGCGCATCCATGCAGGTGGGCGAATATGCTAACCTTCGTCCGCGCGAAATGAAGGCCCGTTGCGAGACCTCGACCACATTCCTGACGCGGGCCTCGATGGAGTACATCGCCTTCTTCGCCGACCGGGAGAGCATCGTCCGTCATATCGACGACCGCGAGGAATTCGTCGACGTACCGCTTGACGCCATCCTCGATGACACGAAGATCATCGACCATGACGTCATTCCGGCCGTCAAGACGACGCTCCCGACCGACCGCATCGAGATGAAGGAATCCCTCAAGCTCGCCATGCAGCAGACCGCCGACCCGCGCTGGCAGGAACTTGTCTTCGAAGAGCTGATGGAGCAGCAGGACACCGCCGTCGCCGACCGCATGCGCAAGAAGTACGATGTCGTGCAGGACCTTCAGTCGCAGCTTCAGCAGGCCCAGGAAGAGAACAAGAAGAAGGAAGCGATCATCGACCGCCTGTCGACCGAAGTCATCTACAACAAGCAGCAGGTGGCCATTGTGCGGGCGGAAGGTGACATCAAGGCGGAGAAGGCCTCGACGCTGGCGAAAATGGACGCCGCGCTTGGGGCCCTCGATCAGCCGCCGAAGGATAAACAGGCCCAACAACAAATGGTAGAGTCACTATGAGCACCAATAATGCAGGCATGACGCCGCAGGATTTCAAAATGGATCAGTCACTTGAAACGGCCGAAGGACGCCAGCGCGAAATTGATTCGACCGGCGACTGGGATGCCGAAGGCGACTCTTTCCTCGAAATGCTCAACGACACATCCGCGCCGAATGGCGATACAGGACTTCAGCCGTCCTCGCAGGACAATCAGCAGCAGCATACGCAGCAGCCTGTCCAGCAGACGGATTCCTCGCAGGGGACCGCGACTCCCCCGCAGTCTGCACAGCCGCAGTCGGCACAGCAGACCGGCCAGCAGACGTCGCAGCAGCAAACGCTGCAGCAGCAAACGCTGCAACAGACACCACAAGCGCAGTCACAGCAGGCCGGCCAGCCCGCAACGACGGCGCAACCCGATTCCATCGAAAGCCTGCGAGCACAGCTGCAACAGTTCGAAGAAGTGAAGCAGTTCATGCAGACGCAGGAGTACCGCGACAGTCAGATCATCATGAAAGGCTTCCGTGAAGACCCGAAAGGGTTCTATCGGAAATACCTTCCGACGGTCTACAACGAGCTTCAGCGGGAAGAGGCCGTCATGGCCGCCCCGCCGGAAGACTATGCCCGCGAGTACACCGACCAGGCGCTGGCGCAGAAGTATGGCGAGAAGTTGCAGGAGTATGACCCGTCCGAGGCTCTTGTGCCGAACACGGTGTCGTACAACATCGCGACCGACCGTCAACTGATGCTCCAACGCGGTCTGCAGGAATACTACGCGGAACGTGCGCGTCTCGATGCCGAACGCAATCAGTCCATCACGCAGGGCAAGGAAATCGGCCGCGGAATCCTCAAGGACTTCAGTGTGCCGGAAGACAAGTTCGACGCGGTCGAGCAGCTGATGAACTCGGTCGAATTGACGCCGGAAATTCAATTCCGCATGGCGTACCTGTATCTCGACAGCATCGGGAAACTCAACGAATTCAAATCCACTCAACAGACGCAGCAGCAGCAGCAATTCCGTCCGTCCGATGACCGTCCGGCCCCCGGCGTCCATCAGATTGCCGGCGGGGAGTCCGTACAGACGTCCGCGAAAGGGACGCTGGCCGAAGTCTTCCCCGAAGACATGCTTCTTGGAGGCGACTGGTAAACAGGAGTAGCGAATCATGGAATACAACGCATTGGGTGGTGTCTATCGTGGCGCATACGGCCTCGGCAACATCCCCGACGACATCAAGAAATACGACCAGGACAAGGCCGGCTTCCTTTTCTACAAGAAGCGTGGCATGGCCCGCCTGATGTCGATGGTGGCCAAGCGTTTCGGCCGCCGTCCCGTCACGTCGATGGAGCCGAAATGGCACAACGTCGGCGAACTCGATCATGTGTTCATCTGCCAGCAGTCGCAGGACCTTGGCACTGCCGCCGACTGGAAACGCATCGTCATGAGCAACGAGCAGGCGCGTCAGCTGCAGCCGAACGACCTTCTTGCGGTCGACAGTCTCTACCTCTCCGACGGCTACGATGACCTTGCCAACATCGGCAAGTATTCGAAGAACTGGACCCCGTCCTTCGGTCTGGAAGAGCCGGTCATGGTCGAGCGCGAGCCGATTGACGACTCCGCGGGCGCGGGCAAGTCCTACGTCTACGTCCGTCGCGGCTTCGTGGCCAACACCTCCACCGGGCGACCGATTTCCGAACCCGTGGCACAGCAGGACGGCCTGATCCTCAAGGACATGCGCCTGCTGAAAATTTCGAACGCACAATGGACCGGTTCCGACGCGCCGCGCGGCAAGTCGAAGAACATCGAGATCGACGGCAACTACTGCCAGATCTTCCGGTATGCGTACGAAAATCAGTACGAGTACAACTACGAGGAGACGTATCTGAAAGAGGACCAGATGTCCATCAATCAGAAACTGACCCTCAACGCCATGGTCTACGAGATGGAATATCGCGCACTCTTCGGACGCAAGTTCCGCGAGGCAAGCGGCGAATCCATGCGCTACACCACCGGCGGCGTCTTCGAATACATCCAGCAGCTCGGCAAGGACAACGCCATCGACTACTCGGACAATGGCGCGGTCAATGCCTATACGTGGCTGGACTGGCAGCGCGCGGCCGCGAAGCTGTTCGAACTCGGCGGCTCGGGAAGCCGGACGATGTTCTGCTCGATCGGCCAGTTCTCCAACCTTCTGACGATGCTGTGGGACAAGGTCCGCATCTCGGTCAACAGCAAGCTGTCGGAAGAATTCAAGTTCGAGATCTACACGATCATGTCCGGTTCGGGCAACCTGCACTTCGTGCCGTCGTGGGTCTACGGACAGAACCATGGCCGTTCGAACATGATGCTCGCATTGGACTTCGATCAGCCGAACTTCAAGGTCGACGTGCGCGAAGACCTCAAGAAGGAAACCAACATGCAGCTGCCGGGACAGCGTCTGAAGAAAGACGGCTTCGTCGCGACCCTCGGCATGCAGCGTCGTGGCATCTCCCACGGCCTTGTCTATGGTCTGCCGTCGCTGAACCCGCCGGTACAGCCGTAACACGGCATTCCGTAACACGGCATTCCGTAACACGGCACAGCCGTAAAGGAGCATTGACACCATGAAAACAACCATCCTCGTTCTGCTTTCTTTCATCCTGCTTCTGCCTGTTCTTCAGCTGGCAGCGCAGGCACAGCCCTATGCGACCGAATACACGTCCGTCGCATCCCTGCCCGTTACCGGACCCGGTGTCGGCAACCCGCTCAAGTCGGTTTTTTCGTCACGTGAGCAATGGGAATTGTCCTACCTGACGACCTTGACTGACATCAATGTCGACGGCGTTGTCGATACGTCCAACGGCAATACGACTTACTACATCGGGCACATCATCCCGACACACCAACTCTCGCAACTGCCCACATTCGCGGCGGCTGGACGGGATTCCGCCACCATTGTCATCAAGTACCGTCATGTCGCCATTGTCGGAAATCGCCTCACGGTCGTCGGCCCCTGGATCAACATTGACACGCTGACGTTCACGAACCGGCGCAGTGCAGTCTCCGGCGCAGGCGGAGGCGTTGACAGTCTTGTCGTTGCCAGCCCCTTCGCCGACGTAAACACGTCCTTCATGGCGAACACCACGGGCTATATGCAGACGGCGTACGACATCGCCAACACGCGGGCGAACGTGGCGGGCGGGACTGCCGACGCATGGGGCCGACCGTCTGCGACTGAAAACTATTCCTGGAAAGGAAGCCTACTCATTATCCCGCGGAGGAACACCCGATGAGATCAACCGGACCTACCCTTGTCATTCAGCTGAACCACAACGAGTCCATCATTCGCGACTCGGTGTCCGGTGCGGGATGGCGTGACCAGTACCATATCGTCACCACCGACGAAAGCGGCGACGCGACAATCGAAACCGACATGAGCAAGATCACGTTCGCGTCCTGCTCACTCATTTCGGATGCGGCCGGCACACTCCCCGCCGCCATCGACCTCGGCGGCATTTCGCTCGACGATGACAGCGGCCGCTATGAAATCCCCTTCATTGGCGACGCTTCCTCGACCTACCACGTTCGCCTTATCGGCAACTACGAGGGCCGCTAATGGCGACGCCGGTATTCGATAGACTGAACGTCATGCTCGCTTACCGGCTGGGCGATCCCTATACCCCGGCAGGAACTGTCGTCACCTACGCGGCTGACGGCATTTCCTATCCGGCGGCAATCCGTGATGACATGATTCTTGAAGGCGCACGTAGGGTCCTGATTTCCATGGGCCCGCGCGCGCTTCTCAATAAAGGCATCACCGAGGCCTACATCCGCACCGAACTGCTGGAAGAACTTTCGACGGAACTGCCTGCAGGATGCGCGAAGGTCCTCGATGTCGAATACTACGGCAAGAAGGCCGTGCACGTACCGCTCGCCGACGGCCGGCGAAATTCCGTCCTGTGGCAGAATGTCCCGATGTGGACCATCGGCTACGCGGACGACGGCCGAACGATCGAACTTTCGAATATCCGCAAGGACCCCTTCGAAGCGACGATGTACTACCTACGGGACATTCCCGCACTCACGCATGGCGGCACGGAAGACATCCTGTTTGACCTTTACATGCAGGAACATGTCCTCGATTACGCCGAACTGCTGGCGCGCCGACTCCATCAGGAATTCGGTTTCGTCAAACAGACGGCCCAGACCGACATGCAATCCCACAAGGACAACGACTAGAAGGCAACAGCCTTGGAGCAGACATGCCATTTACCGCTGAACCCCTTTCGGAAAACTGGATGATCCGCGAAGTCATCGACGAAGTGCGGGCCATCACAAAGGAAGAAGACGAACAAATCAGCGCCGACGACAACATTCGCGCGCATCTCGACTGGTCGATCCACAACATGCTCGGCCAGATTCCGTCGCTTCTTGACTCCTACATCGTCGACATCCCGTTCGTGGTCGACGACGAAGCGGCGACTCCTGTCGGCACGATCACGCGGCCTGTCTCGATGGCCACGCGCCGTCCGCATGACATCAAGGTCTCGCCGGATTCCGCGACCGACCCCGCGCTGGTCGGCACCACGGGCCGGTATGACTATCACTATCAGCATCCCACCAACTGCGCGATCATCCGCTGGTTCGATGTCTGGAATGAACTGACAGGCACATGCCGGCGTTCGTCGGACTTCTCGCAGCTGATGGGGCATTGCCTCAACAACAACGCGCAACTGGCCCGCACGGTCGCTTGGTTCACGAAAGGCCGAAAGCTGTGGATCTCCTTGCGCGAAGGCATGGTCTACAATAACGCCAACGTGATCGTGCACGGCATGGGCTACCGTACGCCGCTGAAGCTGGTGCAGTATGCCGTCTCGACCGCGCCAACGGGCGTCGAAGAGGACATCGACACGACTGCGATGGACGAGACCTTGCGGTACATCCCGATTCAGAACGACTGGGAAAAGATCGACCTCGAGGACCTATTCGTCCCGTTGGCGATCAATCTCGCGTCGGTCAAGGTCTGGTCGCAGGTCGGCAAGATCCCGAAGGAGCAGGAAGACCAGGCCATCACGCAAGCCTACGGTTCCTTCTACGAGCAGACGGAATCAGCTCTTCTGCAGCGCGAACAGGCCCGAAAAGGCGGCCTTTACACCGACCGCAGCCACCTGTAAAATGACGGCCCCGCACGTCGGGGCCTTTTTTTCAGACGGGAATCCGTCATGGAGGAACTTTGACCCCGAACGAAGTCATATCCATCGCGGCGAACAACTGTTCAGATGGCGGGATGGTCCTTCTTGCACAGGAAGAATACCTCGCATTCCTGAACGACGTTGCCTACGACATCTGGTTCGAATCGAAGGCGATGCATGCCATACGGCAGTACGCATTGCCGGAAGGCGAACAGCTGTTCACGTTCCCCGATACCGACATCATCCAGTTCGTCGAATTGCAGTTGCGCGAAGGCACACCGGCGGCAGAAGAAGATGGCGAACAGCCGATCTATGACAGCACGGCGAATCCCATTCATGTCGAGGAAAAGCCCGTCCATCAGAATATCCGCGAAGGCCTTGGCATCTTCCGCAATCTCGGTCAGCGGCATACCCATCGCTACTTCACGGTCGAGTTCCGCAACGGACAGTTCGTCATCCTTGTCCCGCGTCCGTTCGAAGCCAACCAGTATCTGCAGGCGCATTGCGTCATCACAGGCGAGATGTACCAGATACTTGACTTGTGGGATGAAGACCTCGAATTGACGACGGCGAACACCATTTGGGAGCCCTTCCGCAACGTCTTCATCGAGGGCGTCACATGGCGTGCGGCCCGTCGTCTGTCCAATCATTCCAAGGATCCGACCCGTCGGCAGATATGGAATGACTCGCAGAACCTCTATTACAGCCGCTATCTGCCGGACGCCATCAACTATGTCCATCAGTTCAAGGACGGTTCGTCCGTCATGATGATTCGCGCATCACGCTTCTTGGAGGAGTGATGGACATTACCGATTTCACGAAAGGCATCAACACCGACGTCGACGCGCAAGACGGCGGGACTCTCCAAGGGACTGCCCGCGACATGTCCAACGCCGACCCGTACCCCGGCCGATTGGTCAAACGCGACGGCACGAAGGCCTTCACGTTCTTACGGGCGGATGATGAAACCATCCCAACGTCCGATGAAATCGTCATTCAGATCGAGACCATCTATGCTCCGAAGGCGAAGGCGGATTCCGTCAAGGACTTCCCCACGGCCTCAGAACGTTGCCTTAATACCGACGTCACCGTCATTCTCGTCAAGCACAAGACGACGGGCAAGTACCGCATCTATGCCGATAACCTGACGGCGAATGTTTACGAGTACGCCAACACGCCGGACGATAGCGGATGGATTGACGGGACAGGCGACGGAAGCCCGTCTGCGGGCGATCCATACCTGATCGGCCGTGTCGGCGGCGTCGCCATCGGCAATGTCAGCACGATAGATCCCGACGACGGTAGCTGGTCCGACCCCGGGGTATTGTGGTTCGGCCACATCAAGCGCCTTGCCTGCTGGTACTACAACTCCGGCACGACCGAACTGGAATACATGCAGGCCCTCGACGAATGGCGTCTATCGAATGCGGAATGCTACGACGCGGCCGGCGAGATCACCTGTCGGGCGGTCATTTCCGACTATCAGGACATGTGGAATGCCGTCGACTCGCCGGACCATCCGTTTTACGAACTCTTTCCGATACCGGATACCGATCCTGAAGAATACTACACGCCGGCACAGGCCCTTTCAAACGGCCTTTCGCCGTGGTTGATCGGCCAACAGACGCGCAAGTTCAAGGTCAAGATGACGGCCATGTTCGATGGCTACCAGGAGTCGCGTCCGCTCACGTGGCAAGATCCCCGCTATGCGACCATGGAAATCAACCATCCGGTCAGCGGCGACATTTTCGGCAAGAATCAGTTGCCCCTGAACTGGGTCATCAAAGGCGACGGCCTCAATAACCAGTACCTTCGTGTCGAGATCGAGGACCCGAACCCGCGGGCCCAGGCCATACTTGGCAGCGAGAACGCGGACTTGAAGGCCTACCCGTGGAATGTCGTTCCCGGGTCTACCACGCCCCTCGGCGGACTGATATGGGACCTTGAGTTGACATGGAACAAGGTCTGGCGCGAGACAGGCGATCCGGCGGACATCGGCGAGGACTTCTACGTCACCTTCCTCTACGACTACGACTTCGGCAACGAGACGGTCATCAGCTACGAATTCGACTGGGACGGACCGCGACGCCTCGGACTGCGCATCATTGTCAAAGGCGGCGACGCCTACCGTATGTACACGCCCGCATTCATGCGCTTTCTTCTTGGTGCGGATGTCCCGTCGCAGGCGGAAGTCGCGGCGCTTCGTGCGGCCAATGCCGGCGGGCCCGCGGCTGACTACTACGAGTTCCTCGACCGGTATTACGGCGTCACCAGCATGGAAGGCTACCGCGTCTGCCGTGAGTTCTGGACCATCTCGAAATGCGATTACGACTACGACCCCGACCTATATGACCCCGGGGCGGCCGACGAATATCATCCGTACATGTATCTCAGTGCCGCACTTGGCGGCGGGACACCGACATCCTCGCTGCAGTTGGTCTTCCACATGCGCGAACGCATCGGCACGGGCCTCCTGCAGATTCAGCCGATCATCCCGCGTGACGCCATCATCGAGGACCATACGTCGACGGAAACAACCTTGCACACCGGCAGTCGTCGCCTGTCAGGATTCCGTCTGTACGTCATGGAAGACGAGACAGACGTGGACTTCCGCATGATTCAGGAAATCAACCTGGACTACAACGTCGGCGACCCGAACCATGGCGGGACGGAAACCGACGAAAGCAGCACGATCATCGGCATGCGGGACGGCGCCTTCACCGGCTCGATGCCGTCGTTCTATGATGCCGGATTCTGGATACTACCCTACCTGCAGTCCAACCAATACTGGGGCCAGTACATCGGCGGGGCGAACCGCAAGTTCCTGATTACCGACGATCTTCTGACCGACCGCGAAGGCCTCTCGCTGATGTCGGCGAACCTCATGCGCGACGAAACCAAAACCGACAAGCCGACATGGAAGCGTGGCGCGGTCTGCAATGGACGCCTCTTCGGCATCGACCGGAAAGGCGAACTGCAGTACTGCATACTTGCCGGCGGCGTCGTCCAGTATGACATCATGCCTGACGCTTTCCATGTGTCCGATGGCGAAGAGATCATGCACATCGTCTCATGGCGCGGTCAACACCATCTTGTGTTCACCGACCAGAATCTGTGGCGACTGTCCCTTGGGGACGGGGACGAGCTATCCTGGGCCATACTCGATTCCTTCGTCCACCAAGGGACACGCCTTTGGAAGGCCATCATCGACACACCGATGGGCCTGATCTTTCCGAACGAAAACGGCATCTGGCTCTATGACGGCAACCGGCCGGAATCGATCATCAAGGACAAGTGGGAGAAGGCCTACCTCGACACCTACGCGGCTATCACGTCGGAAGCCGAGACCTACGGCGGGTACGATCCCTCGAAACAGGACGTCCATTTCCGGCTGACCAGCAATGCCAGTTACCCCGAAGTCTGGCTCTTCTCGTTGCGGACAGGCGGCTGGCGCAAGTACAACTACGCCGGGGATCTCCGGCCGGCATACATGACGCGCTACAAGACGGCATTCCTTCGGGCTTTCGGCGCAGGCGACTTGCGCGAAACCAATCGCGGCGTCTTCACCGACCTCGGTGTGGGGTACGGATGGCATGTGCTGACGCAGGAAGTGCCGCCGATCGATCAGACGATCCTCTCCTACTGGCAGTACATGGGAATACGGTATTCCGCTACAAACGCCTTCCCGCCTGCTCTCCGCGTCCATTACGAACCGTATGACAGCTACGCCCTTTGGCAGACGAAGACCATCGTCGCCAACGGCGCGCGGCGTGAATACTTCTTTCCTCTGCCCCTTGGCATATCGCGCAACATGCGCATTCTCGTCGGGCAGGGATCGACCTTCGCTCAAACGAATTCCACGGTCGGCATGGAATTGTCATCCATCAGTTTCCGTGGCACACAGCAACAGCAATGGAGTGGCACACGATGAATCCCGACAGTCTGAAATCCATCGCCGATCCCGCGTTCTCCCTTGTCTACGACAGTCTATATCGGTCGGCAGAGTACACGCCTGTACATGGCGGTCCTGACATCAGCGGCCTGCTTTGGCCCGCCATCATTGTCGTTGGCGTCATCTGTCTGGCCTTCTACGGCCTTATCTGCATCATCGCGGGCAAGTAATGGCCAACCGGAAGGACAACAAGACCGGCATTGATCTTGGCCGCCTTCGGCACAGGACGCGCGAAACGTACTGGCTGCGAGGCGACTCCGCGCAGGACAACTTTGCCCTCAAACGGGAGTTCGAGTCCATCGCGAAATCGCACAATGACCTGGTCGACGAGCTCGGCGCCATGATGGCCGGAAAATCCAATTCCGGCGTCGCCATCCGCACGTATGTCTCCTCCCCTTCCGGCAACACGACAACGAAGACCACAACGGGCGGAACAGGCGACACCGTTACGGATGCCGATGAGAAGGCCGCCATTGCCCAGGGCGACACCGCGGGCTACCTCTTCGACAAGATCAAGGCGGGTGACGGCATCGCGATCGAGCCGACATTCGGTCCGGTAGGACAGGTGCTCGTCGTCCGCCTGGACATGGACCTTCGCCAGTACAGCTTTTCATTCACGGGCAAGGAAGTGACGGTCTACCATCCGTTCGCCAATTACCTGTATGACTTCGCGCTTGACAAACCACTACCCGATGGATCACTGGGACCTTTGACGTATGAAACCTACAAGAAATCACCGAACCGCCTTTGGCTTCGTTTTGCTCATGATGAGTTTGGCATTGTTACTCTCACCGGACGCCTCGGCGCAGTACAAGTGGGGTGACTGCATTAAAGTCACGCGACTATCGGATAAGCCGGGCGACTCGGTGCTCGTCATCTCGATCGAGGACACCTGTCGGCATCGCGCCGACACGGTATTCGTCGACGGGCACAAACAGACAGGCGACTACGTTCTCGAGGCCGCCGACACCAGCATCGTCATCACGTGCAAGGAAGGAGTCGACTACTGGCAGTCCACCTTTCGCCTCGTCCCTGCCGACACGATCCGTTTCCTGGGTCTCACGTTTTACGTCGGCACGGACACGATTTGGACGACTGCGAAAGTGGTTGTCCCGGACACCATCCGCATTGCCGCGATTCCAGCCGCTGTGGCAACTGGAGGCGGGGATTCAACTTTCATTGACCATACGGATACCCCTTTGACATACGTAGGCGCTGGAGGCAAGTTTGTGGCTGTCACGGGGGGCGAGGACGGACTGGAGTTCGTCGACGCGCCAGCGGGCGGCGGATCATCGACCTTCACCGGCCTGACCGACACTCCCTCAAGCTATACCGGCAAGGCCGGACAGGTTCCATACGTCAATGGCACCGAGACCGGCATGGCCTTTCAACCTCTCATCATCAACGGGACGCTGACAAGCGCAACATTGGTCTGGGACACGGTCGGCGTCTATGTCGACAGCGCGGCCTACGTGTACCGGATGGAATGGATGCCTGCCGTACTCCCGTATCGTGCGCCATCGGGCGCGTCAGCATATTCTGACGATGTAAGCGCAGACCAGCGCATCGGGATGGTCAAATACCGACTGTTCCTGAACAACTTTGAAGCTGGAAGACTGATAGACGGGAAAATGGCATTCGCCGTTCGCATCGTAGGCGACAGCGTGAACCAGGTCATGATTGCCGGCGTCCATTTTGAAGCATTCAGCGTGGCGAAAGACAACATCGACGAGATCCCCTATTCGCAATATTCCTGGGGACAAATGAAACGCAGGCCAGATTACGCTGCGGATTACGATTACGTCGGAGACGGAAACACATACATGTGGTCGATACTGACTGGATGGACTGGGACACTCTGGGATACCGGTTCTGATCCCATAACGGGGATGGCTGGAAGACATCAAATCGGTATCTGGATCGGCAACTATGCCTATGATGTCCGCAGTGTCGGCTACATCGATCTGACGATCATGTACATGCAGGCCCACGGATACCAGTCCACATGGGCCGTGAAGATCGCGGATGTTCGGTATATGGGAATCCCCACCAACTCTGAAATGCCATACTGACAGGAGTACACATGAAACACCTTCTTCTTCTCCTTTTCGTCCTTCTTTTTGCCGTACCTGCGGCCGCGCAGTCCGGCATTGAGATCGTGTACATCGACACGCTGGAATGCGAAACAAGCCTTTATAGCCGCGAGGTGACGGGCTATGACATCCATTTCGAGGTGTACAGCGCGGAAGGCGACACGCTCGCCGGCATTGACACGTTGTTCGTGCAGACGCGCGTTTCCGTCAAGACCGGTCCGAACACCTACGAGTACGTCTGGCATCCCGCGCCGACCACGGATCCGTTCGGGACCGATGGCATGACCTACCCGAACGGATTTCAGTATTACAGCATCACCCCGTGGACGTATCTCAATGGCCACAGGCAGACGATGCGGTTGGCAGTACCGACTTTGCGGGTGCTTCCCGTCCCGCATTACGTCCGCATCAGCTACTTCCGCGACAAGTGACAGAACAGCACCGCCGGACTTTCATCTGACCGTTCCGTGACGGCTATACTGCGATGAAGGAGTAGAAATGCTCAAGGAGCAGACCATGGCAGGCGATCCCCTTTCGACATTGTTTTCCTTCGCGATGAACGCGGCTTCAGGTGGCATCAACGCCAATCAGAACCGCGGCGCACGTCCGATGATGCGGACGCCTGGACGTATTTCATGGCGGCAGGAATGGGCCCAGCGTCCTGATCTGCAGACCAAATACAAGTCCGCGCAAGAGTACGAGGCCGCCATGGCCGCGCAACGGCGAGGCCAGATTGCGCAATACGACGCCAACAACAACATGACGAACACAACCGGCAATGCGGCGAACAACGTCGACTTTTCCGGTTCGACATGGTACATCGGGGCCAACGGGCAGCCGGTGCAAGCGGGTGGCGGCGGGCAAACGCCTCCAACGCCTTCCCCTCCCGGCACACTACCGCCTCCCCCGGGG
>JACZJN010000169.1 GCA_014860565.1 Bacteroidota bacterium
CTGGCACGGCAAAACAATGCCACTGCGCTTCCGAAGCAGCGCGAATCACTTGTGGAATCTGGAAAAAACTGTATTTTTCAACCAACCAGGGGGGTCAGTTTTCGGTTACCGGAGGGGGTCAATTTTCGAGTATCGTTACCAGATCCACCACGTCATGCATCGTCTCCGGCTGCAGGTGGGCGTAGATCTCCGTCGTACTCGAGTTGCTGTGGCCCAAAAGCCGACCTACCTGGTAGAGAGAGACGCCGTCCTTGGGGGCAGGGAAGGCCGTGATTCCAATTTGACATTGGAGGAAACGGACGACTATATTGGCAGAAATCGAAGTGGGTACCAAAATGGTACCCAGCCGCTGTCATCACGAATCTTGTAAATGGTTGTCGTTTAATAAGTTATGCAGAGCTGAATGGTGCCCTTACAGGTTTCCTAAACCGCAGGTCGGGTGTTCGAGTCACCCCGGGGGTACAATCCCAGACAGTCTAATTACAGATAGTCCGCGTACTCGGCGCGAAGGGCTTCCATATCCGTCTTGAAGTCTTCTTCGAGTTTTTTTGCTTCCAAAAGATACTCCCGCTTTTTCTTCAGCCTCTCCACCACCTCAAGCTGTGCCTCGATCTGCGCCAGCTGCTGATCAAAGGTCAGCTCTTCTGATACAACATTCGTGTCTAGCGCGATAGACGGTCGAGCGATGGCTACCCCATTACGAGATGGCTTCTCGAGTGTGGTAATCCCTTGCTTCCAGTTGCTATGGAGAGCGAATACTCTCTCGATAAACTCCAGGTTGACCTTCTTTGGAACCGCTTTCTTCCATCTGCTGATCGTAAGATTTGACACATCAAGAAGCTGCGCCAGAGAGACTGCGCTGGTGTGTCCCAGCATCTCCAGAATAGCTTCCTGCGCATCATGTTCCTTTCCTCTCGGTTCTTCGGCGAGTGACATATGATCTCCTCGTGATGATAGTATCCCGAATCTTGTCCATCTGTTAAAAGCAACCATAATGAAACTGTTCTCCAAAAACAAATCCCAGACTTTCATAATTGAAAAGTGTGTTCGCAATGACATCAAGAGCGCTACGCTGATGTGGCAGGAATGACTATCTGCCTGATGCTATGTGAGAGAAGTACCAGAGTGATCGCAACACGTGTATTGATGTATGCCATGCAGAAATGTACAGACATGTGCGAGAAGGATGGGCGCATCCGCTATATGGAATGGGGCAGAAGCATCGCTATTAGTAACATGCGAGAATGAATCCGAGCAGTATTGATCTCTGATGCGTAGGGCGGAATTGAAAACACCTTGCATGAATGATCACCAGGCGTTGTCGTTATAACGAAAAAGATCACCTGTTGCTCACGTGTATATCGCGTTATTCCTAATGCAGCGACATGATGGCAACGAGCAATCTGTTAAACATCAAGCCCGAAAATGCCAGCGCGAAAGATGTATAAAACACGATAGAAAATACATGTGCGTACTTCACGGATCTGGGTTTTCCCTGTTTCGCGAGCTTTCTCGAGGTCCAATCATAGCTGTCTGAAGTCAGGATGCCAACAGATGTGTGATATGCTATCGTATGTCTTATGCACATGATGATCGCAAAACCGGCGATTACCAACAGCAGCCAGCATGAAATCTCGATGTAATTCAACACCATCAACGCGTATGGTTTAAATGTCGTGATAGTGACGCCGAGGATGGCAAGTGTTAAGCCTAACATGAAGAAAAAGTACTTTCTTCGAAGCTCCCCGGCGATAATCAGATCCTGGTTTTCCATGTGGTGTGCCTATCAGGTGTCTTAACAGAAATCGATCCGCGGCGAACCCTCGCGGAGAATGTGCTGTTGCGACATGACGCCAGAAGATACAGGGAGTTATGCTCGTTCGGCGACCGTACCGGAAATGATCAGTCTCCGGATACCAGACGTAGTGTTGAATTTGATAATACGGGATTTGAAATCTGAAATCAAGTGCGATACGGAATATTGTTTCGTTCCCGAATGCATTTTTATCCCGGCATACGACCTCGCGGTGATGCCACAGATGTTGTCACGTTGCAGTAACCGCTTCTCCTTTGCCTCTCAGATCAATACCGCAGAAACCGCGCAATCGCGTGCATGCCATCAGTACGCCCTTGTGGTATGGCACGCACGAAATACATTCCACGAGCGAGTGATGTCGCGGGCAGGTGCATGGTCGCTCCGTTATCAACTGTGGCTGTGCAGGAGAATCGAAGGCGACCGAGTACATCGATGATCTCGAGTTTCACTCCGCTGGCTGGACATCCGATGATGGTACAGGTAATGTCTCCCATGCCCTGACTGGGTGAAATGATCAACTGTAATGGTGTTGCTTCCCAGGAAGCTTGATGGATCGTCAGAAGACCGGGCGTGAACGCTGCATCGAAGACTTCGTCCCGATCCGCGCGGAGTCCGTCGACGGTCGGACGGACATAGATATCCGGTTGGATCCCCACGCGCTGAGTTGGACTTCCATCGGGATAAAAGGTGCCGAGCCCGGTGAGCGTCGCCCGTATACCTCCAGGCAGATAGACATACGTGACATTACCGTCGGACCCTCGGGTTTGCGATCCGATGAACACGCAGTTCTTCGCCGCTTTGAAAAACATGCAGGTATATTCGGCATGACTTACTGCGAGTTCGTTTATCAGCACGATGAGTTTTCCTGTGTATGTCCACCCCCCCTGACCACCGAACGACACCGTTTTCCACTCCAGCATACCCGCGTAATTGGAGCGTGGTGCTGAAAACCGGGCGATGGGTGTGTATTTGGGGAGGATATAGTCGGCCAGTGCCCAGATCGCGCCCGCCGGATATCCGCGTATGTCAAACACGATCGCATCAGCATCCCGAAACTGCAGCATGACAGAAAGTGCCTGCTCCGGCGTCAGATAATCCATGTCCACATATCCGTAACGCATTCCGCTTGGAAGCGTGGTGTCGATGATGGGAGCGTGTTGCTTGATCGTCCTGATGTTGAAATTATTCTGGCTCCGAAAAAATGTTACGGTACGGAGTCCCTGACTGTTTTCGAGTACGGCAGTGGAATTGCCGATGGGGCCTCGGCAGATTCGTTCGAGAATACTGTAGCCGAAAGCCAGGGGATTCGTGTTGAAAGAGTACGGCGCAAGGCTGTCAATCAGCTGTGCGATGGGAAATCCGTCTATTTCACGTATGATGTCACCGGCCGCAATCGCGGGTAGGATGCTGTGATCGATCACCGCTTCGGAGCCTATCATGATTGCAGTGAAGGGTGTCATGCCGAGACCGATGAACTCGGATGCGGTGTAGGAAGAAAGTACACCGTGTGCATCGCAGAGCTCCGAAGCTGTTCGGAGCACCGCTTTGTGATACGAAAGTTGATCAGGTGCCTCAGACCATTCCTTGACGTGATCGAACAGCACCTCGTTCCAGTCGCGGTCAAGAATGTCACGATACGGGTAGAAGTACTGCACCACATTCCAGTAGCGACAGAATGCAAGAGTGCGGTATTCCTCGGGTGGATACGGATCCAGAGGATCGTAAAACCTGTCATCCTTGTCGAATACGGGTTTGTCCGTGCCATTTTCCGGCTCGACAAGGCAGTGGGGACGTATACGCGCTCGCTCGCAGAGCTGGTGCAGACGAGTGCTCAGTTCGCCGGAATAAAACGGATCATCGATCCAGCTGACGTCGTAGAGCATGCGCTGCTCCGGGGAAAATTGTGGGGGCTGTGTGCCCGGATCGGGTACCTCGCCCGCGAGATCCAGCATTGCCAGCAGCTCGGCCCGCACATCATCAGCATCTTTCGCGCTTTTCAGGAGAGGAACCGTGCGCAGCAGCACCGTATCCCAGTTGATGGCGCATTGCTGAAGGGCAGGATGATAATACTTTGCGAGTCCCCAGACGCGGCACAGATGCGCGAGCGCTTGCTCGTACAGCGGAGTGGGTGGAGTCTGGGATGACACGTCTACAGGAAGCAGCATCAGCGCGAGAAGGCACATGCGGAGAATCGGTAGGCGGCAGCGGCACGTCATGGCGGCACCTCAATATCTTGCGGAAGGGATTGGATACTCTTCGGACACACAAATCGTGATTGGGTTACAGCGTGCGCCTTCCCACCCGATGCTCCCGCTGTCGGTAACTGATCACGCCACGCAGAAATCGATGCGCTCGAGCTTGTGTCCTCGGGTGCGTTCGGCTTTTCGGAGGTTCTCAGCGAACGAGCAGCACACGACGGTGGGTTACCGTCCCCAGTGTCATGACCCGTATGATGTATGTTCCCGGTGGAACGGGGGAGGCGCCCATGTCGAGACCTTCCCAGGGGAGAAGGTGTTTCCCGGCGGGCAGGGCAAGGTCGTACAGCGTGCGAATTCGTCGACCGAGAATGTCGAAAAGTTCGGCGCGTACGGTTCCTGCCAGAGGCAGATCCAGAGGAAGCCGCACTCCTCCCGCGGAAGGATTCGGATAAGGAGACCCGATAAACAGATGCTCCGGCACGTGTTGTGTGCGGCTTGCGATGGATGCGAAAGGATTGTAGCGGTAGCGGTCTGCCGGAGAAATTTCGTAGTGGAAATCCAGCATGACCGTGTCGGGTTCGGCTGTGATCAGGGAATCGGTGATCAGCTGGAAGCCTGCATACAAACGAGTGTCCTCCGGTAGCACCGGCATGGTATACCGCGAGGGGAGGAGGATCGCTGTATTCGCGTCTTTCTCCTGGATGGAATAGTCGCTGCTGAGCACCAGCAGTGTGTTCAACTGATTGCGACTCCAACCTCCATCGATGTCGGGAGTGCGGTCGAAGAGCAGAAGATCGAGCTGACGCGTTCGCCCATCCCGGTGAATTCCCTCGCATATGACCGGCACATCGACCATACCTGCGAAACTGCTGTCGACGTAATAGTAGGCCTTCTGCGAAAACGGACCTCCCACCAGCAGGCGAAGACTCGGGTACATGTCCGGAGCAATCGCTTCCCGTCCCTGCGTGTAAATGGACATGGTGGAACTGTGCCCCACATGCGCATTATGCATATGGCTGTCAGTGAAATACCCCCAGGATCCGGGTCCGATGCTGAATTGCCACCCTGTCGGACGTTCGGGGAAGGCATTTCCCTTCGTGACACGGAAGCCGTCGAGCGTTTTCATCGGTCCGGAGAAGGATGTCAGGCCATATCCCCGCACGAGCGCCGCAGCCGTCAGGCTGTCTTCCACATCCACGGCGAGATACCACTGCGCTTGCGAGAATGGTGTTGCAGGAATGCTGTCAAAGCGCAGGGAGGCGACGTACCAACGGTTCTGTAGTGCGTCAGCATCAAGGATCCGTACGCCGAGCTGCTGCGTCGAAGGACCGGACACATGTTCCATCAATGCATCCCAGGTCTCACGCTCCTCGCTGCTGTCGACATCAATGGAAAACGACCTTTCCCACATCATGTTCTGATGGCGAGAGTACACGTGATATCCTCGCGACCATCCATAACGCGATGGCGCGAACTGAATAAAACCGTTCTCGATACCCCAGCCCTCCGCACCGCTTGCGATTTCACTCGGAAACCAGGATTCGGGTGGCAGACTGTCGATTGAGAGCGGATCATCGGACCTGCCTGGGATGAGATGCAGGCCGCCGATTCCCGTTGTCCCCTCGTAGCGCAGCCGCGGGAACAGGCGGGCAGATTCGTCTTTTGAAATGATATTGTCGTCGTTCTCATCTTCGAGTACCTGGAAACCTTCGATCCGCAGGTCTCCCGAGAGTGGAAGCGACGCGGCCCCCGGAAGGCGGATGTCCCCGGATGGCCGGTGTTCGGTCAGATGAACATCGATTCCTTCCGCACTCCGAGGCAACGGGAATTGTGCGGAATACAGCCAGGCGTTTTTCGGGATTGAAAATACCGACTGCAGGGGAATGTCTTCGCTTACTTTCACTCCATGGCGATATGCAGCAGCGGTAAGAGCCTTATTCCCATCCGGGGAGGTCGCCCAGGCGGAAAGGAGGGCGGACTCCCGGTCGTAGCCGCGAATCTCGGCACCGGAATATGTCGGAGCGTCGGGGAAGAGGTGAACAGCCCTCGCCGCCTCCGCCTGCGCGCGGAGCATGTGCACACCCGATTCGGGCGTGGCAGTTCGGTTGAAGAACCAGGCGAACACGACTTGTTGCGTGTCGCCGGGTGCCATCGCGAAAGGACCCGAGGAGATCATCATACGGGGAGAGGCGAAAGTCCCGGCCGGCAGTATCGTTCCACCGGACGAGCGGAGTCCGTCCCCACACAGCCATCCCTCTCCGGACACGGGATCTCCGTCATACCAGAATCTGCTCGTTCCACCGGTCCTGGGGTTGAGTACCGAACCGTCCAGTGCGCGTCCCTCGGCAAAGGCATGCCAGCGTTCAGGGGTGTCCGGCATATCGTCGCCGGGTTCTTTCAACGCGGGATAGTCGTAGTAGCGCATCACTGGCATCACAGCGCCGGAAAGGGGAAGGTTGCGATAGCCCCGGACGTATCCGTCGTTCCAACGCGCAACATCGTCCGCGGCTGCCGCCGCGCGTGGGGTCTGAAGGAAACAGGCCCCGAAGGCGGTCGGGGGCCCCTCGGAAGCGCGGTAGTCCGTGTCTTCATAGGCATACACCATGGCGCGCGAGGAATCCGATGCCGGACGGTCGGAAACGGTCTCTCTCATGTCGAATTGCACGAAATGCGAAACATACGCATCCGTAATGCTGTCCCGGCTCTTGTTGATGTAGGTGATGCGGAAGCACACCGCGTCTTGCAGCGGGGCGTCCCATATCAGCGTGTGGACCTCCAGCCCCATGGGGTCGCTTTGTGTCGCCGTGCGCATGGACGTCGTATCCATGTCATTCATCACCCACCATATCTGGTGCTGACCGTACAGCCGTGGATTTCCGGATGTATCGGTGGGAGCACCGAGATCCGATGGCCAGCCGTCCCAGTCACGGCCTCCGGGCTTGTCCAGGTAGGAGAGTCGATAGAAACGCCAGCGCGGATCCGGCTGAGCAGGGGAACCATCGGGAAGGATCGGCCCCGGTCGATGCACAGCCATGTGTCCTGGCTTCCCGAAACGCGAAGCTCTCCGCGTACTCTGCCCACGACAATGGTCGCAGCGTTGCTGATGATGCGGTTGTATGCTTCGTCCGTATCACCACCCGGCTGACGCAATGCCGGATTCAGCGTACCCGACGGTGATGCCGAACCGAGGGGACCGAGCATGCTGCCCGACAGCATGGCTGCATTCCCGAACCAGAATTCGAAGGCTTGATCAGGAAACGGCGCCTGTGCGGAGAGCTCGAGAGGAATAAGCCAAAAAAACACGACAGCCAGAAGCGGGGTAACGATGCGCATATGGTCTCCCGATCATTGCTCTGGTACGTTTCGGAATTACCCGCGCGAGAAGCGGTTGGTGATATCAAGACACGAACGCCGGAATATGGTTACATCTCCGGAACTTGCTCGTGCGCGAAGTATTCGATACGTTTGAGGAAGAAGAACTCTTCAAAGAGTGAAAGGGAAGCGGTGTTCCGATCTCCCGAAGTAATTATCGAGTGTCAATCAAGGAGTCATTATGTACCGGTTTTATCGCCTCGACAAAGACGAACAGGACAAGGATATTCTCACCGTCGTCGATACATGCGCGATCCAAGGCGACCGCGTCCCCTCCGTACCCGAAAAATTCCATAACGTGCTGTTCCATTTGGGCATCGATGCCGAAGCCGGGATCGTGGTGCGCAGCGAGTACTGCATTGGAGTTCCGGAAGCGGTGATCACCGAAGTCGAGAAATGGATCAACAACGCTTCCGACAAGAAGCCGCTGCCGACGTATTTCCACACGACGATTCTCTTCAACGGCGTCGAGACGCTGCCGCACCTGCACCTGGTGTATATCGCGGAGAACGAAGAGGAAGTCTGGAATTTTATTAACGGTTAATCGCCGCCTATATTCCCAGTTCGAGTCCCACCGACACGGTCAGCGCGCGCTTGAGTCCGTCGATGTTGACGTCACGCTTCAGCAGCGGTATGGCGGCAAGCAGCGCGAGACGGAGATTATCCGCCAGAGGAGTCGACGCGCTGCCGAGCAGATTCACCTGCAGCTGATCGCTTCCCGGTACGCTGATGAAGCGATCCAGTCCTTCCGCTTCGAGATTGATGACGGAAGAAAGGGCGAGACGCTGGATGGCGATGACCTCGAGGCCAAGTCCGAAATCATTGACCACTGTCCGGTATCCCGCTCGCGCGAACAGGTCATCGCCGCGCTGGAGGCGTGTCCGCGAATTTTCACTTCGTCCGTCTGAATACTGATACCCGATCGCCGCGTTCCAGGGGGCGGCATCGAGGCTTAGTCCTAAGAGTAAGTCGGTGGTTCCGAGTCCCGTCTGATAGAGCTGCGGAAGCCCTTTCGCATTATCCTCGCCTGTGGGCAGCTTCACACCTCCCTGGGCGCGTAACTCCATTCCATCATCCTGCCACAGACGTTGATCCCACAGCACCGTCAGATCGCCGATACCGCTGATAGATCCCGGCGGAGCGTCGACCACCATGTACGGCAGCCGTGCCGAGACCCGCGCTCCGGAAAACACCTCGACGCTGCCTTCGAAAAGGATGGAGTGATAGCTGATTTCTTCAGGCTTACCGCTGCTTCCGAAAATGTAGCGCACAGCGGCCTGATGCCGCGGCACCTCGACGTCGCTTTCACCATGCATGGCACCGATCGCACATGCACCGGCATCCGAACATTGTGCCCGCAGCATCTGCACCGGGAGAAGAAGCAGAAGGGCAAAGAAGGGTATGAATCTATACATGCGGCGCTCCGGTCATTATGGTTCGTGAGGACAAAGCAGCGGACGAGGGTATTTCCATGCAACAGAAAACTTCAGTTAGCGGGTTCCATGCACGGACCCCGATCCTCAGAAATCCCGGGACTTGAACGCTCACCGTAGCCAATGGCCAACGGCCAATGTGCTGCGCGACGCGCAGCTCCGCCAACAGCCAACAGCCAACGTGCGGCGCGCAGCGCCTTCTTGCCAACAGCCAACAGCCAACGTGCGGCGCGAAGCGCAGCCTTGCCAACAGCCAACGTGCGGCGCGCAGCGCCTTCTTGCCAACAGCCAACGTGCGGCGCGCAGCGACGCGGTTGTTCGGCTCCGGCAGGGGGCGTATATTACCAGTCTATATTTCACTATCTCGAACGAGTTTTCCGCTTTCATAACAACGAGTTGTCCCCATGCGTCTGTCCCGGTACTTCATTCCTACCCTGAAAGAAATTCCCGCTGAAGCGGTCATTCCCAGTCATCAGCTCATGCTGCGCGCCGGCATGATCCGCGGACTCTCGTCCGGCATCTATTCGCTGCTGCCGCTGGGGTACCGCGTATGGAAAAAGGTCATGCAGATCATCCGCGAGGAAATGGACGCCATCGGCGGTATGGAATTGCATCTCCCGGCCTTGAATCCGAGGGAAATCTGGGAGGAGACGGGACGCGTCGAGGCGTTTGGCGATACGATGTTCCATATCAAGAACCGCGACCTCGTGCTGGCACCGACACACGAGGAGATCATCACGCATCTCGCGCAGGCCTTTGTCCATTCCTATCGCGACATGCCGCAGATCTGGTATCAGATTCAGACGAAATTCCGCAATGAACCGCGGCCCAAATCGGGTGTGATCCGTTCGCGCCAGTTCCTTATGAAGGATGCGTATTCGCTCGACAACAGCTGGGAAGGACTCGACGCCAGTTACCAGAAGCATTACGAAGCCTACTGCCGGATTTACAGCCGCTGTGGACTCGAGTTCTTCGTCGTCGGCGCCTCATCGGGCGCGATGGGCGGGTCGGGATCGCAGGAATTCATGGTGGAATCGGACGCGGGCGAGGATCTCTGCGCCTTCAATCTCGAAAGCGGATACGCTGCTAATATCGAAGTGGCAGCGTCTCGGATGCCGAAGGTGGGACGCGTGGATGAGAATCCCGCCGCCGAGAAATTCGCCACACCCACGGCGAAATCCATCGACGACCTGGTTGAGCAGTACGGCATTCCCGCCGAACGCTGCGCCAAGGCACTGGTGTATTTCGCGGACGAGAATCCGTATCTCATCTTCATGAGCGGAAACGATCAGCTCAACGAAGCAAAACTGCAGACGGCGCTGAAAGCGAATAATATTCGTCCCGCGCACGACGACGAACTGGTGGCACTCACCGGCGCGCACGGCGGGTCGATCGGTCCCATTAATCTGAAATCGAATATTCCGCAAATCGCGGATGCACGTCTCGAACACGCCAACGACATGGTCAGCGGCGCGAATGAAGACGGCTTCCATTACCGTGCAATCGATCTAGACCGCGATGCGAACATTCAACAGTACGTCGACCTCCGCACGGTCATCGAAGGCGAACCCGACCCGATCGGCGGACAGCCGCTCAAGGTGAAGAAGGCCATTGAAGTCGGACACATTTTCAAACTCGGCACGAAGTATTCCGAAGCGCTCAAGGCGCTGTTTCTCGACGACCAGGGCAATTCGCATCCGATCATCATGGGTTCCTACGGTATCGGCGTCGAACGCATCGTCGCCTGCCACATCGAGCAGCGCCACGACAAGGATGGCATCTGCTGGCATCCTTCAATCGCGCCGTTCCAGATTCAGATCACCGGCGTCAAGGTGGAAAACGACACCGTGCGTGAGCACGCGGAGCGTTTCGAAGCGGAACTCGAGGCCGCCGGCTTCGAGGTCCTCTATGACGACCGTACAGGTGTCAGCCCCGGCTTCAAATTCAAGGATGCGGATTTGCTCGGGATGCCCATCAACGTCATCGTCGGTGAGAAGCATCTCAACGACGGCAACGTCGAAATCAAGATTCGTAGCACCGGCGAACGGCGTATTGTGCCCGTGGCGGACGTGGTCGCGACGTGCGAGTCCATCCTCGCGGAACTCGGCGCGTAGGTAATAGGATTTAGGATATAGGATTTAGGAAATAAACACTTTGAACTCAAGGCGGTATCAAGACCTTGACGTGAATTCGAAGTACTGAATCGCGTTTCCTACATCCTACATCTTATATCCGCTATTCAACGCACACACGAACGATACACACACGAACCTATAACATTCACGGAGAGCCCCATGCTCAGCAATAACATGATCACAAAGCTGAACGAACAGATCGGAATCGAGTTCGAGTCTTCGAACCTGTACCTGCAGATGAGCGGCTGGTGCGCGTTCAAGGGATTCGAAGGCGCGGCGACCTTCCTCTCGGTGCACGCGGAGGAAGAACGCATGCACATGATGAAGCTGTTTACCTACCTGGGCGAGACCGGTGCCATGGCAGTGATCCCGGCCCTGTCAAAGCCGCAGCAGGAATATGATTCGCTCGGTGCCATGTTCGAGCAGATCCTCAAGCACGAACGCTTCGTCACCAGCAAGATCAACGATCTCGTGGCGTTGTCGTACGAAGAAAAAGACTATTCAACGTTGAACTTCCTGCAGTGGTACGTCGGCGAACAGCACGAAGAAGAATCGTTGTTCTCCTCGCTGGTCGACAAGATCAACCTTATTGGTCACGACGGCCGCGGGCTCTATCTCATCGACCGTGAACTTGGCAAGCAGGCCGCCATGTCTGCCGCCGGCGGACAGCACTAAGGTATCGCCATGGCATTCCCCCCGCCGTTCTATCGCTGGCGTCCGCATCCCTGGCACGGACTTGATTCGGGTCCGAACCCGCCGTCTCTGGTCAATGCCTATATCGAGATCACACCGTTCGACATGGTCAAGTACGAACTCGACAAGGTGACGGGGTATCTGCACGTCGATCGCCCCCAGCGATCCTCCGCCCTGCCGCCGACGCTCTACGGTTTTATTCCCCGCACATTTTGCGGACGACGCGTCGGGGCGCTCATGCCGAGCACGGAGAGGGGAGATCACGATCCGCTGGACATCTGCGTGCTGAGCGAGCGTCCGATCAACCGATCCGACGTCGTGCTCCAGGCGCGTGTAGTGGGGGGGCTCGCGATGAGCGATCACGGTGAAGCGGATGACAAGATCATCGCCGTGCTGAACAAGGACAACTTCTGGGCGAATGTGACGGAACTCAATGACCTTCCCCCGGTCCTCGTCGAACGACTACGCCATTATTTCAGCACGTACAAATTGATTCACGGCGAACCGCATCACGTCGTGATCGAACGCATCTATGGCCGCGAAGAAGCCGAAAACGTCATCCGCGCCGCGATGGACGATTACATCGAAGAATACGGCGGGTAATCCTCACACGGAATGTTTTGATACCAATGCGTAGGGCGGATTCATGAATCCGCCCTACGTTCGTCATGGTCAATAAATGTTTTCCCTTACGGATGGATTTATGAATCCGCCCGCCAAATATCATTTCATCAACAACATTTTCCGCGTCACGCGTGTCCCTTCGTATTCGAGGTGATAGAAATACGCTCCGTTGGAGAGATCACTGGCGTCCAGAATTACGGTATGTACACCCGCGTGCTGCACGCGGTCTTCCAGAGAGCGAAGCGTATTGCCCAATGCGTCGGTGATGTACAGGCGTACCTGGGAGGTTCGGGGAAGGGTGTAGCGTATCGTGGTCGAGGGATTGAAGGGATTCGGGTAATTCTGCTCAAGGACGAAATCTTCCGCGATTGCATCGGACATTTCGACCGGGATTTCCTGTGAATATTCGATACCGCCGTCCATGGCGACCTGCTTCAGACGGTATCGGAGTTGCGTCATTCCCGTCGGAATAGACGCATCCGCGTAGGCGTAGCGCTGAACCGCCGCCGAAGCCCCGCGGCTGTCTATGAAGGCGAGCTCTTCCCAGCCTCCGAGACCGGCTGCGCGCTCAATGCTGAAGCCGCGATTGTCGCTTTCGAAAGAGGTCTGCCAATCGAGCCGCACCTGGTCACCGTCACGCCGTGCCGCGAAGCTCAGCAACTTGACAGATGTGGCTACCTGCAGCGCGTAAATGCTGCGCCCGTGCGTGGCCGCATACAGAATGCCAGTGGTGGGATGGAGTTCGAGGTCGACGACAACCACTTTGGGCATGCCTTCTCCGCAGATTTCCCAGGTTTCGCCACCGTCGAGCGTGGTGTACACACCGAAATCGGTGCCCGCGAAAAGCTGCGCGGCCTTGCCGGGATTGATCTCAAGTCCGTTTACGGGCAGGGAGGGCAGGTTTCCGGAAATTTTTTCCCACGTCGTGCCAAGATCCGTGGTCTTGTAGACATTCTCCTTCGAGTAACCTGAGAAAGACGTGTACACGGTATTTACATCCACCGGATCGAAGATGATATCGGTGACGTTACGGCCGGGGAGTCCTGTGGACACGTTTTCCCACCGTGAACCGGCATCAGTGCTCATCCACACTCTTCCATTGGTATAGCCGACGAACATGATATCGCCGTTGTGGGGAGAGAGCGCGATGTAATTGATGCTTTTCGATGAATCCATATTACTGTGGAACGGCACCCAGAGGTCGCCCCGATCGGTGCTCTTGTACAACTGTTTCGTCGTCGCAGTGAAGATGATTTCGGGTTCGGTGGGATGAATGGCCGTAGGGGTGACCCAGAGTCCGCTGCCGAAAAGACCTTTATTGAGACTCGACCAGCGCACGCCGCCGTCGGTGCTGCGCAGATGTGATCCGTTCTGGTATTCCGAATACATGATGAGAGAATCGCTGTAGTCGAGCATGCAGTATGCGCCGTCGCCGCCGGTTTCATGCTCCCAGATTTCGCCCGACGTCGGACGCCGATTCGATCCGTTGTCCTGTGTTCCCCCCATGATCATGCCCGGGACGGGATACGAGATTCCGAGTTCGTAAAACTGCGTGATAGGCAGGTCCGCATTCAGACTGGTGAAGCTGATGCCGCCGCTGCCGGAGATGTAGAAACCGCCGTCATTCCCGTTGTAGCAGACATCGGGGGCGCTCGGTGAGAACTCTATGGCGTGATGATCGACGTGGATGCCCGAACGTGTCTGGAATGTGAGTCCGCCGTTAAGGCTCAAGTACAACCCCACGCCTCCACAGAGAATTTTATTCGGATCGGTCGGATGCACGGCTATCTCGCAGTTATACCAGCCGTATGTACTGGTGAAATTCGTCGGAGACGTCGCGGACATGGTCCTCTCCCAGGTTTCTCCGGCATCGGTACTTTTCATCACGGCAAACGTCTTGTTCGCCAGCGTCCCTTTCGCGCCGACGATAAGGGCGTACATGATTTCAGGCTTCGTCAAGCAGAGGTCGATGGCAATGCGTCCGATGGAATCCTTGCCAATGCCCATATCGAGGTCTTCCCACGTGAGACCACTGTTGGTGCTTCGGACCACGCCCGCCCCTTGCACGGCGCCATACATCAGGCTGTCGATGGTGGGGTGCAGAACAAGGTCATGTGCCGTCCCTGTGCGGGTCCGGACCCAGTTGGCGCCGCCGTCTTCGGTACGATAGATGCCCTGACGCGAAGCGGCGACGATGATGTTCCCGTCGGTTTTATGCACGCGGATGGCACCGATATTCTTCATGGCCGAACCGCCCATGACCTCCCAGGTCGCACCTGCGTCCGTGGAGCGCACGACGCCGACACCCGCATAGGAATCGGCACTGCCGTTCGCTTCTCCGGTGCCAACCCAAATGATATCCGGGTTGTTCGGGTCAATGTCGATACTGCCCATGGCCAGGGTGGGGAGGTCGTCGGAGACGGGCGTCGCCTCGAACGCGAGGCTTGTGCCGTTTACGGATTTCCACACGCCGCCGTCGGCAGCGGTGAAATACACGATGTCGGGATTGGTGGGATGAATGGCGATCCCGGTGATGCGTCCGCCGATATTTTTCGGACCGATGTTGATCCAGGTTCCATCGCTCGTTCCCGCGCCCTTCGCAAGGCGCACGGCGGGTTTGTAAACGGACAGCTTTTTGCTGTCCCTCCACGCTTGTTCGCGGACGCCTTCCGGCACGTTTCCGTTTTCGTCCACGCGGTGCTCGCGGAACCACCGATAGCGCTCGCGCACCCAGCGTTCACTGTCGCGGTAAAGGCGCAGCTCTTCCTGGGGCTCGACGGAATTATAGGGGATGAGATTCTGCGCGGCGAGGGGGGATGTGAGTGCCAGCAGCATGAAGAAAGCGGAAAAACACTTCATGGCGATAATCGGATGTTGGATATGACGAATTGCATTCGCGCAGCAGGCTAAAAGGCGCGAATATATTATTTCAATATCCGGACATCCTGTCGTTATTTCAAGGAAAATCGGTGGAAGGGACCGAGGCACAACACGTCTGCATTCTCCTATGAGCCTATTCTGCCCTTATTTCCCGCGCTCGCATGTCGATGATCACATTTCCCTTCTTCGACTTGATGGTGAGCACGCCGGTTCCGGTCTTCGATTCGAGCAGCGGACTGTCGAAGAGCATGCCGTCCTTCATACCGATTGTTTTCCCGTTGATGCTGCGCGCACCGCCAAACGTGAATTCCAGCTTGTCGCCCTGCAGCGTGGTGAAGGCGATGCTGCGCTGATCCGCGAAACGGCTTGTGTCGACTTTCATCGCGCGGACTTTCTTCTTGAAATCATCATATGCGCCGGCGATGTTTCGTCCCACAGCCTGCACAATCACACCATTCCGTTTCGCACTGGAAAAGAAATGTTTGCCGAACGTGCCGTCGACGAGCCGGTATGCGGCAAGAGGATAGACGGCGAGATACACGTCGCCGGTGTTGATCATGATCCATCGCGAACGCAGACTGTCTATATCGAGGCTTTTCACCTCGGGAGGAAAGAAGCCTGCAATCACGGGGAAACGCGATACTTCGCCGATGTCATAGAGGGCGATGATCGTGTTTTTGTATTGAAAGACGTCCTCGAACGGCGATCCCCCCACGGTTTTCGTCACCGTGTTGAAGTACGGATCGAGCATACCCACTGTGCGCAGAGCCAATTCACCGCTGTGCGGCATGAACGGAGTCAGTGCCCCGGGATCGGAGTAGGGCTGCATCACAAAAAGTGTGGCGGGGTGCTGAGGATTCTCGGATATCCATGTGACGTCCCAGCTATGCTGCTCGCGGGGCTGCGCCATTCCGCCCGGGATGGAACCAATGCCATAAAGCGGATCCATGTAGGTGTAACGGATGACATCCTCGGAAGCGTTGCTTCCCTTCGTCGCCCCGCTGCGGTACATCGGCGCCGTGCGCTTCCGTTCCCACGACTCGTACGCTTCGCTGCGTGTCAAGGCAAGCTCCACGATCGCGGGATGGGGTTCGAAATCGCTAAGTGAAAGAAAGAGCTGCTCCCGGCCGTATGTTTTCGGTCCGTCGCCGAAATATACCCAGCCGACGCTCGACATGTCTGAGGCAGCAGGGTTCATAGCCGACATAAGGTGCTCGCGCGCATGCGCACCGCAATAGCTGCCGTTGAGATAATCATGTGCATAGTCGGCCAAGAGCCACTGCGCCATGATTTCACTGCGGCGGCGCATGTCGTCGTCGGGTGCGAAATCGCGTAGCATCACCATCGAAGCGATCATGACCGACGCGTAGGTGGGGGAATCGAATTCGCGCTGCCCGCGCTCTGTCGTTTCCTGCATCCAGTGCAGCAGGTACGCGCGTGCATCCTGCTCGTTCTCGTTTCGCGATTTCCCGTTGAAAAACGCCGCATCGTTGTTGGAGAACCGCGTCATCAGGTAGAGGGATGCGTAGTACACCACTTCCTCATGTTCTCCGTCGAAGGGCCGCACCGGGAAATGGCCCCAGATATACTCGATGCGTTGCCGCATGCTGTCAGGAAGCAGTTCGAACAGGCGGACATAGGCAGTGGTCATGCGGTAGCGTTCGATCACGTCGGGGGAGACGCTCGAGGTCAGCATTTCAAGCATGGCAAGCCCGTCTTCTCGCGTATCGCTTGCGAGGACACGGCTGGTCGCGGCTGCGTAGTTGACGCCGACGTCCGCACTGCGGAAGAAGGCGATCACGGTATCCTTCCTCTCGGCGAGTGTCTTTTGCGCGGAGACGGCGGGAACCATACCCAGAATCAGGAGGCAGGTGAAGGCGATTCGCATCGTGCACACACGTTTCATGTTAGTGCATCTCCATGGCGCTGACATAGCCGAGGCGGACGGAGAACGCCTGCCATGTCTTGCCGCGGTTGTTCGAGATAAAGGATCCGTTCTCCGCACCCGCATAGACGCGGTCAGGCATGTCTGGATCGAAGAGCAGGGAGGTAATGTTGAAATTTGTCAATCCACCGCTCGAGAGCTCCCACTTCCTCCCGAGGTCGGCGCTTCGCATCACACCCATGTCAACCGTGCCAACGAGAATGGCGCCGTCGCTGCGTGGATCGAACGCCGCGCATTTAACCCGTTTCGAGGGCAGGGTCGCACTCCGGTCGTCCCAGAGCCGCCCGCCGTCGGTACTGACCCACACGCCCTTCTCCTGATTAATGGCTGCAATAATGCTGGCGTTTCCGGGATGCACGACAAGACGGAACACCGCTTCCCCATTGAGTCCGCTGCGGAACCACGACTTGCCCGCATCCGTGCTGCGAAACACACCGTCGGCCGTCGCGGCGATGAGTGCGTCGGACGTGAACTGGATATCTGAGACGTAGCTGCCGTCAGGCTGCGGGAGTCCCACGCTGCGTGCGGTCCATTGACCGCCGTGATCAGAGGAGACGAACACACCGCGCGCCGTCGCCGCCCAGATCTCCGCGCCTCGGAGACGCACCACGAGCACGGGAGGCATGTTCCACTCGCTGATGAGTTTCCAGTCGGTGCCACCGTTGAGCGAGGCCAGGACACCGTAGTCCGATGCGAGTACGATCCGGTTGGGACTGTTCGCATCGACTGCGAAGCCGCTGACCGCACTGGTCAGCCATCCGAGGTTGCTCCAGCTTTCGCCCCGGTCGTCACTGCGTGCGAAGCCCTGATAGACGGGTGCTGCTTTCATGACTCCTGTGGGAGGTGGTGCGTAGAAGAAACTGAAATACAGCGCACGGGTCTGTGCTCCGCTCTGTGCACAAAGGGTGTATGGGAAAAGAATGGCAAGAATGGTGATGGTACGAATGATCGTCATACGGCGCATATCAATATTCCTCGCTGTCGACGCGTTGGATGTCTGCGCCGAGATCGCGCAGTTTCAGTTCAATCGCCTCATACCCGCGATCGATGTGATAGACGCGCAACACCTCCGTGCTTCCCGATGCCACGAGTCCTGCGATAATCAGCGATGCGCTGGCACGCAGGTCAGTGGACATCACCGTGGCTCCGGTGAGTGTGTCCAGTCCGTGGATCACGGCCGTGTTTTTTGTCACATCGATGTGCGCGCCGAGGCGCTGCAGTTCGGGCACGTGATTAAATCGATCGAAATAGACAGTATCGGTAATCACCGATGATCCGTGCGCAACGGCCATCATGGACATCCACTGCGCCTGCATATCCGTCGGGAAGCCGGGATAGATTGCTGTCGTGACATTCACCGCCTCAAGGCGGTCCGGGGCGCGCAGCGAGACGCCGTCAACCGTGGTCTCGATCGTGCAGCCGGCTTCTCGGAATTTTGCCAGCACACCGGTCAGATGCGACGGGTCGACATTCTTCAGCGTGACCTCGCCTCCGGTCGCGGCCGCTGCTGCAAGGTAAGTGCCCGCTTCGATGCGATCGGGAATATTGCGGTCATCGGCCGCGTGCAGTTCGTCCACTCCTTCGATGGTCAGGCAGTTCCCGCCGATTCCGTCGATGCGGGCGCCCATGTGCGTGAGAAATTGCGCAAGCTGGGTGATCTCCGGTTCAGTGGCGGCGTTGCGAATGACGGTCGTGCCTTTCGCAAGTACCGCGGCCATGAGCGCGTTGCCCGTGGCACCCACACTGGAGATGTCGAAGGTGATGTCGGCGCCGGTGAGACGGTTGGTTTTCGCGACCACGTACCCCGCCTCGATATGGATTTCCGCACCCAAGGCCTGCATGGCCTTAAGGTGCAGATCGACGGGACGCGGTCCCCACGCACATCCACCCGGATACGAGACCTTTGCATAGCCAAAACGTCCGAGGAGGGGACCGAGCACATAAAATGATGCCCGCATTCTCTTTACGAGTTCGTACGGCGCTTCGTAGCTGCTGATGGTGCGGGTGTCAAGTTCGATCGTCGTGCCGGGATGGCGCACAACCACACCCATCGTTTCAAGCAGGGTGGACATGGTGGTGATATCCCGCAGGCGGGGCGTGTTTTCAAGCCTGCTGGTCCCACTCGCAAGCAATGCTGCGGGCATAAGCGCAAGGGATGCGTTTTTCGCGCCTGAAATGGCGACGGTTCCGCTGAGGCGATGGCCTCCCCTGATGATGAATTTGTCCATGGGTATCGAGCGTCCGCTGTGAAATTGCACCGTCCCGCAACCGTGCGGCCGGAATGATACGAACCTTGAAATGTACGATAAATGCGCTGCTTTATGCAATGCGCTGCTGGAAGACCGTACCTCGTTATGCACCATTGACAGCACGTGATGAAGCTGCGCTGGATCGGGGCCGTGCCACCAGGCGCAGCGGTTTGGTGTGATACCTCCAATATGCCTATATTTTGCCGTCCCAGCGGCATCAACTAAAAGGAGGCGGTCGCTCTGCGCCGCAACACACCATGGCATCCTACGGCACATATTTCATGAAGGCGTTGAAGAATCCCGTTGGTCTCGTCGTACTCGGCGGACTTGGCGTGATCAGTCTCGCGTCCGGAAACCCCCTGCCCATCCTTCTCGGACTCGCCGGCGAGGTTGCGTTCGTTGCAGGAGCGCCCGCACTACCGGCCTGGCGACGACTCGTCGACGGCAGGGAAGCGTCGCTTGCACTCGAGGAAGCCGCCGACAAGACACGCGCCGAATTGGACGCCCTCCCGGTAGGGGAGCAGGAACGATACCGTCGGCTCAAAGCCACCGCCGTTTCCATTCGACAGAACTACGAGCAGTACAGCGATGCCAGCCGCGATTTCCTTGCGACGATGACCGTTCGCATCGACGATATGCTTGACCGGTACCTTCGGATGCTGATAGCAAAGGACAGCTATGCGAAGCATCTTGCCACCACCAGCGCCGGGGAACTCGAAGCACGCATCAGCCGCCTCGATGAAGAAATGCAGCACGACGATGATCGTGTCCGTGAGGTCAAGGCCAAGCAGCGTGCCGTGCTCTCGCAGCGGATGGAAAAACTGCGGAAGGCGGAGAGCGACGGCGCCCTGCTCGACGCTCAGCTGGGCACGCTCGAAGAAATGGTGATGCTGCTCAAGGAGCAATCCATCACGATGAAGGAACCCGAGGAAATCACCGCGCAGCTCGACTCATTGATGGGTGAGATAGAGAACACTGAATCCACCGTCAGCGCCATTGAAACTTCGTTTGAACTCGCCTTCGATCGCGCGCTCAACGCGAGCCCTCCCAACCCGCGCGCGCTCGACGCGAAGCGGTGAGTGGGACGTAGGCTCTAGGCAGTAGGCACCTCTGTCCTCAGAAGAGATGCAGACCACGGCCCGGACAAGTGACGGCCAAAAGCCAAGAGCCAATAGCCAACGGCCAAGAGCCAATAGCCAACGGCCAAAGTGAAATACGCCGCGGTCGAAGTTCATCCCATGTAAATAATCCAATCCGGAGCATACAACCATGTCGGAAGAAAACAGGAAGCGTCTGTACGCAATGCGCGAGGAAGCGCTCAAGGGCGGGGGAGAGAAGCGCGTCAAGGCCCAGCATGATAAGGGCAAGTTCACCGCACGCGAGCGCATCGACATACTGCTCGATCGCGGCAGCTTCGAGGAATTGGACGCGTTCGTCAAGCATCGCTCGAAGGACTTCGGACTTGATGCGCAGCAATTTCTGGGCGACGGCGTTATTACGGGCACTGGGACGATCGACGGACGCCTGGTCTTCGTGTTCAGCCAGGATTTTACCGTTTTCGGTGGTTCGCTGTCGGAAACGCATGCCGAGAAAATCTGCAAGATCATGGACATGGCGATGAAGGTCGGCGCGCCAGTCATCGGACTCAACGATTCGGGCGGAGCGCGCATCCAGGAGGGAGTCGTCAGTCTTGGCGGATATGCGGATATCTTTCTCCGCAACACGCTTGCGTCCGGCGTCGTGCCGCAGATCAGCGGCGTGCTCGGTCCCTGTGCCGGCGGCGCGGTGTACTCGCCAGCGATCACGGATTTCGTGTTCATGGTCGAACAGTCGAGCTACATGTTCGTGACCGGTCCGAACGTCGTGAAAACCGTCACGCACGAGGATGTCACGTCGGAAGATCTCGGTGGAGCGATGACGCACGCATCGAAAAGCGGCGTGGCGCATTTCGCCCATGAGAACGAGGTGCACTCGCTCATGGCCATCCGCCGTCTGATGAGTTTCCTTCCGCAGAACAACATGGAGTGTCCCCCGCGCGTACCGCCGACAGACGACCGCAATCGTCGCGACGAGGCGCTCAACGACCTCGTGCCCGACAATCCCAACAAGCCGTACGATATCAAGGATGTCATCACGCGAACGGTCGACCATGGCGATTTCATGGAAGTGCAGGAGCACTATGCGGCGAATATCGTCGTGGGATTCGCACGGTATGACGGACGCGCAGTCGGCATCATCGCCAATCAGCCCGCGGTACTCGCCGGCGTGCTCGACATCGACGCCTCATTGAAGGCAGCCCGCTTCGTACGTTTCTGCGACTGTTTCAATATTCCGCTGGTGGTGTTCGAAGATGTCCCAGGTTTCCTCCCCGGCACCGACCAGGAATGGCGCGGCATCATCAAGCATGGCGCGAAACTGCTGTACGCCTTCGCGGAAGCCACGGTGCCGAAACTGACCATCATCACGCGCAAGGCCTACGGCGGCGCATACGACGTCATGAATTCCAAGCATATCCGTGGTGATTTCAATTATGCCTGGCCTTCGGCCGAAATCGCCGTCATGGGACCCAAAGGCGCGGTGGAAATCATTTTCAAGAAGGAGATCTCGGCTGCCAAGAATCCCGAGCAGGCGCTGGAGGACAAGATCAACGAGTACCGCGATAAATTCGCGAATCCCTTCATCGCAGCCGAACGCGGCTATATCGACGATGTGTTCGAACCCATGGACACGCGTCCACGCATCATCCGAGCCCTCGAAATCCTCGAGAACAAGTCCGACACCAACCCCCGCAAAAAGCACGGAAACATCCCCCTCTAAAGAGCCCCGGAGGGGCGACCTCCGAAGAACGAGGGGCGCAAGCCCCTCGGCGGCGGCGCAAGCCCCTC
>JACZJN010000170.1 GCA_014860565.1 Bacteroidota bacterium
TCGCGAGCATGGCCGTAGGTCCTGACAATGACATATACTTCATTGAGCTCTGGTTTGCTGGGTTGAATAGGGCTGATGGGCCATATTTTGCGAAGTACAGCCTCCATCCGGTCTCAGTAGAAACGCTGCAGGACAAGGAAGGCTTGCCTACGACCTGTCTTCTCGCGCAGAACTATCCGAATCCCTTCAATCCTTCAACCACCATCGAATTCAGTATCCCGAGCCGTGGCGACGTGCGGTTAATCGTTGTCGATCACTTGGGACGAGAGATTGCGGTGCTGGCAGATGGCGAGTATCAGGCCGGACCGCACTCGTGCCAGTTTTCCGGCGCAGAACATCCATCTGGGGTGTACATGTATCGTCTCAGTTGGGATGGCAATACCGTGGCGCGTAGGATGGTTCTCTTACGATAGAGCGCACCATCGAATTGCGCGCACCACCGCAACCGTCGGTAGATTCGATTTGAACCGTCTACAGCAGCAACACCATCTTTTTCGTCAGTCTTTGCCCGCCGGTGACCATGCTGTAGAAATACACACCAGATGGTAGTCCGGTAGCATCAAACTGTACTTGATGTGGTCCTGCTTCCTGGACGTTGCCATCGAGCAATTTCCGAACCTCACGGCCGTAGAGATCAGTTACGATGAGTGAGACTCGCCCCGGTTTTTGCAGTGTGTACTGAATGGTCGTTGTGGGATTGAATGGATTGGGGTAGTTCTGGGAGAGATGGGAAAGGGCAGGAACAGTCTTCGGCTCCTCGACCCACGTCACGGCTCCGACAGTGGTGCGGAGGATGGTGCCGTGCCAACCAACCGCAAGGTACGTTGATTCCCTGTTTGATGCTGCGCCACAGAATGGATTGTCAGTCCATACAGTGTCGTCGTTCCAGGTGTTCCCTCCATCCGTGGTAGAGATTATCTCGAAATCACCAGCCGCGATTCCGCGATTATTATCCAGGAAACAAATGGAAGTGAGCAGCCAGCTATCTTCCGGGCTGGCTTTGCGTACGAGTGTCCAGTTCGCCCCAGCGTCGGTCGTCCGGTACACCGTACCTGATCCAGCGACGAACGCATGCAGCGAATCCAATTGACAGATAGCATCCAACGAGTATTCTCCGTCGACGATGCGTCTGTGCCAGTGAAGGCCTCCATCGACGGTGCTCAGAATCGATCCGTTGCAAACAGCCATTCCGGTATTCGCATCAGCGAAGGCTATGCCTCTGATGGCCTCAAATGTGCCCGACAATTGCTCTTTCCAGTGCATACCACCATCAGATGTGTACAGTAGAGTGCCATTGTAACCCACCACGTATGCAACGCTTGAATCGATACAGTAAGCCGCGTTCAAGGCTTCCGTCGTGCCGCTTGATTGCTGCTGCCATGTTCGCCCACCGTCAATTGTCCGAAGGATGTATCCTCGGTCGCCAACAGCTATCGCGATTGAGGAATCCAGGCAATGAACCCCATACAGTTCCTGGTTGATGCCGGTTGAATGTGATGTCCAATGATCCCCTCCATCGGAGGTTCTCAGAGCCCACGCATCCCAACCGACGGCAATCGCGTGCGTCGTGCTCCCAAACGATACGGATGACAGTCGACCGTTTCTTCCGAATGAAAGGTCTTCCCAATCCTTGCCTCGGTTTGTCGTACGAAGGATCGAAGAATATCCGGGATTAATTCCAACAATTAAACCGTACTTCGGATTCGCGAACGAAATCCCTATGAGCGAATTGGTACCTGCCTCTGTGGTGAAAGTTCTTCGAGTCCAGTCCGCCCCGTCGTTATCGCTTTGAAGGATGCAACCTTCACTTCCGACCGAAACGGCAGTTCCCGCCTCATCATAAAAAATATCGTACAGGAAGCCATTGAATCCTGTATCCGTCTCCGTCCAGGTGGCTCCTCCATCGCTTGTTCGTAAAACTGTCCGCCCGACTGCGATGCCCCGGTACTGATCGGCGAAGGCGACACTTCTCAGGTGACGGGTTGTCCCACTTAACTGTCGATTCCAGTGCTGCCCTCCATCGCTCGTATGCAGTATTATGCCGCTGTCCCCAACCGCGAATCCGTTATGTGAATTAGTGTAGAAAATATGTCGAAGATCGTTCGTCGTCCCACTGGATTGCAACAGCCATGTTTTTCCGTGATCCTCGGTGCGAAGGATCATCCCTTCTCTACCAACAGCGGAATATGTGACGGAATCAATGACACAAATCCCCATGAGGTCATTTGTCGTGCGTTGTGCACGACTCCATGACTTGCCGCCATCAGTAGTAATTCTGATTCCTCCCCACGCGCCGACACAAATGCCGCGTTCGGTGTCGTAGAGTGCGACAGAGTAGAAAGGCATTGTCGTTCCACTCGACTGCCGAATCCAGTTACGCCCGCCATCCGTAGTGCGGAGGATGCTCCCGTAACTGCCGACAGCTACCCCATTCGTCGAATCGATTGCACACACATCAAGGAGAAAATTACCCTGGGGTAATGGATGAACCCATTGCCAGACGTTCTGAGCGGTACAGTGAAACTGCGAGAGAATCCCGAGCACGACGATGGTACAAGCGGTCGCCAAGAAGCACTTCATAGCCCCTCCACTGTGTTGATAATAGTGCCAAGACACAATGCTGATCCATCGGTTACAAAACTGCACGGGCTGAAAGTCGCCGGCTTCGTCGGCTGGGGATTCATGCAATGGTCATTGTGAAGTAATCCTGCGACACCGACGCTGCGTCTGCAAAGTCGCTTCTGTCGGTTCCTGAGTTGGCGTCGCGTCCGTTGTGCCACTGCGCAAGCCACACTATATTGAAGCTCCCTACAGCCCTGCTCATGCAACGAAATGATCTGCTCGCGGGTCGTTCTGCAGCGCGGTGCGCAGGCGATTTTTCTCTAGAGTGGTGAGAGCAGGTAGCCGCCCTCGTAACACATAGCCAATAAAGAACTTACAGAACCCCATGCATATTCTCGACATCTGCCAGTACTTTCCGCCGGAGATGGGCGCTCCCGCGGCGCGGGCGTATGAGTTCAGCCGGCGATGGGTGGCGGCGGGACACCGCGTGACGGTGCTCTGCGGGGTACCGAACCATCCGACAGGGAAGGTGTATCCGGGCTACCGGCGTCAGTGGCAGCGAAAGGAGAAGGTTGACGGGATCGACGTGCATCGCATGTGGGTGTATGTGACGCCGAATTCCGGCATGCTGCGGCGCAGCGTGAATTATCTCTCCTTCGGATTGACGGCGGTGCTCGGGAGTATCGGAGTACGGGATGTGGATATCTGTATCGCCAGCACGCCGCAGTTTTTCGCCGGACTCGCCGGCACGATCGTCCGCCGCCTCAAGCGCGTGCCGCTGTGCCTGGAAGTCCGCGACCTCTGGCCGGATTCGCTCGCGGCGGTGGAGGTCGGCGCGGGAGGCATGGTCATGCGCCTGCTTCGCGCGATCGAACGCTTCATGTACCGCAGCGCGAATGGCATTGTCATCGTCAGTCCCGCCTTCCGCGCGCATATCGAAGCGACCGGGATTCCGGGTGAACGCATCGGCGTCGTTCCCAACGGACTCAGTACTGCGCTTTTCCATGCGCGAGATGGGGAACGGCGGCACTTCGCGCAGTGGAAGGACCGCTTCCTCGTCGGGTATGTCGGAACGCACGGCATGGCACACGGACTCGAAACCGCGCTCAAAGCGGCGCGCATGCTCGAGACAGAGAACATGCACTTCGTGTTCGTAGGCGAAGGAGCGCGAAAGGAAGAACTCAAGCGCCTGGCCACCGCACAATCGAACGTCACCTTCCTCGACAGGCAGCCGCGCGAGATCATCGCGGAAATGCTCGCCGAACTCGACGTCGCCATGGTGCTGCTGCGCGATACGCCGCTGTTCCGCACGGTCATTCCCTCGAAGATGTTCGAGATCATGGGTTCGGGCGTGCCGATGGTGCTGGGTGTCGATGGCCAGGCGCGGACGATTCTCGAAGAGGCGGACGCCGGCATCGCGATTCCGCCGGGGAAAGCCGAAGCACTCGCCGCGGCTCTCCGGCAACTCGCGGCGGATCCGGCCCTGCGCCGAAGGTACGGGGGAAATGCCTCACATTATGTGCGTGAGAATTACGATCTTGATGCGCTTGCCCGAAGTTATCTGGCCGTCTTGCAGGATACCTGCGCGACTTCGTGATACGGTATTTCTTTTGTCCCTTTCTTACCGCGCAACCGAACAATCGCGGGGGAATACGGCTTTCCACGGCGACGCTGATTTGCTTTCAAGGCGTGAGGTCCCTATATTGGGTCGTAAAACAGGGCCTTGTTACGAAGTCCAAACCCGAAGGATACATGATTCAGGCAAAATTCAGTATCAATGAAGCACATCTCCTGGTGCTTGAAGAGTGCAAAAAATACGGATTCAAGGATAAAAGTGCCCTGGTCCGCGCAGCGATCGACCTTCTGTCCACGCAGTTCGAACAACAGCGTTTGCAGGAATCCGCAGCGCTCTATGCGGAGATTTACGAGCAGGACGAAGAGACCAGGGAGTGGACGGATGACGCTTTGACAGCGTGGCCGCAATGAATGGCCTGAAGCGTGGTATGGTCATCGACATCGATCTGGAACCTGTCAGGGGATCGGAAACCGGGAAAATCCGTCCCTGCGTGATCGTAACCAACGACACGTACAACGAACGTCTGCCTGTCGTCCAGGTCGTTCCGATCACAGGGTGGACGGAAAAAAAATCCGCCATCGTCACGAACGTGGTTATCGATCCGACGGAGGAAAACGGACTGACGAAAAAATCGGTGGCGGATTGCCTGCAGACGCGTCCCATTGACCATCGTCCGCGACTGGTCCGCATCCGCGGCTCGCTGGACTCGGAGACCATGGAGGAAATCGACCATGCCCTCAAAACAGTATTCGGTCTGTAGTGCGGCAGGCGTTCCGGAGGGAGACATCCGCTTCATGCCACTAACGGACGCGGTCCTTCGCCGAAGGTACGGTGGAAATGCATCGGAATATGTGCGCGCGAATTACGATCTTGACGTTTTAGACCGAAATTACCTCGACGCTCTCCAACACGTATGCTGAAATCAACGCTGACCGTTTTTTTCGTATGTATTCTCTTCTCTGCCACCGCGTTCTCCCAGCGCGATGCGGCGGAACCGCTGCGCGTCGAGCAGCTCGCGCCGGATCACTGGCGCGTGACGGTCGCGAACATGGAACCGCGGCTTCTGACAATGCCGGGGGAACCGCCATTCGGAAAGGTGCTCATCCCGGGCTATGAGACGCGCATCGTCGCCGGACTGCCGGCCCTTCCTCTGCGGGCGCTGGAATTCGATCTGCCGGAGGACGGCACGCTGACCCTCACCATCAGCGGACTGCGTGAGGAAAAGGTAACCGCGGATCTTGCGCCGTTCGGCGGAATCACGACAGAGGAAAAACGGACAACATTCGCGGAGATCCTTCCCGCCACCGTGCGTGAGGGACGCCGCATCGGCGGCCTCCGCATTCAGCCCGCCCGCTACGATGCGCGGACGAGAACGCTGACATGGCTGCGCGGCGGTGTCATCGATATTCGCGTCGCCGCCGCTCCCTCCGGGAATCGCTCCCTTGCACATCGTTCGGGAGCGAATGCGCCGGGATCCGCCAGCGAAGCGGGAGCTCCCGCCGCACTTGCTGCGCCTGCGGCGAAAGCCGGCGATGCGCTGCTGCGCATCGGCACGATGAAGGAAGGCATCTGCCGCATCACCTATGACGATTTCCTGGCGGCGGGATTCAATCCCACCGGAGTGGACCCGGCGCTTTTCCGACTCACGCTGATGGGCGAGGAAATTCCCCTCGAGCTGAGCGGGACCTCCGACGGCAGTTTCGATGCCGGCGATGCGATGCTGTTTTTCGCTCCGCGGAAAGCGGGGGAAAACGGCGAGTATCTCGACGTATGGACTGACGAACAGGTTTTCCTGCTCGGATGGAACGGTGCGCCCGGCCTGCGCTGGCACGCGAAGGACGTCGCACCGACGTCTCACCCCTCCGCCGTCACGATGGATGCCTTTCCCATGCGCGTGCATCTCGAAGAGGATCACGAATATCATCGCGGTGATTTCGAATTAAACGATATGCTCATCACAAAGCAGGTCGAAGGGGAGACGTGGATCTGGGGCTACCTGCTCAAGCGCGACGGCACGCAGAAAAAGGACAGCATCCGCGCACGGTTTGACGCATCTTCCCCGGCCGCTCGCAAAGGACTTCTGCGCATCCGCGCACGCGGGGCGTCGCGTGACACGAGCCTTCTCCGCGCCGCCATCAATGGCGTGACGATCGGGGAACAGCGCATCGGTACGTATCAGACCGTCACGGCCGAATGGACGATCCCGGCGGGACTCCTTCTGCCCGCGGGCAACGAATTGCTGATTACCAACGTCGGACTGGTCGTCTGTCCGCCCGAAAATCCTGCCTGCAGCATCGAACGGTTCTACGTCGACTGGGCGGAACTGCAGTACGCCACCGCGTTCGCATCCGCATCCACTCCTTTGCACATCGACGCCTCGGCTCGCTACGCGGGGAACACGCCCCCGGCGGACTTCCTCTTCAGCATCCCCGATGCGGGCGGCGCGGTGAAGGGGTACGATATCGCCATGGGAAGCCGCTTCGAGAACATCGACCGCAGCGGTGGCGCGGCGCGGATGGCTCTCGACAGCAGCGGACGCTATTTCCTCTACTCGGAAAATGACATCTTCTCTCCCGCGTCGGTCAGCAGGATCACGATCCCTGAATATATCAGCGGCACGACGCAGGCGGATTACCTTCTTGTGACACACCGCGATTTCCTCGCACAGGCGCAGAGGCTGGCGGACTACCGTCGGCAGCATGACGGGTATTCCACACTCATCGCGGATGTGGACGATATCTACAACGCCTACAACTTCGGCCGGAAATCGCCTGCGGCGATACGCGCGTTCGTCAAGGATGCGTGGGAACGCTGGCCCGCCCCGCGGCCCCGCTTTCTGCTGCTGCTCGGCGACGCCAGTTGGGATGCGCGGCAGAAGAAGGAATCCTCGACCAAGGTCGACTACGTGCCCGCCTACGGTAATCCCGTCAGCGACAATTACTATGTAAACTTTGCCGAGCAGTCGCTGGACGCGTCACCCTCGCTCGCCGTGGGACGCATTCCCGCCGAGACCGGCGCACAGGCCGATGCCGTAATCGATAAAATCATCGCCTATGAAAGCGCTCCGTCGCAGCCGTGGGACGACCGCATCCTTTTCTCCGTCGGCGGCGAGAACAGCTTCGAGCAGGATTTCCAGCTCTGGCCCATCGTGGACGCATTGATTTACAACTGGGTGGAGCCCTACTGTCTCGAATCGCATGTCATCATCAAGAAAACGCTCGACTTCGTGAGCTATGACGATCTTGACACGCTCATACATGAAGTGAACGAGGGGGTCTCGTGGTTTTTCTTCGTCGGACACGGCGGTACGCGCGTGATCGACGTCGGCGTGGAACGCCCCGACATCTTCGACAACGTGGATAAGTATATCTTTTTTGTCACGATGTCATGCAACACCGCGCATTTCGCCGAGCCGTTCGAAACCGGTTTGAACGAACGCTTTGTGATGTCGCCGCGGAATGGCGCCATCGCCGCGCTGGGTACGTCGGGACTGGGCCTGATCGACGTCGACTACCGGCTCAGCCGAGCCATGTTCCGCGCGATGGTCGACAGCGGGGTGCGCAATTACGGGGAAATGGTCGCCTTCGGGAAACGCGAGCTGGTGCGTTCCTACGGCATCGGAGATCAGAATTCCATCAACACGGTGAATCAGGTGACGCTGCTGGGCGATCCCGCGACACACATCCCGCTCGCCAATGGGCCGGAACTGGCCGTGCGAAGCGGGGATCTGCGGACCGAACCCGAAATACTCGTCGAGCAGACGAATGCCGTCATCCGCACGCGGCTGCACAACGACGGACTCTGCATGGGCGACACCGTCGACGTGCTGCTGACCGTGACGAGCGGCGGCGAAGAAATGTATCGTGAGGCGCGGCGCCTCCCGCCTTTCCCCGTCGACACGCTGCTCGAATGGAGTTACGATTTCGCCGGGGTGGACGGGAGCGCGGACATTCGCGTCACGCTCGATCCGACCAACACGATGGCGGAGAAGGACGAAAGCAACAACAGCACCACGCTCACGGTGAACGTTCTGCCGCGCGGACTCACACAGATATTCCCGCTCGATCGAGCGGTGGTTGGCAGCGGTTCCGGAACGATGGATTTTCTGCTCGCCAATCCGACGTTCGTGCCGGATGCGGCGCTTGATCCCCGGGCCGAGATAGAGTATTCCCGGGATGCGTCGTTCAATTCCGGCGTCACCGGTGCAAGCGCGGAGCTCGGCACTGTATTCACACAGCTCTCCGCTGCCGTCCCTTCCTCCGACGGAACGTGGTACTGGCGCGCGCGCCTGCGCACGAGCGGCGGACCGGAGCGGTGGTCCCCCATCCGCAGTTTCACGCTGCAGCCGCAATCCGTCACCGACGAGCGATGGCTGCAGTCCGACGCCCCGCAGTTCTCCATGACGGTCACCGAAGCGCTCGAAGCCGCTCCGACAGGCGGCGTACAGCTCGGCGAACGCGCCCTCGTACTCGAGGCAGTATCGGGCGGATTCAATGGTCCTTTCAAAAATGGCGTGCTGCTGCACGACGGCGTCAATGTCAGTACCGACCGCCGCGGTTTCAATCTCGCGGTGGTGGAACCGGTGTACGGGCGTCTCGTCGACACGGTGAATTTCGACACCTACAACGGACGCGACATCGCGGCGCAAATGGCGGCCTATATCAACGCCGTTTCCGACGATCACATGCTCATGGTGGCCGTGCGGGACGACGCCAACGGGTATCCCCCTTCCTCGATCGACGGCACGAACATATCTCCCGAACTCCGCGGTGCGCTTCATACATACGGCGCCACGCTTATCGACAGCGTGGGATTCCGCGATTCGTACGTGCTGATCGGAAGAAGGAGCGATCCGGCCCGAACCCGCGAAGCGCATTATGTGCTCGGGACGGCGGCGCGGCGTGATACGCTGATCGTGCGCGCGAGCGAGGGACGGCTGATTTCGCCGGTCATCGGTCCGGCCAACCGCGTCTCCCATATTCGCTGGGAAGGCACGGCCGGCAGCGCGGGGTCGCGCGTTGATCTTCGCATCTTTGCGCTCAGAGGCGGCGCACCGGATACGCTGCTGGGCGAATATCCCGCCGCGGCATCGGGCACCGATCTCTCGCTCGCCTCGCTGAATCCATTGCCCTCGGCTTTTCTTCGCATCGAGGCCGTGCTGCGCGATCCACAGGGACTCGGCAAGCCGCGATTGGACATGCTTTCTCTCGATTACGAATCGCGCTTCCCCGAACTCGGCATCACTTCGCAGGTCGTGGTGAGCGATCCCGATTCCGTGCTGGAGGGCGAGTCCGTCATCGTTCGCGCGACCGTGTACAACGGCGGCCGGGCCGAAGCCGCCAATCTGCGCATGGGGCTCACCGTGCCCGGCAGCAGCGTGCAGCTCGAGCAGCCGCTCACCGCGGTGCCGCGGCGCCTGGACGAAGGTGTGGAAGTGACATTCACCGTTCCCACTGCCGGACTCCGCGGCGAGCACAGCTATGAACTGAGCATCGACGGAGAAAATGCGGGGAGCGAATATTACCGGGCCAACAACGTGTTCTCGAAGCGCTTCGCCGCAGGACGCGACGGCACGCCGCCGATGCTTGCCGTGACCTTCGACGGCGTGGAGATCGCCAACAACGATTTCGTGGCGCCACGGCCGGTCATCGAAATCTCGCTTCGCGACCAGTCGCCGCTGCCGGTCACCGACACCTCAAGCGTCCAGCTCTTTCTCGACGGCCGTCGTGTCTGGCTGATGAGCGACACGCGGGTATCGTACACGCCCGGAAGCGGGGAAGAGAAAATCAAGATCGAATTCACTCCCGAGCTCAGCGACGGACTGCATTTCCTCGCCGTCTCGGGCAAGGACGCCACGGGCAACGCCGCCGACACCATCCCGTACCAGGTGCGCTTCAACGTGTCGAGGAATGCGCATGTGGACCAGCTGATTCCGTATCCGAGTCCCACCACGGGGCCTGTCGACTTCACCTTCCGCGTCATCGGCAGCGACGCGCCCGATCATGGCCGCGTGAAAATCTACACCGTCGCCGGCCGCCTGATCCGCGAGATCGAATCCGCGGCGGGCGAGCTGCGCATCGGCTTCAACCGCATCGCGTGGGACGGTCGCGACGCCGACGGCGATGCCCTCGCCAACGGCGTGTATTTCTACAAACTGATGCTCTCCGTCGGCGGGGAGAATTCGGAGCAGGTGGGGCGCTTCGCGGTGGTGCGGTAGGAAGAGCCGCACATCTTTTTTTCGAAACACTTGCCTTGAATCCTTACGAATGCTTATAATTGTAGACATAATGTTTGCCCCTTGGTGTAATTGGCAACACGCCTGACTCTGGATCAGGAAAGTCTAGGTTCGAGCCCTAGAGGGGCAGCTCGGAAACGGCGAAATCGATATCGGTTTCGCCGTTTTTCTGTTTCAGCAGGCGTTGTTTTTCCCGGTTGTAGCTGAGCAACTATTGACAATTGCATCCGAATATGCTACGTTCAGCGTGTGAGTGTATCCGTTCTGGCCAGAGGAGGGCGCGTCTGATGAGTACATCGAAAATCTTGCTGTTCCTTGTCGTAGTCGCGACGACGGCGGCGCTTTTCTCATGTGATGACGGTATCGAAGAACCGGAGGCGAAGAGCGCATTCCACTGGAGGTACGATTCTCTCGGAGGCGCCGTGTCCTTCGGTTTGATCAAATTCTGGGGTGACGATCCGCGCACCCTGTATCTGCTCAGTGGAAATGCGCTGTACCGGTACGACAGGCCGCGTTTCCACATCGTCCCTCTCATGGGAGTTCCGGATTCACCCTACGCGACGTTCTACGATATCGCTGGTTCCAGCGACCGGGACCTGTGGGTGGCGGGAGAATGTCCGGGAGCCGTCAGGCCAGGATTTTCCAAGGACAGCAGCTGTCTTCTCCACTACGACGGTTCTCAATGGCGTGAAGTGGATCTCGCATGCAGCAGCGCGCTGTTCGCGGCTGCATCGGCCGGTGAGGGGGAGGTTTTCCTGGGGGGAAACATGGCGAGTCTCATCAGATACGCGAACGGAGTGGAAGAACCCATTTTCTTCCCCCTCGAGCTGCGGGATCTCCCGTATGTGCTGCTGTACTGCAGCGAATTGTTTTACAACGACGGGATACTGTACGCATCCGGGTGGGTCAGGCTGCAGAACGGCATGCAGCGTCCGTTTCGTTTCGAGTATGAAAACGGCAGCACCCGCTTCGCCGGTTTTCTCGATGAAGATCTCGGTCCGGCAGGGGGATTCTGGCGGAGTACGGAGGGGACGCTGTATGCCCTTGGACGCACGGGTGTTCTGCGGAAAAACGGGAACCGATGGGAGACGTATTTCATCATGGAACCGAGTCCGAGTGCGACGTTCGGCACCACGGAGGGGAACATCTGGGTCACGGGCTACGGCCTGTGCCGACAGTGGGTGCGAGGGAAATGGGTGGAACACAATCCGACGCCGTATCCCGGCATTAATGGCTCCCTTGGCAAAGGCTGGACCGACGGGAACATTGTGATGATGATGTACCAGGGCGCCCGTCCATCGAGCGCCTGGGTCGTTGCGATCGGGGAATGAATAAACGTCCACCTGGACACTCAGACATCGAAGCCCTATGCGGGTTCCTCAAAAAAACGTCCCGACCTGATGAGGCCGGGACGCAAGAGAGGAGAGAGAGAGAGTAAAACTGCGATCGCTTACTTGGTCAGCTGCATCTGCTGCGTGGCTGAATGCGTCGGAGTGACCATGCGTGCGAAGTAGATGCCGGACTGCACGGCGTTGCCGTTGGCGTCCGTACCGTCCCATTCGAACACGTGACCGCCGGCGGGATGGACGCCCGTGGCCAGGGTTTTGACGAGGCGGCCGAGCATGTCGTATACCGCGACGTTCATGTCGCTCTCCTGCGAGAGTTCGACGGTGATGAAGGTGTTCGGATTGAAGGGATTCGGGTAGTTCGGAAGCAGGCGCGTCTCGGTCGGCACCGGCGTCGCGGTGACACGGTAGATCGGTGAATAGTCGGTCTTGCCGTCAAAATCGACCTGACGCAGACGGTAGTCATAGGTGGTGAGCGGAAGCACGCCGCGGTCGACGTACTCGTACTGCTGCTGCTCATGCGTGGTGCCGTATCCGTTGACGAAACCGAGGTCGTTCCATTCGCCGTCAATCACCCGACGCTCGACGAACCAGCCGCGGTTATTGTTCTCCATCGCGGTGCGCCAGTTCACGCGCACGGCGTCGCCGTCCTGTGTGGCGCTGAAGCTGATCATCTCGACGGGGATCACCGTGAGCGCCGTGAGCACCGGCTCCTGCCATGCCTGCTGCGTGGCCATCTGAGTCGGACGAGGCTGCCCGTTCACCGTGAGCGTGATCTTGGTGGTGACAAATACCGTCAGCTTGCATTTTGTGATGTCGTAATTCGCCGGGACGGTGAAGTTGATGTATTTCGTTTCGACCTGGTTGGCCGCGAGACCGGTAGTGGTCAGGGTAACGCCGTAGGGACCGGTGATCATGTTGCGGACGACACGCTTGTGATAATACGGGCTGACGGTGATGACCGCTGACCCCGTATTTTTCTGCTGTGCGTAGTCGAGATCGTCTTCGCTCAGAACCGCGTTATAATAAAATTCACCGGTCATCGCCTGAAGCGCGGTCATGGTGACCGTCGCCGCGATCTGCCGCGTATCCTGATGATAGGTGCCGGTGACGCTGATGGACATCGGCGAACCCTGCTGATTGCGCTGCTGCGTGACCGCGCCCCAGTACGTTCGTGAAATGGCGATGGCCGCGCCGCCGGTCGGGAGGTTCACGAGGAGCCGGTCAATAGCACCGCTCGGATAGCTGCTGACGAGCAGATGGCCGATGACCGTGTTGCCGTCGGTGGTTGCCATCACGTCACCCTGATGATACGCCAATGCGCGCGCGTTCGGGATGTAACTGAGGATGGAGTTGATGGAATCCGCGCCGTATGGGCACCACTGGCACCAGGTGCCGGTGAACTGCTCGATGAGCGTGGTGCGAGCCGTTGTTTGCGCACCGGCGACGAGCGGAAGCGCGAATAAGACCGCGATAAGTGTAGACCGAATCAACATACGCATAAGCGGCTTCCTTTCTAATGAATAAGAATGAAGATGTGTCAGCGGGAGAAGGGAAGGAGTCTTGCCTTGTGCGCCATGCACGGGACGAATATCAAGAGTCCTAGATATCGGAAATTCGTAATTTCTCAGGCAAGTTGCAAACGGGACGAACACGGAAGGGGGATTTTCTCTGCGGGAAATTTACTACCTTCCCTGACGCATGAAACAGATGGTGTGATCCGATGCAGACAAGCCTCGCCGACCTCCTCCGCGCCTTTCACCAGCAGTTCGAACCGGATCTGCCGCCGGCGATACTCACCGTCGCTCATGCCGCGCTGGTGGAGCGCGACGGTGTACAAATACCGGATGCTGATATCCGCAATATGCTGTCCGTTGCTGCCTCGCCGCGGTTCCTGCGTGCGCTCTCGCGCGAGCAGCGCTACGGAGCATACGAACGCGCGATGCGGGCGGCAATGCTGCATCTCCGGTATTCGCTCGGGGATATGCTTGACGACCGGGCACGGACGTTCCCCGAGCGCTGCTTTCTCGAGGAAGGGGACGGTGAACGCCGAAGCCTGTCGTTAGCACAGACCGCGACACGCTGCGGGATCATCGCGCATGCCCTCCGCGCGGGAATGCCGTCGGCCGGCGCTCCCCGCGTCGCGCTGTTCACCGCCAACACGCTCGAAGGGGCGCTGTGCGACCTGGCCTGCCTGGCGCATGGAATCTTCGTCACACCGCTCAGCGTCCATCTCGACGAGCCCGCGCTGGCAGCCATTCTCCTCCGTCTCCGCATCACGACCGTCCTCATCGACGACGAGGATCGCCTGCGGCGCATTCTTCACGTACGGAAGGAATACGATCTGAAGCTGACCGTGCTCTTCGCCGGCGTGGGCGATCCCGAGGAGAAAGGCGTCGAGCGCTTCGACTCCTTCATCGCGAACAACAGGGAACGCGCGCTTCGCAACGGCACCGATGTGCGCAGGACCGGCATCCCGGGAACGAGAGACATGGTCGACTACACCGGTACGTCGACCGTGATGTTCACGTCCGGCTCGACCGGGCGCCCGAAGGGAATCTGCTTTTCGCAGCTGAACATGGTGAGCAAGCGCTTTGCCCGCGCGGCAGCACTCCCGGATGTGGGAATCGACGAGACTCTGGTCGCTTTCCTGCCGCTGTTCCACACGTTCGGACGATTTCTCGAACTGCAGGGGATGCTGTTCTGGGGCGGACGCTATGTCTTCGCGGGAAATCCGAGCCGGGAGGCGCTGTTCGCGCGCATGCGGGAGTTTCGTCCCACCGGACTGGTCAGTATCCCCCAGCGCTGGGGCGAACTGCGAGAGGAAGCGGAGCGCGCCGGTGGATTGGCGGCGGTCAGCGGGGGACGCCTGCGCTGGGGACTTTCAGCCGCGGGGTATCTGGCACCATCGGTCTTCCGCTATTTCCATCAGCAGGGTGTGGCGCTCTGCAGCGGATTCGGTATGACCGAGGCCACGGGCGGCATTCTCATGACGCCGCCCGGAGAATACGAAGATGATTCCGTCGGTATTCCATTGCCGGGAATCGAAGTTCGACTCAGCACGGAAGGAGAACTCGAAATGCGCGGTCCCTACGTCGCCCGTGCACTTCCGGAGTTGGAGGATGGCCGCGACACGGACGCGATGGGCGAGGAAGCGGAGAGCCTTGAGGCCGCGGCGGCTTTGGAAACAGACCCTGCCGGGGAATGGGAAGCGACGGGTGATCTGTTTACGCGGAGCGCTGACGGACATTACCGCATCATCGACCGCGTGAAGGATATCTACAAGAACAGCCGGGGGCAGACGGTCGCGCCGCTCGCGATCGAAAATCGCTTTCGCGACGTGCCCGGACTCCGCCGCTGCTTTCTCTCCGGCGATGGTCGTCCGCACAACACGTTGCTGATCGTACTTGACCAGGATGCGTCCATGCTGCGCGGCATGCCGTCGGCGCAGGAGAAAGAGCGTTATTTCAACGAAATCGTGCGCGCGGTGAACCACGACCTCCCCGCCTATGAAAGAATATTAGAGTTTACGGTCCTGAACAAGGATTTCTCGGAATCGACCGGGGAGCTGACCGCGAAGGGGTCGCTCAACCGCAAGCGCATCGCCGAACAGTATCGCGCGGAAATCGACCGGATGTATCGCGCCCGCGCGCTGAGCTTCCAGATCGCGGGGTTGCGTCTGCAGCTGCCGCTCTGGATTCTGCGCGATATCGGCTGCACCGAGCGCGACCTGCGCATTCATCCGGATGGACTCTTCAACGCCGCGGCGCATACGCTGCTGCGCGTCGCGGAAGGACGCAGCGAACAGCGTTGGCGCATCGGCGACTTCGAGTATCAGCTCAGCGGCGCGACGATCGACCTCGGACGGCTTTGCCGGCAGCCGGCGGGATGGACCGGGAACGCCGCGCTCGCGGATTTCTTCCCCTGTCATGAGGGGTGGGATGTTCCGCTTCCTGAAGTGATCGACGTTCATCCGCTGCAGACCACCGAAAGCGCTGCGCATCCGGAGACTCCCTGGAAGAAGTCAAAGGCGAGGGCTGACGCAGCCGACGACGGAATGCGGCCTGGTGCCGCGGAATACAGCCGCGGCAGCGTCGGCTCGGTCCTGCTGCAGCTGCATCAGCTGCTCGCGCTGATATTCGCAGCGGAATCCCCGGCGGCTCTGCAACTTTTCGACGACATCGCGGCCGCCCTGCAGTCCACGCCGCATCGGCATGCCGCGTTGCTCCGCCGCCGTCTCGGAAGCTGCGCATGGCATCCAGATGAAGCCGTGCGGATCCGCGCATATGAGGCGCTCCTGCTCTTCGATCCGGATCCGGAAGACGCCGCGCCCTACCATGCGTTCATGAACGCCGGCCGCACATTTTTGGATGGACCGGCGCTCGAACGCATCGCATCGCCCGACATGCGCGGGGAGAGACTCGCGGCACTCCGCCGCCGACTGCAGTCGTATCGCGCGCAGAGACCTCTTCCCTCGGCGGAGGATCAGCGCGTCTACAGTCATCTGCTCGCGTTGATGTATCGTCTCGCCTCGCGCGACCCCGCGTGCGTCTATGACGTCCGGGCGGAATTCGCACTCTGGATGCAGGTGGATGCGATGCGCGCGTACGCGACGGAATTGTTTTATGCGCTGAAGGATGTGTATGTCCGACGCCAACGCGGTCTCTCCGCGGATAGCAGTGGCATGCCTGCACGGATGGATCGAGCGCTCGATTTCATGCCCTCGGTGAAGGAAGAATCCCGCCGCCGCGTTCGAAACCTTTTCGTGACGACGCCCTTTCTTTCCCTCACCCTGCTCATGCTGCATGGGATCGACAATCTGCAGGAGGGTGACCTCGCGGAGGGAAGCCTGCGCGTGGAAGCGCTGCCTGCGCATCGTGGTGAAGCCGCTCCCTTCCGCATTGTGCTGCAAACGAGGGCCGGCCGACGCTATGCATTTCTCCTGCTTCTCGATGACCGGTACCGCGAGCCGGCGATGCCGGAGACGCTCCTCTCCCTTCTGCGCATTGCGGGCGTGCCAGTGCGGCTTCCATCCTTGCCGCGTTTCGGCAGCTTCATGCCCGAAGCGGGAGCGATCTCCTTCGGCGAGGCACCCGGACGCCTGCTTTCGACATTGATGGATCACGGACGTCACGACGTCGATACAGCGGAACTCCGCCGCTGGTGGGTGTCGGCGCTCTCGGCGTGGATTCGTGGCTGGCGCGACAGCGGACGCCTGCTGATCCCCGGAGCCATCGAAGCCGAAAACGTCATCGTTCCCTGGATACGCTATCGCGAAGGCGCGGTGATTGCCTCCGTGGCGGGATGGCACGTCTGCGAAGGTCCGCATTGTCTCATCGAAGGACTGTTCAACGTGCTGCATCGCGGTGCGGAACGATGGAACGAATCACGCCTGCAGTCGACGTGGGTGATCGATGCGCTCTACGAGGTGCTTGGGGACGACGACGCGCGTGCGCTGCTGCAGGCGATGGCCGACGAACAGCTCGCGGAAGCCGAACCCATCGGGATGCAGAGCGCCGACGTCATCCTGCGTGCTGTTCACCTGCGCGCACGGCAGTATTGTCCGCCTGTCGCCGTGCAGAATGCCGTGGCCTGCTGGAAAGAATGGGCGGGTTTGTACCCGCGGTTGGTGGAGGATCGCGGTGAGGAGTATCTCCGTCATGTGCTCGGGCTCTACGGCGTTTCGCGGTACGGCGATGCGGCGCGCTGGTTCGTCACCCGGCACACGCTGCTGGCAGGTCTCCCTCCGGATTGCGGGACGCGTCTCGAAGAGCTGATATTCCGCATGAACGCCGATGCGTCATGGACCGTGACGCGCAGCATCGAACTGGCTGAATTGCAGGAACGGATTCCCCCCGGAATCCTGCGCGAACAATTTCTTCGAATGGTTTTCCCCGCACAGCGAGGAAAGGAACTGCAGCTAGTACGCATGCGCGTGGCGGGGAAGGACGCGGTTGTCGTGGAGCACGCGGTGCATAAAGACGAACGGCATGATATGGTGATTCGCGAAACCATGAGCGCCGCGGAAACCGGCGGCATTCTTTCCCTGCTGATGCGCGAGCGATTTCCCGTTCCCACGGGCGAGGAACTCCGCTACCTTGCGCTTTTCGATGGGCAGCGACGCATCATGGGCGGGGTGGTCTACGCAGCGCCGGATGATGCGGAGGCCGAACTCAAGGCGATCGTCGTTGAAGAAACAGTGCGTGGACAGGGACTCGGCCGCGCCCTGATCGGAGACCTCGCCCTGCGCATGAAAACAGCAGGGGCACGCTCGCTGCGTGCCCCGCATTATCTGCTGCCGTTCTGTGTTCATGCCGGGTTCGCTTCCGACCCGAGAGACGGCGAATTGCGCCATCTTCTCGATGAGCAGCCCGATGAGGATTAAGGAAAGCTATTTTTTCGGGGTGAAGTGCTCGACAGCATTCTTCACCGGCTTGACCGTGCGAAGGTAGGCGTAGATCGCACGAAGATCCTCGTCCTTCATCCTGGAGTAGAGAAACCAGGGCATGATAGTGTTGAAATCCGTCGGTCCGAGCTCGGGTTCGACGTACAGTGAATCGGTATAGGCGCGGAAGCGCTGTACGAACATGTCTTCGGTCCAGCCGCCGATGCCGGTTTCCGTGTCCGGAGTGATGTTGGCCGACCGCAGCGTTCCACCAGGCAGGGGGAGTTCATAACCGCCGGCGTAGTCCATACCAGGCACAGGCTCGCCCTTCACCATCTGCGTGTGGCAATCAGCGCATCCCGCCATCGTGATCATGTACTTGCCGTATGCCACCTTGTTGGATGGAGAAGGGCGGCTCTCATGCGTCGGATCGGAAGGAATCGTGCGCATGATCAGATTCATGGGGAATTTAACATCGGATTTCTGCACCGTGTTTTCCACTGGATCGAGCGTGCGGATGTAGGCGATGATCGCGTAGATATCTTCCTTGTCCATCCTTCCGAAATTAGGGTAGGGCATGATCGGGAATAATGGATGGCCGTCCTTGCTCACCCCGGAAACAATCGCGCGATAGATCTCCCCGTCGGTCCAGTCCTTCAGATGCGTCGGCGTGATATTCGGCGCATAGAAATCGCCAGGGAGTCCCATGTCCTCGCCAAATTTCTCTCCGCCGTTGCCGATCGTGCCGGCGACGACAGGACCGGCAAAGCGCGTGAAGTCACGCGTGGAATGACAGTCGACGCAGCCCGCGACATGCCAGGCAAGATATTCGCCGCGTTCGATGCGTTCGGGCGTCCGTTCGATGCTGATGTCCGGAGCCTCGCTCACCTTGGGGTAGGCCGCATTCAGCCAGACGTAGCCGCCTCCGACGATGACCACCGCCAGCACCAGCAAACCGAGCAATATGTTGCGCGCAATTTTCATTGCGACATCCTTTCATAACGTTGAAACATATGACGATATATATGACAGCGTGCGGGCTGCAGAGTGCCCGAACGACATCGTTGTACGGCAGAGCAGAATCGAAGTTGCACTATTGATAGACAGACTGATTCTAAATAATGAATCGCATTCACAATGTCAACCGTGGAACGGATCACTTTGCGGGAGGGGCAGTACGGTGGGATATCAGTGCGCGGGTGGAATCCAGTCGGGAAGGGATGCTGGGGCCGGAGTGCGGCCGTACCAGAGATCGTCAAGCCGGATCGCGGCGCGGCGGATCAGCGGCGATAAGCGGATGCCTCGCCTCACGATGTTGTGCAAGAAGGTATCCGGGTGGGAATAGGGGCAGACCGCCACGCAGCGGCCGCAGTCGGTACCGAGCGTATTCCAGACGAGAAAGCAGGCGTCGCTGTCGATCTGCCAGCGCGCCAGGCCGTCGGCATCGATGCGCGGTCCGTCGGAAATCGCCCTGCCCGGACAGGCATCGGCGCATTTTTTGCAATGGGTGCAGAAATCCAGCATGGTTTCGTCATGTGTCTGCGTGTCGGTCAGCAGGGGCGCATCAGTGGTGATCACGGCGATGCGGACCCGCGGTCCGAGCCGCGGCGTCATCAGCAGACCCATGCGTCCGATTTCTCCGAGCCCCGCGTCTCGGGCGATGAGCGGACACACGACTTCGTATTTGCCATCGATATGAGCGCGGGCGGGCCAGCCAAGCCGCCGCAGAAACTGTGCGACCTGCACGGCCATGGCGCCCGACCGCAGGTACTCGCGTGACGATTCCATGACGATGCTGCCGGCAGGCGCGCTCGCCACCATCCGGGGATCCATCTCCACGGTGAAGGCGATCGCATGTTGGTGCCGGCGCAGGATTTCCTTTCCATACGCGTCGCCGCGGCCCGCATGTGAATAGCAGTGCTCGTCACGCAGTTGCGTGACACCCACGCTGTGTGCCCCGAGCTGTCGCAGCCAGCCCTTGACGAACGTGGTCAGGGCGGCGGCGTTCACGTCAGTGCGCTTCTCGTGCACTGCGCCGTCAACTGCGGCGTGCAGCAAGTCGACCGTGTCGAAGGTTGCGTCGGCGGCGGGAAACATCAGCGGGTGGGCGAGGGCGGCGCGTGCGTCGAGCAGTCCGGGTGCAGTGCGGAAGCGGCGGTCGATCTCCTCCCGTTCCGGGTGTGCGGCGTAATACGCGTCGTAGCGTTCGCTGCCTTCTTCAAGCTTTCGTCGGGAAAAGATAACGTCGCGTTCGTCAAAACGGCGGGATGGCCGTGCGGCGGGATGGCGCGGGCGCGGCATGGAAAGGCTATGCTCCGCTTCGCTGGCTCAGACGTTTGAACACGCGCACGAGCCTGGCGTCCTTGCGGTAGATGTCGTCGCGGAATTGCAGAACGCCCGCGCTGTCGACCCAGGACGTGTAGTAGTCAATAAAAAGAGGGGCGCGCTTTTTCAGGAAAACGGGCTTGCTACGCGCACCGCTCCAGATTGCCTTCTGCAGCCGGGGCACGTCCCAGTCCGGCGTTCCCTCGAGAAGGAATCGCGCGAAGTCCATAGGCTGCTGAATGCGAACGCAGCCATGGCTGACGGCACGCACTGCGCGTTTGAAAGCCCATTGCTGCGGCGTGTCATGCAGGTAGATGCTGAAATCATTCTGGAACATGAATTTGATCGCGCCCAGCGCATTGCCTTCGCCGGGATCCTGCTTGAACTTGAAGGGCATCTTGTACGGATTGTGCTCGGCCCAGTTGATCTTGCTCGCGTCGACCAGTGAATCACGGTAGTACACTTTGTAGCGGCCCTTGCGGAGATAATTGCTGTCCTTCTTCGCGGAGTAATAAATCTCTCGTGCAGCGATGCTCCACGGCACGTTCCAGAACGGATTCAGAATGCAGTGCGTGAATTCGCCGGTCAGCTGCGGTGTTTCGTGATTCTTGGGCTCGTAGCGCCGTTGGCCGGTCCGCACGTACAGATCGTATTGTGCGGCATACCCGGCCGGACGAGGCCCACCGACACACACCGCCATCGAGGTCACGACCTTGTCGCCGTCCTTGGCGTAGAGCCAATACTCGGGAATATTCACCACGACATAGCGTCCCTTCGCCGGATACCGGAGCCAGCGGAAGCGCTCGAGGTTGACGCGGATCTGATCGGTGTACGCATCGATACCGCGGTTGAGTCGTCCCACGGTGCGCTCGCCGACAACTCCGTCGACCAGCAGTCCGTGGCGTTCCTGGTAGCGCATGACAGCTTTGGCCAGACTGCTGTCATAGGTGTATGGCCCGAGCGTTTGCAGGCGGAGGCTGTCGAGTTCAAACGCCTGGAGGGCGAGATCGACCAGTTGCACTGTTCCACGCAGGGGCGCCTGGTAGGAGGTGAACAATTCACCGGTAAGCATCAGCCGCTGGGTAAGGGCGGGTACCGCAGAAGAGGTGTCGCCCACAAGGACCTTGCTCACCGTCAGGTCCGGAATTCGCGGCCAGCGATAGAGTCTCTTGATATCGCGAAAGCCTGCGTACGCCCGCTGCAATTTGCGATAGCGCGCCGCATCAGGCTGAATATTGCGAAGAAAGGCGATGATGTCGGGTGTCTGAAGGGGCTGGAGGAATTCATGGAGTCCGGGTCGCGCCACGGGGAGGTGGTAGGCGTCGTCAATGCTGCGCGGGTCGACAACGCCGTAGCGGAGGTGACTCGCATAGCGGAGAAGTCCGTCCGAAAGCAGGAGCTCGATGCGTGCCAGCGATTCATTATGGTCGCTGTCGCTGCGGCCGTCGGTGAGGATGGCGTCGAGCAGTGCCTGCAGTGTCGCCACATGATACCACTCTGGATCGAGGCCGTGTTCGTCCGAATGCATCAGAAAGCGCAGCAGGACAATTACACGGGAAGGGAAGGAGTCCTCGTTCACCCACAGCGGCACGTATTCGCGCTGACGATACTGCTGCAGCAAGGTATCGTCATGCACGAGCGTCTCACGGAATGAGGGGACCGCAAAGAGCTTGTGTACCTGCTGTGCAATAGCGTCCGTGTCGATGCTACGCACCACGGGCTGCGGTGCGGCTTCGACCGAATCACTGTAATCAGGCAGCCAGGAGCAACCGGAGAGCAGCAGGAAAGGGACCGCAAGAAAATAATAGATCAGACGTCTGTGAAAGGGCATGTCTCTGTATCAAACAGCATGCGGACGTTCAAAAAAAATATCCGATACTTCAAACATATCGAAAAGCGCAGGCGATTCAAAAGACACAACGCGTCTGATTCGGAAATAATCTGTTCTTGGCCGAAATACCGATGCCGTGTTACATCCCCTTGGCCAGGAATCCGCCGTCCACCGCGATGGTTTGACCGGTGACAAAGGATGCGGCGGAGGCGCAGAGAAATGCGGTTACCGCGGCGACCTCGATCGGCTCGCCGATGCGTCCCATCGGCGTGCGGGAAAGGACGGTATCGTAATACGCCCGGTTGGCGAGAACCCCTTCCACGAGCGGTGTGCGGATGTACCAGGGCGCAACGCTGTTGACACGGATGCCGTCCTGGGCCCACTCCACTGCCAGGTAGCGTGTGAGCTGGTCGAGGGCCGCCTTGCTCATCGCATACGGGGCGCCGGTCGGAACCGTCGAGAGTCCGGCGGTCGACCCGATGAGCACGACCGAGGCGCCATGTGCCGCCGCGAGCAGCGCATGCAGGTGCCGGGTAAGCTCGAAGGCGGCAGTGGCATTCGTGTCGAGGATGTGACGGAATTCCTCGATGCTGTAATCGACGCTCTTCTTCCGGATGTTTGTCCCCGCACAGTTCACAAAGACATCAAGCCGATCCCAATGTGCGCGGACACTGTGAATGATGTGCCATCGGCCTTCGGATGTGCTGACGTCCGCGACTATGCCTTCGACCTTCCCTCCGAGGTCACGCCAATCGGACAGGCGCTGCTGCAGTTCATCGACCGTGCGGGCGACCACCATCAATTCGGCGCCCTGGGCGAGAAAGAGATCACAAATGGCGCGTCCGATGCCCCGGGTGCCACCGGTCACCAGCGCGCGTTTCCCTCCGACCGAAAATAGATTGCTCATGTTCGCATACTGCTGTGGTGAAAGCGTGCCGCATAGAATACGGAGTCAGGGAACGCGGCGCAAGCGTGCCGCGTCCGCACCAGACATGCGACAGGTACCACCATCACCAGGCGAAGAGAACGGAAAGCAATCCGCGCACACCCGCGGTCTTCCATTCGTGATCTTCGCCGACGGTCTGCAGCGGCAGCAGCCACGTGGCTTCGAACCCGAGCGCGAGGTCCTGGTTCAGCGGCAGCGTGTAGCCGATGCCCGCCCTCAGTCCCGCGTGCATGCTTCGCGCCATGGCGACGTCGTCGTCGTAAACGGTGTGATCGCGTGATCCGTCGATAAACAGGGCTCCGTCGGGAGAGGCAATTCGTTCGTTGACCGTGGCGGTTTCGGAAACATGAAAGCCGAGGGCGGGTCCCGCAAGCACGGCGAGGCCGGTGCGGCCGATCTGCACGGAGGCCATCAGGTCGATGCCGATCAATCGCAGGGTGTAGCTGAGTTCGTCTTCGAGCACGATTGCCTGCGGTTTCATGTCCTTTCCGATGATTTCACTCGCAATCGGGTCGCTTGTGAAATCACCGCGATGGCATTCTCCGAAAATGCGGGGCTCGATCCGCAGCCATCGGGCGATGGGAATGCTCAGGCGCAAGTCGAGTGCGGAACCGAGTCCCGAAGCATCGCCGTACACGCCACAGCCCTCGCAGTCGCCGGGGAAGGAGAACCCGCCGCTGTGCATGCTGTAAAACACGCCGGCCGAAATGCCGAGGTACCAGGGCGTTCGTGCCGGGGAGACCGAAGTAGGCGCGGCGTCCTGGGCGACGGCCGTCTGCAGCGGCGATAGCGCCGTGATGACGACGGTGAAAAGAACGGCGAGGAGGAGAAGAATTCGTGTGGCGTTCATGGCTAGTTCTCCTTCTGATTGCGGACAAGGAGGATGCGGCTGAGGATGCCGGTGGCGGATTCGAGGCGGCAGACGTACGCCCCCGACGGGAGTCCGTGTGTCTCGATGACCACGGAATGTGTGCCCGCGTTTTCCGGCCCGTCCCGAAGGACGCGCAGCAGACGCCCGTGCATGTCGTACAGCGCGAGCCGAACGGACATATCCTCACGCAGTGTGTACGGGATCGTCGTCTGTCCCGCGCTGGGATTGGGCGCGTTCTTCCCGAGCGCGCCCCAGAGCGCCTCGGCATTGATCAGTCGCTGCTCGAGCCAGCACATGCTGTCGATGCGCACCGATGCGCTCCCACCATAGCCGAGTGCGACCGGGCTTCCGGGAAAGGCCGCTGACTGCAGCGTGACATCGGTCTTGAGTGTACGTCCCAGAAACGCGCGCAAATGCAGGGTGAACAGCGCATGATCCACCCCAGAACTGACGAGAGGAAGGCCCCCGCTCACGGCGGAGATCGCATAGGCGCTCCTTGCGAGTCCGCTGCTCGCGTCGTAATCCTGTGTCACTGTCGTCACGAATCCGAATGCGCTGCCGTCCGGCTTCAGCACAGGATGCTCCAGGTCCGGATACAGGAGGGAGGGATCGTACGCGATGCGGAAGGTCAGCTGCCGGACGTCGTAGACGGACGACAGGGCGTGGTCCAAATGCAGAGGGAGGGAGATCATTCCGCCTGGACGGACAATATAATCGCCCGAGAGGATGACGGAGTTGCTGTCGGTGGCTTCGCCGGTCATCCGGACGGTCGTGTATGCATTCGCACAATCCGAATTGTGAATTTCCACGTCCACCGACCATTCGCCGAGTGCGGGTGGTTGATAGCACAGGCGCAGGGGCGCACTGCCGCCGGCGGGCACGACGAGCGGCAGATCGGTTGCGCAGCTGACGCCTTCCGTCTCGGAGTCGACGTTCCAGATCTCGAGCGGAATGGCGCCGGTGTTGGACACGGTGAAATCTGCGCAATTGGCTGCACCGACGTGTGACTGCTCCAGACGCATCACCGCCGGTGTCACGCCGATCTTCGCCGAGACATTCGTCCAGCGCAGCGCCCATGTGGCAAGGATGGTATCGATTGACGCGACTTCCATCGCGTCGAGATTCTGCATAAGGATTGCCGCATCGGTGGAAGGAGTCGCGGTACCGCCCAGTCTCTGTACGAAGTCGCGCAGGGAATCCGAGAGCGATCGCAGATCGAGGCGCAGCAGCCACACACGGACCCCGAGGGCGTGGGCGCGCTGCACCAGCGGCAGGACGCTCGGTGTCCCCGTCAGCGCCGAGAGATCCGTGCTCCCGGCGGTGAGGATGACCAGCCGCCGCAGTCCGTCCGCACGCTCGAGCGTATCGAGTGCGGAGGAGATGCCCGCGAGCAGCGCGGTGGTGTCGCTGTTTCCGGCCGCCGGGACGAGCGCGGCGAGCGCGGCGCGGTCGGTGGTCATCGGCTGCAGCGACTGTACGCCATCGATCGAAGCGGAGAGCACGCCCATGCGGTCGTTCAGTTCCGGCGTCGATGACATGCTCGCCAGCAGCCGGCCGATGACGAGGCGGAGCGCATCCGTGCCCTCGATTCCCGTCCAGGGCATCCGCAGCGCGCTCGAAGCATCGACCACGAACATGGTGGAGGTGCTGAGCCGCGTACCTACGGAAACAGAGACCTGGGCGCTTTCCGGTCCCGGCTGCCTTCCTCCCTGCAGCATCATCCGCATGTCGCTTTCGGATCCGGCCCCCACCTGCCATTCGGGTTGCGTCGGCGGCATGAGATTCGCGGATTGTATGATGGCGTAAAACGCGTGCATCACCTGATCACCGACATTGCGCAGCGGGACCGCGAGTTCGCGCGTTTCCAGGCAGGGAATTTCTCCGAAATCGATTTCGGCGTTTCTTTGCGAGAAGACCGGTCCGGGTGAGGGATTCACCGGCAGATAGGACATTCCCCTCAAAGAAAGTATCGGCACGGACGGATCGCAGCCGTTGATTTCGGCAGTGATTTCCACGCTCTGATATGCCTGCGTGATGGGGAAGAACGATGCGATCGCCGGAAGGGAATCGCCGGGCAGCAGCTGCTTCGGCGTGAAAGTGAATGAGAACCTGCCGATCGGCATCACATTGATCAGCCCGATTTCCATCGGTGAGGTTCCGACATTGTGAATCCAGACGGTCTTGCGGGCGGTGTCGCCGGCGAGCGTCGTCGGGAACAGCACGGACGACGGTGAAAATGCCAGCGATGGAGAAACCACCTCGCCGCGCACGACGAGATGCTGCGTGACGGAGCGCTGCAGATCGAGCATGATATCCTGCACCGCCTGATCGAGTTCCGCAGCGCTCGTGGCATTGTGATGCAGTCCGCCTGTCTGCGTGGCGATGTCGGAGAGCTGTGCGGCCATTGCCCCGTTGATGCTGATGCTGTAAATGACCATGTCCGCCGCCAGGGCCGCGCTGGTCACGCCCGGAGCCGAGTAGGGACCGCAATTGGCGAGCCCCCCGTCTTCGCTTGCGTTGATCACGATGAGTATGCGGCGGTATTTTGCGCTCTGAAGCAGGGCGATGCTGCGATCAATGCCCTGATACACACAGGCGAGGGGACCTGTCGCAGTACCCGGAATCGCTGCCTCGACCAATGCGGGGTCTTCGGAGAGTCCGCGAAGGAGCCGGAACTGCGATGTGCTGCTGTAGGCGAATACCGCGCCCTCGTGCACCGGCGATCCGCTGGCCATGATCGTGCTGACGAACGCCGTCAGGGCATTATGCGCCGCCTCGATTGCGCTCGCCGCACCGGGGAAGGCGACGCGCATGGCGTCGCTGCCGTCGGTGAGCAGACCAAATGAGTACGAGATGCGATTATCGGATATGAAGCCGACGCTGATGCTGTCGCGCGTGAGCACGCGCGTCGGTGTATAGCACCAGGTGGCGGAGCGCCGTTCCCCCGGCTGCAGCGTGAACGGCGTCTGGAGGCTGCCCGAGAAAGGGGCGACCAACGCGTCGAAGGACTGTACCGTCAGGGCCGTATCCCCGCCATTGCGGAACACCACATCAAGAGAGCGCGTGCTGCCGCAGAACACGGTATCAAAATCAACGGGTGCCGGAGTGATTTCCAGAAGGGGACCGCGTGATTGTCCCGCGGCGGGAGAAAACGCCATGCCGAGTGCGAGGGACAATAGGAACATGACAGAGAGGAATCTTCCGTGCATGGCGTCCTCCGATACATTAAAAAAACTGAAAAGGAGTGCAAAGTCGCTTCGCTATACGATACGAAGATTTTTCATCCCGGTAAAGCGTGCATACGATCCGTGAGGAATTGCGCGCCCCGTGTTTGCGGATGTAGGCTGTGTAGCATACTTTTACGACTAGACGGTAGTAAATTCTTCAACTACAGACGGTTCTGATGACGCAACGGAATTCCTGGCTGCTCGCGACCGGGTTGCTGCTCGCATTCCTGCCCTTGGCCGGCGGTAATTTGTCCGCGCAGACCGATACGTCGGCCGTTGCAATCGATTCGGCGAAGGCAGTCGGACGCGGCGTGCAGCTGCCCCGTTTTCCGGGACGCACGATCGTCGTTTCAGCGGGCGGCGGCCCGGCGACATGTCTGGGGGAGTTCGAAAGCGGTCTGGGAGGATTCCATGCCGGGATGGCGATCGGCTACACCGTCTATCCGTCGCTGACCGTACTGCTCACCGCTGATGTCGGGAAGCTCGGGATTACGCGCGATGCCACGCAGGTGGATCCCCTCCTCTACGAATTCCAGTTCCTGAAGGACACGGGACCGGGGCCGTACGATCGCGCCATCAACACTGTCAGCTTCGATCTTTCCACGCGCTTCAATTTCTTTCCCTATCGTCTGTACAACATGTTTTTGAGTCTCGGTGCGGGATTGACATTCTACAAGGCCGAAGACTTCGGCGACGCACGCATCCGTCCCACCGCCGATTTCCCCGCGAGCATCACCATCCCTGTCGGCATTGGCGGTGAATGGTATATCAGCCGGGATCTTGCTCTTTCGATGCATCTGAGGAATGCCTTTCTGATGAAAGGCGATATCGATGCCTTCGACCCCGAGGAACTCGCGCTCGAGTACAATCGCCGGCGCAGTCCGCGTATTGATGTTCCTTCAGCAGGCGGCGATAACATCCTTTCGTTGACGCTGGGCCTCCAGTATACGCTCTTCGAGAGCGTCGACTCCGACGGTGATCTGCTCGAGAACGCCGAAGAAAGCGCGCTTGGTACCGATCCGTATGAGATCGATACCGACACGGACGGGCTCACTGATTATGAAGAGGTGCGCGTCTATTCCACCAGCCCGTTGAAACCCGACACGGACGATGACGGGCTCGGTGACTATTTCGAGATCACCAAGTACGGAACGGACCCCCTCAACTCGGACACGGATGAGGACAGGCTCAGCGATGCGGACGAGATCATGCTCTATAACACCGATCCGCGCAAGCCCGACACCGACGACGATATGCTCAGCGATTACGAAGAGGTCATTCTGTATAAGACGAATCCGAGAAATCCCGACACCGATTATGATGGGCTCGATGATTTTGCCGAGGTAAAGGTTTATGAAACCGACCCGCTGCGTCCCGATACGGACGACGACGGGATTTATGATTTCAACGAAGTCGTGACCTATAAAACCAACCCGCGCAATCCGGATACCGATAACGATCGCCTGCTCGATTATGACGAGATCGCGTATTACGGGACCAGTCCGCTGAATCCGGACACTGACGGCGACAATGTCGATGATGCGACGGAGGTCTACGTCACGCGCACAAATCCGGTGGATCAGGATCAGACCATCACGCCGGCGGAAAAGAAGCCGTTTGCCGAGCGTCCCCGCTACAACGCGGAGTTGCTGGAGACGCGTCCCCTGCCTAGCGGCGGGACGTCCTACCTCATCGCGCCGGCGTTGACGCGGCGCCTGCCGCGCGCACCGGAGAATCTCGACAGCGTGGTCGCCGCACTCGCGGCCATCGACAGTTCCTACGGCGCTAATCCCGGGGAGAGCAGCGCGGAATCCTATGCGCGGTATAGACGGCGGAACATACAGCATATCACGCCCTCGGAGGACGGCGAGCAACGGCCGCAGCCGCTGCGCCTTGATTCGCTGCGTCTGCGCGCCGGCGATATTCTCTCGTTCTGCAACATCACTTTCGAATTTGATCGTGACGAACTCCGCACCGAATACGTTCCGCTCCTTCTCGAGGCCGTGCAGCTGTTCCGCACGTATCCCGGCATGACGGTGGAGATCCGCGGTCACACTGATGCCGACGGGGAAGTGGATTACAACCAGGCGCTTTCCGAGCGCAGGGCTGCCAGCGTTCGGGAGTTCATGGTCGAGAAGGGGGTGGCGGCGGAACGGCTGCGCACGGTCGGATTCGGGGAAATGCAGCCGATCGCCGACAGCGCGACAGAGGAAGGGCGCGCACGCAACCGGCGGGTGGAATTCTATATCATCTCCATGCAGCCTCGCCCGAACGGCGGGCGATAACATCGACGCAGTCTCATGCCCGCGACACGCGCCATAGCTATCTTCGCCATCCTTCTTCTCGGCCTGTCCGCAGGACCCTCCCTGCGCGCCCAGAATCCTGCGCAGGCGCTCGGCACCGGGAAGACCGCCGTGCGCTGGCCTGATCGGCGGCGATTCCTCGACGGCAGGCTGTCTGTGTCGCTTACGGCGGGGCTGACCAAGTACTTTGGTGAATTTTCCGGCAGCGAAGTGGGACAAACCGCCGGACTGCAGCTGTATTACCCCCTCTATCCCTTTCTGGAATTCGGTGCGGGCATCGACGCCGGACGGCTCCTGTATACACGCCGCAACCGCCGCAACCTCGGCATCACTTACCCCTATCAATTCGGCGAATACAATCTCGCTCTGCGCAGCACCGAGGTGATGGCCGCCGAAGCGTGGCTGCGCCTGAATCTCTTCCCCGCGCGTCCCTTCAACATCTGGGTGCTCGTCGGAGGCGGAAACGCCTGGCTTCGTCCCGAGGATTATCGGAACGGTGATGCCGCGTATCCTGGCTCGGAGACCATCTCAGCGCTGAGTATCCCTCTCGGCGCGGGCTTCGAATGGCATCTGACGCGCGCATGGTCGCTGCAGCTGGGCGCGCTCGGACATCTCGTCATGAGCGGCGAAATGGATGCCTTTGATTCTGGGGAACTTGTCCAGCGATTGCAGGAAAGCCAGGGATTGCCCAGCAATCCCGACCGCGAGAAAACCGCCAACGACACGTGGCTCTCGGTGACGTTCGGACTGGCGTGGCATCTGTTCGACGATACGGATTTCGATGACGACGGTCTGAGCAATCTCGAGGAAGAGAAGGCCGGCACGAATCCCAACGATCCGGACACCGATGGCGACGGCCTCACGGATTTTCAGGAACTGCGCACGTACAAGACCGATCCGCTGTATTGGGATACCGATCACGATGTGCTGAGCGATTACGTGGAAGTGACGCGCTATAAAACCGATCCGACGAACAAGGATACGGACGGTGACGGTCTTGACGACAGCATAGAACTGCTCGACTATCAGACCGATCCGCTTTCGCGCGATACGGAGGGCGATGGGCTCATTGACTCAGAAGAGAAACGACTCGGCTGTCATCCGAAGAAAGTCGACACCGACGGCGATGGACTCTATGACGGCGACGAAGTCATTGTCTATCACACCAATCCCGTGCTGCCCGATTCGGATGGCGAAGGCATCAACGACGGCGAGGAGGTGCGCATCTATCATACCGATCCGAATCAGGCCGACACCGATCATGACGGTTTGACCGACTTTGAGGAAATCCGCCTTTTCCGCACCGACCCATTGAAAGCCGACACGGACGGCGATGGCCGGAGTGATTACGAAGAACTGCGCCGGTTCGGTACCGATCCGCTGAAGGCGCCCGGACATTCCGCCGTCTTGCCCGCGGAACCGCGAGGAGGTTGACATGCGCGCTTTACACCTGGTCTGCGGTCTGTTTGCCCTCGTCACGCTGCTGACGTCCGTACCGCTGCGCGCGCAGCAGAACAGCGAGATCGAGCGGATGGAGACGCTTCTGCGCAGCAGGGAACAGCGCGGTCTGCACGACTCGGTCAACGTGCGCTTGATGCTCGATCTTGCGCAGGAGTATCGAAAAACCAATCCCGACCAGTCTCTTGACATTTCTCGCAAGGCGGAAGAACTCGCGCGGAAGCTCGGCGACAATGCCGGATTGTCGATGGCGTTCACCAGCACCGGGATCACTTATGCGCAAGGCGGTTCCTGGGTTCGCGCGCTGAATTTCTTCCTGAAATCACTGCAGCTGAAAGAAGAACTGGGCGATCAGCAGGGAATGGCCGCGTTGCTGTCGAATATCGGTGTCGTGCACGGACGTCTCAACGATGAGGAACGGGCGCTGCGCTATCATTTGCGCGCCGTGAAATATTTCCAGCTTGCGCAGGACAAGCAGGGGCTTGCCTATTCGTACAACAACATCGGCGTCATCTACATGGATAAGGGTGACTTCGACAGAGCGCTCGAAAACCTGCTTGCTTCACTCGAACTGAAACGGGAGTTGCAGGACACTCCCGGACTGGCCAGCACGTATCTCAACATCGGCATCACCTATTTCATGCAAAACGTGACCGGACGCGCACTCGAGAATTATCAGCAGTCCGCCCGTCTCTACGAATCGCTTGGCGACAAGCATGGCCTGGCTGAAGCGATGCAGCGGATTGCGAGTCTGTATCTCCGCCAGCGGGACGCCGCGCGTGCCTACGACGTCGCGTCCCGCGCTCTGAGGATTGCGCAGGAAACCAACTCCCGTGTCGTCGAGCGCAACGCCCTGAAAATCTGTGCCGATGCGAAAACAGCGCTGGGAGACGCGCCCGCCGCACTCGACTTTTATCGTCAGTACACGGCGCTGAAGGATTCCCTTTTCAATGAAGAAAGTTCGAAGCGCATCAATGAGATGACGGCCAATTACGAGCTCGCCCAGCGCGAGCGCAGTGATCGCGAAAACGAACTGCTCAAGAAAGATCAGCGCATCAACGAGATGGAACTCGAGCGTCGGGCCATTCAGCTGCGGCAGCAACAGCAGGACATCGAGCTGCTCAACCAGGATAAACGCATCAACGAGCTGCAGCTTAAGGAACAGGAAACCATCGTGATGGCGCAGCGGTTGGATGCGACCGAGCAGCAAAACAAGATCGATCTTCTGAATAAAAACCGCGAGTTGCTCGAGCGCGACCGGGCGCTCAAGGACGCAAAGTTGGAGCAGGAGGCGTCTCTGCGCAACATGCTCATCATCAGTTCCATCCTTCTCGTGGTGATTCTTGCGCTGCTTGCAAATCGCTACCGCCTGAAGAAGCGGAGTGCGGAAATCTTCCAGCAGAAAAATACTGAACTCGAGGTCGCGAATACTGAAATTCGCAAGCATGAGGCGCTGCTCGAGTCGCAGGCGGTGGAGATCGCGCGCACTAACGAGGAGTTGACCCGGCAGAACGCGCTGCTCGAACAGCTGAACACCGAGAAAAACGAGTTGATGGGAATTCTTTCGCATGATCTGCGCAACCCGATCAGCGCTATCCGCATGCTCGCGGAATCCATCGGCGAGGCCGGCCGCAGCGAAGAGTACATTCACCGGAAGGCGGGGCAGGTCGCCGATACCGCGGACAGTGTGCTTGTACTCGCGAAGAACCTGCTTGACATCAATCGTCTCGAATCGGGCCGCATGCAGCTCGACTGCGATCCCGTACCGGTCAAGCCCATCGTTCGCCACGCAGTGGAGAACCATCGCCGATGGGCGGAGCAGAAGGAAATCTCACTTTCACTGCGCCTCCCTGACGACGAACCGATCGCACGAGGCGATGATTCGGCAGTAATGCAGATTATCGATAACCTCGTGTCGAATGCCATCAAATATTCGTCCAAGGGTCAGGAAGTGCGGGTCGCCCTGGCGTCGTCGTCGGGTGGCGTGCATATCGTCGTCGAAGATGAAGGCCCCGGTTTCAACGAAGAAGACATGACACGCCTGTATCAGAAATTCGCCCGTCTTTCGGCACAGCCGACGGCGGGCGAACCCTCGTCCGGACTCGGACTCTCGATCGTCAAACGTCTCGTCGAGAGTATGAACGGGAGTATCCGCTGTGAAAGTGAGCGGGGAAGGGGGGCGCGTTTCGAGGTGACACTTCCGGCTGAACCAGACAAATAATTTCCCACCCCCCACTCAAGGTGCCCCGATGCGTGCTGCTGTTTCTGTCTGCATCCTGATCTTTGCGGCTACTGCTGCCAGCGTTTTCAGTCCCGCGAAGGTCCCTACGCCGCGGCGTGCGGGATTGTCGCCCGCTGATCGTGTGTATTACTCAGCGCAGTTCCAACTGTTGCGCACACGCGATCCACGCACAGGCATGGTGCCGGCAGACATTCGCGGCAGGGAATACACGTACGCCGCCACATTGCCAAGGGCGACGGAGGATGCAGCATTCATGCGCCGACAGCAGCGCAGCGCCTTCGTGCCGGTATGGAAGCAGCGCGGTCCGACGCGCGTGGCGGGACGCATGCTGGATATAGTGTTCGATATCGAGAATGACAACATTTTGTATGCAGGCAGCGCCAGCGGGGGATTCTGGAAGTCGGACGACCGCGGCGGAAGCTGGAGAAAAACCACGGCACCCACGGCGGAACAGACCGTGAGCTGCATCGTGCAAGACTCGCGTCCGGGAATGCGCGACATCATGTATTACGGGACAGGCGAGTTGCTCAGTACCACGGATCGCAGCATTCGCACGACCGCACGGACCACCGGATACGGAAACGGTATTTACCGCAGCAGCGACCGGGGTGAAAGCTGGACACCGCTGACATCGACCCTGACCACGACGCAGGGCCGACTCGTGAGTCCTTTTCAAGGCGTGTGGGACTTGGCGATTGCCTCCGACGGCTGGGATGCGGGTGCGCTGTATGCCGCCTGCTACGGTCAGATCCTGCGTTCACGGGATAATGGTGAAAGCTGGGAACATGTTCTGGGAGATGCATCGAATCCGTCGTTTTCCACGGATATCGTTCTCACACCGGTGTTGTCATACGCCGCCATCGGCGGTTTCTCGGTTGCCGCTGGTGTTCCTTCGCAGCGGGGAGTGTTTTTCTCGACCGACAGGCGCGACTGGTTCGACATCACACCCGCCGGATTTCCCGGCGATGCACGCGTGGTGGAACTCGCCGCCGCGCCATCAGATCCGTACACTCTGTTCGTGCTGACTGAACAGGCCGAGCCACACCCGATCCCGCAGTTGGCGTTCACTTCCTCCCGGCACACGCTGTGGCGATACCGGCACAATCCCGCGAGCGGCAGCGGTGTGTGGGAGCAGCGCACGGCGGCACTTCCAGGCGGAGGTATCGGGGGGTCGGGGAGCAACGGCTATAACTCGCTCGGTGGCTACTGCGTGGCGATGGCAGTGCACCCTGATAATCCCGACGTGCTTTTTCTGGGTGGCACCAACCTCTATCGATCAACGAACGCATTCAAAACTTCGGGCAGTACGAATATCATTGGCGGCTATCCCTATTCCTGGTCCGACAACGAACTCCATCCCGATCAGCATGCGCTGGCATTTCTGCCTTCCGACCCCGCGCAGCTCTACGTCGCCAACGACGGCGGCGTTCAATTCACACCGAACAGTCAGTGGTCCGACCCCGCCTGGACCAACCGCAACGACGGTCTCGTCACCTCGCAATTCTATCGCGTGGCACAGGATCCTGCGGCGGTGCAGGCCGAATTCTGTATCGGGGGACTGCAGGACAATGCCACCTACTACAGCAACGACGCGGCCGATCCTGCGGAATGGGAAGGCGTGATCGGCGGAGATGGTATGAGCGTGGCGGTATCACCCGGCGGCGACTTCGTGCTGGCCTCGGTGTATACCGGCCGCGTCTATTCCCTTCTATTTCTGCCCAATGGTTTGCTGGTCGACGTGCAGTTTCAGCGTCCGGACCTGTTTGAGGATGCGGACTTCGCCTTTTTCACCGTTTTCGCGCTCGATGCGTTCAACGGACGCACGCTCTATCTCGGGGGCCTTCGAGCACTGTGGCGTAAAGACGACATCTCCCTTTCCGTCCTTGATCCCGATCGTGTCGAGGAAGGGTGGAGCGAGATCGCCGCGGCGTCCTTCCCCGATCCGGATTATGTCAGCGCAATTGGCTGCGCCTCCGACGCCTCGGGACGGATCTATATAGGAAGCAGCGGCGGGGGACTCCTGCGCATCGACGATGCGCGCGGAGTGTCTCCGCAGGTGACGACGGTCCGTTCCCCGATATTTCCGGCAGGTGGTTATGTCTCCTGCCTCGCCGTCGATCCACGCGATCACGATCGCCTCTTCGCGGTTTTTTCCAATTACAACGTGCAGAGCGTTTTTCTCAGCAGCGACGGCGGAGCGACATGGTCCACGGTGAGCGGCAATCTCGAAGAGCATCCCGACGGCAGCGGGGCGGGACCGTCCGTGCGCTGGGTGGTGATTCTCCCGGTCGAGGGCGGTGAAATCCTCTTTGCCGCCACCAGCAGCGGTCTTTTTTCCACGACACGCATTGATGGAATGAACACGGTATGGATGCGCGAGTCGCCCGACGGCATCGGCATGGTCTGTGTCGATCATGTCGACGCGCGCGCCACCGACGGTTCCGTCCTCGTCGCCACCCAGGGCAGCGGCGTGTGGGCGGCTCGCGTCGCCGGAGTCAATGGCATCGCAGGGGCTATCAATGAGAATGGATTCCAGCTCATGGATGCGTGGCCGCAGCCCCTGGGCGAACGGCTGCAGGTGAAACTCCTCCATGCGGCAGCGGCGGCGCTGACCATCACCGTCCACGACACCCAGGGGCGCGTGCTTCTTGAGGAACACCGCGTCCACACGGGCGGAACGGCGGTCCACAGCATCGACACACGCGGGCTTCCGTCGGGAGTCTGTTTCCTCCGTGTCGATGATGGGACGCAGCAACGGGTGATGAAGCTGCTGAAAATGGCACTATAAATAGAGTACGGCGCGAAGCGAAAGAAATCCGCACCGCGTGAATCTTCTTCCGTGGTCCTGCATCCTATGTTCAGTTACGGCGATGAACGTGAACTATGAACATACAATAGAAGGAACAGGATTATCATGGAACATCTGACAAAACAGACCTTTCTGACGAAAGTCTTCGATTACGAGAACAAGCAGGAATGGGAATTCGCCGGCGAGCGTCCGTGCATCATCGACTTCTACGCCGACTGGTGTGCGCCCTGCCGCATGGTCGCTCCCGTGCTCGAAGAACTCGCCAAGGAATACGAAGGCAAGATCGACATCTACAAGATCGACACCGAAGCCGAGCAGGAGCTCGCCTCCGTGTTCGGCATTCGCAGCATCCCTTCGATCCTTTTTGTCCCCATGGGCGAGAAGCCGCAGATGGCCGCCGGCGCGCTGCCGAAAGAGTCGTTTGTGCAGGCGATCAACGAAATTCTCCTCACCGAAGCCACGGCTCCGGTACAGAACTGACTTTGTTATGGCGCGCGTGGAGCGCCGACAAAAACATTCAGTCTTCCTCATCCTGTAAGATTGAATAGTGGTGGCAGAAATCCCGGTCCAAAAGACCGGGATTTCTGTTGGTGCAATCCGATTCCGCTTGACAATCTCCTGGCGAAAAAGTACAATACCGCTGTATCCCAAAATCATACCGCCATGCGACCTCGGTGCGATAACGCCGTGAGGCCGTTCCTGTTGACTGCGACAGCTTCATCATAGAAACGACACCGACCACTATAGGCACGGAGGTGCGTCATGAGAGATATGCAGTCATCCCAGTGCACGGAATTTGTCATGGAGCTCGTGAAGCTGCTGGCAACCCACCGGCATTACGAACGCGTCTTCCATTTCGTTGTCGATCGGCTCACGCGGCTATACCGTAGCCGTGCTTGTGCCATTGTGCTCATCGACAGCGAAAGCGAATATCTGAGCATCGAAAACTGCAGCGGAATCTCGCACACATTCTGCAAGAGCTTCCGCCAACAGGTCGCGACAGGGTCGATCGGGGAGATGCTATGGACGGGACGTCCCATCCTGATTTCCGATGCCAGCCTTTTACCAGAGGTCGCTCACAGCGTCGAGTTGGAGTCGCCTTTCGCCTCCTGCCTCTGCGTGCAGGTCGCCGTTCATCACCAGACCATCGGATATCTGTATGCGGACAGTGAGGAGAAGGATGCGTTTGTCGAAAGCGACATCCCGGTCTTCGAAACCTTTGCCCGTATTGCCGCGCTCGCGTATTATCAGAATCGTCTGTACGAGGACAATCTGCGCCTCGACCGCGTCGACCACGAAACCGAGTTGCAGCGCTATTCCTTTTTCTCTGAAAGCCTGCAGCAGAATCTCGACCGTGCGGCCAGTACCGGCGAACCGCTCGGCCTGATCATGATGGATATCGACAACTACAAGCGCATCAGCAACACCTTCGGCGGTGGGGCACGGCGCGCGTTCATGCGCGAATTCGGCGGTCTCATCAATCGTCAGCTTCGCACTTACGACAGTGCCTGTCGCTACGGTGCCGACGAGGTTATCATGATGCTGCCCAATACGAGCGCCGATGCGGCTATCGAAGCCGCGAACGCTGTTTGCGAATCCATCCGCAATCACACATTCACCGAACACGACCTGGTCACCACGGTCAGCTGCGGCGTGGCCGTTTTCCCCGACGATGCCGACACCGTAGAGGAAATCATTCTATCCGCGAAGCATTCCGTGTTCGAGGCCCAGCGCAGAGGACGGAACAAGATCTTCCAC
>JACZJN010000171.1 GCA_014860565.1 Bacteroidota bacterium
CACCACTTCCGCATATGTACACTTTTGTTTGTGAGGCTGGATGGGTTCGAACCATCGACCCTCTGCTTAAAAGGCAGATGCTCTACCACTGAGCTACAGCCCCGCCCACAAAAAGTGGTCATTGAAACTAAGAAAATAATTACTGCAGTGCAATACTCTCGCCGCAGACTCTTCATTTTTTAGCGAAAATTGTTCAAACTGCAGCACGTGATCGTTTCAACCGGCACGGCAGTGGTATTGTTCCGGTCACATTCTGTCCGAATTCAATCCGGGATTCCATTCCCTGACACGGTCATCCGGCCGCACACATCAAAGGAGGGCATGCAATGTCCATTCGACTTCTACTCTGTGATCTGGACGGGACGCTGGTCGACTCTCTCCGCGACATCGTCACTTCATGCAATCTGCTGCTTACATCATATGGCGCACCGGCTCTCGACGAATCGACGATCCGTCCATGCATCGGACGGGGCGTCGCGTATCTGGTCCACGGTATCCTACGCGCAGCGGACTGCCCGGTCACGGACATCGATGCCGCCATCGCGCGTTATCGGGAAATCTATCACGCACACGCACTCGACGAAACGCAGCTGTACCCCGGCGTGTACGATACGCTTGCCTTGCTGCGGAAGAATGTCCCCGATCTTCGCCTCGCGGTCGTGAGCAACAAACCGGAGCGTGCCTCGCGCGAGGTCCTCGAAGCAATGCAAATCGAAAAGTACTTCAGCATGATCGCAGGAGGGGATACGTTCGCGGAAATGAAGCCGTCGCCCCTCCCGCTGCAAAGCATCATGCAGATGATGGGTGCGGCCGCGGAGGAGACTGCCATGGTTGGCGACTCGGTGTACGATCTGCAGGCCGGGAAAGCCGCGGGCGTGCGCACGATCGCGGCACTGTATGGCTTTCAGCCGGCGGAAAAACTGAAGGCGCTCGAACCCGATTTCTCGGTGAGCGCCTTCGATGAAATTCTGAATATTGTCGCGGAGACGAATGACGTGTCCTGACGCGGAAAGTGTCGATCAGTCGAACATGTAGTACAGGCCGATTTGGGGGAGCGGGAGGAACATGCCCTCGGAGAAATACGTGAAGGCGACGCTTGCGCTGAAAATCAGCACGTTCGAAATATCCCACTCGTAACCGAGTCCGATTCCGGCGCGAAAGGGACTTTTCAGCCGGGGATCTTCCTTGCCCTGTTCCCAGGTTCCGGCGGCGACGGTCAACTCTTCCTCGCCGTTGGTATAATATCCCATTCCTACAAAACCATAGAAGCGGGAGCGGGCACGCCAGTCGAAATCAAACTGCCCCTCTGCGCCCAACGAAGCCGCGACGCTTTCGCCGCCGCTGATGGCACCGCCGGCGATCTGAACGCTCATGCGTCCCATAGGATGAATACGCACGCCGAGTCCCATACCTGACATCAGGCCGGCCTGCGCGCCTACGCCGAAGCGCAGTTTTTCTGTATAGTAGCCTTTATTTCCCCCGGACTGCGCCTGCATATGCATGGCGTTCAGTGCAAGGAATGAAAGGGCAGCGATCGCAATCACCAGAATACGCTGTTTCATGTTGAAGAGCCCTGAATTGTTGTTGTTCGTATAATGCAACCTAGGTAAATTCAATCAAATGGTCAACTCATTTACCATGGAAAGGTGCGCTTTTGGCCGATGTGCGGATTTTAGAAGATGCGAGTCCTGAACTGCTGCTCGCACAGGTCGAAGCCCTGCTGGGACAGGGCGAACCACCGCTGACCTTGATGTCCAACATGGCGTCGCTGCTCTTCTGGTCGTTGCGTGACGTGAACTGGGTTGGGTTCTATCTCTCCGATGGAGCGCGCCTCTGTCTCGGCCCCTTTCACGGCCGGCCCGCATGTACTGTCCTCGACCCGGACCGCGGTGTATGTTCCGCAGCGGTGCGGGAACGAAAGACCATGAACATACCGGACGTAGAGGCCTTTCCCGGACATATCGCATGCGATGCCGCTTCCCGCTCCGAACTTGTCGTCCCGCTGATCCTTGGTGGCGAAGTCTGGGGTGTGCTTGATGTCGATAGTCCCCATCCCGATCGCTTTGATGCCGAGACGCAGCATCTGCTCGAACGAGCGGCGGCAATTCTGGTTTCCCGTCTCGGCGACGGGATTGTATTTCCTTCTTGACAAAGCGAGGGAAATACGGTAACTTTTAACATTCGAATCTTCCCACTAAAAAGGCGTGCTATAAAACATACGTTACCATTTACAGTATCCTTCAAGTATACCGTCTGGAACGGATGTATCTTTCGCACGCACTCCCACGGAAATATTTTCCCGGTATCCCGCCCGCGCATCCGCGTGCGGTTTTCATGTTGCGCGTTAAAACATCAGGCATGAACCGCTGGAATGAAATACGCGGAATGATGCAATCGGATCTGGGCCGCAAAAGCACGGTGTATTTCTCCGCGCTTCTGCTGAACGCCGTGCTTGGAATCGTCGTGTACATCATGCTCGTCCGGTCAATGGATACGGTGTCCTTTGGAACATACAGCTTCGTCATCGCGGTTTTTCTTTTCACCGGAATGTTCTTCGATTTTGGTCTTGCTCCGGCGGGCATGCGGCTGATGGCGCTGCAGCAGTCCGACCGGGATGCATCACGGCGCATCGGGGCGTTGCTTCTGCTTTCCGCGGGCATCGGCGTTGTCTTTGCCGTGGTCATGGCCGGGGCATCGTTCGCGGTTGATGCGATCTGGCAGAAGAATGTCGGAGGAATCCTGCTCGCGGCGTCACCATTCGCCCTGGTTTATCCGCTGCAGGAGATGGTGCTCTCGATCAGTCAGGGCAGCAATCGCATGAAGTTCATGTCGGTCTTTCTTGTGCTGCCCCGTGTCCTGCTGATCGCCATCCTCGCAGCGATGATCTTATCGGGAGGATTGGATGCCCGCATGGCGGTGATCGCCACGCTTGCCACGCTCGGTGTCGCGATCGGTATCGCCGCCGGGTACCTTCGTCCGGTATTTTCCGACCTCGGTGAAGAGTTCAGGTTCATCGTTCGCGAGGTGAAGGAGTTCGGCGCGCAGGTCTATCTCGGTCGCGTGGTCGACGGTATGACCACGGGGCTGGACAAGATATTACTTGCGAAATTCCACGGCATGGCTCCGGTGGGTTTTTATTCGATCGCGATGACGATGAGCACGCCGATAAGCATGTTCAGCAAGGCGGTGTCGCAAAGTGCTTACAAACGCTTCGTCTCGGACGAAGGCATCGCCCGCCGCCTGCTGCTGATCAATCTCACATGGTGCACCATGGGAGCCGCGCTGCTGCTTGCGGCCTGTCAGCTGCTGATCCCGCTGTTCTTCGGCGCACGATATGCCGAATCGCTCACCGTCCTTCCATGGCTGATGGCGGGCTTTGCGCTTGCGGGTCTCAACCATCCGTATCACGCGTTCCTGGCCGCGCGACGCCAGGGCCGGTCAATCCGCATCATGTCGATTGCATCGTCCGCGGTGAACATTGTATTGAATCTCACGCTGATCCCTCTGCTGGCGATGACAGGTGCGGCGATCGCGTTCATCGCAACCTATGCCGTGAACATTCTCATGAACCTGCATTTCTATCGCACGTTCAGACGTGAGGCTGCCGCGGCAGAGCAGGCGGACGGATCGGTGCATGGATGAATAATGGAATTGCGTTATATCGTTTCATTCAGGACTTTTTCCATAATGTCCCAATATCTCCCGGTCCCCCGCGTATGAAGAAGCGTCACGTTCTGCAAGTTGCCGCGCTGCTGTTTGTCGCGACGCTCATTGCGTCCGGAACCATCATGGCGCAGGAGATTACCGTCCTCAGCTCCACTGCACATGAACTCGTCATCGAGTACCGGCCCGCGTACCAGGTTTTGGACTCCGGCACGCACGGAACGGTGTATGATTTCGCCCGCGCCTCCTCGGCGGGCAGCGCGATGGCCGGAGCACCGGATCTGCGTTCACGCGTCGAACTGCTCGCGTTCCCTGCCATCGAAGGCAACACGCTGACAATCGATCAGATGGATTATCGTGAACTCCCCGGCGTGCGCATCGCTCCCATCCCCGGCATGCGTGGAGGCGAGGAGGTCTACGAGCCCGGCGATGCGTTCGCCTCGAATGGCTTTTTCCCGAGCGCGCCGGTGCGACTCGAAAACGTCGGCATTTCGCGTGACCGTGTCATCGGCGAACTCGTGCTGACGCCGGTGCAATGGAATCCCGCGACCCAGGTCGCCCGCGTACTTGCGCGGATTGTCTGCCGCATCACGTTCGGTCAGGCCCTTCCCGGACTTCATCCCTCCGCACTCGATGACGCGGGCGCAGCGCTGCTGAATCCTGCGATGGCGGCACAATGGACCATCGCCCGAAAGACGGGAGTAGCGAAAGCGACCGGAGCAACGCTCGCGTCGGGAAGCTGGTATCGCATCGATGTGCCGCAGACCGGTGTCTATCGACTGACGCGTCGCTGGTTCACCGACGCCGGACTCGATGTCGCGGGACTCGATCCGCGCACAATCCGTATGTACGGCAACGGTGGCCGCGAGCGTTCGCCTCGTCTGAGCGATGCACGGCCCGATCCGTTGCAGGAAATCGCCGTCGAGGTCGTGGGTGGCGACGACGGCAGTTTCGATGAGGGAGATTATGTACAATTCTACGGCCAGGGATTGACCGGCTTCGCCTGGAATCCCGCCACGCGGACCTACGAGCATTTCATTCATCGCTACGACGATGTGAATTCCTATCTCATTACATGGGGCGATGGTCTCGGACAGCGTATGCAAAAACAGCCGTCGCTGAATGAAGCGTCGTTTTATACGCCTTCCTTCTTTATCGGGAGAGAATTCGAGGAAGAGGAAGCGGTCAATCTCATGAATTCCGGAAAAATGTGGGTGGGCAAGCGCCTTGTCGCGGCGGCGGGAAGCGCATCGTCGATCATGTTTACGCGCAAGCTCAACGGGCTTGTGCACAGCCAGCCCATTACCTATCGCGTACAGACGGTTTCGAGTTCGGAGGTGAACAACAGCTTTACCGTGCGTGCGAATGAGACGCCGCTTGGCAGTATTGAGATGGGGACCGTCGACTTCGGATCCGACACGGGTGACATGGCGAGAATATCAGGAACGAGAGCATTCTCCGGCAGCGGAGATCTTGCTGACGACCGTTCGACCCTCTCGATAACGTACAACTCCACCAACCCTGACCGCTCACGCGACGGATATGTCGACTGGGTGGAATGGCTCTACGCCCGCCGCTTCGAGCCACTTGGCGACGAGCTTCTGTTTTCCGCTCCCGATACGTCGGCCGTCATCCAGTTCGAACTCAACGGCTTTACGATGAGCGATGTGATGGTGTATGACGTGACCGATTACAGGAATGTCGTACGTATGGAAACACAGGTGAGTGGGGGGACCGTGCGCTTCCAGGTACAGAACACGGCGGGAATTCCGCGGCAGTTTCTCGCCGTTGCCGCTCCGGCGCTCAAAACGCCGAGCGCTCCTTCCACCGTGCCGAATTCCGGCCTGCTCTCATCAACCGGCGCAGAGTACCTGATCATCACCCATCCGGATCTTCTCGAAGCAGCGAACCGCCTGAAAGCGCATCGTGAGCGCGCAGGTGAAGATCAGCTCAGCGCAATGGTGATCCCCCTCGAATCGATCTACAACGAATGCAACAGCGGCGTCGTCGATCCGACAGCCGTCCGCGACTTCCTTTCCTGGGCGATGGAGAATTGGACCATCCCGCCGCGCTACGTGCTGTTCTTCGGTGACGGGCATTTCGACTACCGCAATATCAGCACGACGGAACCCAGCATGGTGCCGGTCTGGGAGACTGAAAATTCCATCAACCGCATCTCCTCCTACGTGACCGACGATTACTATGCGCAGGTGGTGGGCACCGATGCGCGGGTCGATCTCGCCACGGGCCGTCTTCCCGTGCAGAATCTCAATGAAGCGAATACGATCGTTGACAAGATCATCAGTTACGAGACAGACCCCGATTTCGATCCCTGGAAGAACCGCGTGACCTTCGTCGCCGATGACGGGTGGACAGGGTTCTCGGATTCGGACCGCGATCAACACACACGGCAGAGCGAGCGTCTCGCGGGAACAGTGCCGAGCGACATCGAGCAGAAGAAAATCTACATCGTTTCCTATCGCACGGAAAATACCGCGCAGGGACGCCGCAAGCCCGATGCCAATGCTGCAATCATAAATCAGATCAACGAAGGGTCGCTGATCGTCAACTACACCGGACATGGCGCGCACGACGTGTGGGCGCATGAGCGCATCTTCCTTTCCGACGTAACGATTCCGCAGCTGCAGAATGCCCATCGCCTTACGTTCATCGCCGCCGCGACCTGTACCTTCGGGTTGTACGATTCACCCGGCATACGCAGCGGCACCGAACTGCTCATCCTCAAGCGCGGAGGCGGCGCCGTGGGCGGTCTTTCCGCTCCCCGTGTGGTTTTCAGCGGAGAGAACAGCGCCTTCAATCTCGAGTTTTTCAATTACGTCCTGCGCGAGGGACGTGAGTCCGACGGACGCGCGCGCCGACTCGGCGATGCGATTTATTCTTCGAAGCAGCGCTACAACGGCATTCCCGGGTACGAGAAATTTCACCTCTTTGCCGATCCCGGTCTGCGTCTCGCGCTGCCGCGCTACAAGGCCGGACTCGAGCGCATCCTGATCAACGACGCAGCTGTCAGCAGTGATACCGTGCAGCTGCGTGCCTTCAGCAAGGTGACGCTGGAAGGCAGCGTTCGGAAAGCCGACGGAAGTGCATGGGATGATTTCAGCGGCACGGCGGAGGTCAGCCTCTTCGATGCACAGCGCTCGATGATTGTCCCCGAGTGGAACGGCTACGAATATACCATGCCTGGCGGTCTCCTTTACCGAGGAAAAGCGCAGGTCGATGCCGGCCGTTTCGCGGTGACGTTCATTGTGCCAAAAGATATTTCCTATGAAAACAGTCCCGGCCGCGTGGCCATGTATTTCAGCAATGATGCGACAGACGGAGCGGGATATTTTCTTGATCTTCGCGTGGGCGGTTCCGATTCCACGGTGACCCCCGATGGTGAAGGGCCCGCGATCGCGCTCTTTGTCGACGGCCGCGATTTCCTTCCCGGAAATCTCGTCGGAAAGGACCCGCTGCTGATCGCGGATCTGTTTGACCAGAGCGGCATCAATACCACCGGCATCGGCATCGGGCACGATATTGAGGCCTGGCTCGACGGTTCCGACCACAGCGTCGTACTCAATGACTATTACACCGGCGACCTCGATTCCTATCAGAAGGGAAGCGTCGAGTTCCGTTTCCGGAATCTCACGCCCGGCAGCCATACGCTGCGCCTGCGGGCCTGGGACATTTTCAACAATTCGAGCACGGTGGAAACGCAATTCACCGTCGCCGACCAGCTGACGCTGCAAGACGTGCGCAATTATCCCAATCCCGTCTCCGCACAGACCACGTTCCATTTTCGCCATAACGTGCTGGACCCGGTCGACGTCGACATTCTCGTCTACGCGTCCAACGGAACGCTTGTGCGTCATCTGCGCGCCGAGCAGCTGAGCAGTAGTGTCGTAGAGATTCCCTGGGACCTCCGCGATTCCCGCGGTGATAATCTTTCGCAGGGTGTGTATCTCTACCGCATCGTCTGCCGCACCGCGGGCGGAGCCCAGGGCAGCGAAGCGCAGGGCCGGATGATACTGCTCCCGTAAATGGGTTGAAATTTCATGTTTTTCGAGATAAATTAACTGTTCTGTCTTAAGGTATGATGAGGATTCACATGATTCGCAAGAGCAAAGCCTTTCTCTTCGCCGTTGCCGCAGGCTTGATGCTGCTGTCATTCGCACAGGA
>JACZJN010000172.1 GCA_014860565.1 Bacteroidota bacterium
CAAGTCGTACATTTATCATCATCACGTTTTTTCACAACAGCCACAGATCCGCCATGATCGACAAACTTCAGGAAATGCTGGGCGCCGAAGCAGATTCGCTGCTCAACCATACGTGTACGGGTATCCCGAAAGAAACGCTGCACCTCCCCGGTCCGGATTTTGTGGACCGCGTGTGGAAAGACAGCGACCGCAATCCGCGCGTGCTCGGAAGCATGCAGCGCATCTACAACACCGGCCGCCTCGCGGGCACAGGCTACATGTCGATTCTGCCCGTCGATCAGGGCATCGAGCACAGCGCCGGCGCGTCCTTTGCACCCAACCCGATTTATTTCGATCCGGAAAACATCGTCAAGCTGGCGATCGAAGGCGGCTGCAACGCCGTGGCTTCGACGCTGGGCGTGCTCGGCTCCGTCGCCCGCCGCTACGCGCATCACATTCCCTTCATCGTCAAGATCAACCACAACGAACTGCTGACCTATCCGACCACCTTCGACCAGATCCTCTTCGGCAGCGTGGACCAGGCCTACGACATGGGCGCCGCGGCCATCGGCGCGACGATCTACTTTGGTTCCGAGGAATCGGACCGGCAGATCATCGAAATCTCCGAGGCATTTGAATACGCCCATGAACTCGGACTCGCCACGATTCTCTGGTGCTACCTGCGCAACGAGGATTTCGTGAAGGACGGCGTCGACTACCACACCGCGGCGGATCTCACCGGACAGGCGAACCATCTCGGCGTGACCATCCAGGCCGACATCATCAAACAGAAGCTGCCGACGAACAACGGCGGGTACAACGCCATCAAGTTCGGCAAGACCAGCAAGCTCGTGTATGAAAAACTCACCACCGATCATCCGATCGACCTGACCCGTTACCAGGTGGCCAACTGCTATATGGGACGCGCGGGACTGATCAACAGCGGCGGCGCCTCTTCGGGCGCGAGCGACTATGCCGAGGCCGTCGAAACGGCCGTGATCAATAAGCGCGCCGGCGGACAGGGACTCATCTCCGGCCGCAAGGCCTTCCAGCGCCCGATGAAAGAAGGTGCCGAACTCCTGAATCTCATTCAGGACGTGTACCTCGCCGACGACGTCACCATCGCGTAACTCCATTACGGGTTACGGCCCGGAACACGAAGTCACGAAAACACCAGGACACGATGATAGCATTCGAAAGGCGTCCCTTGCGGGACGCCTTTTTCGATCGTTACTTCACGAGCATCATGTTTTGTGATTGCATCTTTCCTCCAAACACGAGTCGGGCTATGTAATTGCCTGAAGGCAAGTCCTCGGCATGGAAGGTTTCCTGATACCGTCCAGCGATGCGTTCTTCATTAACGAGCCTGGCGACTTCCTTCCCGACTGCATTGAACACGCTCAGTCGCACATGGCCATCGAGTCCCAGGGCGAAAGAGATTGTTGTGCTTGGATTGAAGGGATTCGGGTGATTCGGCTCCAGAACAAAGTCATTCGGCAGCGTGAGTGTCGCGGACTCGTTGACATTCATCTTTGGAATGTACTGATCCTCGAGCCAGACCTTTGCGTTGCCAATCACCGCACCGGAGGGCAGAATCCCTTCGATGCCAAGAGAGAGATAGACGGGGAATGCGGGGGCCTGCGTCAGCGGTCTCGACCAACTGGTCCATATTGCGGTATCGGACGGCAAATTCCGCAACGGGATTGAAAAGCTGCGTACGATAGAACCATCGGATGCCTTCCGAAGCTGGACAGCAATCGAGACTCCTGCAGGCATTGACGGTGCGTCCGTGCAATACAGTATGCCGCGGTAATCGATATGGTCGCCGTTCGTGACTGAGAACGGTTCGGTGTAGAGAATCTCATGTGCCTCGCCGTCGTAACCGATGACAAGCGAATCCGGCATGGCATGCCAGGAAATCTCATCGAGAACGTTATTTCCGTGACGTCGGGCGAGATCGGTGACGCCCAGCAGCGCCAGATCATTCCCGATTTGCAGTCGCAAATCGCGTACCATGCGGATATTCTGAGTGGCCTGTTTGGTCAGATAGCTGTTCGTCGATCGTATCGCGTTTGTGAAAGGGCCGACCTGATGGGGAGCGCTGTACGTTTCGCGCAGCGACCCGTTTGAGGCAAAGGGAACCACGCTGGGATATGATTCACCGTCGCTGATTTGTGCATATTCGCTGTACTGGCAATCGATCACACCGATGCGTATGCCACCACCCCAGTTCTTGTGAAATGCCACTCGAAGCCCGGGTTCTGGATTCCCTCCACAGCTTGTCGTCGTTTCGTGCGCGCCGACAGAAGGGGCAATCGCTTCTCCGTATCCTGTCGCCGAGTAATATGGCATTTGATACGCCGTCGTATTCCAGCTTCTTGAGTTCCCATCGTATGTCCGGACGTTGACCCAGCGATCCGAGTAAATCCATCCAGCCTGCCGTACTTCATAGGCGACCACGGGATTGTTGTTGTGGTCACGGGTCACCGAAGGAGCAAAAACGCAGGTGTCCGAGGCGAGGCTCGCATCGGCAATGGATGAGACGGTGGTGTAGGAATAGAATTTATCCTGATCGCATGTACCTCCACCAACGTGTATCTCTGAACATTTGATATCCGAACCTTCCCGCCAGCAAACCGTATACTCGGTCATCTGATCATCGCAGGTAATGGATGGATACACGGGGTAATTCGTTGCGTTCACGGTCACGGTGTCTGCTCTGTGCACACTCTGTCCGCTTGTGTCCACATACGGAAATTCGTACTTCAGGTACAGCATATTGGAACGAAGGAATTGGTGATCGTCCCAGACAACGACGACGATGTGCCCATCATTCGGATAGCATGTGCCACCCACGGCTACCACCGGCGTTGTTTCGGTCCCATTGTTATACCCAGCCTTCTTAAGGCCTACGGGAGCAGGCTCTTGCCAATTACCTTTATGACGACACTTCATCATGACGTCCCCATTCTCCACGTAGGTCACATAGACGCAACTGTCGTAGACCGCGAGAGATGGATTCACGGCGGAGTGTGAATAGTCACTGACGAGTTCTTCACGACTCCACCTCCTGCCATCTTCGGAATTCACGTACCATACCTCACCGGCGCTTTCGTAGACCAGATGGTACATACCACGGGGATCGATATCGATCTTCCGTTGATTTGAATACTTCGTTGGCTGCGAAGTGTGATCCGTCAGCATATGTGCCTTGTAGACAGCCGTGAAATCCATCGTGTTGTCGGGATCTTTGTACTCCAGACGGTATTCACGATACGGCTCATCACCGGGTGTAACGCGCGTCTGCTCGATGCTGCCGGTGGGCGAGACTTCCGTGCCCTTGCCGTAGAGGATCTCATCCATGTTGATGAGATCGCCTTCCTCAAGGTTCGCGTCGTCCTTCATGTCGTAACTGTCGCTCCCGCTGTCGTAATCGTAGTACCGCCAGTATTTTGTACCGTAATGAAGGGTGCCGAAGCGATCGACGTTGAGAAACACTCCAAGAGAACCGAGGTCATTCCATGGTTCGTATGGTGTGACCTGTTCACGGTAAAAGTCGTGGATAGTCTGAGACGAATCGCCGGTCGTGTCTTGCGACACGGCCCACGGGTCCTTGAACTCGAACGGCAGGTTGTCAAACTCGTACGCGATTTCACGCTTCACCTTGAGACGGGTGGGAAAGACGGTGTCCGGGATTGCTCTGAAATCTGTCTGGTCTCCTTGGTAAATTGGCGTCTGGTAAACAACTTTATAATTGTTTGAATACGAATTATTCCATCTCCGGAATTTCATAGGGCCGGGAAGCGACTGGTCCTCGAATCGGGTAAACCAGGTTTCCGCCAGATGACGCCGCTGTGTCAACCACATCCTCGTGGCATGGGGTGGCTCGAAATTCGGCATCTGTGCGTAATCGGCGTCGTAACCGCTGAACAGGTTCAGGTCGCCACGGACCAGACTCTCATGCTCGGTTCAATAATCGAGGCTTCCGTTTACGTAGTTCGTGATCGTGACGTCATCGATCTCCTCCGGATCAGGTGGATGATAGTACAGCATGAGCGTGACCTCGCTCGGTTTGATGCGCCAGAGCCGCCCTCCCATATGTGTACCGGCCGCTCGGAACACAAGCGAGAACAGGCTGTTGTGGTTGTCGATCGCGTCCTGGACCGCATCGGTGAGCGGCATGTCGATGGACAGACTCGTTTTCGTCCAAAGTTCGTAGTACCCCGCCGAGCCGTTCAACGTATTGATCACGCCGCACATCACGCCGCCTTGAGGATCCGAACCGCAGGTTTGTTGTACCATCTCTGCGATCTGATCGAAAATGGCGTTGTAGAAAATCGTTGACCGGTCCATAGACCAGATCGCGTAGTTCGGTGCGTACATACTCAGGCTGAGATTGTACGTCGAGTCCGTGCTGTAATGGATGATGAGGTGTGCCGAATCGACGACTGCTCCGGCACCGAGGGAGCTGGGCAGATCCCACTGGAAACAAAGCACATCATCATGGCTGTCGTTTTCGTCTTCCCAGCTGCCGACGCAGTACGAACCATTAGCGAGCGGATTTGCATCCTCTATCGGATTCCAGTTCGTCCAGCTATCGAACGTGCCGGTGATGCCGCGAGTCTGCGACGGTCCGCTGCTCCAGAGCAGCGCCGGCAATTGCGCCTGGAGTACAAAATCGGGGTAAATAATCGCGACCAGCACGAGCGGAAGTAGAGTTTTCAATTTCATTATCAGGTTCCTTGAGCTAAGGGTTTCATCTTTTTCATTCGAAGCATGCGGTTGTTTGTTCGGGACCTGTTCCCTACCTTTGCATAAGACAAAGGAACACCGCCCGGGCATATGCCTGGTATTACCTGTGTGCGAATTTGTCCGTTTGTATCCGCGAGCTGCTACTCGCGGATACGTATTTCAGTCGGTTGTCTTCATCATGCCCTCCTAGCTGCTCGGTTCAACGTTCGCCATGCAGGATCAGCGGGCGCAGACCTTGTCCCGGGAATCCTACTTCTCCTGCGATCCATGCATGATCTCCTCGATAATCGAGAGCCCAGAATCTCGCCGTTTCGAGTCCCGGGAATTTCCACCAGCTGCGCCAATTCCTGCCGTTCCAATGACGTATGGTGCAAATATCACCGCAGATCAATATGTCGTTCCTGTTGTTTGCGCTCATGTCCCAGCCGTATCCAGCGTAGGGAGAATGGCGGTCAAGCCAGCGGAATCCATCCCATTGGAAGGTTTTCGAGCCGTCAGTCCAGAGGTTGTTTGTATGCTCGAACCAGACGGCATGCACTCCTTGCGGCAGGCTGTCCTGGCGCCAGAAGGTAACGGATTCACCAATGACTTTGTAGAACGCGGTCTGCCCCGTGGTTCCATATTGCGTGGCGGCGAGGACGAGCGTATCGGCATGTCCGTGCATGCCTGTAATGCCCCATTCATTTGGAATGTCATTCGGAATCCTCTTCCATTTCATCCCGTTGTAGTGTACCAATTCACCGTTCCATCCGCCCATCCAGATATTAGTCGGTCCAGATGCCCAACTTTCCGTCAGTGAACCCTTCATCTGATCGACGGTACTTAGATCCGTGCTAAACCGATTTCCATCCCAATGAACAAATCTTGTCCCGTGACTAAACCAGACACTCTCAGGGCGGTTGCCGTACACAGCAAATAGTTCGTGTACCTCGGGTCCTGTTGCCTCCGGGATCGAATCCGGCACCTGCTCGAACACCCACTTTTTCCCGTTCCACCGGAGGGCGTTGTAATAATCCGGTCCCGCGCCGATCCACCCCACCGCCCAGATGCAGGTATCATTGATGTAGCAGATGTCGTGGAGCACGCCATGGGCGTCGAGTTCGTCGATGATGATTGGGGTCCAAACGAAATCGTGCGAGGTCGTGTCCGGTACGGAAGCTGGAGGGGGATCCTGGATCAGTTCTTCACTGCAGGCGGTACAGATAAGGATCGTAACAAGACAGACTTGTGCCAGAAAAACGTACGCACGCTTTCGTGGGTTGCCTCGATCCCATTTCCCCATGAACGGATCACCCATAAGACCTCCACCAAAGATCACTTACAAGACGATGAGGTCCAATATATCAGCGAGAATGACAAAGTCAAGTGGAATCCCCCCCCCCCCCAGATGCATTTGCGAGTCGAGATAAAGCGAGACGACCGCATAAAGGGGAGTAAATAAATGACATACGAGCCTTGTACCGAGAACATTAATATTTTATCAGGAAACGGTCACGGTACCCCGAAAGACTGTTGATGTCTGATTATGATACATTCGTCCGGTGTTTATTATTCTTAATAACTGAATTTCCCCAGACGCGTCTTCCCGCGGAAAATCCAGTAGATGGCCACGGTGTAGGAGAGCACGAACGGCATGCCGATGATGGCAAACCAGCGCATGATGCCAAGGGTTTTCTGCGAAGAGGCGGCGGTGTATATCGTCAGGTTCCACGCCGGGTCGAGACTGGAGACGATCAGATTGGGGAAGAGCGCGAAGCCGAACAGGAAGGTCAGCGCGGCAATTGTGGCGCCCGAGGAAATGAAGGCGTACCCGGGTTTCCCGAGATAAATCGCCCGCGGAATATTCGCGATGGCGAGCACGTTGAGTACGACGACCACCCAAGCCCAGGGAATTTCGCGGAAATTGGTCACAGCACTGGGCAGCAGCACGAGTGACGCCATGGTGACGAAGATGTAGAGTACGAGGAAGACACCAAACGTCGACCACATCCAGCGGTGAATGCGGTTCTGCAAATCACCCTCGGTTTTCAGGTAAAGGTAGATCGTGCCGTGCATGGCGAAGGTGGCGACGGCGAATGCGCCGACAAGCAGAGGGAAGGGACCGAGCAGATCAAGCACGCTGCCCTGGAATTCCATGTCGGCGCCGATGGGCAGTCCGATCATCACGTTGCCGACGGCGACGCCGAACAGGAAAGTCGCCAGCGTCGAAGCGGCGGTGAAGGACACATCCCACATCTGCCGCCACCAGCGCATCTCCTGCTTGCTGCGGAATTCCATCGAGACCGCGCGGAAAATCAATGCAAAGAGCAGGAGCATGAACGGGAGATAGAATCCGGAGAACGCCGTGGCGTAGGCATGCGGGAAGGCCGCGAACATCGCGCCGCCGAAGGTGACCAGCCAGACCTCGTTGCCGTCCCACAGAGGACCGATGGAGTTCATCAGCAGGCGGCGCTCGGTGTCGTCCTTGACAAACAGGTGCATGATGCCCACGCCCAGGTCGAAGCCGTCGAGGATGGCGTAGCCGGTGAGGAGAATACCGAGGATCGCGAACCAGAAGAAATTGAGATCCATGTCAGTTGCCCTCCTTTTCGTCGTGCATGCCTGTCATCGACGGTCCGCCGTGATCGGCGAGCGACGCCATGGTGTCGAGAAGACTCCCCTTACCGCCTTCCGCGATGGCCAGCGGCGATTCGTCGGGACCGTGTTTGATCTTGTCGTTCATCACATACAGCCACACGGCGAGCAGGAAGAGATAGATGATGGTGAAGAGGATGATGGACGCGAGCACTTCCTCCGCGCTCACCGCTTTCGAGAGCGCATCGCTGGTGCGGAGCAGTCCGTAGACGATCCACGGCTGTCGGCCGACTTCCGCCGCGACCCAGCCCGCCTGGTTGGCGAGGTAAGGACCGATGATCGCGACGACGAACACCCACATCAGCCAGCGTTTCTCGAACAACTTGCCACGCCATCGCAGGAAGGAAGCGTAGAGCGTGATGCCGATGAAGAACATGCCCAGCGCGATCATGATGTGATAGGATTGAAAGGGAATCTGTACCGGCGGCCGATCTTCCGGAGCGAACTGATCGAGTCCCGTCACCGGCGTGCTGAAATCATTGTGCAGAAGGAAACTGAGTCCGCCGGGGATGGCGATGCCGAAACGCACGAGTTCCTTTTCTTCATCAGGTATACCGAAGAGATACATGTCTCCCGGACCGGATTTGAAATGTCCCTCGAACGCGGCCAGTTTCGCCGGCTGCGTGACCGAGACAGTGTTCGCCTGCTCATGGCCGCTCAGCAGCGCCGCCAGCGACGCGAGTGTGCCGACCACCAGGGCGATGGTGAAGGATTGCTGCGCGAGCTTCACATGCCGACGATGCAGGATGTACCAGGCCATGATGCTCATCACGAAAAAGGCGCCGAGAATGAATGCCCCGATGAGCGTGTGCACCAGGCGGTCGACGCTCGAAGGATTGAGCACCATCGCCCAGAAATCCGTGATCTCGGCACGGGCCGCCATTCCTTCGCCCACGATATGGTATCCCGCGGGCGTCTGCTGCCAGCTGTTGGCAACGACGATCCACACCGCGGAGAACATCGAACCGAGCGCCACCATGATCGTGGAGAAAAAATGCATGCGCGGAGAGACGCGATCCCATCCGAACACCAGCACGGCCAGGAATCCCGATTCGAGGAAGAAGGCGAAAATGCCCTCGGCCGCCAGCGGGGAGCCGAACACATCGCCGACGTAGCGCGAATACGTGGCCCAGTTGGTGCCGAATTCGAATTCCATCACGATCCCGGTGGCCACGCCCATGGCGAATACCACCGCGAAAATTTTTGTCCAGAACCGCGCCATGACTTCGTATTCGCGGTTCTTCGTCTTGATGAACATGCCCTCGGTGATGGCCATGATCAAACCCAGCCCGATCGACAGCGGGGGAAACAGGTAATGAAACATGATGGTGAGGGCGAACTGGAAGCGGGAGAGAAAAAGGACGTCAAGATCCATAACAAGATCCTTTCAAAAGGTGCGGACAATGGCGGGCATTACGGGGCCCGCTCTCATCCCAAGATAACACACAAGTATATGCCTTGCGTTTCATGGCAGTCATTTCGTATTTTTACGAAATACGTTATGAGTACAGACGTCCTTACAGATCGCCAGAAGAAAATCGCCCGCTACGCCAAGGCCATGGCGCATCCGGTGCGCATGTACATTCTCGAACTGCTGTCGGAGCAGAGCTGCTGTTACAGCGGCGACCTGGCGGAGGATCTCCCCATCGCGCGGTCCACGCTGTCGCAGCATCTGAGCGAACTCAAGGCCGCCGGGCTCATCCAGGGCGAAATCAAGCCCCCGAAAATCAAATACTGCATCAACCGCGAGAACTTCGAAGAAGCGCGGGCATTGATGCGCGACTTTTATAAACTCTGATCCGGTCCCGCAGGTCTGGGGTGCTTCGGTCCCCCGGATCGCGCAGTACTGGACGCGTCGGTACAAACGACATCGTTTCACAGGAGAAAAAGAGAAATGGACATCAAAATCCTCGGAGCAGGCTGCGCGAAATGCCATCAACTCGAACGCGCCGTCCGTGCCACGGTCGAAAGCCAGGGCATTGACGCGACAGTCAGCAAGGTCGAAGACATCATGGACATCATGGCCTACGGCGTGATGATGACGCCCGCATTGGTCGTCGACAACAAGGTCGTCGTCAAGGGACGCGTTCCTTCCGAAGACGAAATCATCGCCATGCTTAAAAAGGCGGAGGCCGTATGAAATCCCTGCTCGTGCTGATCGCCCTGTTTCTTCTGCTTCCGGCCGCACCTGCCGCGCCGCGGCTCGCCGCGCAGCAGAAATCCGTGAAGGCCGCGAAGAGCGCGGAGCTGATCGTGTATTATTTCCATACGTCCCGCAGATGCAAAACCTGTCTGAGCATCGAACGCGTCGCGCGCAACGTCTTCAAGGAGAAATACGGCAAGGATAAAACCGTCGTATTCCGTGCCCTGAATATCGAGGAAGAAAAAAACGAAGCGCTCGCGGAGAAATACGAAGTCGCCGGATCCTCTCTCCTGGTGTGCAAGGGGGGCAAGACCGAGGATCTGACCGCCGAGGCATTTCAGTACGGTTTGAATGATCCCGGCAAGCTGCAGGAGCTGTTGATCACGACCATCGACCGGCTGCGCAAGGGCTGACGTGGAAGTTCTGCAGCAGATTCTCGACTCCACCGACCTGCCGGTGCTCTCGGCGTTCATCATCGGACTCATGACGGCGATCAGTCCCTGTCCGTTGGCGACCAACATTACCGCCATCGGCTATATCGGCCGGCAGATCGAGAACCGCCGCGCGGTGTTCGTCAACGGACTGCTGTACACGCTGGGACGCGCGATATCCTACACGGCGCTCGGCCTGGTGATCTATTTCGGCGCCAGCACCTTTGATGTGTCGCGGCTGTTCCAGGGCTGGGGGGAAAGGCTGCTCGGACCGATGCTCATCGTCATCGGCGTTTTCATGCTCGACGTCATTCCGCTGCGATTCTCGCTGCTGGATCGCTGGACCGCCGCGGCCGGAGAGCGCAGCGGCAGCGGTGCCTGGGGATCGCTCGCGCTGGGAATGATATTCGCCCTCGCCTTCTGTCCCTACAGCGGCGTGCTGTATTTCGTCATGCTCATTCCGATGACCGTGGCCAGCGCCGACGGACTCTATCTTCCCGCGGTATTCGCCGTCGCGACCGGTCTGCCCGTGATCATCGCGGCGTGGCTCATCGCTTTCACCGTGCGGGGAGTGGGCACGTTCTACAATCGCATCAAGACCTTCGAACGCTGGTTCCGCCGCGTGGTCGCGGTGATGTTCATTCTCACCGGCGTCTACCTGATCACCTTGTATCTTTTCCCCTAAACACAAAAACGCAGGCCCGGGTCCTGCCCCATCATGAGCTGGAAACAGGAAGGAAAAATATTTGCATGGATCGCGGCGTTCTTTCTCGCCGCATGGTTCATGCCCGTCGGCACATCGCGATTCGATAACGCCGTTCTCGAAGCCTTTGCGCTGCTGCGCTGGTACGCGCATGAGCACGTATTGCTCTGCCTCGTGCCGGCGTTCTTCATCGCGGGCGTCATTGCCGTGTTCGTCAGCCAGGCCTCCGTGGTCAAGTACTTCGGTGCGAACGCGGTGAAGTGGAAATCCTATCTCATCGCATCGGTGTCGGGCAGCGTGCTGGCGGTCTGTTCCTGCACCATTCTGCCACTGTTCTCCAGCATCCACAAGCGGGGTGCGGGACTCGGTCCCGCGATTGCGTTTCTGTACTCCGGTCCGGCCATCAACATTCTCGCCATCATTCTCACCGCGCGTATTCTCGGCTTCGAACTCGGCCTGGCACGCGTCATCGGCGCAGTAGTCTTCAGCATCGTCATCGGACTGCTGATGGCGCTGTTTTTCCGGAAAGAGGAACGCGAGAAGGCCGCCGCGCAGCTGAGCGCTCCGGTGATCGAAGATGGGCGTCCCCTCTGGCAGACCTCGCTGCATTTCTTTGCACTCGTCGGCGTGCTCGTGTTCGCCAACTGGGGCAAACCCGGTGATGACGCAGGACTCTTCTCGCTGATCTACGCATGGAAATGGTGGATCACCGCCGTGTTCGGACTCGTCGTGGGCTATGCGCTCGTGCGCGTGCTCGGGATGAAGCCGATGCATGTGCTGCTCGCCCTCGTGCCCGTGGCAGTGCTGTCGTTTGTTTTTCCCGGACAGCCGCTGATTCCCTTCGTCGCGGCGACGGCGGCCCTGGTGCTTCTCACCGCGCGCATGCCGGGAGAACCGCGTGAGTGGCTGTATTCAAGCTGGGGATTCGCGAAGCAGATCCTCCCGCTGCTTGCTGCGGGCGTGCTCGTGGCCGGGCTTCTGCTCGGTACCTCTGGTGGTGAGGGACTCATTCCCAACAATTGGGTTTCGTCGCTTGTCGGAGGAAATTCCCTCGGCGCGAATCTCTTCGCATCCGTTTTCGGTGCCTTCATGTATTTCGCGACCCTGACCGAGGTGCCGATCGTGCAGGGGTTGCTCGCCTCCGGCATGGGGAAGGGTCCCGCCCTCGCCCTGCTGCTCGCCGGTCCGGCGCTCTCCCTCCCCAACATGCTCGTCATCCGCAGCGTCATGGGCACGAAGAAGACGGTCGTGTTCGTCTCCCTCGTCGTCGTGATGGCAACGGTGACGGGGATGCTGTACGGATTGGTGTAGGAG
>JACZJN010000173.1 GCA_014860565.1 Bacteroidota bacterium
TTGATCAGGAATCCGCCGGCGCCTGTGAGGGCCAGGAGTCCCGTCGACAGCCGGTCGCCGCGAAAGTGAAACCATGCCATCCCGAGCAGCACCACCGCCGTGAGCGAAAGTCCCGTCCCGAGCGCGGTGAACGCATACATCGTCTCGGTAAACCATGCTGGACCGATCGGACGCGTGGCATCCACCGCATCCCGCAGTGCAACGAGCACCTGCTCGTCGAAGGCCTGCGTCTGTCCCGCCGCCACCGCCACCGCCACCGCGGCGAAGAGCGCGGCCGACGAGGCCATCAGCAACTGCGCCACCAGCACCGGAGGTACCGCCGTGCGAGCGTTATGCGGGATATGGGGATGAATTTCATTCATATGTTCATGACCTGTTCCGCAGGGCGATTGGGGAGCTACGAAGGAGCGACCTTCGCCCATCCCGGAGCGCCAGAGCTCCGAAGGAGCGACCTTCGCACATCCCGGAGCGCAAGCCCCAGGCGAGGGCGCAAGCCCCGGGCGAGGGCGCAAGCCCCGGGGTCAGGGTCACCCCCGAGGCCGGGGCGCAAGCCCCGGGGTCAGGGTCACCCCCCGTACGTCCACGCGACGAGCACCGCCGCACCCGCCAGCAGCACGACGCGCACTGCGGCGTCCGCTCCCCCGCCTGTCTGCACGCGCATGAACGACGGCAGCAGATGCCAGTCCGACTGCGAGAGCGGCCAGAACAGCGCGAGTCCCGACGGCGTCATCATGTCGAGGACGAGATGGCTCATGTAGCCCGCAGCGAACCACATCCACAGCGAGGGAAAACCGATGGCGCGGCCGAGAAACCACGCGCCGGCGGTCAGCACGGCGGCGATCAATAGAACATGCGTTGCGGCACGGTGTCCGCCGGCGATGATGCGCACGAGCCAGGCCAGCCCGCGGGTGAGGACGTTGGCGGCGCGAAGCACGAGCCCCGCGCTCTGCCGCGCGGCACGTTCGGCAGGTTTGCGGCCTTTCCCGAGCTTCTTTCGAAGAGCGTTCGGGGAGTTCGATATCAGGGACTGCGGTTCGTCGATGTCAGGCAGCAGCGCAGCGATGCATGCGACGACCGTTCCGGGAACGACGACGGGCATGACCAGCCCCTGAAGGGTCATCATGCCCGACGGGACATAGGGCGAAAGCTCCGGCACGAGATAGGCGGCCTGCAGCAACGCCGCGGCTGCGACTCCCCCGGCGAGATGCGTTTTCCCGGTCAATGCGCTTACCGCACCACGATATTCACAAGTTTGTCGGGCACGGCGATGACCTTGACGACGGTCTTGCCTTCTATGTGCGCAAGCACTTTCTCGTTTTCCTTCGCCGCCGCTTCCAGATCCGCGGCCGCGGTGCCTTTCGCCACGAGCAGCTTGTCGCGCAGCTTGCCGTTCACCTGCAGAATCACTTCCACCTCGTCGTCGACGGTGTAGACGGGATCGAACGCGGGCCAGGGCTCGCGCGCGAGCGTGGCCTCGTGTCCCATGAGCCGCCAGAGTTCCTCCGCCAGATGCGGCGCGAAGGGGGCGAGGAGCAAGACAAACGTCTCCATCACGGCGCGGGGACGCACGTCCTTTTTATTCATCTCGTTGACGAAAATCATCATCTGCGAAATGGCGGTATTGAAACGCAGCGCCTCGATGTCCTCGCCCACTTTCTTGATGGTTTTGTGCAGCAGCCGCAGGCTTTCGGTGTCGGCCTCGACGTCCTGGATGCTGGCGTCGAACTCGGCGGTCGCGGCTTCGGGATCTTCCTTGATGAAGAGACGCCAGACGCGATTGAGGAAGCGATGCACGCCCTCGACACCCTTGGTGTTCCACGGCTTCACCTGCTCGAGGGGACCCATGAACATCTCGAACAGCCGCAGCGTGTCGGCTCCGTAGTCGCGGATGACGTCGTCGGGATTGATCACGTTGCCGAAGGACTTGGACATCTTGCGGCCGTCTTCGCCGAGGATCATGCCCTGGTTGACGAGACGGAGGAAGGGTTCCTTCGACGACACATGCCCGAGATCGTAAAGCACCTTGTGCCAGAAGCGCGCATAGAGCAAGTGCAGCACGGCGTGCTCGGTGCCGCCGACGTAGAGATCGACCGGACCCCAATACGCTTCCTTTTCCTTATCGCAGAACATCTCGTCGTTGTGCGCGTCCATGAAGCGGAGGTAGTACCAGCACGATCCCGCCCACTGCGGCATGGTATTGGTTTCGCGCATGGCGGGGAGGCCGGTCTCGGAATCGGTGGTGTTCACCCACGATTCTATCGTGGCCAATGGCGATTCCCCTGTCCCGCTCGGCTTGTACGATTCGACCGTGGGAAGAGTGAGCGGGAGAGCGTCCTCGGGCAGGAGCTTGATCTCCTCGTGTCCGTCGGGGTGCTTCACGTGAATGATCGGGAAGGGTTCGCCCCAGTAGCGCTGGCGTGAGAACAGCCAGTCGCGCAGCTTGTAATTCACTTTTCTGCGGCCGCGGCCGTTTTCTTCCAGCCACACAACCACTTTTTCAAACGCCTCGGTGTAGCCGAGTCCGTCGATGAAGTCCGAATTCACCGCAACGCCGTTCTCCGTGTCGGTATACGCGGCTTCGTCGACGTTGCCGCCGGCGATGACTTCCCGAATCGGGAGATCGAAGCTGCGGGCGAATTCCCAGTCGCGCTCGTCGTGCCCGGGCACGGCCATGATGGCGCCGGTGCCGTAGGTCATGAGAACGTAGTCGGCGATCCAGATCGGAATGCGTTCGTCGTTCATCGGGTTGACCGCATAGGCGCCGGTGAACACGCCGGTCTTCTCCTTGGCGAGTTCCGTGCGCTCGAGATCGTTTTTCCGCGACGCGGCGTCGATGTATGCCGCGACGGCCTTGCGCTGCGCATCGGTGGTCACCTTGTCCACCAGCGGATGCTCGGGCGCGAGCACCATGTACGTGGCGCCCCAGAGCGTATCGGGACGCGTGGTGAACACCGTGATGGAATCGTCGGTCGCATCTATGTCGAAACGCACTTCCGCGCCTTCTGAGCGGCCGATCCAGTTGCGCTGCATTTCCTTGAGACTCTCCGGCCAGTCGAGTTCGTCGAGATCGGTGAGCAGACGCTCGGCATAGGCGGTGATCTTCAACATCCACTGCCGCATGGGACGCCGCCAGACGGTGAAGCCCTTCTCGATCTGCTCGGGCACTTCCTCGTTGGCGAGCACGGTACCGAGTTCGGGACACCAGTTCACCGGTACTTCGGCCATGTAGGCGAGTCCGGCCTTGTGGAGCTGGGAGAAAATCCACTGCGTCCACTTCATGTACTTTTCGTCGGTGGTATTCACCTCGCGATCCCAGTCATATGAGAAACCAATCATCTTCAGCTGACGACGGAAGGTCTCGACGTTCTGCTTCGTGGTGATCGCGGGATGCACGCCGGTTTTCACCGCGTACTGTTCGGCCGGCAGGCCGAAGGCGTCCCACCCCATCGGATGCAGCACGTTGAATCCGCGCATGCGCTTGTAGCGTGCAATGATGTCGGTGGCCGTGTAGCCCTCGGGATGTCCCACATGCAATCCCGCCCCGGAGGGATACGGAAACATGTCCAGCACATAGTACTTGGGCATGGAGAAATCTTCCCCGGTCTTGAAGGTCTTGTTCTCTTCCCAGTATTTCTGCCACCGGGGTTCGATTTCGTTGAAAGGATAGCGCATGGAATGTCGGAGGGATGTGGTTGAAAAATCCGTAAACAATAAAAATACGGCGATGCGGGGGGAATTGAAAGGCGGAGGCGCAGGAGGAGAAAGGGAGGGAGGATGCGGAGCGCACAGAGAAGACTTTACCACAGAGGCGCGCGGAGGCGCGCAGAGAGATTTTGGGGAAATGCATTGGATGCTGTCCGCGGAAAATTTGGACTTCCCGTGCGATCATCGCACCGGGATTCTGAGGTCCCCCTTTCAAAAATGTCCTCCGTGCGCCTCCGCGCGCCTCCGCGGTAAAATCTTCTCTGCGGCCTCTGCTCCCTCCCTCCCTTACCCCTCCTTCGCCTACAGCACCGTCATCACCCGCGTACGCACGACGTCGCCGGCGCGGAGGACGATGAGGTATTGTCCGGGGGACATTCCCGCGGCATCGAAACGAATGCGATGCGTGCCGGCGTCGCGGGGACCTTCGTCGGCGACCGCGATGCGTCGTCCGATGAGGTCGCGCACTTCGAGCCGCACAACGGCGGCGCGGGGAAGGGAGTAGCTGATCATCGTCGCCGCTTCGGATGCGCCGGCACCAAAGGGATTCGGATAATTCGGATGCAACTGCGGGGATTCAGGCAGCATACCTCTCCCGGCGATGCCGGTGAGCGTATCGATGTCGCAGCGGTCGGCGGGACGCGCTTCGCTCCAGGGACCCCAGCCCGTCGCGTTCCCCGCACGCACGCGCCACCAGAATTCACAGACGCCGGTGAACGGCACCTCGGCCATCGTCAGCGTGTCCGTGAGCGCGCTGTCGCTGACGGCGTTGGTCTGGAACTGATTATCATCGGCGAATTCGAAATGATAGCGATTCACCTGCGGTCCGGCAGCGGTCCAGCGGAACAGCTGCGGCGGGGAGGCGATGGTCCAATCCGCTTCGGGTTCGAGCAGCGTCACGGCGCCAGGCAGCGGGAGTTCGGTCGTGAAGGTCCACTCGACGGACCACGGGCCGGCCAGCGGTCCCCGCCATCCGCGCACGCGCCAGTGATACGTCTCGCCGGGTTCGGCACTGCGTACAGCGCTGGTGTCGGCCTGCGTTCCGCCGGTGCCGCCTCCGGTGCCGAGAACTTCGAGTTCATACCCATCGGCATCCGCCACGGCGTGCCAGAGGAAGGAAATGTCTTTCGCGGGCACAACGCTCGCGTTCGCGGGCGCGATGAGCAGCGGTGCGGCGAGACTGTCGATGGTGGTGAAGCTCCACACGTCGCTGAGCGGACCCGACCCCATTTCGTTCTGCGCGGAGACGCGCCAGTACAACAGCCTGCCGTTGGGCAGGGATTGCGGTGAAATCAGGTGACTGGATTGAAGATTCTTCGATTCCACGACGAGCTTGGTGAAGGCCGCATCGGAGGCCACCTGCAGCGTGTAGCTGTCGGCAAGGGTATCGGCCTGCCATGTGAAATCCGGGCGCTCGGTCACGCGAAGTGCGCCGTCGGCAGGAGACCGCAGAACGACCTTGCCGGGTACGGAACGCACGGTACGGAAGCGGTTGGCCGCGGACCACGGACCCGTGCCCGCGGAATTCGACGCGCTCACCCGCCAGTAATGCCAGGTGTTTTCCTTCAGATTGCTCGCGGTGTAGCGCAGCAGCGGCACGCCTTTCGCATCGAGAATGGGGGTGGAGAATTGCGCATCCTCGGACAGCTGGAAATTGTACGTCGCGGCGCTTTCCACGCCCGACCAGGTGAACTGCGCAGTGACCGCAATGCCGCTCTCGTCGTCGGCGGGTGTATTCAGGACGGGTGCATCGGGCTCTGCGGGCAAGGTCGTGAATGCCCATTCTTCCGACCATGCGCTCGCACCGCCGAAGTTGAATGCGCGCACGCGCCAGAAATATTTCTGGAAATTTCCCAGGTCCCGCACATCCGCGGTGGGAAAAAGGTTGTCTTCGCGGTCGAGAAGGAATGCGCCCTCGAAAAGGGAGTCGGTCGACACCTGCACATGGTAGCGGTTCGCACGCGCGGGCGCGTCCCAGAGCAGTGTCACCAGCACAGGCTGATCCTTCGCATTGTTTTTCGGCGCGATGAGCTTCGGTGCGTCAGGTGGTGCGACGGCCGTGGTGAAATGATGCGGGACGGCCCAATCGCTCGTGCCGGCGGGGTTCGTGGCATTCGCGCGCCAGTAATATTCCGACTCGGGCTGAAGCATGGGAGCCAGCAGCGTCGTGCCTGTCACGTTGCGTTCGTCGAGAAGAAGATGCGTGAAATCGGCGCGGTCGGAAACCTGCACGCGGTAGTACATCGCCGAGGTCGCCGGCAGCCAGCGCAGCTCGGGCTGCACGGGAATGTTGACGGTGTTCTGCCCGGGATACTGCAGCACCGGGGGAGCCGGCGACACCATCGGGACCTCCGACACCAGCCAGACGGGACCGTTGCTCATCGGCGCCATGACGCTGCCGGGTTCACTGAGCGCCTCCATCGCGCGTCCTTCGTCGAAATGCATCACCGCCGCGACACCGGGATCGTTGCCGTTGACGGCCGTGTACATGTTCGCGCTGATTTCCGCATCGGTGCGCGCGGTTTTCCATATACGCAATTCATCGATTACGCCGTTCGCGTACTCGACGCTGCCCGTCGGATTGAAACCGAGATAGAGCGGACCACCTGCGGTCGCGGTGATATCGGCGTTATAATTGAGTTCGGCCTTGCGGGCGCCGTCGACGTAGAAACGGATTTTCCCTTCGGCGCGCCGGTAGCTGACGGCGATGTGATACCACTGTCCGAGCTGCGGTATGAAATTCGTTTTGATGCTCGACGCGCCGACGAACTCGAGTCCGCTGCTGCTGTTCATCTGCAGCGACCACCCCTGTCCGGTCGCGGCATTGTGCTTGTCGACGATGGAGAAATATCCGTTGTACCAGCCGAGCACTTTCACCCAGGCCTCGATAGTTACGACATCGTTCTGTTCGATGTCGTCGAATCCGGACTGATGCGGAAGCGCGAGATAATCGTCCGCGCCATCGAAATACAGCGCGTGTCCGGCGAGGGAAGGATTGCCGCCCGTGGTGAAGCTCCACGCATCGGACCAGTCGCTCACACCCTGGGCATCCTTCACTCGAACGTGCCAGTAATACTGCGTCAGCTTTTTCAGTCCTGAAGCGTCGAACCAGTTCTTGCTGACATCGCTGCGCGCGATGACGGGATTCTTGAAATCCGGTGTCTCGGCCACGACGAGTTCGTAGCTCTGCGCGCCCCGTGCGCTGCTCCATTGCAGTGCAGGTGTGAGGGTCACTGCGGAAAGTCCGTTCGGCGGCGATATCAGCGACGGCGCATTGCTCACGCTCGCGATGATCGACACGATCTGGCGTCCCCCCTGCAGCGTGCCCTTGTTTGTGATGCGCACGGTATACATCCCCTCATCCGGTGCGGCGATGTACACCTGTTCGACGTTGTCGTAGATGTTGTCGCCGAAGGTCGCCAGCGCGGAAGGATGCGCCTTGTCGAGCACCCACGGCTGATGCACCGTGGATTGCGGACTCAGCACTCTTAAATCCATATCGTTGACCAAAACGCGGTTGCCGGGATCCACGATGCCCGGCTGCGTGGGCCCGGGCGGATCGGTCCAGCAGATCGTGACTTTCATCGGGCCGCGGCCCGGACTGTACAACTGGAATTCGAAGGGCTGGCCGTTCTTCACGTCCTCTTCCCGGATGACATTGGAATTGCTGTTCGCGGCGTCGAGCGACATGAGTTTCACAGCGGAGGCAGTGTTCATGTTTCCCCAGCCGAACTGGTAGTCCGGTCCAGGCGCCGTGCCGGCTTCATCGGCGGTGTGCAGGACCAATCCCTTGATCGTCGAGGCGCGCAGGCGCGTGCCCCCATGCAGATTTTTCTGATGTTCGAGAATAAGTCCGATCGACCCTGCCACGCTGGGGGAGGACATCGACGTTCCGCTGTAGGAAGCGTAGGCGGAATTGGAGGATTTCAGCGACGAATACAGCGCCACGCCGTTGGCGACGATGTCGGGCTTGATGCGGCCGTCGTCGGACGGACCCCAGCAGCTGAACGACGTCATGCGCACATCGCTGCTGGTGCTGTATCCGCCGGGAATATCCTCCACGGCGCCGACGGTCAGAATGTTTTTCGCGTTGCCGTAGGTCCCGATGCAATCATAGCCTTCGGCGCCGCCGTCCTTGTCACGGATGGTGGTCACCAGTTTCCATGCGCCGCTCTGTACTTCCCAGTGCTGGACCGGCTGTGACGACGGACCTTCACCGCGGTCATTCCCCGCGGATTTCACCGGGAGGTAATACCCTGCGTTGTACACGAGATTATCCCATTCGCGCGCGCGGCTATCATAGATGCCGAAATCACGGTCTTCGGGCGAGTTATCCGTCGGTTCGCCGAACCAGGCCCAGCGTCCGTCGCCGCGGTAATTGTTCACCCATCCGGTGATGCTGCTGTACGAGTGATTCGAAACCTGTATCCCTTCCGCTGCCCGGGCGGTCATTTCTCCAAGATCATTGTTCCAGTCATGCGCCTGCAGCTGTGCGCTGTGTGACATGCCGCGCGCGGCGGCTTTCACCCCTGCTGCTATCATCGTGCCGCTGACATGCGTCGCATGGTCGGCCTGGCTGCTGGTATTGTCCATTTGTGTGACCCGGTTGCCGAACTCCTGATGCGTCGTGCGCACCGCACCCCCGTCCCACTCCGCCAGCGTGATGCCCGCTCCGCTGAGGGCGAGTCCGAGCGCTCCGCCGGCATAGGTTTTATCCGAAGAAATCGATGCCGCCGCGACTGCATTATCGGTGATATAGTATTCCGGTTTGCCATTGCGGAAGCGCTGTAGTTCGATCACCGTCCCGTCGCCCAGCGTCTGCCGCACGGGCAGTCCGCGGACGATCGCGATTGCTTCGGCCTCGTTGCGTTCGTTGCGCGCGCGTTCGCTGATGGACGCTGCGTCCGCCTGCAACCGCGCCCGCTGCTGCATCGTCAGCTGCGCGAACGACACGGAGGAAAACACGATAAAGAAGATAAGAATATGCGATGCAATGCGTTGGTATGGTGGGAAAGTCATGCGCGTCCGCGGATATTATTGCGATGGATATTCCCCGGCACGGGGATGGATCATGCAATATATGCGTTCCGGTATTGCGACGGAACATCCGACACATGGGGACATGGGAACGGGGATACGGGGAACCGGGATACGGCGATACGGGGATACGGGAGGTCACAAACCGACGGGACTTCATTCGCGGCCGAGCCAACGGCTTGGCCGCATCATCCCAAACATGATTCGATCCCATTGACGTAGGGCCGAGCCAACGGCTCGGCCATTTTTCGCGTCACCGGCATTCCGACACCTCCCCCATTTTTCGCGTCACGGGCATTCCGACACCTCCCACATGGTTCGCATCACCCCCATCCCAACAATTCGGCCATGGTTCGAATCACGCCCATCACACCCGCCGCAGTATCATCAGCGACAGATCATCGTGCTGGCGCATATCCCCGGCGAAGTGTTGGATGCGTTCGAGTATGTGTGTGCCGGTGCGCGTGGCGTCGAGTCCCTGTATCCGGGCAAGCATGCGTCGCAGCCGTTCGTCGCCGAAGAAATCTCCGCTGGCGTTCTGCGCTTCGGTGAGACCGTCGGAATACACGAGAAGAATATCGTCTTTCCGCAGCTCCACCTTCAATTCCTCGAAGGAGGAATGCTTGACGATGCCGAGCGCGGGACCACCGCGAGGCAGTTCCGTGATTTCCGCGCCGCGGATGTGGAGCGGCGGCATATGCCCGGCGTTGAGCAGCGATACCTGCCCGCTCTCATGGGTGATTTCAAGGTAGACGAGGGATGCGAAGCGGTTGGGTATTCCGTCGCGGTCGAAAATGCTGCTGAGCTGCGCCCCCAGCCAGGGAATGCTCTGGCGTCCGGGTGCGAGCGCGCGCAGCGTCGACTGCAGCTTCGCCATGAACAACGCGGCACCGAGTCCCTTGCCTGCCACATCGCCGAGCGAAAGTCCGAGGCGGGCATCCTCCACATAGATATAGTCGACGAGATCGCCGCCGACGTCGTTGGCCGGACTCGTGTGGATCCAGATATCCCAGCCTTCGAAGCGGGGGTGTTCGTCGGGCATCAGCGCCGTCTGCACGGCGCGTCCCGCTTCGAGTTCGTCGCGCGCAAGAATCTTGTCCTTGAGTTCGAGCAGGAGAATGAACAGGAGAAGCAGAACCCCGAGGATATGTCCGTTGGAAAACGAGGCGTCCCCGGTGCGTCCCTGGATGTTGATGAAACTGAGCACGACGGCGATCAGCAGGAGAATGCGGCGTGCGGGAGTGAGATGCAGGTACATGGCCTTGAACAGCCAGAACGGCACGTAGATCAGCTTCTTCAGCCAGCTCATCTCGCGCAATTCCTCCCGCCGTTCTTCGGTCATGAAGAATTCGACCACTTCCTCCCAGTCGCGCTTGATGTTCTTCGCGAAATCTTCCTGCCGGAAATCCGACTTCAGAGTTTCACGAAAACCCGCTTCCCCGCCGCTGCGCTGCTGCTTTTTGTTTTGATTCACGAGATGATGATCCGGAATGATATTCCCTGCTATACGGAGCGGGGCGATAAATGTTGCCTATCGGGGTTTGCTCACCTCGGGCGGCACGAGGCCGTGGTCGCTGACGGCGTTGAAATCGCCACGAAGCCATGCGATGGCAGGAAGCATCCAGTCGGCCGTGCCCTTGTAGAAATAGCCCTCGCCGACGCTCTCCGGCAGCGCGATCTCGCGATGTTGTTTCACTCGCCCGGCTCCACAGTACTCGAGGAAGGGAAGACAGGGTCCGCGCCGCGTGCTTCCGGCGACGTAGAACGACAGAACGTTGCCCGAGAGTAGCTCGTTTTCCTTTTCCCAGTAGTCGATGAACGGCGCGGAGCAGGCGGAGAGGAGCACCACCTGCAGATCGGAATCACCCAGCTTCGACACGGCCGTAATGGCGATGACCGCGCCCTGTCCTGCCCCGACGATACCGATATGCGATGCCGGCACGCCCGCATCCGCAAGCTGACGGATCTGCTTCGCAATATCCGCCGCGACGAGATACGGATGCGCAGTGGTTTCCCGGGGCTGCGTGATGACGGTGAAGCGGGCAGCGGAGATTCGATTCACGATTTCGGCGTATTGATACTCGCCGTATTCGGGGTGCCGCGGCTGCGGATCATCCGGCGTCACGACTTCGTCGGGAAGATAAAAAACGTAGCTCAGATTCACATCGATATCGTCCGGAACCGACGTGGCGACTCCCTGGGCGGCGGCAACGTTGCAGAAGGTCAGAAAAAACAGGAGAACGGAAACGCTGCGGAGCATGGGGCGGTGGAGATGGTGGAACATGGTGGCTACGTTGAAAATATCGAATCGCCCGGCCGAGTCCAAGAAAAGGACGATACCATGAAACGGCTGGACAGGAAATGGACGAGCCTGAAGGC
>JACZJN010000174.1 GCA_014860565.1 Bacteroidota bacterium
AGTGCGTCGGCTGGTTGAGGAGATTCATGTACCTCAAATCATCGCTTCGATCCTGATCAACAGAGGGATCGAGGACTACGAGTCCGCGAAAGCCTTCTTCCGCCCTTCGCTCGACCAACTGCACAACCCCTTTCTCATGCATGACATGGAAAAGGCGGTGTCGCGTGTTGTCAAGGCGAAAGACAGCCAGGAGAAAATCCTCGTCTACGGGGATTACGATGTCGACGGCACGAACAGCGCAAGCCTGCTTTACCTTTTCCTCCGCAGGATTGGTTGCGACGTGGAAGTCTACATTCCGGACCGGATGAATGAGGGTTACGGCATATCGGAAGCCGGAATCAACTACGCTGACAGTATCGGGACATCCCTGCTTATCTCGATCGACTGCGGGATTACTGCGGTTTCACAGGTCGAGTACGCCAAGACCAAGAACATGGAGGTGATCATCTGCGATCACCACGAGCCGGGGCCCGAAATCCCTGACGCGTACGCCGTGCTTGACACGCTCAAGCCGGGCGATCATTATCCCTTCAAATTCCTCTCCGGCGCCGGGGTCGGATTCAAGCTCATCCAGGGCCTCGCTGAATATTATTCGATGCGCGAGGTCCCATACGAATATCTCGATTTCGTGGCCATTGCCGCCGCGGCGGATATCGTGCCGATGGTGGGGGAGAACCGCATTCTGGTGCATTATGGCCTGAAGATCATCAACGAGAATCCGCGCGCCGGCATCAAGGCGCTCATGGAATCTTCGAATCTTCGCTACGGCGATCTTACCGCACAGCAGATCGTTTTCGTCATGGCGCCGCGTATCAACGCGGTGGGACGTCTCGGCGACGCAACACGCGCAGTGGAATTGCTCACCTGCGACGAGGAAACGCGCGCAAAGGAATGCGCGCTTATTCTCGAGGAAGAAAATCGCAACCGGCGCGTGATCGACGAGGAGACCTTCAACCAGGCGACCATCGCCGCGACGGAATTTCTCGCCGGCGACGACAACAAACCTATCGTCATGCACAACGGCGACTGGCATCCCGGTGTGATCGGTATCGTGGCATCGCGCCTGGTCGAAAAATTCTATCGTCCCACCGTGCTGCTGACGACCATCGACGGCGTGGCCAAGGGGTCGGCGCGCAGCATCATCAACTTCAACATTTACGAGGCGCTTCGCCGCTGCGAACATCTGCTGCTGCAGTTCGGCGGTCATAAGTACGCCGCGGGGCTTGCCCTGGAAATCAAGAATATCCCGGAATTTCAGGCCCTGTTCACGGAAATTGCGGCCGAGATGCTCGACGAGGATATGCTCACGCATGAAATCCTCTCCGACGCCCATCTGCGTCTTACAGACATCACGCCGCGGTTTTTCCGCATCCTCAAGCAGTTCGCACCCTTCGGTCCCGGAAACATGCGGCCGATCTTTTTCTCGAACGATCTTGAGGTGTTCGGTACGCCGCGCATCGTGGGTCGGGATCATCTGAAACTGAAAGTGCGGCAGGACGGTGTGGTGTTCGACTGCATCGGCTTCAATCTCGGTTCGCGGCTCGACATCGTGTCGCAAAAAGACGCGCGTATCGACATGTTGTTCACCATCGAGGAAAATTCCTGGAACGGGAACGTCTTTCCCCAATTGAAGCTGCGCGACGTGCGTCCCACGAACCTGCAGCGCACACAGGATGAAATCCTCGCTCAGATACAGGCATATCAGCAACAGGAAGCATAAAATTACCTATTATTATTTTCGGAGGCTCTGATGTCAGGTCACTCAAAATGGGCGACGATCAAGCGTGCCAAGGGGGCGAAAGATGCCGCCCGCGGAAAGCTGTTCGGCCGGATCATCAAGGAAATAACCATTGCCGCCCGTGACGGCGGCGGCGATATCGACGGGAATCCGCGCCTGCGTCTCGCCGTGGATAAGGCCAAGGGATCGAACATGCCCGCCGACAACATCAAGCGCGCCATTCAGCGCGGCACCGGCGAACTCGAAGGCGTGAACTACGACGAGCTGACGTACGAGGGATACGGTCCCGGCGGCGTCGCGTTCATCGTCGAAACCATCACGGACAACAAGAATCGCACGGTGGCGGAAATCCGGCACATCTTCTCGAAGAACAATGGCAGCCTGGCGGAGAACGGCAGCGTGTCGTGGAAGTTCGACCGCAAGGGCGTCATCAGCATCCCGAAGAACTACGACGAAGACGATCTGATGATGATCGCCCTCGATGCCGGCGCCGAAGACATGACGGTGGAAGAGGAGTACTTCGAAATCGTGACGGATGCCGGCAGCTTCGACGCGGTGAAGAAAGCCATCGAAGGAAAGGAAATCGAGATCCAGGAAGCCGGTCTGCAGATGATTCCGCAGAACACGGTGAAAGTGGATGGCAAGGACGCCGAGGGTGTGCTGCGTCTGCTCGAGGCGCTCGAAGAGCATGACGACACGCAGGAAGTGTACGCCGACTTCGATATCGATGCCGACGTCATGGAATCCCTGCAGTCATAAAGGACGATGCTCATCCTGGGCGTGGACCCCGGTTCGCTCGTTACAGGCTTCGGTATCATCGAGGTCAAAGGAAAGCAATATCGCCGGCTGACGTCAGGTGTCATCACCATGCGGCCGGCGGATTCCGTTGCGATCCGCCTGCGCAAGGTGTATGACGGCCTCGTCGAAGTCATCGACGTTCACCACCCGGATGAATTCTGCATCGAAACGGCATTCTACGGGAAAAACATCCAGTCGACGCTGAAGCTCGGCCAGGTGCGCGGTGTCGCGATACTCGCCGCCGTGCACCGTCAGCTCGGCATCACCGAATATTCCCCGCGTGAAATCAAACGCTCGGTCACCGGAACCGGCGCCGCGGCGAAGCAGCAGGTGGAATACATGGTCAAGGCGATACTCGGCATCAAGGACGGCTTCAAGAAATCCGACGAAGCGGACGGACTGGCGATCGCCATCTGCCATGCCATGCATGTCACCGAGCCGAGGAAGAAATTCCGCAGTTGGGAAAGCTTCATCGAAGAGCATCCCGAGAGGTTGAAGCAATGATCGAATTTCTCGAAGGCGTTCTTGCCGCGAAAGAACCCATGACTGCCGTCATCGACGTCGGTGGGGTCGCCTTCGCCGTGCAAATTTCCCTGCATACGTACGATACGCTTCCCGTGGCCGGTGAGCAGGTGCAGCTACTGACGCATCTGCACGTGCGCGAGGATGCCCTGCAGCTCTACGGCTTTGCGAATGCCGAGGAACGCCAGATTTTCCGGCAATTGCAGGGGATCTCCGGTATCGGCGCCCGCATGGCGCTCAACATTCTGAGCGGTATTTCTCCCGACGATCTGAGACTGCGCGTCAGCAGCGGCGATGTGGGCGCTCTCACGCGAATTCCAGGCATCGGAAAGAAGACGGCCGAACGCATCGTGGTGGAATTGCGTGACAGTTTTGCAAAGGGGCTCGATGAGAAGGAACGTGCCGCCGCAGGCGGACGCCTCAGCGTGCGAGACGAAGCCCTTCTGGCCCTTCAGGCGCTCGGCTACAACCGTCCCGCCGCCGAAAAAGCCCTTTCGGGGGCCGCCGCCGCGGTGGCTGAAGGAATGACGGCTAATGCATCGGAACTGACCAAAGCCGCCCTTCGGCTTTTGAATTCCTGATAAGTCGTTGTCCTGAAAGGCGAAAAAAAAGTTTGCTAAACCCTTGCTTTAAGAGAATGACGGATGTATATTTACTCCGCATTCACTGTTTCCAAGAGCCAACTCGAGTCCCCTCCCTCCTCAGCTTTAGTTGGCTCTTTTTTATTTCCCCTCATCTACCCACATTTCCCTTATTCCCTTCATTTCCCTTATTTCCATCTGTCTTCTTGAAGACGATGGAGCGGAGAGGAGCGCGTAGGAGCGGAGAGGAAAACGGACTGGCGTTAGGGGCTGAATCGTTTGTACCACACGTTCATGCTTTCGATCGAACCGGCGATATTCGTGTTATTGACGAGCGTGCCGGTGAAGGTGTAGCCGGCGCGTGCGAAGGTGACATTCATGCCGGCGGAAAGGGCGCGGGCGATCGTGTAGAGAATTTTGAGTCCCCGTTTTTCCATGTCGCCTTCCATCAGGCGAAGGAGATGCAGCGCGATGTTATGTCCCCGGGAGTCGGGACGCGTCGCGAAGTCCGTCATTTCAGCATTCTGCGACGTCTTATCCATTTCCGCCGAGGAGGCGGCCACGAGCTTACCTGCGGCGTCAAACGCGCCATAGTAGGCGATGCTGTCGATTTCCATGGTATGGACGATGTACTCCCGTTCGAAGATCGGGAAAGGATAGCTTTCGAAGACCATGCCGTAGAGGCCGGTCAAGGCCCTCGCGTCGTCGGGATTGAGGCGGCGCATGGTGTAGGGGAAATCCGCGGCTGTGTCGAGCACGACGGCTTCGACGGGAATCGACTTCTCCTTCGCGAGGGCGATATTGCCCTCGATCACATCCTGCATTTCAACACCCACCGCCGCCCGTTCCTTCGTCAGGAAATGGGCCATGAACAGGGCATCCGTGTCGCCATTATAGTACCCCGGCACGGATGCTTCGCGATGGAAGCCGCCGGCAACGAAATCCGCTTCCGCCCAGGCGGGAATTTTCGCGAATATCTTTCCGTAATGGTTCGCGCGCGCGAGGTCCAGCAGCGCGTGTATTATATCGGGGTGATCCTCTTTTTTCAGCTTCATCAGGTAGATGCGGCTGCTGCTCGGACCATGTTGGATCACGGAGTGGAGAAGCTTTTCAATGGTGTCGAAGGGCGAGTTGACGGTGCGCATGGTATCAGGCGTCTCTTCTTAGGGTTGTGGTATAGGAGCCGGGTGTCTGATGTCTTGATACCGCAAAGTACAACCGGCGAGGGGAAACGTGCAAAAGCCGGGAGGAAACGGTATCAGCTGCCGGTTTCTCCATCTTTTTCGCGATCGTCCCCGCTGGCCCCCCCGATGCGGCGATTGAGGCGTTCGTTGCTATCGGGGATGAGGGAAATGACCTCGTCCTGGTCCGCGAGAAGTTCCGCGATTCCCACCGAACGGTACTCGTCCTCGGCCGAATCGACCGCGAGCTGCAGGGTGCACTGCTCGCATTTCCGGTCGCAGAACACCGGTTCGTAGGCGTCGGGCTCCTTGTACGTCGTGATGACGCCTTCGTAGTTGCGCAGCACGACTTTGTTGGTGGACCATGAGATCAGGTAGTTCGGCATCACGGGAATCTTCCCGCCGCCCCCGGGGGCATCGATGACGTAGGTCGGCACGGCGAAGCCGCTGGTGTGCCCGATCAGGCTCTCGACGATCTCGATGCCCTTGCCGACCGGCGTGCGGAAATGCGAAAGCCCTTCGGAAAGATCGCACTGGTAGAGGTAATATGGACGTACGCGGTTCATCACGAGCTTGTGCACCAGCGTTTTCATGATGCGCGGACAGTCGTTGACGCCCGCCAGAAGCACACTCTGGTTCCCGAGGGGAATGCCCGCGTCGGCCAGCTTCGCCAGCGCCTCACGCGAAGAAGTGGTGATCTCCGCCGGATGGTTGAAATGCGTGTTGACCCAGATCGGGTGATGCTTCTTCAGCATG
>JACZJN010000175.1 GCA_014860565.1 Bacteroidota bacterium
CGATCGGCATGGCCAATTACGGCGATAAGAAGAGTCATGTACGCATCAAATCGTTCTTCGGGTGTCGATGGGAGTGGCATCGGAGCTCCGTGAATGTTCTCGATGCCGTAAGATACGAAATATCTTTATAACACAGTAGAATTAGGTAATACCATGGAAATCAAAACTCTAGGATGTTCGACTACATTTCTGAATGCAAACCGCTTACTTATGTTCTTCCTTATGCTCCTGGGCGGAGTGGAGTGCACGATTGCGCAGGACAGCCTTTGCGTAAAGGGAAGACTGATTGTGCGCGTCATTTCGCCGTTAGACGCTTATTATAACGAGATCGTTCACGATACAACAGATTTGTCGACACAGGCCCAGTCAGAATATGATTGGTTGAGAAATAATGGCTTCAATAACGTTGTAAAAATGGCCATGTTTGACTCGAGCCGACTCACGAAGTACTTCGTTTTGGAATTTGATACGTCAGTGACGCTTGATACGATGATCAATCGCTTATCGCAGAATACGTTGATAGACACAACCGCAGCTGTGGTCCGACGAGAAGAAGCATTTTACGGATGCTACGAATATTATAACGATGGTGAATATTCAAGCGATCCCGTGTTTGGAACAAATTGGTCGTGGTTCGTCTGGACTGCGGATCAGTACGCTGACCAAGACATGAGCGTAACCGATGCATGGGAATTCACGCGCTCGGATGCCTCCATAGTTACGATGGTCGATGCCGGATACCGATGGTGGATATGCAATGACGACCTGCCGAAAACCATCTGGCGCGATTTTGGAACGCAGATCATAGAGGGCTGGTGGGTCGAATGGACGGGAAGCCAATGGTCGGCACATATTTGGACGAATGAGCCACCCGAGAACTGTTACTGTTACGATTGTTCCCCGTGGTCTTGGGAGAACTGGCTTAACATGATGAATACGGATCATGTGTATCGTACATGCTCGATTATTGCAGGTCAATTCGACACGACAACGAATGGATCAATAGGAATTGCGCCACTTTCCCGGCTACTGCCGGTGTCATATGGAGATAATATCTCGCTGTCCCAGGCTATAGATTTTGGGATCTCTTATGGAGCAAAGACAATTATCATTAATAGTGGAGCCCATTATAAGGATTCAGAGCTGTATGTTTGTGCCTGGAAGATGGTGTATGACTGGGCTGTTGATAATGGTGTGCTGCCGATAATCGCAGTCGGAAACGATAACACGGAGCCATTGCAAGGTGTTACGACGTCGGAAACCTTGAACGTCGCGGCAAATGTCGGGAGATATCGATCGGAAATTACATCGTACGATTCATATCCCTTTGTGAATATTTCCGCAGGTGGCTACTATACATCCTTCGCCGCCGCGGCAGCAGCTGGTGTTGCAGCTTTGGTGGTTTCAAGGTGGCCGGATATATCCATTTCGGAGCTGAGGGAACGGTTGTTGAGTGCCACAGATCCGATGGATGATCCGTTGTGGGATCCCGACATCGAGGACACAAAGTTGGGAACAGGACGTTTGAACGCCTATGAAGCGATCGCCACAATGAAACAAGGCGAAATAACGGAAGATGAAACGTGGTCTGGCCCGATTTACGTCACCGACGATGTGGTTGTTAAGCCTGGTGCGACGCTGACCATCGATCTGACACCTATTGAGAACCTTGAAACCCGGACACATGTTCGTTTTGCTTCTCTTGATTTTGCAAAGCCCCCCCAAGTGATCCAACCAAGGATCATTGTCGAAGGAACACTGATTATACGAGGCGTGCAGGACAATAAAATACTCCTTAGCGGATTGCAGCGGTATATGCAGCATGAGTATTTATATTATGCGCAATGGGGTGGTATCGATGTGAAGCGAGGCGGCACAATTCGAATGGAGCATGCCATTATAGAAGGGTGTGTAACCGCTCTTAATATTGCCACGCATGATGCGGAAATCGATAACGTCGAATTTTGCAACGTCAACCGTTCCATTATCGTGCAAAACTATGATCCTCTAAACGGCCAGCCGATAATCACTGACTGTGTCATACATAATAATGAGAATGACCTCCATTATGATGATGAAAACAGTCTCGGGATTGCGATATGGAGAGGGTCACCTCAAATATCGGACTGTGATATATCTGGTGTGGATGTAGGTGTCCATTACGTTTCAGCTGTGGCGAAGGGAACGTTGAGCGGAAACTACATCCACAACACTTGGAGTCACGGCGTGCTGTGCGTCAGCGATTGCATGCCGGCAATCGTCGATAACCGCATCGACGAGAATGAAGGATATGGCGTATCGCTGATGTTCACGAGGAAGGGAATCTATCTGAAGGGCAACGTGATCTCGAACAACGGCAGGGAAGGCTTGGCGCTCAATCCTCCGGCGCGGACGGCGGACGGACTGTTCATGTATAACGCAACGGCCCGTCTGCATGGAAACACTATCGATTCAAACCGAAACGGACTGCACCTCGAGTCGTTCAGTTCCCTGATCGGGGGAGACGGTACGGTGGGTCCCTACGGGAGTCACGGCGTCAATATGTTCTCGGAAAACGATACGACAATCCTAGGGAACGATCACAGCAAAACGGTCCTCGGAATCTATTCCGGGGGGCACCACTACGGCGACGGGAACTCGATGAGCGGGAAGTCGGGTGGGATGCAGGCGGTTGCGCTGAGGAGTTCCGATCTCTGGTTGCAGTGCGATGACTGGAATCCGAACGACGATAACTACTACTACGCGGAATCCAAACCGACGGTGTCCAGATTGTTTCGCTTTTCAACTTCCGAAAACTGTGAACCGATCGGTCACCCGTATCCGGACGATCAATTCGAGATGGCGCAGGAGTACCTGGCACAGGACGAATTCATCGAAGCGCTTCAAATCTATGCGTCCCTTGCCGTTACCACCGTTGATTCGATCGTTCTGCGAGCCGTGACCGGTTTCCTGGACGTGTATGCGGCGGATTCGTTGCATCAACAGACGGTCGCGATCGATTCGATCCTCGATTACGCCGCGTACTGCAACAGGAACGGAGCGGATTCGGTGAAGGCGAATCTTGCCTACGCGCAGGCGATTCTTGCGACTGAATTGAATGCCTACAATAAGGCGGACAGTCTGTACGAATACGCGCTAAACTACCTGACAAACAGCGGACAACTTAGAAACAATCTTTCCGCGAACATGTATTTGGAGCTGTACAAGCAGGCGGATACGACGGCGGCACTGTCAATTCTGCAGCAGATCGAGTCGCAGTTCTCGACCGATCCACTTATCTTGGTCGCGCAGGACATGTTCCGATACTATGTCGATATCGAAATGGGCAGATACATCCGAAAGCCTGACACAAGGAGCGGTGGCGGCGGCGACCGAACGACACCGACACCGGCTGACCTGCTTCTCGAACAGAATTATCCGAACCCGTTCAGTGGAACCACCGTCATACCTTATTCCATAAAATTGGCCGGGAATGTCCAAATCGTAGTCAAGAACATCCTCGGCCAGACGTTGAAGGTACTGCGGGACAATTACCAGACAGCAGGCTCGTACAGTATAGAATTCGATGCCTCGGTGTTGCCCGCCGGGATTTACTTCTGCATCGTCCGCACGAATGCGGGATCGAGAATGATCACGATGAGCGTCATCGACTGAACGGCAACGAATCGGGAAGACCTCATCCCAAGGAGACTTCCACATGAGACTGCACCGAAAGGCATGAGGCCACGCTCCTCCGCCCTGGAACAATTCAGGGCGAGGAGCGTGGGCTGTTTCGTCGGATCAGGACAGGAAAAGGCACGTAGCTAAGATGCACAAGGACGCGCTCCTCTTGATAATGAGCGGAATAGCGCCGATATTCATGTGACAGCACCGAGGTAAACTGGCTGATGCATTGGAGATGGCCAAATGCGAGTGCAAGCGGAAGAGAAAGCGGACCAAGAGCGATGGTGGCCGTTTTCCTGCTTCTTTATATTGTTTCGATCATGTCGCCAAACCCGCTCCTCGCCCAGAAGGAAGCATGGAACTGGTATTTCCCCCAACGACGGGCGATCACATTCAGCGACGGTACGCCCCAATCGGTTTACAATCCGAATATGACGAACTTCGAGGGTTCCGCTTCGTTGTCATCGGATTCGGGCAGGTTGTTGCTCTATACGAACGGTCAGACCGTTTGGGATGGGGAAGGTAATATTGCACGAAACGGACGCTACCTGCTCGGTGGGGGATCGTCGACAACAGCTGCTTTGGTGGTAAAGCATCCGAATTCAGATAGGTCCATTCTTGTATTTACGACACAAGACCAATATTCCGATTCCTCCAGGCTTTGCTACTCCCGGATCGAGATACGGTCTGGCTCGAGAGGCATGACGGTCGAGAATAAAAATTCGGTGTTGTTAACAAGCTCGGCGGAAAAAATAACAGCGATCGATAAAATATACGGAACAGGGATCTGGTTAATCTCTATAGATTGGGACAAGGGTCGGATCGCTTCCTTCGAGATTTCCGATCAAGGTATAGCCGGCAACAAGATAATATCAGATACGGTATTCGCGAAGTATACGGGGAAGGAAAATGATCAGAAAATTGGTAGCATGAAGATATCGCCAGATGGAATGGTGCTGGCAGTCGCAAACTGGGGTCGCGGCGACATTTCCGTATATCGATACAATGTAGAAACCGGAAATGCTGTATATATGTATCAATTACTACCCGAAGCGGAAATGCAGCCGTATGGTCTTGAATTTTCGTCGGATGGGAGATTTTTATATGTTACGAGCGCGTCAAAGATGCTCTATAGGCCTGCCAGAATCCATCAGTTCACATTAATCGCGAGTGATGTAGCCGAGATACAACGAAGCCGGCACATTGTTGCGGAATATTCCTCTGGACCCCATCCCCAATTCGGTTTGATGCAAATTGGACCCGATGGTAAAATATATACTGTGATGGATCGGGACTCCCTAGTCGGAATCATTGACCATCCAGATCGGGCTGGCGATTCATGCGGTTATCGGCAGCAGGTTATTCCAATTATCGAGACCACTCCTCGATCCTCGTATAATTCGAGCAGCCTACCCGCATTCAATCAGAGTATCTTTCATCCGTTGCGCTACACCCACAGCAACGTTTGTGTGGGCACGCCATCGACGTTCCGGATATCCGATCTACTAGTAAGTGACTCGATCCGATGGTTGTTCAACGACTCTCTGGTGCCCGCAAGAACGGATACGGGGCGAGTCGTCACGCACCTGTTTCCATCCGAGGGGCAGTTCTTTGTCAACGCCGTCGTTTATATGAACGGGGCAATCGACACCATCACGCGACGGTTGACCATCTACCCCAGGCCTACCGTCACGGCGATGGGCGATACGGCGATCTGTCCTTCTGGTTCCGTACGACTTGAATGCGCGTCGAGCGGTCGCGAGCCGCTTGTCTATTTCTGGTATCCGGATGATGGACTCGACGATCCCTACGCCCCATCACCGCTCGCCTCTCCGGATTCCTCGACGATGTATCGTGTCGTCGTTACCGATCTGACCGGTTGTGTCTGCGAGGACAGCGTGTACGTGGAAGTGCGTCAGGAGCTGCATACGGACGGTCCGGACACCGTCGAAGTTTGCAAGGGCCAGCCCGTGCTGCTCGGTTTCCTCGTCAGCGGTGGAATGCCGCCCTACAGGATCACCTGGACATCATCGACGCTTGCCGACACCGTGACGGCATCGATCGAGGTAACCCCCGTCCTGGATGCGACATACACGTGCATGGTGACGGATCTGACGGGTTGCCGGACCATGGATAGCATCCACGTTCGTGTTCTGGACCCGCCGGTTCTCGAAATGCCGGACTTGTACACGATCTGTCAGGGATCGAGCGTGCAACTTGAAGCCAGGATCACGGGCGGTACGGGGAATTCTGTCATTTCGTGGAAGCCGGAGTATGGGCTCAGCGATCCGTCCACCCTGAAGACGATCGCGTCGCCGGATAGTTCGACTCAGTACGAACTTTCCGTAACGGATGAAAACGGATGCACAACGGCGAAGGAGGCTTTCGTGCAAGTCGTGCCTCGCATCGTTCCGACGATATCCGGCGATTCCCTGATTTGCGAGGGCTCTTCAGGAAGTCTGTCCGTGGAAGCCGATTACCAGAGTTACGCCTGGTCCACGGGTGATACGACGGCGAGCATTATCGTCGAGAAGGCAGGATCGTACAACGTGACGGTGCGCGATGGAAACGGCTGTTCCGGCGAGTCGATGATGGATGTTCGCATCGTCCCCAGACCTCTGATCAGCATATACGGTCCGGATAGTATTTACCCCGGAGAAGCGATCCGGATCGAGACGGATACCGGATTTCCCGACTACTCATGGTCCACTGGTGGGACGGGAACATTCATCGATGTGACTGAACCGGGACGGTATTTGCTCTCGGTAACCGATCGGCATGGCTGCGCATGGATCGTGGAAAAGATCGTTTCCGCCGCAGCGCAGCCGATGACAGTGCTTTTTATTCCGGATATCACGGCCGCTCCGGGTGACACCGTGGCGATCACCATACGCATGGCCGAGTCCCGCAACCTTGAGGGACTGCCGCGTCTCGCCTATACCGGAATCGTATCCTTCGAGCGTTCGGTCCTGTACCCGCTCGTGGATCGGTATAACGATATCGGCACGGTCCGTCAGGTCGAGATCGCCGGCGAATATCGGACCGCCGACGAGGTCATCCTCACGATCCCGTCGCTGGTGACGCTCGGTACCGTCGCGGAGTCGCCGATTACGTTGACGGATTTTCGATGGTCACCGTCGTTTGTCGCGTCTCGTAACAATACGGGCCATATCAGTGTCACTATCTGTCGTGAAAGCGGCGATCGGTTGTTCGACGGAACGAACACGCTTGTCCTCGCTCCGAACAGTCCGAATCCGTTCAATTCCTCGACGCGCATCCGTTTCTCGCTGATCGAGCGAGGTCAAACCGGCCTGTACATTCTGGATCTTCTTGGCCGGCGGGTTGCGACGCTCGTCGATGCGGTCCTGGAACCGGGGTATCACGAGCTAATGTTCGATGGTTCTTCGCTTTCGTCAGGTATGTACTACTACGTGCTTACAACGCCCAATCGATCGGTCGTGAAAATCATGTCCTTGCTGAAATAGCGAAGTGTTCATGGCGACACGCATGTTGTTGTTCACATCCATCATGCTACTCGGGTTCGCCGCAATCGCCAGGTATCGAGCATAGATCTTTCCTACTTCCCGCATTCGATCGGAGACAATTGGACCTACAAAGTCTCGACGAACAACGCTCACGGCTCTGTTTTCAGTCATTACGAAACGTTCGTCATTGACAGGGATTCCATTTTCTCATCAGTGAAGCGGTACTACCACTATGTTAATTTTTTCCCTGTTTCGCCAAAAGGGCGCGGAAGCCGGACGCTTCATGCCCTGTGACTCGCTTACCGATTCGGAGGTCTCCCAAGAATGTACATCGTAATCTTCCGCGCCCGCATTCGCTCCCTCGATGAGGAGTATTCCCGCACCGCCGCGCGCATGCGCGAACTTGCCCTGCACGATTTCGGCTGCCTGGACTTTCACTCCGTGACAGAAGGCGCGGAGGAAATCGCGCTTTCGTACTGGCGGGACGAGGAGTCCATCCGCGCCTGGAAAGCTCACCCGGAACATGTACTGGCCCAGCAGGCGGGACGCGAACGCTGGTACGAATCCTATTCCGTCGAAGCGGCGGAGGTCACCCGCGCATATGCTTTCCCTCCTAAAAACAACAAACGATGACTGATCCTCTCGAAAGAAAGCTCAAACACTGAGGGATGCTCGCGAAGAATGCACTTCCCAGCTCCTCAGCCATTCGGTATATTCCCGACAAAAGGAGTACAGAATGTCCAAACTCATTGCGATCATGTCGATGTCGCTCGACGGCTTTGTCGCGGACATCGACGACGGCGTGGCCGAAGTGTTCGATTGGTACATGTCCGACGACGTTGAAATACACACGGGAGGATCCGATCCCATGACGTTTCACATGTCGCAGCCGAGCGCCATGCACTTTCACGGGCTCGTGTCCGAACACGGGGCCATGCTCACTGGACGCCGTACCTTCGATAAAGCCGAGGGATGGAACGGGAAGCACGCGTTCGGTCCCGCCTTCGTGCTCACGCACAGCATCCCCATCGGGTGGCCGCACCCCGACTCGACCGTGCACTTCGTCACCGACGGAATCGAGTCCGCCGTCCGACAGGCGAAATCCGAGGCTGCCGGGGTCGTAGCAAAGACAAAACAGGAGAAAGGAAATACATGGCACAGGTTCGCGTTGCATCATTCTCGCTTTCCCTCGACGGCTACGCCGCCGGTCCGGGACAGGATATCGAAAATCCGCTCGGCGTGGGCGGAATGGAATTGCATCAATGGGTGTTCCCGACGCGCACGTTTCGTCGCATGCACGACGGCGGAGCGGACGGAAGTACTGGCGTCGACGATGATTTCGCCGCGCGGGGATTCGTGAACATCGGCGCGTGGATTCTCGGACGGAACATGTTCGGCCCGGTGCGCGGTCCGTGGCCGGATGAGAATTGGCGCGGCTGGTGGGGCGAGAATCCGCCCTATCACGTCCCGGTGTTCGTGCTCACCCATTACGCCCGCACGACGCTGGCAATGGAGGGCGGCACCGTGTTCCACTTCGTCACGGGCGGAATCCACGAGGCACTCGACCGCGCCCGCGAGGCGGCGGGAGAAATGGACGTTCGCATCGGCGGCGGAGCCGATACCATCCGGCAATATCTGCGTGAGGGACTCATCGACGAACTCCATCTCGCCGTCGCTCCCGTACTGCTCGGCAGCGGTGAAGCACTCTTCGAAGGACTGGACATGCGCGCGCTGGGGTATCGCTGCGCCGAGCATGTGCCCTCGGAACTCGCGACGCATGTCGTGATTACGCGGTAAGGTGCAACTTAGGGGGGATCAATATAACTTGTTATAACTATATCAAATGGTTATATTATTCCCATGCCGGGATACAAGGTCTGTATACGGAGAAAGCTTGAACGGGGGGTACTGAAACTTCCCCCGGAAGTTCAGCAGCTTTTCTACCTGCTCATCAACGACCTCCAGATGGATGGCCCTGTACAAAAGTCCTGGCGGAATTTTTCTTCCCTCGGTGATGATCGATTCCACTGTCACTTGAATTACAGATACGTGGCGTGCTGGACCTGCCGGAAGAATGATATTGTCATAGAGGTGTATTATGTTGGCTCTCGTGAAAAAGCCCCGTATTGAAATCTCTCTCCAGGGCGATGATGTCGCCGGGCTTCTCGCGTGGATTCGGAAGAAGTACGACGTCGAAGTGCTTTCCGTCGGCGAGACGGACGAATCGATCCCTGTCGAAGAAACCGCATTCTGGAAAGAGATGGAGAAGAACCGTGTCGGAAACCTGCTCGCCGGTGCACGTCTGAAGGCCGGCCTGACCCAGACGGAACTTGCGAAAAAAGTCGGCATCCGCCAGAACATGATAAGCGATTATGAACATGGACGACGAACGTATTCCCACGACATGGCCCGGCGATTGAGCACGGTGCTCGAGGTACGGGAGGAACAATTGCAGTATCGCAGCCACCGATCGGAGAACGATCCGCCGGTGAAATGAGAATCGGTGTCACGCATCTCGCCGTCGCGCGGTTGTCCCGCTTTTCCGTCTTGACTTGAACGGTGTTTCCACGCTATCATTGAAGCTCAATTCCCACTACCACTTCATTCAGCAGGAGTAGACGATGAATGGTCTCAATGCGTACCTGACCTTCAACGGCAACTGCGAGGAAGCGTTCCTCTTCTATAAATCCGTGCTCGGGGGAGCGATTCCGTATGTCGGCCGGTTCAGCGAAATGCCGCCGATGGAAGGCGCACCGGAGATGACCGAAGAAATGGGCAAGCGCATCATGCACATGTCGCTCGATCTCGGAAACGGCATGGTACTCATGGGCAGCGACACCGGCGGCGAGTGGGCGCAGAATTTCAGTCAGGGCAACAATTTCTCGCTTTCGATCAACGTCGAAAGCGATGAAGAGGTCGACCGCCTCTTCGCCGGACTTTCGGACGGCGGCGTGCCGATGATGCCCCCGAACAAAACTTTCTGGGGCTCCTATTTCAGCATGTGCACCGACAAGTTCGGCATCAACTGGATGGTGAGCCACGAGACGCCGAAGTCGGAACAGTAATCCTGTTCATCACTTTTTTCCCTGACAATGCCTCCCCCGGGAGGCATTGTCGTTCATTTCTGGTATCTTTCTCCTGAGAAGCAATTCAGAGCGAGAGAAAATCATGAGCAATACCGCGGAGATACGCTGGCATCAGCGATTCGAGAACTTTCACAAGGCCCTGACACTGCTCGCATCCGCATGCGAGCAGAGCGAGTATTCCGATCTCGAGCGCGCCGGTCTCGTGCAGACGTTCGAGTTTTCCTTCGAACTCGCCTGGAATACGCTCAAGGATCTGCTGTTCCATGAAGGACATGACCCCAGGACGCCGCAGGAAACGATCCGTACCGCCTTCACGGCAGGATATCTGACGGAGGCTGAAGCTGCCACTGCGCTCGATGCACTCGACAAGCGGAATCTGCTCAGTCACAGCTACGACGAAACCGCGGCCGAGGAGGCCGTGCTGCTTATTCGCGGGCAATATGCCCCGATGCTTCTGGCGTTGCATGCCCGGCTTGACGAAAAGCGGTCAGCGCAATGATCACCGGTATCGACGCAGCATCGACCTTGGCGATACTCGACATCCTGCGTTCTCATTCGGGTGTGGAGAAGGCCGTGCTGTTCGGGTCACGCGCCATGGGGACTTTCACTCCAGAATCGGATATCGATATCTGCCTGTTTGGATCCACCCTCACCCTGACCGACCAGGCCCGGTTTGCCGCGCGCTTCGAGGAACTTCCCCTTCCCCAACGCGTCGACGTTCTCCGTTACCATGCTATCACGAGCGCTGCGCTTCGTGCGCATATAGACCGCGAAGGGTTGCTGCTGTACAGCGCAAATGCCCAATCCGCACCGTGATCGGCCCTGACATTTCTCCCATATCCATCGACTTTTCGGCGGCACGGACAGATATTGCCTGTTGATGCCATTCCTTCGTAATCGGCAACTTTTGTCCGGTCGAAAAATCTCTATTGACATTCATACATAACAGGCAATATATTGCCGTATATCCTGCTTTAAGAACGGATAACAGGCAAGAAATGTCCTATAACGTGAACTTTGCCGTTGCAGCGCCGCTGCAGATCGAGCAGGCGCTGTGCTGGGAGCTGGAGAGGATTCGACTGTCGAAGAACATCACGCAGGCACAGCTTGCCGTGCAGGCAGGCGTGTCGGTACGAACCGTCCGTCGCATGGAAAACGGGGAAGGCGTATCACTCGAGACATTCATTCGCGTGCTCACGGTGCTCGGCGGACGCGAGCGCCTGGCCTCCCTGCTGCCGAATCCTCCCGAGGATTCTCCTGCCGGACTGACTCTCGACGGCTATGCACGCCAGCGAGCCCGACCGGGGAAGGCGGCACCGGACACGTCCACAACGGAACCGCGGGAGGCGGGGAGCAACGGGAGTACTGCCGCGGACCTGCCGGAGGCGGGAAGGTCTGCGAGTGCGGCTGAGTATACGCCGGATAGCAGGAAGCCGGAAACGGAAATCCGATGGAAAAACCGGCGGGACAGCGTCTCCGGCATCCCGGACTGGAATCCCGCTTTCAGCGAGACGGAATGGGATCAGTCGCTCAACGCGCGGATCGAGGAACTGGAATTCGACGTCATCGTCGAAGCGCCCCGGACGGCGGAGGAGAATCTCGCGCTGGATGAAACGCTGCTCTACGCGGTGGCGGAAAGACGCCGGCGGCCGGTGTTCTGGCTGTGGGACTGGGCCGAACGGGCGGCGATCCTCGGTTCGTACCAGAGCGTCGGGGCGGAATTCGATCCCGCGGTCGCGGAACGGGAGGGCTTTCGATTTGCGCGCCGCATCAGCGGCGGCGGCGCGATGGTGGTCGAACCGCAGCGGACGATCACCTGGTCGATCATCGTCCCGGAGTCGGTGGTGGAGGGACTCTCCTTCCGGCAGTCTTTCGCCTACCTCGACATGTGGGCGGTCCGCGCCCTGCGGGGCATGGGCATTCCGGCAAGCTATCGTCCCATCAACGACATCGTCTCTCCCGTGGCGAAAATCGGCGGCGCCGCGCAGTGCCGCCGCCGGCGCACGGTGCTGCATCATGTGACCATGGCCTATGCCATTGACGGCGCGATGATGTGGAAACTGCTCCGGCTCGACAAAGAACGCACCTCGGAGAAAGCCGTGCCCAGCGCAGTGAAGAAAGTGAGTCCGTTATCCGATTTTACGGACATGTCCCATGCCGTTGTGCGCGAACGCCTCGCCGCCGCCTTCGCGGGCATGCACCGCACGAACCCCTCCGCCGTCACCCCCGACGAATGGGCCGATGCTCACGCGCGCATCGCCACGAAATTCGCCACCGATGAATGGAAATACCGGGTGCGGTGATTTCTCCCCGTACGAAACAAAACGCCGTAGGGCGGATTCACGAATCCGCCCTGCATGGGGATCGTCAGAATATGGGCCGGGAATAACCGATCGCGATACCGCCAAGGCTGAAGCGGGGAATAATGGGTTGGTCGTCGCCGGCACCGAAGGTGAGCAGGTCCTGCGCGACATGCACGCCGACGCTCACGGCATCGCGCTCCGTCAGACGGATACGAAAACGCAGTTCCGCAAGAATGCCGAGATGGTGGTAGGCGAAAGCGTCGGCATCGGCGCCGATCGCGCGTGGTTGGAAGACTTCCGGAAGCTCGTAGGCCTTCATCCCGAAAACCATTCCGTAGTACGGACCGATACCCGCTTCGAATCCGACGGATGGGAGCAGGCCGCCGAGAGGAACCCAACGATTCACGCGCAGAAGGATGGGAATGTCGAGGCCATTCTCCTGCAGTTCGAAGGGGATGCCGTCCGCCATCGCCATGCCCTGTCGGGAGTTCACATGCGCACCGCCGTACAGGGACCAGTCGTTGCCGAGGCGGTATTCAAGCCCGAGCAGGAATCCGCTGGACTGCGAAACCGCACCGATCTTCGGCTGGGGGATATCCTCGATGTCTGTCACGCGGACGTTCCCGATCATCATCTGGTATTCCAGCCGCCAGGGACCGCGGCACGCGGTCGTATCGTCCGTCTCCTGCGCGAAGACATTTCCGGTGAAAACAATCAGCATGGCGAACATCAGCCAACGACACATACGACCTCCGGATGAATGAAAGGGAATCCGATTATTTTGCCTGATAATACGAAAACATTCGCCATCCGCAAACTCCCGCATTGAAATCGCATCGGTCCGAACGCACGTAGGGCGGATTCATGAATCCGCCCGGTGATGCCCGTGTCGTGTAACACCAATCCCCCCCCCC
>JACZJN010000176.1 GCA_014860565.1 Bacteroidota bacterium
CGATGGCCGGGGAGTCGGGGTCGAGGGGAAGATTCCCCGATCCTGTGTATTGGAGTTCCGCCATGCGTGCGGTCAGCTCCCTGTTCCTGTCGTCGAGCAAGAGGTTTTCGTTTTCTATCGCCCCCATCCGCTCCTGCAGAAGATCACCCTGTCCACGACATTCGGCAAGCACGATTTCGAGTGAATCCAGTCTCGACCGAAGCGCGGTGTTTTCGTCCTCGAGTTCGATAAGCGGGGCGCAGGCGTTGACAAGCAGCAGCGCCAGTAGTGTGGCAGGAATCAATATGCGATGCATGCGACCTCCCGGTCAAAGTTCGGTGATGCTGCGCGTCCGGCCTTCGTGCACTGCCTCCGCGAACGCACGCAGCTGCGCCCGGTTGCCGTCTTCCTCAAAATGGTTTCCGATGATGACGATGGATGCGCCCGCGGCGACTTTCTCCGCGGCCGCTTCCGGTGTGCGGATTCCTCCGCCGACGACGACGGGAACGTCGACCAACGCCTGCACCATGCGCACCATCGCGGGGGGAACGCTCTGCGGAGCGCCGCTGCCCGCCTCGAGATATACCAGCTTCATTCCCAGCATCTCCGCCGCCAGGGCGTGCGCGGCCGCGATCTCGGCCTTCTCTCGCGGAATGGGTTTCGAATAGCTCATGTATTCGGTCGACGTCACGGCATCGGATGAGATGATCATGTAGCCAGTCGAGATCGCCTCCAGTCCGAGTTCACGTACCATCGGCGCGGCGATCACATGCTGTCCGATCAGCTGCTCGGGATTGCGGCCGCTGATGATGGATAAAAAGAGTATCGCATCGGCTTCACCGGAGACCTGATGCACGCCGCCGGGGAATATCACCACCGGCACACGCGCGGTCACTTTCATTGCGCGCAGGCATTCCTCGAACGTGGGAAGCAGCGCCAGGCTGCCGCCGACCAGGAAGCCGTCCACCCCCGCATCCTGCGCTTCGGCGACGAAGCCCGGGAGGTCTGACGGATCCGATTTGTCGGGATCAACCAGCACGAAGAGTTGGGGACGTCCCTCCCGATGCGCCGCCAGGAGGCGGTCGTATATCGGCGCAGGGCGCGTCACGTTGTCGCCGCTTCGCGGATGATGGCCGGTGCCTCGGCGAGAACGGCATCCAGCGATTCAGTGTCCTTCGCACCTGCGGTGGCCATGTGGGGACGTCCGCCGCCGCCGCCGCCGAGTCTCTTGGCGATCAGGCCCACGAGAGCGCCGGCCTTGACGCCTTTGGCAACGAGATCGTCGGTGACCACACAGACGAGCAGCACCTTGCCGTCGACGACATCGGCCAGGAGTCCGACGCCAGAGTGCAGTTTCTCACGCAGCACGTCGCCGATGCCTTTGAGCTGCTCGGCGTCGCCCGCCTGCATGCGCGCGACCGCTATCCGGCTGCCGTTCCATTCCTCCGCGGCGCCGAGGATGCTGTCGATCTGTGATGCGCCCTGTTCCACCGAAAGCTTTGAGAGCTCTTTCTCGAGGCGCTTGATTTCATCATGCAGCGCTGCTTCGTGACGGCGGCGTTCTGCGAGCTGCTCGTGCATCCTTTCGATGTACTGCGCCACGCCACGCCCGGTCACTGCTTCGATGCGTCGAGTTCCGCTGGCGACCGATCCTTCGGATGTGATTTTCAGCAAACCGATCTCGGCGGTGTTGTGTACATGCGTACCGCCGCAGAACTCCATCGAAAACTGGTCGACCTGCAGCACATTGACGACGTCGCCGTATTTGTCTCCGAAGAACATGAGCGCGCCCATGGTCTTGGCATCGTCGAAAGGAATCGCGCGATGCTGCTGCACGGGAATCCCCTCAAGAATTTTTTCATTCACCAGTGTCTCGATGGCTTCGAGCTGCTCGTCGCTCACTTTCTCGTAGTGGGAGAAATCGAAGCGTAAATGCTCGGGATCGACCAGCGACCCGGCCTGCTGTACATGCGTGCCGAGCACGGTGCGCAGCGCCGCGTGCAGGAGATGCGTTGCGGTGTGATTGCGCATGGTATCGCGCCGCGACCGCACGTCCACCTGCGCCTGCACGGTGTCGCCGAGCTGCGGGGCGAAGGATGCATCGGCCTTGACAGCATGGATGACACCGCCGTCGGCCTTGATCAATCCTTCGACCGCGGCGCTGACGCCGTTCCACACGAGCTGTCCCTGGTCGCTGACCTGACCGCCGGACTCGACGTAAAACGGCGTATAGTCGAGGAGAATGAACAGATCCTCGCCGATTTTACGAAGCCCGGTCACGGTTGCCTCGGAGGTGAAGGATTCATAACCCGTGAATTCGGTCCCGGCCGGCGCGCCGTCGAGCAAATCCAGTTGAATGGCACCGCTGCCTCCGGCGGTCGGGAAAACGACGTTCTTCTTCGTCACCGCACGCGAACGTTTCTTCTGTTCGGACAGCAGCGCGTCGAAACGCACGCCATCAATCGTGAGGCCATGTTCTTCGGCGAGCAGATTCGTCAGATCGAGAGGGAAACCGAACGTATCGTACAGACGAAACACATCGGCACCGTCTATGACCGTGCCGCCCGCTTTCTTCGTTCGCGCCACGATATCCTCGAATATTTCGAGGCCTCGGTCGAGCGTTGCGTTGAAGCTCTCTTCCTCCGCACGGATGACCTTCTCAACCACATGCCTGTTTTCCACGATCTCGGGAAATACATCACCCATCGTGTCGCACAGTGTGCCGACGATGCTCCACAGAAACGGCTCCCGCACCCCCAGATTGCGTCCGAAACGCGCGGCGCGGCGCAGGATGCGTCGCAGAACGTAGCCGCGTCCCTCCGAGCCCGGGATTGCGCCGTCGGCGATGGAGAATGTGAGCATGCGCACATGATCGGCGATGACGCGCATCGAGACCTGCCGCTGCTCGCCTTCATAGGGCTGCCCGGTAACTTCCGCGATGCGGTCGATGACGGGCATGAACACGTCGGTGTCGTAGTTGGACCTCTTTCCCTGCATCACGGCGCAGATGCGTTCGAAGCCCATGCCAGTGTCGATGTGCTTCTTCGGCAAGTCGTGCAGGACGCCCTGCTCATCGCGGTTGTACTGGATGAACACCAGGTTCCAGATTTCCATAACCTCGGGGACGCCGGCGTTGACCAGTGGACCGCCGTCGCCGTTTTCCGTCATGTCGATGTGAATTTCGGAACAGGGTCCGCACGGACCGGTGTCGCCCATTTCCCAGAAATTGTCCTTGGCGCCGAAGCGGTGCACGTGCGCGGGATCGATGTCGGTGACTTCCGTCCAGAGCGCGAGCGCTTCGTCGTCGTCCTGGTACACCGTGGCATGCAGCCGCTCCTTCGGGAGCTTCCAGACCTCGGTCAGCAGTTCCCAGGCCCAGCTGATCGCTTCGCGCTTGTAGTAATCGCCGAAACTCCAGTTGCCGAGCATCTCGAAAAACGTATGGTGATAGGTGTCGCGGCCAACCTCCTCGAGATCGTTGTGCTTGCCGGAAACGCGGATGCATTTCTGCGTGTCGGCGGCGCGCGTGTATTCGCGGGTGCCGAGGTCGAGGAAAACATCCTTGAACTGGTTCATTCCGGCGTTCGTGAACAGCAGCGTCGGATCGTCATGCGGCACAACAGGTGCGCTGTCGACGATGCGGTGCTGTTTTTCGCGGAAGAAGGTGAGAAAACTCTGGCGGATATCAGCTGAAGTCATAAATGAATGTCTGTCTCAAGGTGAATGAACTACATTTCGATCTGCGTATGCAGGGCTATTTCTTCGAGAATGCCGCTTACGCGCAGGCACTCGTTCATTTCTCCCGTGTACACGCAGGCGCGTCCGCGGGTGTGCACTTCCCATGCGAGCGCTTCGCCTTTGTCGCGGGAACAGCTGATGGCTTTCTGCAGCTGACCGATGACGTCTTCGAAGGTATGCACATTGTCATTGAAGAGAATGACCTTGGAAGGCATGTCGGTGGCAGTGCCGTCAGTGACCTCGGTTTCAATATCCGGGGTTTCCAGCGGCGCGCCCATGAATATGGCGTGCGTGTTCAGCATAACACAGAAAAATACGCAATAATGTAGGGGGGTTGCAAGAATCGCGGGCGGCTCACAACATCATCAGCACGCCGCTGATTTTGCCGATCGCTTCCTTGCGATAGAGCGCCGTCTCCGCCGACTCGACAAAAATCTCGATTCGGTACGAGGTGAAGTTGTTTTTTGACGAGGGACGTTCCTGAATCGTGAACGTCGTTTCTCCCTGAAGAGCTTCCAGCATCGCATGCAGCCGCGCGTAGAAGTCGCTGCCGCTGCGCGCAATCACCGTCACGGGGAATTCGCCGGGGAACACGAAGTTGCTGCGAAGAACTTCTATCATTTCGTCGTGCGAAAGGGGCCGGTTGGGAATCGGTGACTCCTGCATTCAATCCCTCCCCTGCACGAGAATGATATCGGGCATCATGCTTTCGCCGCGCGCTTCACCGCCGTTGAGAAAAAAGACCAAGTAATACGCACCGGCCAAGCCGACGCCGAGAATGAACGACCACAGCTCGGTCGGCATCAGTCCCGGATCGAACACATACGTACCGAGGAGAATGCCGGCAAGAATCAAAAGGAGCGGAATGCCGTACAGCAGGAAGGCCGCCTTGAACATGTCTTCTCCGTGCACGACGATGCGCACATGGTCCCCGGCATGCACGCCGAAGGGATCGCGCGCCTCGACGGTGTTCTGTTTCGACTCGCCCGCGCTGCAAAACACCTTTGCGGTGCATTCCTCGCAGGCATCACCGAGAGCGACCGCCACCGTGGCGCGACCGCTCGCAGCGGAGAGCACGATTCCTTCCTCGTAAATATCCTCACCGCGCATGCGGCTTCCTTTCCATCAATTGTTCTGTTCAGGGGTGATTTCCGCCGCGATGGCCGCCTGTTCAGCAGTGTGTTTGGCCAAGCTATCGCGCAGAAAACAGATCGCGCTGGTTTTGCACTTGTCAAACGGAATCTTGTCGGGGTCGAAGTTCTCCCACTGAATCACCGCGAGTCCGTCTTCCATGATCACGCCGCCGTCGGATTTGCGCGCGCAGATGCCACAGCCGCTGCAGGCCACATCGCACACTTCTTTCGAGGTTTTCGGATCGTCGTGGCTCTTGCAGAAAACAAACACCTCGCGGTCGGCGGGATGCAGTTCGATAATGCCACGGGGACAGGCCTTCACGCACATGCCGCAACCGGTGCAGAGTTCGTCGATAACCACGGGAAGACCGTTCTCGTTCAGATGGATGGCATTGAAGGTGCAGACGTCGACGCAGTCGCCGCCGCCCATGCAGCCATACTGGCACTGCTTCGAGCCGCCGCTGACCAGATCCATGGTCGCGCAGCTCTGCGGTCCGTGGTACTCCACCATCTTGCGCGCGGCCTCGATATTGCCGCCGCGGCAGAGTACACGCGCGACGATTTTCACCGCGGTGCCGGCTTCGATGCCCAGCAGGGCGGCGATATCGTTGGCGACTTCCTGTCCGCCTACGGGACAGCCGTTGGGTCCCATGCTTCCATCCACGACGTTGACAGCGAAGTCATAGCATCCGGCCTTCCCGCAGGCGCCGCAATTGGCGCCGGGGAGCACGTCGTTGATCTGTCCGATGAGCGGATTTTCCTCGACACGCAATTTTTTGTCGGCGATGGCCAGTGCGCCGGCGAAGATAAATCCGAGTCCACCCATCGTGGCGATTGCAATCAGAATATTCAGATCCATGATTCCTTACCTTGTTCGGTATCGATCGAAGCCGGACGTACGGTGTTCCACGCCCTGATCATCGACGATAAGTGCTTCAATATCAGGATATTGTTGTAAAAATTCCAGGCCGGCAGCGGGACCCATCACAAAGACGGCGGTCGCGAGCGCGTCAGCGGTCATGTCGTCGCCGGCAATCACCGATACGCTTTGACATCCGCGTGCGGGGAAACCGGTCGACGGATCAAAAATATGATGGTAGCGGACGCCGTCCTTCTCGAAAAACTGCTCATAGTCGCCCGAGGTCGCGATGGCGCGTCCCTGCGGGTCGACCACCGCCAGGAGTTCCGACGGCGACCGTGGGTGCTGAATCCCCACCTGCCAGCTGCCGCCGGTGGCGCGGATTTCGCCGCCGGCGTTGACCAGCGCCTCCGACACGCCGCGGTCGCGAAGAACCGTGACCGCGCGGTCAACCGCATAGCCCTTGGCGATGGCGCCGAAATTCACGCCCGCACCATTGGGTTTCCGGACCGTGCGATCCGCATCGAGCGTGATGTGATTCCATCCGCTGTTGCGCAATGCGACCTGCAGAACGGCGTCCGACGGCACGGCGGGATTCTCCCCGTCGAAGCCCCATGCCTCGATCAGCGGCTGTACCGCGACGTCGAAGGCACCCTTGCTGCGGCGCCAGAGTGTGTCGCAGCGAAGCAGAACGGTGTAGACTTCATCCGGCAGCATGACCAGTGTATCGCTGCCGTGGTTGAGTTTCCAGACGGGACTCTCCGGCTTGTAGGTCGAAAAGAGCGTATCCACACGCCGCACTTCGGCGAAAGCGGCATTGATCGCCGCATCCGCAGCCTCCCGATCGAGTCCGCGCACCTGTACTTCGATGAGCGTACCGAGCGCGATCTGAGTGCGCGACACGCTGTCATCGTCCTTTTTGGCGAACTGCAATGCGATGTAGAATCCCGCGCAGAAAAGCGCGAGAACAACCATCGTGATGGCGATCGGTGACCGACGGCTCATGGGCGGCGCACCCTTAGGCGTTCTCCACGCGCAGCAGCACGCGGTTCGGTGCGCAGGCGATCACGTCGCCCGGACGCGCGGCAATACCGGCGCTGCGGCACAATCCGTGACGGCAGCTCGCGCTGTGCACATGCGCTCCGGCGGCAGTGACGGAAACCCCTGTCAGTCCCTGCGCGCCTCGCACGTCGATGCGGCGGCTGATACCGTCGAGCGCGATACGGTCGACGATGCCGCGGTCGTTTTCGACCACCAGCACGCGATTCGAGGAGAGCAGCGCGGCGAGCGGTGCTTCTTCGACATATTCAGCACTGATCATGTACTGCGCCTCGCTTCCCTTCAGGCGGGAACGCAGCGCATGCAGCGCGACGCTGAAATCGCCAGCGGGATCGTAGATGCGTTTGCGGTCATCGGCGACCAGTACATCGCCCGTCAGCGGCTGACCGAGGCGAACGAGGCGGACATGTACCCGACCGCTTCCCTGCTCCGCGCCCGCACTGCGGGTGGAAGGACGCAAGGCGGCGCGCACGACGCCGGTCCATCGCCCATCGGCGGTGATCACGGGCGCAGCAGCGCCGGACGGCAGTTCCGCGGCGAAGAAGCGGAGGAATTCGCTTACCACGCGGTCGTCGTCGGGGACAAAGCCGTGCATGGCGAAGCGGCGCGTCTCACCGCGGCTCAGCATGCTTCCGGTTCCGAAGCCCGCGCCGGCGGCGACAACCGCCAGCCCGGAGAGTTTCAGAAACGAACGACGTGAAATCATGTGTATGCTCCTGTCTATAACTGTTTTTTGAATCTTCATTAGACGGTAATCATGCCTGCGAACCCCATGAACGCCAGTGCGAGCAGACCGGCGACGATCAACGTGATCGGTGCGCCCCGGAAAGGCTTGGGCACGTTGGCAAGCTCGAGTTCTTCGCGGATGCCGGCCATGATACTGATCGCCAGCGTGAAGCCGGCACCGGCACCGACGCCGAAAAACAGGCTCTCCACAAAATTGTATTCCTTGAGTACGATAAAGAGCGCGAGTCCGAGGATGGCGCAGTTTGTGGTGATCAGAGGAAGGAAAATCCCCAACGCGCGATAGAGCGGCTGACTGACTTTCTTGATGACCATTTCAACAAACTGCACGAGCGCGGCTACCACAAGGATGAACGACACGTACTCGAGGTATTCGACATGATACGGGACAAGGATGAGATGGTAAATCAGCCAGGTTACGATGGCCGTGAGCACCATCACGAACGTCGTCGCCAGTCCCATCGGAAACGCGGACGACAGTTTGTTCGACACGCCGATGAAGGGACAGATGCCGAGGAAGTATGCGAGGACAAAGTTGTTGACCAGCGCGGCGGAGAGAAAGATGAGAATCAATTCCATGGCTTAACCCTCCTGTCCTTCCATGATCGCAACAGCCGGCTTGCGCATATGCTGCGCGAGCACAGCCGCTTCGTCGCGGCGTTTACGGCGTTCGACCATACTGTTGAGAAAGCCCATCATCAGTCCAAGCGTGAGAAATGCGCCGGCCGGAAGAATCATGATCAGCCAGGGCTCGAACGCGTCGGGCAGCACCTGCATGCCAAGCAGCGTGCGCGATCCGATGATCTCACGGATGCCCCCGAGCGATGCGAGCGCGATCAGGAATCCCGTGCCCATACCCAGTGCATCGAGCAACGAACGCAGCGGACTGTTTTTCGCGGCGAACGCTTCCGCGCGTCCCAGGATCACGCAGTTCACGACGATGAGAGGGATGTACGGGCCGAGCGCCTTGCTCAGCTCCGGAAATTGGGCGCGCATCACAAGATCGACGATGGTCACGAAAGTCGCGATGATCACGATGTACGAGGCGATGCGCACCTGTGACGGAATCAGCTTGCGGATGAGCGAAATAATGAAGCTGGAGAATACCAAGACGAACGTGGTGGCCAGGGCCATGGCTATGCCGTTCATGGCGGAAACAGTCACCGCGAGGGTCGGGCACATGCCGAGTACTTGCTTGAAAACCGGACTCTGCTCCCAGAGCCCTTTCGTGTATTCTCTCGCGAGAGAAACCTGTTTTTTCATTGTACACCTCCCTGCGTGAGGTCCTTGCGCAAATGCACCAGTCCGTCGTTGACGATGGCGACGATGGCTTTCGAGGAAATCGTCGCGCCGGTGATGGTCTGGATTTCATTCTTCTTCGTCGGCGGCACGCCTTTGATCCAGTCCACCTGCGGAACGGCCACGAGGCCTTTGAACTGCTTGCGGAAAGGCTCTTCGGTCACCTTGGTACCGAGGCCCGGTGTCTCGACCTGATCGAGCACTTCGATGGCAGTGATGGTATTGAGGTCAGCGCTGACCCCCACCATCATGCGAACCTTGCCCTGGAAACCGTTGCCCTCCCACGGGAGAGCGTAGCCGAGGGAATTCTTCGTATCGTCGAACACGCGATAGAGTTCGAATGCGACTTCCTTGACAGGCTCATAGCTCTTGGCCGTGGGCTGCACCAGAAAGATCGCGCGTTCGGTATCGGCTTTCTTGTTCGCGGCGATCAGCGGATCGGCCCAGCTGCTGAGCATGGCGAGTCCGCCGCCTGAAATGACACCGATGAGACTGAGGGTCGCCAGCATGGCGATGATCGTTTTCATGACTGTCCCTCCCCGAAAATCCGCGGTGCGGTGTAGCGGTTGATCAGTGGTACAAATGCATTCATGAAGAGAATCGAGTACATGACGCCTTCGGGGAGTCCGCCGTAGATACGGATGAGCACCAGAATGAGAGAGATTCCGAACCCGTAAATCCACATTCCCTTTCCCGTGACCGGGGAGGTGACCATGTCGGTGGCCATGAACATCGCGGCGAAGAGGAAGCCGCCGGCGAATATGTGGAAAACGGGATTCGGTGCGGCGGGATCGATCATCCACAACGCTCCGCCGAAGATTAAGACGCCCACGGTCATCGCCGCGGGGATGCGCCAGTTGGCGACGCCGGTGACGAGCAGGAAAATACCGCCGAGCAGAACTGCGACGGCGGAGGTTTCGCCGAGCGAACCGCCCACGTTTCCGACGACCAGCGGCGTGATGTCGGTCATGACGCGATCGAATTTCAGTGCCGCGAGCGGCGTGGCCTTCGAAACGGCATCGACCGCGAAGTGCGGGATGGTCCAGGTGGTGATCGCCACGGGGAAGGCCGCCTGAAGAAAGGCGCGTCCTGCCAGAGCGGGATTGAAGATGTTATAACCGAGACCGCCGAACACCATCTTTCCGATGGCGATGGAGAACACCGCGCCAAGCGCGGTGAAGACGAGGGAAAAATTCGGCGGGACGATCAGTCCGAGCAGCAGTCCGGTGATTACGGCGCTTCCGTCCACGACGGTGACGGGTTTCTTCATCAGGGATTGAATGAGCGCCTCGGTGCCGACGGCGAATACCACCGCGGTGGCGATGACGAGGAGCTGATAGAATCCGAAGTACACGACGGCCGATATCACGCAAGGGACCAGCGCGAGCACGACAAACCACATGACCTGTTTTGTCGTCCATCGCGAATGCAGGTGAGGCGAGGTCGAGAGCAGAAGCTCTGACCCAGTGGGTGCCTCGGTCACTGTTACGCTTGACATGAATCCTGTTCGATTTCGTTTATGATTCGTGATTGAAAGCGGAGTTTCCGCGGTCGCTGCGCTGTGCGCTGTCGTCAGGCCGCGGTGCTTTTCCTGTTCCGCTGCAGATGGATGACACGCTGCTTGCCGAGACGCAGCCACTGCACAAGCGGAATATTCGCCGGACAGGTGAAGGCGCAGCTGCCGCATTCCATGCATACGGTGATGCTGAGACGCTCGGCCTCCTCCACCATATTGAGCTGCGCGAGACGTGCCAGGCGCGTCGGCATCAGGTGCAGCGGACAGGCGTCGATGCATTTACCGCAGCGCAGGCAGGCGGTTTCTTCCTGCTTGCGCACTTCGGCATGCGTAAGCACGACGATTCCCGAAGTGGCCTTCATGATCGGCGCGTTCAGATCGTACTGCGCCACGCCCATCATCGGACCGCCGACAACGACCTTCGCCGCGTCTTCGGTCATGCCGCCGCAAAACGCGATCACATCCGAGATCGGAGTGCCGACGGGAATGATCAGGTTTTTCGGATTGCGTATGCCGCGGCCGGTCACGGTCACGGCGGCGCTGATCGATGGCTCGCCTTTCGCGACGGCATCGTGAATCGCGACCGCGGTGCCGATGTTCTGGATCACCACGCCGACGTCGAGCGGCAGATGTCCGGGCGGCACCTCGCGTCCGTTGACCGCCTTGATGAGCATCTTTTCCGCGCCCTGCGGATACTTGGTCTGCAGCGTGACGACTGAGAGTCCCTCCTGACCACGTACCGCTTTCTCCATCGCGGCGATGGACTGCGGTTTGTTGCTCTCGATGCCGATGACGCCTCGCTGCACACCGAGGGCGCGCATGATCAGTTTCAATCCGGAGATGATGGCATCGGGACGCTCGAGCATGAAGCGATCGTCGCGGGTAAGATAGGGTTCGCATTCGCAGCCGTTGAGAATGACCGTGTCGATGGTCTTCCCTTCCGGCGGCGTGAGCTTGACGAATGTCGGGAAAGCGGCACCGCCCTGGCCGACGATGCCGGCGGCCTTGACGCGTGCACGGATTTCCTCGACCGTCACGGTTTCGGGATTGAGCGGCGGCATCATGATGGGCGCGGGTATTTCCTCACCATCCTTCGCTTCCGCGGGAATGATGACCAGGGCCTCTTTCATGTAGCCACTGCTGTTGCTCTCGCGTCCGATGCTTTTCACGGTCCCGGCGATGGGACTGTGCACCGGCGCGGAGATAAAGCCGTCGGCCTCGGCGATCACCTGTCCTTGAGCAACCGTGGCGCGTTTTTCCACCAGCGGTTTCGCCTGCTTGCCTAGATGCTGCGAGAGGGGCAGCACCACCATGCTCGGTGCGGGCATATGCTCGAAGGCGCAGTCTTCGCTGAGTTCCTTTTCTTCGGGGGGATGCACTCCGCCCGGGAATGTCTTGAACTTCATGTTGCGCAATTATGTGTTGAGAACGTGGGGGCAGGAAGGTGTCGCGGTGAGGAGAAGAAAGCGGTACAACCCTCGCATGCTCGATTGATCGTTACTAAAA
>JACZJN010000177.1 GCA_014860565.1 Bacteroidota bacterium
CGGCAAGAGTGGCGACGGGAATCGCGCGTACAGCCGCACCCGCGAAACCCGTGCGCGCCGTCGATCCATCAATCCTTTCGAAAACCCGGCTGTTCTATGCATCGACCAAGTTGCGCGGGATGACCATCAACACACCTCCACGTGGCGTTGTCCTCCAGCCCCGGCCGACAGGAGATCTGCGTCAACCGGTAAAGGATACTCCGTCCGCGACGGAAACCATCAGTCCCGACGGGGTATGTGTTCTGGCGCTTGTATGCAAGAGAATTCCGAAATCACCGAATCCCGATCCGACGCTCCAATGGTAATCTGTCTACAATCAACGAAGGAGAAATCACAATGGGATATCTGATTCAAGCAGGATCCTCCCTGTCTTCATGGCTGCGGAACGAGATCGAACTCGCGACGCCTGTGAGCAAAGGAGCAAAAGGCAAGGCCGCGACCCGTATTCAGGAATGGCTGAACCTTCATCAGTTCGGCCTCACGATCGACGGGGATTTTGGCCGCATCACGGAAATGTCCGTGTCGCGTTTTCAGGAACAGAACGGAATCCGCTCCACCGGCATCGTGGATGACGCGACATGGAGCGTTCTGATCGCCCCGCTCCGACGCGTGCTCACGCCGCTCCCCACCACCGTGCAGCAGGCCTCCTTCGCGGAGGTCGTCCACCTTTTCGCGCGGCAGCATCTCCGGGAACATCCGCTCGAGATTGGCGGCGCGAACTGCGGTCCCTGGGTACGCACCTACATGAAAGGAAATCAGGGTTCACCATGGGCATGGTGCGCCGGATTTGTCAGCTTCATTCTGAAGCAGGCGGCCGAAACGCTGCAGGTGACCTACAACCTCGCCGGCTCATTCTCATGCGACACGCTTGCCGCGCAGGGGAAGAATGCGGGACTTTTCGTCCCGGGCGCATCCGTCATCAACGGATCCGTTTCCCCGCAGCAGCTTCCGGTCGCGAGCATCTTCCTTGTACGGCGCACCAGCACGGACTGGACGCACACCGGATTCGTCACGGAATTCCAGGCGGACGGATTTTCCACCATCGAAGGAAACACCAACGACGACGGGAATCGCGACGGCTACGAGGTGTGCGCACGGACACGCGGTTACGGGAAAATCGACCTGATCGCACTGCGCTGATACTGCGTATTCGATATTGCGGTGTTCAAATGAGTCTCCACCAATCAAATGGTGATTACCACATTCCCCTTTTTATGTCCTGCCTCGACATATCTGTGTGCCTCGACCATTTGCTCCAAAGGATAGACTCTGTCAATAACCGGTTTGAACTCATCAGACTTTGTAAGATCCAGTAATAGACCAAGATCGTCGGAGCTGACCTTGGCCAATCCATCATCAATTGAGATGTACTTCCCCTCGGTGGTGAGGGAGTTCATCGCCTGTGATTTCAAGCTCTTCCTGTCCGCCACCTGCGTAGGCACGGCATCCAGTATCAAATCATACTGTTCACCACGTTTCGAGTAGTCCTCTTTCGTATAGTCAATGACCGTATCGGCACCGAGGGACCTGACCAATTCCAGGTTCGCGGTACTGCAAACGCCTGTCACTTTGGCCCCGTAATGCCGGACAATCTGCACGGCGGTCGTACCGATTGATCCGGAGGCGCCAACGATGAGAACATTCTTCCTGCTTTGGAAGTCCCCCTTCTTCAGAAAGTACATCGCCAGCTGTGCCGGGTAGGGAATCGCAGCAGCCTCCTCGTAGGTCGTATTAATGGGTTTCGGCCACACGATCCAGTCTTCGGGAATGCATATGTACTCGGCATATGTTCCCATTCGCGTCTTGGTGGGTGACAATACGGTATATGCAATGACCTGATCAGCTATCCTGAACCGTTGCACATCGCTTCCGATGGACTCAACCTCACCAGCTGCCACCATTCCAAAAATGGGGTTCCTCGGTTTCCCAAAGCCCATCGCAAATCCCATCATCAATCCCATCGGGTGCCATACCGGCATGTCGAACTTCCTGATTAAGCAGTCACTTGATGTAACAGTCGTCGCGCGGATCTTAATGCATATCTCCTTTTTCCCGGGGGCGGGTTTGTCCACTTCCTTCAGCTGAAGAACCTCGGGTGGTCCATACTTTGTGCACACGATCGCTTTCATTTTTTTCATCTCATTGCCTTTCCATGTGGAAGTTCTACTGGTTTAACAATGACGCACAACGCGTAAGCAGCGTCGGCTTGAGAAAGCAGGGCAGTTGATAAAAGATTGCCAACTGCACTGGTGTCGAACATATTGCAATACTCCCGCAGGGCGGAGCGCCAGCTGGCGAGGCGCGAAAGGTAGTCGTTGAATTCCCCAAGCGTGGCGACGTGGGCACCATCGACCTTGTCGTCTCCGGTGGAATTCGTTTTGAGGGTGGTCAAGATTTTGGTGGGCTCTTTCAACTGAGGAGAAGCAGAGACTCCTCCATATCCACAAGGAAAGCTGATATGATGGCTCCACTCTGCTCGAACAAACCGAGTATCGTATTCGTGGAGCAATTCCCTGTGCGAAGATGGATAACCTTGGGAGGCGCGCCTAAGAGCAGGCTTTTATGGTGGAAGTCGGAATCCTTCGTCAGAATGGCATATCCGTTGGCTGCAGCATACCCCCAAATCTCGTCGTCGGATGCTGACTCCATTCCCAGAATTCGAACGTGAGACGTCCCTGGAAATGTCACGTCGAGCGAAGCGACAAGACGAAAACCGAGATTCTGATCAAGGAGGAGTTTCATGCGACAGAGATCGAGAGACGTTTTTCTCTATCGGCCGCGAATGTAAGGCATGCACGAATATCATCCTTGGTCAGTTCTGGGAAATCGCGGATGATCTCATCATCCGACATCCCTGAGGCGAGATATTCGAGCACATCAGAAACAGTGATGCGCATATTGCGAATACATGGTTTCCCGCTTCGCTTGCCAGCTTCGATGGTGATAATGTTTCTGTAATCCATGAGGAAACGTAGCAGTTTCGATGTGCAAAGGCAAGTCCCGACCATGCCTCCTCTATGCGCGAAAATGCGGAACGGGTCGAAGGTTACCCCTTCCCCACCACCAGCCGCATGTAGCCCGATGCGCGGCGGATGTCGCGGGCAATGTGACGGACGATATTTCCGCCGAGCTGGGCGACTTCAGCGGGAGCGTAGTTTCATCATTTCCTCACATGCCGACTGAATACGTTCGTCGGCCTCGTCCTGCAGACTGAGGTAAAGTGAAAAGACGTCGACGTGATTCAACGCGGCGACCGGTGCGGGGTCGTATCGCCAGATCTGTAGAGAACAGGCGCCGTCGTCAGCCACTGACAACTGCCGAACCCCCTTCTCGTGCAGCACCCGCCATATGAGCGGGGCGACGGCATAGACCGGAAATTCAGGCGGATTGAGCATGCTCATTGCGGCCAGGGCGCTTTCCCCTGCCGGAATTCTGTTCGCCGCCGGCACCTCGTCTTCCCAAACAATCACCGTTTTTTTCCGCGGATCTCGCATGAACGGCCGGACACGCTCCCAGAGTGCCGCGAGATCCGCTGGGGGAAGCAGAAGGCGCTCGCGACCTTTCCGCAACACGTCGATAATACCGTTCGCATGAAGTTCATTCAATGCCCGACTGGCACTCATGGAGGAGCATTCCAGCAGATCCGAGATTTCAGTTACACTGAGAGGTGCCGCAACATGTCCATTGAGCATTTGCAGCGCCAGCAGCTGCGTCATGGGACTGAATGCCTCAACAGGACGTGGACGGCTGCGGCGATAATGACGCTTCAGACTCAGTCCGAATTCCGGCCAGTACATCTGGAGTTCCGGTACGATGAAAGCCAAGCCGCGAGCGATAAGCCGTTCGCGGATGTAATACGGGAGCGTCTCCGCGATGAGAACCACGCCAGCACATTCGCTGCCTTTCAGAAGGACAGTATGCTTTTCGTATTGCGCAGGTCGCAGCTCTTCCGGATGCTTCGCGTACACCCCAAGCCACCGCTCTTCTCCAAGCATTATAGAGTACTGCTCATAAAGCCCGACAAGAAATCGAGGAAGTCCACGCCCGTACGCCGCAGGCTCAACCGAGACGTTCACCGCCCCGGCCTTGGTCAGTGCATGAAGCATATTGTTCGCTATATCTTTCATGGCATCATGATAACATTCTCTCTGCACAATAACATTATCTTTGTTATTATGCAAATGCTCTGTTGATTTAAATTACAATTCCCGCAATTTGATAGACTACTACTGCAGGTAGCAGCAATCGGTCAAGCGGACCCATTGTATATTCAAACGGCATCCCATCCATAAAACACCTTCAGCTTGTTGCCCTGGTTGCGGGGGAGCAGTTCGTCGTGCTGCAGGCGGCCGACGACGATGCCGGGAGCGATGCCGACCTCGGAGGCAAAGGTCTTGATTTCCTCGATGGTCGGCTGCCGTGTTGCGACGAAGTCCGTGTAGTCCGCGAGCGGGATGAGCCGGTCGCAGGCGAAATCATCCGCCTCCGTTTCCTTATCCCCATCCATGCCTTTCCCTTCGATGAAGACGTCCTTGCGCCCATGGAGCATGATGTGACCCGCCTCGTGGAAGAAGGTGAACCACAGGTGGTCGTTGCTCTTGTATCGCAGGCTGAGCTGAATGACCGCCTTGTCTCCCATCCAGCGGGTGGCGCCGTACACGCCGGTCCTGGGGAGTTCCGGAACGAACACAACCGCTGCACCCGCCGAGGCGCAGAGTTCCACCAGGCGCGGCAGGAATACCTCGGGCGGCTCGGTGGTCAGGGCACGGACTTCATCCAGCATCGCGCGAAACTGTTTCCTGTCGAACGGCGCGCAGTCGATACGCTGCGCTTCGATCTCGCCCTTCCGAAGCCAGGCGGAAACAGCTTCCGCGGACTTCTCGAAGCGCTGCGTCTGCCGGTACGCCACCTGGTGTTCGCGCCAAACGGTTTCCCACTGCTCGGGCGATGCGATACCAAAGAACCGAAGGACTTCCTCGAGCTGCTGCGCCTTGTCCTTGCATTCCTGAATCCATTTCAGCTTGATCATGGCGCGTAAGGGAATCGTCTTGAGCCACGCGAGATGAGATTGCAGACGCTGTATCTCCGCGAGACGGACAATATCTTCGCGGTACTGCCGCTCCATGTTGTTCCAGAAATGCGCGGGCCGCCCGAGTGACCTTTCAAGCTTGAGGGCCGTTTCCGGCGTTATCGCCGCCTTCCCCTTGATGATCTCGTTGATCGTTTTCTTTGCAAGCCCAGTTCGCTCAGCCAATTCCACCTGCGTCATCCCGATGGATTCAATATGATCTTCGAGCACCTCCCCCGGCATGACAACATAGTCCGGCAGATATGCCTTTGTGTTCGATTCCGCCATGTGTATCCTCCATTCCGATTATGGTCACCGCCTTTTTTTCGAGCTCCGGAATCTTGGAAGATATTGCCAAAACACTCCCCTGTCAAGTTTTTTATTAACCCTATGCGTTCATTTTTTATCTCATCCATCGCCCGGGATCATATCGTCCATCTTCCCAGCGTACGTTGCCTTGACGCGGCGGGAGAAGGTGAAGTACGCGTACCACAAGGCCATCCAGATCAGTTTGCGTTGCGCGAAAATGAGGTCCTGTTCCATCCCGAGCAGCGCGGTAACAATCGCCGCGACAATGACGCACGCGGCGTAGGACAGAATCCAGATTTTCACGAATCGCACCGCCCCCACCCTCAGCCCCTTGAGCCTCCAGGCGGCCGCGACACCCCAGGCAACGAAGCCGAGCTCAAGCACGGAGAGGAGGGCGAAAGCAATCGGTGGAAGGCCGGTCACGACCTCGATCCCAGCGTGTTCGATGAATCCCAGCCACAGCATACTGAACAGGCCGACCTCGACAATCGGTGCGAGATACATGACCGTGATGATGAAAAACGATAGCCAACCGCCGATGCCGAGGTATTTCGTGCGGTCCGTACCGGCTTCCGTCGCGTAGGTCTGATTGTGCTGCTCGGTCATGATTTCTTCCTATGCGCATTCATCCGTGATGGAATAGTCCTCATCGTCTATCGTCCAGCTGCCGACGACGGAATCCTCGGTGTCGTCGAGCGTCATCGTCCCGCTCGCGACAGGTTCGTAGGCGGAATACGCGAGCAGTTCCACGGTCCAGGTTCCCGTCAAATGGCGGGCTCTCCGGCTTTCAGCGAATCGAACCACCGGATCGGTTCCGCTTCTGGATCGGTGTCGAGGGAACCAGCGCGACTTCGACATCGCATCCAAGCGCGTGGGAGATCTTCACGAGCGTGTGCAGCGTTACGTTGGTCGAGTCGTTGAAGAGCTTGGTCACGTATGCCTTGCTGCAGGACAATCGTGCGGCAAGTTCCGAACGCGTAATTCCCTGCTCCTCCATGACATGGAGGATGTCCTCATAGAGTTTAAGGCGAAGCATGCCTGCTTGATATTCCAGGTCGCTCTCGAGCTTTGAGAACTGTTCGGCAAACCACTTTTCCTTCGGCATGATCTCACCTCTGAATCAATCGAAGGAAGTTAACCTTTATGTTAACTTTGGTCAAGTGCTGTAGAAGTGTCAACCAAAGTGGCATATGTTTTATTAGCCGCAGTTAGCGGCCTACGCTCAACAACCGAAACCCGGGAAGTGCCTACCACAGTCGTACTGGAACGATGCCGGCAGGTCCGGCAGACTGGTGAGATATTCGAGAACGTCAACGGCATCGTCGTCTGCCAGCCGGCCCTCATCCACCAGAAAACGCAGAAGTTCGACACTCCCGACGGTCTCGACCCCGAGGATCAAAGCGACATCCCGCAATCCCGTGTCATCCGTTGCGAGCCAACACTCCAAAAGAAGTGCCGTGGCCAGCGCGGAAATGTCGACGCGGGACAGCGCAATGTCCTGTTCCCAGGCGCACTCGTCCACGACTCGAACCGCACCAGTGTGTCGCTGCAGAAGCTCATGCGGTAGGACGACCGGCGATGTTCTGTTCGCGGAGTATTGCGCGTCGTTCACCCAGGGATGAATCGCGTGCAGCCGTTCCTGCTTCCCATATTCCGTTTCGAATTCGGCGATAATGTGGAGTCGATGTCCGTCCGCGCCGAAAGGTGTATCCAGCATCGGATGGACATGCCTTGCGAGCCGAAGATAGACACCACTGTCAACGAGGATCGTCCGTCGCGCCATACTCCCTCAGTGCCTCGTGCAGTGCCATGGCATCGGCCGAGCCGCATTGCAAGACGCGTTCGACGAAGCCGGGGCCACGGTTGTTTTCCACGATCTCCCGGGCAGCGAGGCGGAACACCGGGGTTCCGAGCTTCGCGACGCAGGTTTCGATGAACTCTTTCGCGGTGGGAACGATGCCTCCAAAGAGACCGTCCGCCCACTTCGCCCCCCCCCGCGTGAGCCGCTGCGTGGCTTGAAAGATCGGGGCATCAAGCGCGAGGAGTGCTTTCGATTCAGCCTCGAGAACATGGTTGACCTGCAGATAGACGGTCGCTGGGGAGATGATTCGCGCGGCTGCCAATTTTTTGATCATATCGATTTTCTCCCCGTCGGAGTGCGTGGCGAGAATGCCCGCGAATCGTCGCGCATCCGCGAATGGAAACAGGACCTCCGCAGCAAAGGCATCCGCGAACTTCTCCTCCTGCCGCCCCCCGTCATGCGGCCTGCGGCGAATCATGTGCGCAACCTCGTGCAGCAGCCAGAAACGGACATCCACGACCGCCGCGTCCAAGCTGACAAACAGCCAGTGCACCTCGGAGTCGGGGAGACGTACATACATGGCATGCATCGCATACTCCGGCGCCCCCCAGAATGTCGGGACGATACACACGGCGCGGGAACTCAGCCACTCGATCACGTGGTGACCGAGGAGGACTTCATCTTGAATCGCGTGTCCGAGCTGCGTCCTGAATTGTTGCGCCAACACGCGCGCGTGCTCAACCGTGGGTTCACCGCGATGCTCAGGCAAACGATCGATCCAGTTGGCTTCGGACATCCTTTTTTCGAGCGCATTGAGCCAGCGTACTTCTCTCTTGATCAATTCATCCTGTGCTTCGCTCACCTTGCGCGTTCCCTTTCGACGATAGGCAACGACGGGTTCGGCGGATTGCGACGAAGCGCCCGCCAGAGCGGAAACGCTCACGCCGAGCAGCGCGGCGAGCAGGGCGCGATGACGCGGACGAGGGACGGATTCGCCGGACATCCAGTTCGACACGGCCTCGCGCGAGAGACCGAGTTCACGCGCCACATCCGCCTGGGAGAGTTGCGCGGTAGACAGGCAACTGTCAACTATTCCGGGATCAAATACTGTTTGCATGATTGCAATGTCGACATTTTGTCAAGTATTGTCAAGTCATGATGTACATCCGCATCGAAAGTATCTCATCGTGGCCGGAAAGGTCCTCTGCGCTCGGCCTATTCCTCAAGGCAGGGCACCCGCAATGTGTCGGGATCGCATTGTCCGCGGTAGGTCCAACAGTCGAGATAGGTTTCGGTGCAAGAGGCGTCGCGGAGGATGAGCGTACCGTACTCGCGGACCTCGACGATGAAGTGTCGGCCCGACGGCGTGATTCTGACATCGAGCGGTTCCAGGAGCTGGTACTTCTCGTAGTACCCCTCGTCCTGCAACGATTGCTTGTATGCCTCGACATCGACCGAATCGGGCAAACCGTCCGGATAATCCGCGATGAGAAAATCGTTCGCGGTCATCACCGCGGTACCGATGTTCTGGTAATGGTCGTCGTCCCATTCCTTCGTGGCGTCGCAGATGGAACAGCCAGTGAAGAGGACGATTGCGAGCAGTATGGGAAATAGATTTCTCATGATTACCCCCAGTATGTCCGTTTGTTGGTGTCCTGGTCGATGCCGGTATCGAGATTCCAGTTCGGCACGATTTCGGCGACATTGTCAGTCGAGAATAGATATCGATCCATCTTGTTCCAGATGTCAACGGTATTCTGCACGGCGCGGGCGAAGCCTTCGGTCATGAACGCCCCGGTACCACCGTTGGGAAGCTTGACCTTCTCGAAATAGCGATTGAGTTTCGTCTTGTCCTTCCGCAGATCCGCGGCTGATTTGTAGGCGTAGGTGATCCCGATATGACGGAACGCGGCGGCGAGGGCGTAGCCGCCCTCCGCTGCATCCATCTGGAGGAAGTAGCGGTCAAACATTCCCTTGGTGCCCGGCGTGCCGGCGGACGGGCAGTTGACCTTCGCATGTTCCGCCCAGAACTCCAGCACGGCGGAGAACGCCGCGTCTCGCTTGCACGCGAGCAGATGATCCGTGTACTCGGCTGAACGGAGTTCCTGGTTCCTGGTCTCGAACACGAGAACATCCTGCGTCATCTCGCATTCCGTATGATTGCCCATCGTTTTCGGGTCCGTGCAAGGTCCGACGATGGCCTCGACGATCGGGTGAATGGTGGCATCCGCAACAAGATGCGAGACGAACCCGGCCAGCCATGCGAGTTTCTCGATCCAGTACTCCCCGCTGTCCTTTGTTACGCGCAAGGTGTGGAGCCCGTTGTGGACAATGCCGTTCGTGCTGTGATAATGCATGATGTCCGCCCAGTTCACACCCAGCAGTTCGAGATGGGAGAGATAGGGAATATCCGGACTTACCGACCCCATGGTCACAAACTTGAGTTTCCGCCGGAAGATGTTTCCGAATTCGGTGCTCGGCGACAACCGCGCTTTCGCCTCGGCGACAATCGCCATATGAGTGAATGCTCCTGCCATGATGTTAGGCCTCCTTCTTTGTTTCAAGATTCAGTGCTACTCAGTGCCATATCATGTACAACATTTTCGAGTACGGATCCTCGCGCACAGCGTACAGCGTGTTGAGGAATACTTCCCGATCCATCCCGAGTTTCCGGGCGGCCTCCGTGATCGTTTCGTTGGCCCTCTTTCTCCGTTTTTTATTCTTCCGTGTCAAATCAGTAATGAGTGCGCACACTTCCTGCGCGCCACGCAGCGACATTGAATACAGTTCTTTCACGCTCGCTTCGAAATATACCCAGAGCAGGGCCTGGCTGATGGTATCCACGACATAGCTGAACTCCCGATTCGTTTCAATCGTCAGCTTGATGGGATCGGCCCAGGCAAGTTCGGCGACGGTGGTGATCCCTTCGTCATGGAAACGCTCGGCATTGGACCTACCGACGCTTTGTAACTGTTCAAGTTCCGACACCTCTCCGTGCTCGGTATCAGTCTCGCCCCAGAGCTTTCCCAGCTTACGACGGGCCAACAGGAACAGTGTGCCGGTCGGAAATGCCCCAAGAAGAAATGCTGCTCCGACCCCGACGCTATCGTTGAGGAACAACGCCATGCTGTAACCAAGCGGGACCGAGATAAGTATCCTGAAGACGCATAGATAGATATCGTTTGGAGTGAAATCCTCCGAACGAAACCGCATGATCTGATCGTACACCCCCCATGCGTATGCACCGAGGAATGCGCTGATGGCGATCGCCGGGTATGGGGCACCGCCAGGATTGGGATTTATCCACGCGTCCGCTGAAATCGACGTGGCGAGGAGGCCGACCGCACTCGTTGCCGCGAGCAGAATGAAGGGAATAATAAAATGTCTACGGCCGTAGACTTGCGCGAAATGATTGCGAAAGTCCGTGACAGCATCGCCGTGTGGACGACACTCCAGACAGGTCGCCCGCATAGGGTAGAACCGCTCGAAATACAATTCAACGGTCCTGTGATCAAATCTCTCGAAGAGTTTGTCCCTCCGTCTCCTCCAGGTGGTGAACAGATACGAGATAGATGGCAGGATGATCGTAACCCATCCCAGAAAACAGAGCGTGCCAACGACGGTTGGCTGTAGCCAATGCGCGATGTCGTACCACATGATGCCGTCTCCATATATAATGACTGCCAACGTGTCAGGGATTGTCTGGATAAACGAGTTATCGATACTGGATAGGTCACGACCTGGGTATTCCCGGGAATTCGGCTTCCCGGGGCCCGATAGAAACCGGACATGTTATTACTGCCGGATGAAACGGAATCCGTGTGATACGCGGCCGTCCGAATAGCGGATGAAGTACATCCCCGGATCGAGACCGCCGGTCGGGATGGTAATCTCCCGGGTCGAAATCTCCACCGCCCGCATGTCCCGCACGCGGCCGAGAACGTCCATGATAACAACCCAGCCCGAGTTCCTGCTGCTTTCCGGCACCGAAAGTGTTGCGTAGGACGACGGACATGGATTGGGGAATAGGGAGAAGTCGGACGCGGCGGCTTCCGCTCGGGTATCGACAGACAACAATCGCACACAGCCCAGCAGATTCAACGTATCGACGTAGCTTTGGTAGGAAGGCGCATCCTCTCCCCCGATCCTGTAATCACGAAGTGTACTTCCCTCCTCTTTCTTCACGTTGAACCACACGGAAACCTTCAGGTTTGGAAACTCCTTTGGTATGTCACAGCTGTATACCATGCCCAGCCATTTTCGCTGCCATGGTAGCTGGAGATTTTGATCCTGACCAAGGGCATCATCAAAAAACGAGGTCTCCCCGATGATCATCGGCTTCGGGTCACTGCCACCCGTACCTGCCGAGTATGTCTCGTAGAAATTCACTGGCTCCTTGATGCACTGGATGAACCGTTCGTGCCCTTGGGCGCCTGATATTTCCGCGGCGTTCCTGCAGTAGTACACCAGACCGACCCAGTCGACATATTCGGAGCCAGGGTAGTAGTGCTTGTATGCTTTCTGCTGTGCAGTAGTATCCGGGCTATCGCCAAAAACCAGGGTGTTCGTCCGCTTCTCCCCGGAAGGATCCCAGGTGCTGTCGGCTGTTCCATAATTCGGGTATCCCCAGGCCTGGTTCGGCATCCAGCACATCCGGATTTTGTTCGAGGAACGCCGAAGAATATTCGACACGTTCCGGAATGCCTGGATGAACAGTTCCGGTTGCTGCCCCCATTCGGGATACCAGAATCCGTTCATCTCGTGGCCGAAGACCACGATAATCCGTTCGGTGTAGGACAGATTATCCGCACAATAGTCACGGAAATTGTCCAGAGCCAGCCTATATGCTACAAACGCGGTATCCAAGGTATCCTGCAGCACCACCAGGCCGGCAGTCGGCTCGATGAACACGACGGGACACACCTGAAATGTGCTGGATCGTTCCAGGCCGACAGTATCCGCGAAATAATCCATCTGCTGTGTTATCAGGGCATCGGGACCGCAGTCAGGCCCGAGGTCGATATACCGGGAGAAATACTTGATCTTGCGATCCCCCCACGTTCGCGCAAAGAAATCCGGCGGTGTCAGCCAAGTGGTCTTACTTCCGCCGCCGATGTACACACCGGGGTAGTATCCGGGATCACCAAGGATGGGATCAGGGTTTTCCTGCGCATGAATGGAAATTGACAGGAACAAACCCAGAACAAAACAGGCCATTCTCACGATGTTGGGTTTCATGGCTCCACCTTACGGGTTTTATGTTTCACCTGTGCCTCGGACGAGGTCACCGCATAATCGATATCGGGAGAAAAGAAAACGCGTCATACTGCCTCCGCATGCGTCACCTGCATCCGACGGGAGGGAAGCAGATCCTCACGGCGCGCACCGACCCGGGTTGACGCGCATGAAGGCGCACGCGCACCTGCGCCATCGCATAGCCGCGGCGGATGGTGATGATGTTGCTGTCCTCCTCCTGCTCGACCTGGTAGGAGAACGGCATGTCCGCCGTGGCTCGGAAGCGGAGCTTCTGTGGATCGTCGCCGACGATATACACCGGCCACACGGCACAATAATTCCCGGGTGATATTCCCTTCAGGTACACCAGCGGCAACCTCCGCTTCATGGCCTCGCGGAGTCCCGCGTTGTCGGGATGCGCGGGATTCGTGCCGAAATAGCGGTAGAGAAGGACGTCCTTCCCTTCGAATGCATCGCCGTACGGGTCTTTCGGACTGGTACGGATGAGAAAATCATGATCCATGATTCATGGCGCTCCTTCTTCAGTGATCAGTTATGGATCCCTGAATTCGTATGGTCCTCCACATGGAGGGAGAACGTACCTGTCCCCTCGCATTACGACGCGTTCACAATACCAGGCATCTATTTTAGGGGATTCGCTGCAATCGATCAGGATGAGCCTCTCGCTGTCCCAGACAAAAACGATGAAATTCGAATCTGTCGAGGTCCTCCAACGATGAACCTCGATAGTGTATGCTTCGAGCTGCGTGTACTCCTGGGGAGATCTCAGACGTAGCTCATTCAAGTATGCCGCACCGTTGACCACAGTAGAAGGTTGCGCGTGCAGAAGCATCGTAAAATACCCGCTCGCCTGCACAATAGTGGGACCGATTCGCCGATACTCGTCTTGTGTTCTATCCGATCCGGAACAGGCTGTAAGGGAAAGGACACACAAGAACAATTCTATTCTTTGGGACAGGTGCATAGAATTATATTTTTTCTCCGTGCCAAGTTTTCCGAACTTCGAAACTTCCGATGAGACTGTAATGCTTTCGACCGTGCCATGCATGTTAATCAAACACCGAATAATACTCCGCCAATGCGGCGCGCCAGCGTTGCAGACGGTCCAGGAATGTCTGGTACTCGCCTTCGGAGGCGATCTTCGCTCGGTCGACGTCGTAACCGCCCTGGTTGTTTTTCTAGAAAGCCCCGTCGCACGAGCATGCTTGACGTCAAGTCGGAAAGCACGGTTTCGCTTGCCTCGTCCGCTCCGACAAGACTCAGTTCCTGTCCTTCGGACGTGATCGCGAAACGACCCGGATGAACATCCTGACTGTTCCCGATCGTTCGCGTCCACGGCCTCCAAACCGGCTGGAGTACCGGTGGGCGGCAGCCGCCAGCTGTAATGAGGATGAGCAAGCCGAGGAAGAGAAAAGAGCGAGTCGAAGGGGTGAATGTGCGTGTCATTTTCAGCTCCCGATTGATGTCAAAAACCCAAAGTAGATTCAAGTATTCGTGGCGCTTCTTCGATGTTTAGAACTTCGATATTGAAATGGAGTTTGAGCCATTCCGGCTGGAGGTCGAACAGTATCACACTCATCTGTCTATCCTTCTCACCAAGTCGTTCGGCAATGATGTAGTCTCCGGTGCGCAGCAAGGTTCGCAGCGTATACACCTTGTCGCGCACGCCGGCAGGATAGGCCGCATGAAGAAATGCCAGATCGAAGATCCCAGCGCCAGTTCCCTTCGGAACGACGGAATACACCTTGATGGGAGAAGTCCAGTGCTCATAGCCCTCCGAATTGGAGATGTGGAATTCCATCGCATACCACGCGCCAGGACTGAGGGTGAATCGGGGAATCATCATTGCGCGCCACTGCTGTCTCGACGTCCCGTCGTGTCTTGGAAAACATCCGTCGCCGCCTCGAAGAGCATGTCCAGTTCCTCGGCGTTCAGGTCCTTATTGAGGGCGTGGTGTAGATCCATCGCTACTCCATTTTTCTATTACCATGAGAACCAATCGCATGGCTCTACCCAGGTCGCGATTGATGTTATTGCGCTGCTCTGGAATTACCGATCGCGCCAAAATGGCTCGATTATTGGCGCGATCACACATAGGGATGCTCAGAGCGGCATGAATCGTGTCAAAATCCGTAACCCGCAGAATCAGAGTGCGCTCCTTATGCCTTCGCCAACTCCGCGATTGCTTCCAGCTGCTCGGTCAGTTCGGTGATTTCCAGAATTGTATCACGGCTCTTGGCGCTGAAATTCTCCATGTCCAGGACACGGATGGCGGTTCCCGCCATGCAGACCATCAGCATGTTGCTGCTGCCGGAGCCGATCTCGCTGAAATCGATATCGGTGGAAATGATTGCGTTGCCGCCCTGACGTACGCATTGAATGCGCAATTCGGTTTTACACTTGTCCGTCGCATTCGCGATCTTCTTGTTTGTGGCGGCCGAACCCGAGCCGAACAGATCGTTGAAGCTTTGTGAAAGTTCCGTCGCGAAGCCGGTTCCACTCGTGGTCTGCGCATTCACCAGTCCGATCACTTCGTAGTCCCATTTCACCGGGGCCGGACTCGACATCACGGGAATGGTGTGGATGATCTGCTTCAGACGCTTCTCGATCTCGGCCTTCTGCGCCTTGAACATCTGCGCGATTTTCGCAAGTGGCTGTTTCGAACATGAGGTGCAGTACGCAGCGATTTCCTGCTTCAAATGCTTGTTGATGAAATCGATCTTGGACTGGAGGATCAGATCGGCACTGAGGAAACCATTGAGGGATTTCCCGCAATTCGGACAATTGTCATAGGTCATGGTGATAGGTCCTTGGTATCATTTTCGCAAATCGTTACACCAGGCAATGGTTTATTGTTGCTCCCGTTGATGCGCGGTGGATAGTATCTCCATAAGCTTTGCGCGAAATTGCTGCACTTCAGCATCTTGCCTGAAATCATCAACGCTCTCCAGTATCTTCGACACAGGCAATCCGATGAGCCAAATTTTCGCGCCCGTGGAGCCACCGGCTCCTCGAATAGTGAGTGATCTGTAGTGGAATCCATTTGTTTCGGAGGGATAGAACAGGCAGGCGCGACGAACCTCCCGGTCATAGGCGTAGGAGTAGAGGAACATCTGATATACGTCGGCATTGCTGATGTCGTACGCATCGAGACGCTTGTACTTGGCGTCGGCGACGAGTACGTGCCTGGAATCGGCAGTGTCGCGAAGTACGATGTCGGGACGAATTGCCTTGCTGCTCTTTTCCGAATTTTCCCAGATGATGTGCATTGCGCGATGATCCTGGGTACGAACGTCAATACCGGTACTGACGAAGAGCTGCCGGAGAAAGCGCTCGACGAAGCCCTGGAATAATCGATTCATGTCGAGCAGAAACGAGTGGCTGCGTAAGGTATCGCGAGTATAGATATCCCGTATTCCCACACCGCGCAGCAGCATCCGTGCATATTCGTGGGCATCGCGGTAATGTCGATTCTGCCGGTGATAGACGATTTCCTCGTCAGCGATATCGTGGGCAGGATGCTCCCCTGCCGTTAGCTCCGAGAAAATAGCATGGACACGGTTGTTTTCGCCCAATGCCACGGCGGGCGGATGCAACCGACGACACAGTTCAAGGCCCGCATACACGAGGATGTTCTCAGGAATCACGGGCGTGTGGTGGTCGTAGTGGCAATGGAGCTTATCCAGTGCTCCAAAACGTTTTCGATACTGCTGGTGGAAATCAAGCCGTCCGCGGAGGACGGAAAGATCTGCGTCTGTCTCGATGTAATCCCGGATGATGCCTCGACGTACGACATACTGCGTGGATCGGATGAACAGCAGCATGATCAGGTCGAGAAGATTGTCACTCCCCTCCTGCATCTGCTCTTGCTCGGACAGGATTGCGAGTCCTCCAAATCCAAAAATATAGCTGATCAACCGCAGCAGATCGAGATACCCATGCTCGAATTTAGGATGGATGTGTATGGTAAGATTCGGCGTCGCGATAACACCTACCCATTGCTGCGTGCTGATCCGTAATCCCTGAAGTGATTCAATGAATGAGATTGCGGCGGGGTGCTTCTCTGCCGTGCGCACGAGGGATTCGCGGTCCTCCTCGGTCAGGAATACCTCCGGGAAAAGCTGCAGCCTGTTCCACTCGGAAAGACGAAGCGTGTGGCGTATGGAGATTCCCCCTGACGCCTGCTTACTCATGCTTGCTGAACTCGGCGAGAATGCTGTTGAAGAAATCATCCTCATTGCTGATTACTGTTTCATCTATCGTCTGCGCTTCCGTGTCGATGAGGCCCTCCCCGAGCAATCCGGCGAGCGCGGAGATGTCGTCATAGCAATATTCTTCCAGCAGCGGCAGAATGTCATGTCGAACGCGGTCACAGAACGCCGTCCTCGTGCTGATAGGTACACCGTTCTTGAGGAAATAGGAATGCCCGATCAGTTTCTCCCGCCCTTCGCGCCGTGCGATACGACGGTTGAGTTCGGCGAGAAAATCCTGCAACATCAGTCCGTCGATCTCCACGCCTTCAAGCAGATCGAGGTCGGGCATGACTTCGATGAAGGAGAAACGTCTGCGCACGGCGGCGTCGAGCAGCTTTATGCTGCGATCGGCGGTATTCATCGTGCAGACGAGATGGACGTTGGGCGGAATCGTGAAGCGTTCCTTGCTCTGCGGGAGAATAACTTCCATCCCGCGTTTGTCCTTCTCCAGCAAGGTGACGAGTTCGCCCAGCACCTTCGCGATATTTGATCGGTTTACCTCGTCGATACAGACGAGATACGGCTTGTCGGGATACGCCACCGCCTCCCGGCAGATCTGCTTGAATACTCCGTCTTCAAGACGGAGCTGCATACCACCAGTCGTGGACGCGACGGGACGGAAACCCTCGATGAAATCCTCATAGGAATACGACGCGTGGAAAGTGAGCCAGGTAAGCTGTGGAATGCGTTCTTCGGTAGAAAGATATTTCTGGATTCCGGGATCGCGTTCATTCAGAGCCGAAAGCAGGTAATCCGATTCATCCACATTAAGCGCGAACAGTGTTCCCTGGTTTCGGAATCGCAGTGGCTCGGAGTCCTTCAGCACGACATCCTTCTGCAGTTCATCGTAGGTCATTCCATTCTCGATCTTCTTCAGGGGCTCGAGATGCACACCCAGTTCACCGGACTCATCAACACCCAGTGCGGTATTGACCCGTGCGAGGGCAACAATCCGCTTCACGGGTGTCGATTCGTACCCGATCACGAGATCCCCTACTTGTACGAGAGGGAAATTCCTGTGCAGACGGCCGTAGGTGTATTGGACCGATCCATCCTTGAATAGCTGATCCCAGCTCCAGTTCGCCGGATTGGCTACCATCCACCAAACGCGTCCGGCTGAGGCGAGTTTAAATCTGCGTTCGAGGTCGTTGATATTTTCCGCTGCCAGCTCTTTCAGGCCGATGGGCTTTCCTGATTGCTTCGCAAGCCACCACGCAGCGAAGCGCCGGGTGGTGTACGTCTTTCCAGTGCCTGGGGGGCCGTAAAGGATAATCTGGCCCGTGCGTTCCAGTTCACGTTCCATGCGTTCGTAGAGCCGCCCTGGAGTGATCGGTGCAGGACTGAGACTGGGACCGGGTCCAGTTCCGGTGGTCGTGGCTCCGGCCAGGATACGCGTCAGTTCTTCAGGTGAAATTTCGAGAACGGTTGTCACGCCCCAACGCTTCTGTGGCACAACGGTACATGCCTGAGAAGTGTCCCACTCGACATTGACAGTGTGTTTGTATTCATGTCGATCCGGACGCCATTGATAGGGCGGGTCCTGTACCGTACCCACGGCAAGGATGCTGGATATTCCGTTATTGGCCACCACGATGTCACCAGGTCGCAGTTCGGTCAGCCGCCATAGTTCATTGCCCTTCCGAACCATCGTGCTCTTGTGACCACCGTACATGGTCGCGTACTGGGTTGCGAACCGTTCGCGAAATGCATCCTTGGACTCATAGTCCGTTAGATCACCCATCTCATCCCAGCCGACGCAAATGTACCCATTCGAAAGACACTCCGGCCAGAATCTCGCCTTTTCACCCGGGGGAATCTTCATGATTCGCGCGGCCTTTCGGGGATCAGACCAATCATACAAGAGCTTCGCGAGGTCCCACGTATTCCAGGATTTCAACAGGTCAATGTCGCGGAGTTTCTGCAAGAGGCCCCGATTGTACGTGACCACGTTGTAGTTCCGCTCCAATTCCTGACCGGGGTCGAGCGCATGGTGGAAATGCAACAGCGCATCGCGAGCATTGACGGGAATGATCTGATCCGGGTGGTACAGGAACAGGGTTTTCAACCGGACCATCGGGATGTTGCTGAGTTCGGATATTTCATCGATTTCCTCCCACTGACCCGCTTCCGCCAGATCGAGCATCCGGACAATCGATGAACGAAGAGTCACCCAGGCTTCTTCAGGGCTGTCCCCGAGCATGGGATCGAACCAGATCCGTCCATCATTGCGCTGATACAATCCGAATTTTCTGGCGTTGCCACCACCGATACCACCCAGTTTTCTGTATCTGAATTCGAGATCGTAGCAGAATCCCGTTTTCTCGCCAGTCCCGATGATATACTTTTGAAGAGACATCTCTGCCCAAGTTTCGCGCGGGTATTTAGACTGGAACTCGGCACGTTTCTCTCCGGTCACACGTGAATATTCCTGGTCGATAGAATAATCCGCCAAGAACTGCAGGAACTCCTCAGGTGCTTGCCACTCATTCATTGAATCGACCTCGGTGTTATTGAAAGCTTTTTATAGTTGAATTTCATGACATCAATGCCGGTATGATCCTCTCCAGCACTCCGCTCTCCACCTCCCAGCCGAATTTCTCGGCGATCTGGCGGGGAAGGCCGACGCCCTCGGTTTCACGTTCATCTCGATGTTGCGCGGCAGACGCTTTAGCATTCGGTTGAAGCGATTGCCGATGACGGATTCCGTGATCCCCCTCTCGACGATGTGGATCGCCTCGCCTCTAGCCCGCTCGCTGATCCGAGACGAGGGAACACGCTTCTCCTCCTGCGACATGTGCATCCATGGGATGAAGAAGAAATACCAGGCTGTTGTCTGTACCGTACCGAGACCGAGTTCGTCAACCGTGTCCTTCTCCTCGAAGAGACGGACGACATCGAGCATCTTGCGGCGCACGCGATCGGAGTAGTCGAGCCAGGCAAACATTGAATGCATACTACTATTATTCCTAAATTAACCACTGCTTTACAAACTCAAATTGCGGGATCGAATTGGCTACGTACACCACAAACAGCACTATTAATACCAGACCTACTGCGTACTCAAGAACCATGATAACAGAGAGCAAGTGCGAGCTCACTTTAAGCCACTCTCTCTTAAAACGGAGAGACATAAAGACACTTGCACTAAAGTAAACCATAACTATAGCATTCCGAAAATGAGGAAGATCAACAATCTCATCAAACAGAATGCCATGAATATCACTGCAAACCAGCGCATACAATAGGGAACAAACCGCTATTATCCCTGACACGACCCAAAAAAAAGTCCAGGGCACACCTCCAAATCCGAAAAGCCACCCCATAAACTTGTCTGCATCATTACCCACAAATTCAGTTTTGAAGCGTTTAATCTCAAATGCGATTTGCAGTACTGTTTCATCGTCACCAATTGCCGTGTGTTCTTGTAACAGCCGTCTAAGCACTCTATAAACCTTCGAATAGTTTTGTTCCCTTAGACTGGGGTCCGAAAATTGAAAGCTAATAAAGTCGTTTTCATAGTCGTCCCACGAAAATCCCACCATATATTTTTTATAATCGGATGCAAGCCTTATCTTCACATGGCCTGTAACAATCGCATCGCTGAAGTCTAAACCATCTCGGAATGATCTTTCATCAACCATCATCTCATTTGCGATCTCTGTGGAGAAAAGATTAATCTTACCTCCCGAACTGGCTCTAAGTAGATCAAGACTGTGCGTAAAAACTGCACCAGAAAAATCTATACCAGAGGCGAAATAGGCGGAATCGCACATCAAGTTTAGACGCAAATCATCCCCCTTTACTCTAAGTTCATCAGAAATTTTTAAATAGCGCAACACTAGCTTAGCCTCTTCGCTAGCAGCCGAAACGTTCAACAGCAGGAGAGACCCTATGTTGAGCCTACTACCCAACTCTATTCTACCAGCGGCATCAACATTCTCCAATTTCAATTTGCCAACATATGCATTCTTGATCTGCAATAGATTTGACACCTTGCAATTTCTAATAGTCAAATTTAGACTCTTACCGTTCGCAGTAATTATTAACGTGTCGATAACTGAATTCTCAATTACTAAATCACCTCCGTCGACACCTACATTCATACTACCATTAATCCTAAACTTTTTAACTATGCAACTGCACGGCTCATCTGGTAATAACAACTCCTTGCAAAGAATCCCGTCCTCAAGTGTTAATATTCCTTGATATGTTGCCCTACGATAATCAGCGCCATTTTCCAAATGAAATCCGACATAACTCGCTGAGCCAGTGTGCGTTTTGTTATCTGGTTGATATTGATGTAGTATTTTACTACCGCGTATCACGGCGTTATGGACTATAACATCACAATCTACAGTGTCAACACGAACGATCCCGGGGCATGCGCGAATTCTATCAATTAGGCTCGTTGTAAGTGTTGCACCTTTGAACACAACGACGCTATCGGCTTCGCAGAATATCCCGCCTTCCAGCCAATGCCCAACGTAATTGAACCATATTGGTAGCTCCTCACTTGTTCCATTGAAACAATGGAACGACATGCCGCAAACATTTTTCGTGGATCTCGTCGAATCACAATGATAATCCTCTGGGTTTCGGTCCTGCCCTCGTGTAAACGAGATAAGCAATTGAAAGCATGAAACTAGAAATACAAAACGACCCCAATACATAATGGTAATTGTGTTCATATTGCCTCACCCAGCGGGAGAAAAGAAATGCAATGACGTAATGACAACCACTTGCGACCTATTCGCGAGTCTGTAGCATTTTGTGTAAACCGGTATCTTGATCGCACGGCAAGGGGTTCGCTCAGGCCCGTCGCCGGAGCGGCGGCGCGGCGACAAGCGAAAGCCCGAGATTTGCTGGAGCGCCGTAACCGTGCCAGCTGGCCTAGCTCAAGCGCCCTGGCGACCGCGAGCTGCTGCGACTCCCACTTGTTGAAAGGAGACCCCGTACGGAACTCACTCATGCCCAGTTTGTGGGTATGTCGCCTCGCAACATCAGCGAGCAACTCGCCAAACTGTATAGGCCATCGATCTAGCCGTAGACGGTCTCGCAGATCACCGATAGAATACTGCCCCGCAAACAGGAATGGCTGAACCGCCTGCTTGATCCGTTGTACGTGTTCGTGTTCCTCGACGCCATCCACCTGAAGGTGCGGCGAGATGGTCGGGTACAGAACACCGCGGTGTAGATGGACCTCGGCGTCACCCTTCAGGGCAGCAGGCATCTTCTGGGCTTGTGGATCGGGGTTGCGGAACGCGCGCGATTCTGGCAAGGGGTGTTGACCGACCTGAAAAGCCGTGGGGTGAAGGACATCCTCATCGCTTGCGTCCATGGCCTGTCCGGCTTCCCGGAAGCGATCGGGAGCATATTCCCGCTTTCCGAAGTGCAGGAGTGTGTCATTCACGCTATTCGTCGGTGCCTCCAGTACGTGGGCTGGAACATCCGCAGTGCGTTTCAGGCGGATCTGAGGCCGGTCTACAAGGCGCTGACAGAACAGGAAGCCTTGTTGGCGCTTGAGCATCTCGAAAACACCTGGGGGAAGCGCTATCCCCAGGCCATAGCCACATGGCGGAACCACTTGCCGCACCTGAGTACATTTTTCGCATATCCTGAGTGCATCCGGCGTGTAATCTACACGACTAACGCTGTCGAAGCCGTTCATCGACGGATGCGCAAGGTCACAAAAACGAAGAGTGACTTCCCGAGCGAAGAGGCTGCGCTCAAGCAGCTGTTCCTCAACATTCGGCTCGTCGAGAAAAAATGGAACGTCTGCATCCCGCATTGGCCTGACATTCTTAACTATCTGATGGTCAGCCATCATGAACGCATTGCACCGTATATCACATAACGCCGTTTACACAAAACTCTTGGCACCTTCTGAAAAAGGAGCAAAGCGTACCTCATTCCACTACACACTACTTATATTATTTCTTTGACAGCCCGCACAACGCTATCATCCGTACGGCCTTGACGGCTTAATATTTTCTCTGCACGCGCTCTTTGCCCAGACACAGGATGCCACACCTTTTGGCCGCCACGTTTTGCTAGATAGGCAAGTTTTTCCGCAGCAACAATACCCAACACGTCGTCGACGATACTACCAGAACCCGGTGGCATTCCACGATAGAATGCATTTTCCTTGCGCCCACTTCCACGCTGTCGATATAGCTTCTTAAGGACAACAAGCAGTATACGCACTGACATTGGCATGCTATTGTCAGATATAATCTTTGCCGATGTATAAATCTCATCATACTCGCCAATCTCTGAATCCTCTAGCCAAGATGGTAATCCAGCGGGAGAAGAGACGCCAACTACTTTTTTTATAATGCAGCCACTCATACGAGGACCATTCGTATTTTCTGACGGCAGCAATAGTTCACCAATAACGCTATCTCGTACAGTAACATTCTCCAGCAACGGCAAGTTGTCCAAATCCAGCTGTTCGCAATATGCATCAGTGACAGAAATTCCTTGGTAATTAGCCAAAGATTCATCTCCCAAGTAATATTGACCCGAAATTAGCACGTCCATCGATAAAGTTCCACTTTTCCAACGTACCATAGCTTCGCGCGCCGCGACAACTATGGTGGCGAAATCACGATTCGATATCCTTCTTGAAACAATCTTTGCTCCCAACGCACCTAACCCGTTCATCCACTCCCTTGCTTCTGGATCTGACCAAGGATCAAGGATAAACTGTAGCACCGCCGAAGCTCGAAGCGTATCCAGCATCTTCTCATCAACAAAGGCGCGAGTTCCATTTTCAGGAACATACATGCTCATTCCTGGAAGCCTCTGTAGCAGAATTCTATCCTTTTCGTCAGGATATACTCCCGCGATCTTGCGAAACGCTTCCGCAACATCATCTTCAAGTATGGGACCAATATTATTCACTGCCCTGCGAGTTCTTGTTGCAAGAGATTCCAATAGTGACCGAATTGATGAAGAGTCTAGATTCTCATGAATTTTAGATTCTCGTTCGCAGATTAGATCTACCCAGTGATCCCATGCATCCGCCTCCTCCGTATCGCCTGCTGTCGACATCACTGTGGCCAGAAGCCCCTTTGCAGCCAGTGATGCCAGGAGAAGAGGACGACGAGGAAACCAATCAGGAATGGAATCCCTATACCCCAGTCTGTTGAGAAACTGTTGCACTTCGTCGTCAGTGAATTCATTTATTGAAAGGATTGTGCAGTCACTGCTTAGACCCATCGCTTCAAGCATTTCGGTCCTGCTGTCAAAAAAATACTCTCGTCCAGCGATCAACACTCCATTTCTTGCCCTACTCTGGGAAACAAATGAGTTTATCAGTCTTACAGCATTTCTTCTAATTATTTTAAGCTTTTGGTCCTTCGCTCTTGACCATGGGACCGATCCAATTTCATCAAATCCATCAAGGATCACAGTAATTCGCCCTGCATTATATGCACGTATCAGTTTATATGGTTCCGAGAAACCTATGTTTTCTGCATGCCTGCTCAGTGCTTCCGTGGGACTTACTTGACCCCAATGCTCTCGAAGATTCAAGACAACCGGTATTGTATTAACACCATCTTTAGTATAGTATCTCTTTCGCAACTCGATAAATACTTGTTTAACGTTAATACTTTTGCCCATTCCATAGTCACCCAACAATAAGATTGTTTTTTTCTGCTCCAGCAAGTTTGCGAGATCGTTTACCACCAAACCCGCATTTGATCGAGTATCGGTAATGCAGATTGGCTGATAATGGTCATCAACTATTTCAGTACCTCCATTCCCAGGATCAGTAACACTGCCAAATTGATATTTTTCTCGCAATGCAAGGTATTGCGATGCATCAATGATTTTCCTTCCAAACTCAATGAACGATAGAATTTCCACTCCGTTCGTTCTGCAACATTCACGTTGATCAGCGGTTGGTTCTTCTAAGGTAATGAACCACAGCATTACCGCCTTGTTTCTACGCGACTGCTTTTCTCGATATTCAGTCATTTTCTTTACATCACTTCGCACCTTATCTAGCTTTCGATCCGTCGTTATTTCGATGTAGTGCGTGACGTATTCATCATCATATATACAATCTCTTTCGCGTCCATCAATAATTCTAGAACCACCGTCACCTGGGTTCTTCAACCACAGAGCTCTAGCTATCTTCCTGACTTCATTTTCGAAATCCTCACCACTGATTTTTGCATTCATACTGCTCATCCTGTACGCATAATATTAATTTGTTTATTAATACAAGTCTTTCACCAAACCATACATCGTCGGCATTTCTATGCTAAGATATTTTAGGGAACAAGCCGACATTGTTTTCATCGAAACCAGCGCATTACCAATTGCAGATAACTCAGGAAGCATTATTTGAGTCAACATACCCGCTTCACCTTCTCCCAGATGCTCCGATAATCCTCCTCACGATCGCACCGCGTCCACGGCGCCACGTACGTGATCGTGCGAGTCACCGGCCCACCGGGCATGGTGTCGTCTTCGAAGGTTTTAACGACTGTGCCGGACTGCATGGACCGGACCTCTTCCCAGGTCTTTCGGTCGAGGCCAACGCCGGGGAGGCCTTTGCTGATTGTGAAGACGATGCGCCCGTTCTGGTCGTACCAGGTGTCCTGCTCGTATTGGCGAAGGACGGGGAATTGGATGCGGTAAATGGTGTTCAGCTCCTCCTTGGTGATTCCGAGTTCTTTTGCTAGAGCGACGTCGATCTCGAGCTGAGCCTGTCGGCGGTCATACTCGGTTCGTAGGGCGTTTTCGTGCTTCCACTTCGGCCCGAGCTTGCTGTATGGGAGAGACGCCCTCATCCTCAGGCATTCCAGACCGATATAGCTATGATCCCAATTCCGCTCCCACAATTCTGCGTAGTACTTCGTGAGGCAGTTCAGACGTAGAATCCGCGAGATCAAGATCGCACGTGTTTCGGGTTGTTGCGGGATTGGCGCAACTGACAGGTTACTTAGAAAAAGATCATTTCTACCTGAAGTTTTAACGAAAAAATCTAGGATCAGGGATCCCATCACAGCAGAAAGGAGCAGTAACTCAATCTCTTTCTCAAACGCCGTTGAGATCATTGTGTGAATGTGAGCTACATCTGGCGGAATGATTGCCGAGATGGTCGTTCGCTCTTGGGCAGGGTTGAGCATTCTCCTATGGATCAATCGATAATACGCGGAAACCACATCTTCGCTCCCCCATGTTACCTTCTGTATCCGATTAGAATACTCCTCCACGCCGATGCGAGGCACGTAGTTCGTTCTAGGTTGGTAGGTCTCGGGTATCACAACCAGATCACAGACGTCGTAGTCCGAGCCTTGTGTACAGATCCTTCGAGGCGTTTTATACATTGGATTATCAACATAGATATTCGGACCCGAGATGATCAACTCAACTGGTTTCTTAGGGAATCGCGTTTCTCGCTTTATCGTCCCATCCTTTTGTGCATTAACCTCATTCCAATGTTGGGTAGTGTACCAGCGTCCTTTAAGATTAGCAAACTTCGATGGATAGTCAGCGATCTTCATCAGCACATCAACTAGTTCGAGAGCGTGCAAGGTAGAAAGCCGAGCAGTAGTTCTATCCGTTTTACGATCATCGTATAGCACGGAGAAGAGCTCTAATTCATCATCTCCAATTCTCAGTACTCTTCTTCTATGACCGCTCAAATTCCAGTTCCCATCTTCGTCCTTAATCCCGGGGATTTCACCGACACCATCATGATCGTAACATGTATCGATCGTCTGCGGGTGGAAGAGATTCGCAATATGGTCAAATGATTCGTTTGCCACATTTGAAGTGACGTTCACGCTAAATTTCATGTGGTGGTCCACATCGCTGAACAGCATTAACTCATTCGCGAACTGAAAATGCTTCCGCAGCCTCGGATAGATCTCCGAACGCAGTTTTTCTCCTTTTGGATCGTCATATACTCCCTCTGGATGCAGGAACCCCGACACTCCGGCATCGTGAAGCACCATCCATGCCTGCGGCAGGAAGCACTTGTACAGGTTGGCCTTCATCCCCTCCAGCACGGTGTAATTCTGCCGCGCGTTCAGAAAATTCTGAGTTGCTTCGGAGGCGGAGAATTCTGAGAGATACCTACCCGTGAGGTTGTACTTCTTCAGTGTCTCTTCCCGCTCTTTGGCGAGGTCGGAGGCGCTGATGCTGCGGAGGAGGAATTTCGGGTCGGCGTCGCCGAGGACGGCCCCTTCGTTCCATTCTATCTTGATCCAGGGGGGATTGCCGAGCACGAGGTCGAAGCCGCCGCGGTCGGCGAAGACTTCGGCGAATTCCAGCTCCCAGTGCAGGAAATGCTGGGCTTCGGAGATTTCGTGGACGATGGACAGCCGCGGATGCTTGCCGCGGAGTTCATTGACGTCGACGATGCCGTAGCGCTCGAACAGCTCGAGCTTGGCCTGCTCGGGCACGCTCGGAGGAAACATGTCGGTCTGCGGATCGCCGGGCAGGGCGCTCTGTTTCTTCCCTTCGAGGATGAGCGCGCAGTCGTCGAGGAACTCGGCCCGCGTGGGAAGCAGCGCGGCGCGGTCCATGGGCCAGTACCACAGCGCGCACCAGTAGTCCATCACGAGCTTGAGCCGCTGGTAGGGACCCGCGTTCCGCAATCCGTCGCCGAAGAGTTCCTTCCGCAACAATGCGTCTTTCTCCTGCGTGGTGTAACGCTGACGCGTCCCGCCGAATGCAGGATAGCCGTAGATGTCGATGGGGTCCTCGGTCTGCTCTTCGATGTGCTTCCGCTGACGCACGTGCTCGGTCCAGAGTCCGTCGATGGTGGCGGACAAACGGAGCAGTGTGTCGATTTCGGGCTTTGACGGCGGATTCGTGAATGCGCCCGACCATTTCTTGATGGCCTTCAGTTCATCCGGGACCATCGTTTTCACGACCTTGTCCGCGTACGCGGCCATTCCCCTGTCGGGAAGGAGGAAGTGATACACGCCGTCTTTCGGACGTTCGGTGCCGGGGAGGACCCTCTCGGGCACGGCGTCGAGCCAGAGCGGCGTGTCCTTGGCCTTCTTCAGCTGCGCGATGGGGAAATACTGCCGGCGGGCGCCGACGAGGGAGTTGCCGCAGACGAGCTGGTTGCCGAACCAGGGCACGATGCTCTCGCGGTGCATGGTGTTGAGCCAGAGCGATACCTCGGCCAGCTCCACCGCCACGGGATTGAGGTCCACCCCGTACGCGCAATTGTCGGCCAGCCAGGCCTTCACTTTCTGCTTCTCCTCCACGTAGCGATCGTGGGCGATGGCGGTGCCGGTCTCCTTCTGCTTCCGCGCGAGATAGGCCTCGGCCGCCTGGTTGACGTATTCGTTGAGAAAGGCCGCGCTTCCCATCGCGGGCTCGCACACTTTCAACTGCAGGATGTCGTCGGAGGACTTGTCCGCCAGCAGTTCCTTCAGCGCGTATTTCACCAGGCAGGAGGTCAGCACCTCGGGCGTGTAATACGAGGCCGAGGTTTCGCGGCTGCGTCCGGTCAGACGGTAGATGAAACTGCCCCGCGGATAGCTGCGCACCCGGTCGTCCTCGCCCAGCACTTTCTCCTCTTCGTCGTATTCCTTCAGCTCGTCCCGCGTGACGAAATACGCGCGCTCGAGCGGCGTGGGCGACGTGCCTTTCTTCTTCACTTCGTACATGTCTTCTTCGGCGAAGAAGCCGGTGTAGGACAGCAGTCCTTCATACACCGCGCCGAGCTGGTTGATGCCCAGCTGGGCGTAGCTGATGCGTCCGGGACGCCGTCCCCTCTTCGTCCGCGACAGCGACATGAGGCGGATGACCTGCTGCAGCACGGCGTTGCGGAAGCGTACGCGGCGCAGCACGGGTGTGCGGGCGGGATCGAAGAGATGGCTCTTGAGCGGCGGCATGGAAAACGTGTCGTGCAGCGCCTCGGTGTGCATCTGCGCCGCGCCGACGTTGAATCCCTCGAAGACGAGAGTGAACAGCCGTTCGATCGAATGGTGCAGGAAATACCCGCCGCGGGCTTCGTCGCTTTCCAGCGGCGCCAGTTCCAGGTCGCGCAGGGCTTCGAGACTGTAGCCCGTGCGGTATTCCTCGGCGTTCATCGGCGCATAGCCGAGTTCCGGACGCGATTCGATGAAAAACAGGAAGAGCAGGCGGTAGATGTAGCGCAGGCATTCGGCCGAAAGCTGTTCGGCCGGCAGCGCGCCGCCGTACACCTTCTCCCGCGCCACCTCGCGCAGATACCACACCGCCTCGTTGCCCAGCAGTTCCACCGCCTCGCGCATCGAGAACTTCAGATCCTCCGATACCGCGTAGGCGTGCTTGTGCGACTGTTCATCGAGCGTGTCGAGCAAGGCACTGGCACCCGAAGTTTCCGGTGCGATGCAGTCGCGATGCAGCAGCACGGCCATGGCGCGGAGGGTGGCCGCGTCGCGGCGGTCGAGAATCTCGCGCAGGTCGAAGCCCAGCAGGCGTTTTTCATTCCACTTCGAGCGGTCGGCCAGCACCAGCATGTCCGCGCTCACCAGCAGCAGCCAGCGCGGCGGATCGTCCATGCGGAAGATCATGCCGCTCACCACTTCTTCCAGCGTCACGCCCAGCGCACGGTGATCGAGGGGAATCACATCCGGATACTGCGCCTCGTCGAGTTCGAGGTCCAGCGGATTCGCTCCCCCATCGCCGTTGACTCCCGCCGCTTCGATGATCCACAGCAACGGCGCGCCGGAGGAACGCCGCAGCGCGGCGATGGTGGGAACGGCGACATCCCCCGCGTACTGGATATCCCGTTGGGACGCATATCCCAGGGCGGAGAGCAATTCGGCGACGAACCCCGATTGCATTTCCAGCACATCCGCCGCGGAACGCACCGTCTCCAGCTTTCCCTGCAGATCGAAGAATCCCTTCCGCAGCGAGGCGATCGCATCGAACGGCGCGCGGAAGTCCTTTTCCTCCTTCGCGCGTCTTCCCCACTCCGTCAGCTGCGCCTTCACGTCGTTTTCGAACACGTCGCTCAGGTAATGCGCCGAGTAGAAATCGTTCTGGTTCTGGAGGCCGGGGAAATTCATCGCGTTGCCCTCCCGGAACTCACCCCTGCCCCTCTCCTGAGAGGAGAGGGGTGTGGCGCCCTTTCAGGGCGCTGGAGGATTCTTTGGGCTCGCCCGCTATCCCAGGGCTGTCGCCCTGGGCTGCAATCGGGCGCGCTTTCAGCGCGCAGGAGAGTCCATCTGTAATCGTCGGGAGCGTCTTCGCCCCGAAGGGGCGGTCTGTTGCAGCCCAGGGCGACACTCTTCCTCCCCTCTCCTTCCAGGAGAGGGGCCGGGGGTGAGGTCATGGAGAGCCCCATACACCATCTGCTTCCCGAAAATTCTTCCAGGAGAGGGGCCGGGGGTGAGGTCATGGAAAAGTGCTTCCTCATCCCACCACCACGGCTGCGATTCTTATGTACGGCTGATTCTCGGCGGTCATGCTGTCTTCGATCCATTGCTGGTATTCGGTGAAGATGCGCTCGATGTCGCGGAGCTGCTGTTCGCGGCGCTGGCGGTGCAGGGCGGCGATGCCGGCGGCCGGCTGTTCGTCGGTGCCGTAACGCTGCTCGATCTGCCGCTGCTGCTTTTCGCGCAGACGCTGGAGACGGCGGGACTGCGCGGCGAGTTCGCCCTGCGTGCGGTCGACGAACTCGGCGTGACGGTCGGACATCCAGTCGCGTCCGCGTTCGACGGCGTCGGCGAGCAGCTTCTCCAGCGCGGGAATATCCGCCGCGCGGCCGGTGTTGGGATGCCGCTTCGTGGGGAGTCCCGTGCGCACGAGCACGTCCGCGAATTCCTCCACCGCGCGGTATTTCCCTTTCTCATACACCACGCCGCACCAGTGCTGGATCAGCGGCTGTCCGCGCAGATTGGGGATGAGACAGGAGAGAACCACGATGTGTTCGTCCGGCTCGAGCACGTCTTCCAGCACCAGCACCGGGGCCTCGTGACGACCGTACTGCGCGACGAGGGCGTCGTTGATCCAGTCGAACACCGGGTGCAGTTCCCAGAGATACTGCAGCTTGGGCCAGGCCTCTTCGTCCTGCCGGCAGCGGCGGACCTCCTCCTGCATGCGCGCGACGTCGTCGGTGAGTGCGAGCTGATGATCGTCGGGCAGCACTTCGCGCGGCATCATGCGGAAACGGTGGCGCAGATCCTTCGGCGCTTCGAGCGTGAGCACGCGGCGGTCGTCGTCGAACTCCGCCTTCGCCCCGCGCGCGCCGTGGAGAAATTCCATCGCCTCGCGGGCGTAGGACCAGTCATCCCTGTACAGCGACAGCATGCGCGCGATCGCATCCTGCGCATCCGGCGCCGCATTCTCATTCCCGGCGTTCATCAGGATTTCCAGGAAACTCAGGTCGCGCTGTTCCATCACCTCGGCGAAGGCGTCGGGGGAGAGTCCCTGCGCCATCGCGGCGGCGGTGCGGCGTTCCTCTTCTTCCACGTCCGCGATGCCGGTCAATTCCACCGGGTCGCCGATATTCTCATGCACGTGCTGGTCTTTCTCGATCAGCAGTTCGAGGATGCGCGTGTCGCCCTTGAGGCGGTCGTTGACGCTGTCGGTCAGCATGTAAAGGATCATCGGATCCTTTTCCTGTCCGTAGCGGTCGATGCGTCCGTTGCGCTGCTGGAAGCGGATGAGCGACCACGGGATGTCGAAGTGGATCATCCGGTGCGAGAGGTAATGCAGGTTGATGCCTTCCGAGGCGACGTCCGAGGCCAGCAGCAGGCGCACCGGCGCGCCGTCCTTGCCGAAGTCCTCGACTACGCGCATCTGTTCCACGTCGGGCATGCCGCCGTGCAGGATTTCCACCTGGTTCTCCTCCAACCCGAGATCCGAGATCAGGTGGTCACGGAGGAATTGCAGCGTCGCGATGCGTTCGGTGAAAATCACCAGGCGGTCGCGCGCGTCCGTCCCCTTCCACGCCCAGCGCATGTCCCCCTGCAGCAGTTCCAGCAGGCGGCGGTATTTCGAAAACTCGGCGTCCGTGATCCCCGCCGCCGCTTCGCGCAGCGCGGTGAGGGACGCGACCTCTTCCCTGAATTCTCCCGGATTCTTTCGCTTCGCGATATTCGCCAGCCGGTTGTCGACCGTCTCGATCAGCGCGGCCGGACTGGACAGGAACGCCTTAAGCAACGTCGTCCGAAACAGCTGATCCCCACTCTTCGAATCCCCGATCGTGCACGTGCACGTGCACGTGCACGTAAACGCCTGCTCCTCGGCCGGTGTGGCCGTCACCTTCGCCGTTGCGATCGTGCGTTCCCGAAACGCCTGCAGCACCTGGTTGCGGATGTCTTTTTTGTGACGGCGGATGAAGAGTCCGCGGATGTCGTCGGGACCATAGTTGTCCGGATCCGCGATCGCCGTCGGGTCGAGCATGTTCATCAGCGAAGCGAAGGAGCGCGGTTTGCCGTCGTGCGGCGTGGCGGTGAGCATGATGAGCGCGTCGGAGCGTTCGGCCAGCAGCTTCGCCAGGCGATGGCGCAGATTGCGCGCGCCGCGATGGGCGACGGCGTGGGCTTCGTCGATCACGATCACATCCCAGCGGCTTGATTCCAGCCAGGCGCGGTATTCCTGGTCCTGCTTCAGCGTGTCGATGGAGATGATGGACTTGTCGAAATGGTAGAACGGATTGTGGTTGGCGGGAATGCGTCCGCGGATCCGTTGAATCCCCACCGAATCCAGCCGCGTGAGGGGAATCGCGAAGCGGCTCCACATTTCCTTCTGGAACTGCGCGAGCATGCTTTTCATGGTGATGACCAGGATGCGGCGGGCGCGTCCCCGGCGCATGAGTTCCGCCAGCAGGATGCCCGCTTCCAGCGTCTTGCCGAGTCCCACCGCATCGGCGATCAGCACCCGCTGCCGGGGTTGGCGCAGGGCCGTGAGCGCCGGTTCGCGTTGATAGGCCACGGTATCCATCGCCGCACGGTCGCCGATCGCCAGGCGGTCGTGCGTCGGCGGCGTCTGCCGCAGCAGCGCCTCGAGATACAGCCGCGCGTTGCGGAAGCCCGGCGAGGCATCCGCCACCAGCCGCGTCCTTGCCGGATCGAGGATGCGGATATCCGGTTCCAGTTCCGTCAGGAAAATCGCATTCCGGTCGCGCACCAGTTCCGACACGCCCGTCACCGTCAGTGCAAAGCCCACCGACGACGAACGGTCCACCCGCCGCACGATCCACTCCGCGTCGCGTATCTCCACACGCGATCCGGGGGCCGGGGGGGATATGTTTTCTGAAGCGGAGATAATACCTCTCTTAACTTCTTGTCACAGCTTGAGAACTGATTCAGTCAAAGAACAGTCAAACAACGAACCCGATCTAAGTCATTGAAATACAACGTCTTTTGTAATTCACCCCATGCCGGGACGCCATTCAGTCAAACAACGGTCAAACAACGGCGAAGGGATGAACCAATGTGAATCAAACAACGGTCAAACAAGGTCAAGGCTGTAAGTCATTGAAATAAAACATGCTACTCGTCTTCCAGGGCATCAGTTGAAATCGTCAATCAAACAACAGTCAAACAACCGCTACAATCAAGCCCACCAAGGGACGTACTTTTTCGCTCTTGAACCTACGCTGGCATCGTGCGGCCGAATGAGTCCGTTTTCAATGGTGTCCTTTATTATCCGAGAAACCATGGCACTGTTTTTCGCTTCGACTCCGAATCGATTCCGTAGTGTGAAATTCGTCATGAAATCTCGCTGCACGTATCGTAAACAGGAATGAAGGTAGCAAGCACGCGCTCTGTCATCCCGATCCATCTGTCTGAATTCACGATGGGCAAACAGAACCACTCTCGTACTTTCATCTGGTGTCTCGAAAATTGGGGCTGGAAGTTGGTAGAACTCCGTTTCAAACACCACTTTATCGATACCGCTCCCTCTTTCCTCGCATATTCCGATTCTTCGCAAAAACGAAGCGAGCATTTCATTGCGTGATTTGGGAGGGCTATCAAGCAACCGGTCAGCACCAACAAGCGACCTTCCCGGATTTGTGATTTCCATGCGATGCGCAAAGATCTCGATCAACGGCGATGTGCCGGTCGCGCGGAAATCCTGATGAATAATGGCATTTGCGATCAGTTCGCGGATTGCGAGTGGGGGGAACATAGGGACTTCGCGTCTCAACGCAGGACCGATAACTTCATTCGTTGGCAACAGTCCTGTGATAAACTCTATCAGACCGTCAAAACCAGCTGCGTAGCCTTTCCCACCCACTTGCTCCCTTGTCGTTCTCACACGATCCTCCTCCGGATACTGGATTACCCGAAGTGCTTTCCGCCCTACAGTGGGAAAATCGGTGAGATGACGCGCAAATAACATTGCTCCCAGATTAAGAATATTCCACCGGTCTCCAACCGATCTGGAAATCATCGCTTCACTCTCAAGGACCTCCAGCACACGCTTCGTTTCGGTAGGTATCGCCTGGGAAGTCAACTCAAAAAAGGAGGGATAGTCGATAAGGTGCAACACATCATCTCTGTCGACATCGGCAAGCGCGATTTCCAGTTCGAACGGATGGCTAGCGAAAATGCGCCAAAGCTCTCCTTCCCGTTCGGGGTAGTCCTTCAATTTCTTCTTGTATGACCCAATTCTGACATACTCGATATTCTTGAATGCCACGGGATGGTGGAAGGCAGCACCAATTTCAAGTAGGACAACCGGTTTTGCGTTGAAAAGGAATGAATGCAATCTGAAGTCGATTTTGGGCGACAACAATCTCAGCAACCAGTTCTCCAACTCCTCATTGCCCACTTTCGTCTTCGCTGGATCGAACTTCGTGCCAAGAACCGCATGCGAGGTGTCGTCAACTCCCCAAATCAAATATGCATTCGCCTTCCCAATCAGAGCAGCTGAGTTCGATAATGCAGAGATATATTCCCCGATATCCTCCGCATCCGGGTTGTTGTGCTTGAATTCAACCCATTCACACTCAGATGAGAGAGAAATCAGTTCGGTTAGCAAACTCTGAAGGTATTTGTTTGATCGGACCACTGTAAAATTCCGGAATGATAATTCCAAGTACGTTGCCCTGAAATTTCTCTCGTTACTTCTCCTTGCTCACCATGCTCTCCATCCACCCCCCATGCATTTCAAACCACTTCACGCTGCTCCGACCGAGCTTGGCGATCTGGCGGGGATGCGCGAGAGGGAGAACATCGTAGCTGCGGCCGTTGATGGTGAACTTCACGCTCTTCCCGTAGCCGTGTTTCATCACGAAGGCGTCGAGCGAGGTGAAGTCCTTGGTGTAGGCGTTGAGGAACCACTTGATGGGGAGATCGCCGAGAAGGATGAGACGACCGGCGCCGGAGGATTCCAGTTCGCGAAGGATTTCCGCGCGGCGTTTGTCGCTGATGCCCTTATGCTCTGCCGAGGATGGAATGTTCGCTTCGGGCACGAGACCACGCTCGAACAGCGGCTTGTAATGTGTTCCGATAGCTTTCTCCTGTGCGGGGTTTTTCAGGCTCCAGGGAACGCAGTCGCAAAGCCAGACATCCTTCCGCTCCAATCCCAGCGGACGCAGGATTTTCTCATCGAGCGCGATGCCCGATGGTCCGTTGAACTGTTCCGCGGCGGGTGCCAGCATGCCGGTTCCCTCGGGAAGCGTGATGCGCTTGATGATCTTCTCCGCGCCTTCCCCCGTCCAGAAAATCTCCGGCTCGCTGGAAACGGCGAGGGCTTTGACGAGGACTTTCCCCGCCGCGTCCTTCCAGAGTGCATGCACCGCGCTGGCGTACACCCCGAGTACGAAATCCTTTTTCGGACTGCGATCTTTCTGCGCCACCTTCTTCAAGGGACTGCCGAAAGGGAATCGGTAAACAGGTGCTGCGGACATGCTTCCTCCTGGGAAGGGCTTGGTGTTATTCACGCATCCCCCAGCCACGGGCGATGCCCGCGCGGCGGTGTTTCCTTTCGTGGTCTGTTCTCGGGATCGGGCACAGGCGAAGCCCTGGAAATTGGTATGGGGGGAAAATACGACCCTGTACGATAAATCGCCAGCAGGAGGTATTGCGAACGGATATTTATTTTATCGCCGACGGTACGAAGACGCCGCATGTCACTGCGTCATGTTGGTAAGTATTCACGGCGACATAGGCGGTGCAGAAAAATCGTGCATAAAAAAGAAAATCGGGGAGAAGACTCCCTATATCTGGCTGGACCAAAAAAGATGGGGAATTGGCGCCCGCCTCCTCGCCTCTGCGGCTATTTATTGCAATTCTCCGATCATTGCGGTTCTATTTTGCAATTTTACCATGATTGCGGTTATTATTTGCATTCGGCGGGTGTTTTTTGCAGATTCATGGTATGGAGAACAGAAAGGTCTCATCGCTGTTCGGGCGGGACGCCCCGAGAGAGGGATATCCCGCCGGGTATGGATGGCTGCTGCGGAAGTATGATCTGCACGTGCCGGTGCCGCGCCGCCTGGCGCTGGTGGACGGAAGGCGCGGTCGCCGGAACGAGGGGGACTGGCTGCTGTTCGACAAGAGCTATCGGCCGGAAGATGATGTCTACGACCATCTCGTCTTCGCGCTGAAGTATGAAGGACTGGACCTGCACCTGCTCACGACGCTGTTCGAACGGCTGGGTCCGACCAGGGTCACGAAGCTGCTGCGACGCGAGCCGTCGGGACAGTACACGCGCCGTCTCTGGTTCCTGTATGAATGGCTGCTGGGCAAGAAACTCGACCTGCCTGATACGACCTCGAAGGACTACTACGACTTGCTCAACCCCGCGCTGCAATACGCCGGTCCCGCGCGTCCGTCCCGCCGGCATGGCATTCGAAACAACCTGCCGGGGACGGTGGATTTCTGTCCGCTCGTCCACCGCACTCCGGAACTGGATCGCCTCATGGCGTTGGACCTTGCGTCGGAAGCGCACGCTGTTTTGAAGTCCGCGCCGCGTGAACTCATGAACCGCGCGGCGGCCTTTCTCCTGCTCGCCGATTCCCGCGCGTCCTTCGCGATCGAAGGAGAGCGTCCCCCGGACGACCGCGTCCGGAGCTGGGCGGCTGCCATCGGTCAGGCGGGCAGCACGCCGCTTTCGCGCGACCTGCTCGAGGAACTGCAGCGCATCATCATCCCTCGACCGCCACGGGGACTCCCGATGGGATTCCGCACGCAGGAGGGATTCATCGGCGATCGCGACCGCGTGACGCATGCACCCCTGCCCTCGCATATCTCCGCGAAGGCAACGGATGTGCCCCGGCTGCTTGGAGGCCTGTTGCACACGGCGATACTGCTCTCGGATGATGTGTACGATCCGGTCCTTGCCGCGGCCTCGATCGCATTCGGGTTCGTGTTCATCCATCCCTTCGTCGACGGCAATGGCAGGCTGCACCGCTGGCTGGTGCATCACATTCTCGCCATGCGGGGCTTCACGAAAAAAGGATTCGTCTTTCCGGTTTCCTCCGTCATCCTCGATCGCATCGCCGAATACCGCGCGACGCTCGAGGCGTATTCCCTCCCCCGTCTCGCGTTCATCGAATGGTCCACCGATGATAATCTCAACGTCGCAATCACCAACGACACCATTGATCTCTACCGCTACTTCGACGCGACGCCACAGGCGCTCTTCCTCTACGATTGCGTGCGCGAGACTGTCGAGACCTCTCTCCCGGCGGAACTCGAGCAGCTCCGCATGCAGGACGAGATGAAATCCTGGCTCGAGCGGGAATTCGAATTCCCCGACGCCACCGACACACTGCTGATCGGCTTTCTTCGCCAGGGCAACGGCACGCTCTCCGCGCGCGCCCGGAAGAAGGAATTCCGCGACATCCCCGCCGCGGATCTCGACCGCATCGAGATGCGGTTTCGTGAGGTGTTTGGGACGGGATGACCTGATGTATTTCCTCACGGCACTGCGTTGAAACGCCGAACCTCCTTCGCAGCGGGATTGTCCTTCCTCGAATGGTTTTTTATGCGCGTATACACGCATTGCAGACGGACATCTTGCTTATTCTCAATGTATTTCCTATTATTTCTGTTGTTTTATTATTCACATATTCATTCACAACACCATGCCCGAACTCCCTGATCTCCTGCGTTCCCTCGGTCGCGGTTTCCGTACTTCCTCTGCATTGCAGGAAATGCTTGGCGTCAGTCAGTCCACCGTCTCCCGGCTGATCGCCGAGGCGGGGGAACGGATCATCCGTACCGGCGCCCGGCGCTCGACGCGCTATGCGGCCGCGCGGACGCTGTTTGACGCAGGATTCGCGCTTCCGTTGTTCGAAGTGGATGAAACGGGGTCTGCACGACTCCTCGCGACGCTGCGGGGCTTCGCGAATGGCGGTTTTTTCGTCGACGGCGACAATCTCCCCGCCTGGCTGCGCGGGAATGAGGGGAACGGCGTGTATCCCGGACTCCCGTACTTTCTCGACGACCTGCGTCCCGCGGGATTCCTGGGACGCCTGTTCGCCCGCACCGTGGCGCCGGCGTGGGGCTTCCCCGACGATCCGCGCCTGTGGAACAAGGAACAGCTCGGCCGTTGCCTGCTGCAGGCAGGAGAATTATTACCCGGGAATATCGTCATGGGAGAGGGTGCGGCGGGACGTCTGCGCATCGGGCAGGACGAACGCGTGCTGGATGCGGCAGCGGAATATCCGCGGCTCGCCGAAAACGTGCTGGCGGGAGAGATGCCGGGTTCCTCGGCCGGCGGCGAACAGCCGAAATTCACCGCGTGGCGGGAGACGGCGGGACATCTCATCGTGAAATTCTCCTCCGCCGGCAATAATCCCGAAGCCCTGCGCTGGCGCGATCTCCTGCGCGCGGAACATCACGCACAGTCAGCCCTCCGCGGGCACGGGTTTCCAGCGGCGGAAACGCGGCTCGTGGAGGCGGAGGGACGCGTGTTCCTCGAGAGCGTCCGATTCGACCGCGTCGGCCTGCATGGCCGGCGTCCCATGATCTCGCTCGCCGCCGTCGATGCGGAGTTCGCGGGCACGGGACGCGACTGGTCCCGCAGTGCCGCTGTCCTCCATGCGCGTGGACTGATCGACGGGGAAACGCACACGTGCATCGCCGCACTACAGGCGTTCGGCACCGCGATCGGGAATACGGACATGCATCTCGGCAATCTCAGCCTCGCCCCCGAGGGAAACGGCTTCACCCTCCTCCCCGTCTACGACATGCTGCCGATGGCCCTCGCTCCTCGGCATGGGGACATACCCACCGCCCTCGCGCCTCCCGCTGTGGATGTCCTCCTCCCGGATTCCGTTCGCGACGCCGTGCGGGAGTACCGGACGCGCATCGCGGGGGACGAACACATCACCTCGGATTTCCGACGGATCATAGAAGAGTAACCACGGATTTCTCAGATTACACAGATTGGATTATTCGAGCGCTCCTCGGTTATGCGCGTCGTTGTCCCGAAGGCACAGGAACAGACCACGGATTACAGAGATTACTTGAGATAGTCATTCGTCACATCCGCGTCACGCAGGACGTCGAGAATGCGCTCGATCTCCGCTTTCTTGAACACGATTTCGTGGAGTTCCCCCTTGCTCTTGATGTAGATCTCGAGAATGATCCAGTCGTCGCCTTCACCGATGAGCTTGCCGGTGGAAGTGCTGCCGTCCTTGAGCGTCAGGTCGACGGTGGGACCCGTTCGTTCCGGTGGAGGCGCCTGCTGCATGCCTTCCGATCGCGCGGCATCATCGGAAGGAGTGGATTGTGGTTGGCGCGCGGGCGCGGGCGTCTGGCTCATGCCGCCGTCCGGCAGGAGCGAGGCGTAGACGACGTTCTGATCGAGTTCGTACCACGCGTTGGTCGCCGCGTCGACGATCACCGGGAGAAGGCCGAAGAGCACATCGAGAATGATCCAACCAGCGCCGACACTGTTCGACAGGTACACCACCTGCTTCTGATGTCCTTCCTTGCGATATTCGAAGGTGTATTCTCCCTTGGACTTCAGCCTGATGCGCATCGGCGTCACGCCGATATACTGGCCGTTCATGTAGATCTGTGCCCCATCGGGCATGGACGACAGAGTCATGTTCTCCGATGTCCCTTTGAAAATAGCCGCGCAGCCGCCGAGCACCGTCATGGTAAACACAAGTACCGCCGCGACACGAACACAATAACGAATATTCATCGGAAGCATAACCACCCCACAATAGGTGCAAAACATAAGTATTCAGCGTTCACGCTCCGATAATACGATGATTCTGGATGAGAATCAATGGAGGAGGGAACGCGAGAGATTCGGCCGTCACTCCTGCGCTTTCCCCCGCTTCAACAACTTCTTTGCGACGATCTTCCCTTCCTCGAGCCAGACTTTCGCGCGTTCCTCGATGAACTCCCGGCCGAGCTGTACGCCGGCGAGTTGGTAGATGAACAGCGCCTCGCCGATGGCGGAGGTGAAGGCGTAGGCCACGCCGCCCTTGATGACGGGTCCGGCGCCCGGAGCCTTGCCGACGAGGTTCGTCGCGGTGACTTCGGCGAGCTTGGCGAGTCCGAGAATGATGCCGAATTCCGGCACGATCTGCAGCGGCTGCACGCGTCGTCCCGAAAGCGCGACGAGTTCGAACATGAGCTTGATTTCGTTGGTGGTGAGGACGACAAAATCGGAGAGCGCCTCGGCGGGAATGGTGAAGACCTGCCCGGGATTCGGTACGAGATTGGGCGCGGCGGTGAACAGCGCCCAGCCGGCGTTCTGCATCGCCGTCGCACGAATCTCCATGCGCGCATGCGTTGTGCGAAAGACGGGGAAACTGTGGCTGAGCGCGAAGCGCAGATCGGCATGGGCCTCGAGAATTTCCGCCGCGAGTTCCTCGCCCCCTCCGGCTTCATACACGCGCACTTCTGCGGCGTGCGGGGTGAGCAGCGACGCCCAGCGCGGCGTGGTCACGCACAGCAGGCACTGCCGCAGCACCGCGCGGTCTTCGTCGGCCAGCGCCGCGATGTCGCCCGCATCGCCGAGCGTCACCGTGCGCAGCCTCCGGCGCAGGCGCGCATGATCGATGTCGGGACGCACGGCAGCGGCGTCCGTCCACTTCGCGAGCAGCGGATAGTCGAGCGTCTCCAGCCACCGGCGCATGGCGGCGACTTCGTCCTTCGTTCCGGCCAGCGCAATCGTGAAGCTGCGCCCGGCCTTCTCGTTCAGCTGCTGGTAATTGATGTGCTTGAGCTCCTCCCATATGCGGGAGAGCACGCTGTCTTTGATCTTCGGAATACTCGGCATGGGATCACGGGGCTGTGAGTCGATGCGCTACGATACGCAGCTGGGGTGAGAAATGCCAGCGGCGCAGGAGGAGCAAGGGAGGGAGGGTAAGGAGGAAAGGAGAATACACTTACCGCAGAGGCGCACTGAGGCGCGCGGAGGGGTTTTTCGATTGCTCCATCTCGGATGTTCGCAGCTTTGATCCAACGGGAATAAAGGGCGATCCGAAAAATCCTCTGCGTGACTCCGTGCGCCTCCGCAGTAAAATCTTCTCCGTGCCCTCCTTGACCTCCCTCCCTTTCTCCTCCTTCCCTCCCTCTCTACATCCGTACCCCCATGCGTCCCATGATGCTGAATGCGTCCGCCGAGGTATTCTCGACGTTAAAGCTGTACACGGGGGTGAACTGCAGCAGCACCCGCGGGGTGGCGAGGAACTGCAGTCCGAAACCGAGACCGAGGCTCGTCGATGCGTCGCCGTATTTCGGAATGTACACGTTCAGCCGCAGCTGCGGGACGACGGAAAATTCCGGGGAGGACGCGATTTCGAAGTACTGGTTGAAGTCGACCGTGCGCCAGCTGTCGTCGAAGGAGTGCAGCAGCAGTTCGTGCGTGTAGCCGAAATCCGCTCCGCCGGTGACGCTGAGCATGTGCTCGTAGCGGAAGATGTCATAGCTCCGGGGGTCAACGTCGACGGTTCCATACCCGAAGAATTCGCGCAGCACCGCGCCGCGCGAGGCGTAGATGTCGAGAAACACACCGGCCAGGAATTCCCTTTCTTTCCATGTCCGGTCGAGCCTTCCGTGCGAAAAGCGCAGCGCGCCTCCGAGTCCCGCCCACGACGTGATCATACCCGCACCCGCGGCCTGGATGCCGTACCGATCAGGACCGCTCTCAAACAGCGGACCGTACGTGAGCGATCCGCCGATCCAGCTTTTCGGCAGAACGGCCTTCGAGGCCGCCGTCGGTGTCGCGGCGTCCTGCACGAGGAGGCGGAAGGAATGATACGCGTCGACGCCGATGGCGGTGTACTCCGAGCCGGACCCCGACGCGCCGGGCAGGGACGTGAAGCTGCCGCTCAGGCCGAGTTCCGTGTTGTATGGGGCCCCTGCGCCGGCGGTCATGTCGGACTGCGAATACAGCGGCGCGTGCGGCGGGGCAAGGATGATGAGCACCACCACCGGGCGCAGCAGCGCGGTCAGGATGGTCGATGCGGTTGTTCGGTACATCAGTACCCCCTCGCAAGTGAGCAGATTGGTATAATCAGGGAGATCGCTCCGATAATACGCCTTCCGGGTATGAGAGTCAAATTCCTTCCTCCTCCCGCCCCTCTTTTCCGCGAAGATGTCCCCGCGTATATTGCGCCATCATATCACCAGGAGTTTCAGCCATGAGCGATACCATTCGTTTTGTGCGCAACTATCACGATCAGAGTACGGATAAGGGGTTCCAGTTCGAATTTTTCTGCGACCGCTGCGGCACGGGACACCGCACGCGCTTCAACGCCTCGGTGTCGGGCACGGTGTCGGGACTGCTCGACACGGCCGGCGGACTGCTGGGCGGCATTTTCGGATCGGCTGCGCGGGTCGGCGACAGCGTCCGCTCGGTGACCTGGGAAAAGGGACATGACGCGGCGTTCGAGAGCGCGGTGGAGGAAGTGAAGCCGGAATTCGTGCAGTGTCCGCACTGCTCGAAGTGGGTGTGCCGCGAGTCCTGCTTCAACGACCGGAAGGGACTCTGCAAGGAATGCGCGCCGGATCTCGGCGTGGAAATGGCGGCCGCGCAGATGAGCAAGTCCCGTGAGGAAATCTGGGCCCACGCCGCCATGGCGGAGGAAGACAAGAAGCTCTCGACCGAAGTCTGGCGCGAAGGCATCCGCGCGACATGCCCCCAGTGCAAGGCCCCGCTCAATCAGAACGTCAAGTTCTGTCCTGAATGCGGCGCCAATACCAAAACTGAAGCCTTCTGCACCAACTGCGGCGCGAAGATGAGCGCTACCGCGAAGTTCTGCGGCGAGTGCGGAGAGAAGAAGCAGGAATAATGGAGTGACGGGGCGGAGGTCGCGGATACTGGTTTCACCGCAGAGACGCGCCTCCGCGGCAATAGCTTCTCTGCGTCCTCCGCGACTTCCCCAGCCCCCCATTTTTTTTCTTTTCCTCCCCCCTTGACTTTCTCATCCTGCATGCATAACATTGTTCAGCCACTTAACAACGTTTAGGTTCTGAACAATGACAACAACCGACAGACGGGAACGGGAGAAAGAGCAGATGCGGCGGCGCATCATGGATGCGGCGATGGAGCTGTTCGTCAAGGAAGGGTACGGATCGGTGTCGATGCGGTATATCGCAGCGGCGATCGAGTACAGTCCGGCCACGATCTACCTGTACTTCCGGGACAAGGACGATATCTTTTACGCCCTGCTGCAGGACGGTTTTCGCCTGCTCACGGAACGGCAGGAAGCGGTGCAGTCGATCACCGATCCGCTCGAACGGCTCGCCGCCCACGGACGCGCATACGTGGACTTCGCCCTCGAACATCCGGAACTCTACGAAATCATGTTTTCGCTGCGCGGTCCGGAAGTGCATATGAAAGCCGATGCGGATTTCGAAACGACTGGCGACTCCTACGGCATCCTCCGCCGTAACGTGCGAGAATGCCAGGAAGTCGGACATTTCGCAGGCCAGCATCCTGAAATCGTGGCCTTCGCCCTCTGGTCGCTGGTACACGGCGCGGCTTCGCTTTCCACCAACGGTCGCATGGACATGCTTCCGCCCGAGATGCGGAGGATGCTTCTCGACGGATTCAAGGATATGCTGCCCTGGATGATGGGGAGGGAAAGCAAATGAACTCCATTCATGTTGTTTTCGGGACGGGCCCCCTCGGGATGGCGACGATGCGGGCGCTGGTCAAACGCGGACGGCAGGTGACGATGATCAACCGGTCGGGCGCGGCCGAGGTGCCCGCGGGCGTGACGGTGCTGCGCGGCGACGCTTCGTCTGTCGACAGCGCACGCGACGTCACACGCGGCGCGGCGGTGGTGTACCAATGCGCGCAGCCGGCATACCACCAGTGGCCGGAGAAATTTCCGCCGCTGCAGCATGCGGTGCTCGAAGCCGCTGCGACACACGGCGCGAAGCTGGTGCTGGCGGAAAACCTCTACGGGTACGGAGAAGTGGACGGCGAGATGCATGAGTCGCTCCCCTTCCGCGCGACGACGCGCAAGGGGCGGGTCCGCGCCCGTATGAGCGAAGAGGCGTTCGCGGCACACCAGGCGGGACGCCTGCGTGTCGCGATCGGCCGCGGATCGGATTTCTTTGGTCCCGGTGTGCGTGCCTCCGCCCTCGGCGAAAGGGTGTTCCTTCCCGCCCTGGCGGGCAAAACACCCAGGCTCGGCGGCGCGCTCGACCTGCCGCATTCATTCACCTACATCGAGGATTTCGGCGAAGCGCTGGCGGTGCTGGGCGAGCGCGACGAGGCAGACGGACAGGCGTGGCATGTACCCAACGACACACCGGCGATTACACAGCGCGAACTGATGAATAT
>JACZJN010000178.1 GCA_014860565.1 Bacteroidota bacterium
CTGATGGTGACCGGATCGTTGCCTTTTTTGAGATAGTCCGGTAGCGTCAAGGTGATGTTCTTGAAATAGAATCCGCGCCAATCCATGCTTTGTGTACCCTGGTAGCCCTGCGGGTACACGATATTCTGTGGATTCCGGATATCGGAGAAATCGAGCACGACTTCGTCGAAGTCCATTTTCAGTCCCCGCATACCCGCGATCACGAAGGGATCCATCTCGATTTCACCGAGGAGATCTCCCCAGGCGGTGCCGTTGAAAACGAATGAAGCGGTCACCGGCCCCTGCCCCTCCGCCTTCTCGATCAGACCGCCATCGAAAGTGAAACCACCCTCGATCTGCAGTTCCTGGAAGCCCTCGCAATTCCATGCGACGTAGGTCCCTCCGTTCTCTCCGCCCGCGGCCTTGATCGTGCAGTCGATGTTCGGTCCCCATGCGAAGGAGTAGTCATTGCCCAGCATGGTCAGTTTCTGCAGGCCTTCGACACTGAGTCCCGTTGGGTGGAAGCACACATTTTTTTGCCCGAAGGCCAGAATCTGATTGTTCGCCTCGGGAATGGGCATGTCGAAGAACGCGTTGAGGCGTGCACCGTCGGGTGCGAATTCCACGGCGACGATGTTGACGAGCTGGATCTCGCTGGAAATCAGTTTGCTCCAGCTGAAGGGAAGACCCTGGACATTCGCGTCGACGAAATTCTCGACGTACTTCTGTCCGTTTTTCACGTAATCCGACACCTGCTTGACATAGTCCCCGTTAATCTGGTCGAGGTTGTTGGTGAAATCCTTGAGTTTCTCATTGACCTGGGCTCCAGGATCATATGCACCGACGGCTTTGCCTGCGAAGACTTTATTTTCCGCGTTGACCTGCAGGTTCTGGAAGGTGGCGCGCAGTCGTGTATGGAACACCGGTGCGTCGATCACGCCTTCTCCACTGAGACTGCCGGCGGAGCTGTTGGAAAGCGACGTCAGTTCCATCACGAAATATCCGATCTGGATTTCATCGCCTACCTTGTACGACTTGTTGGCTGACGGCCCCGTCGCCAGCGGCTGCGGTGCGCAGTTGAGTACGGCACAGTCATCCGCATACTGCTCGTCTATGTCGACGTCTTCCTCCTCTTCCTCCTCCCCGCCCTGTCCCTGCTGCCAGAGGAACGAGCATGCCACGGAATGGCCGTTATTCTTGAACAGCAGAGCCGGCGACCCCTGTCTGCTGCGAGCCGTTACCCGCCAGGCATATTTCTTGCCCGCTTCCAGCGCAGGCGCATCGGGGCCATAGAGAAAAGAATTCGATTGCGTCACGGCGGTGAAAAACGGCGGATCGGTCGCGGCGAGCACGGCCTGGTTCGGGTCCCCATCCTGTGGATACATCTCCACCATGGTGATCACATACTCGAGATGCTGGGGAGGAGCCCCAGCGGGGATCGTCCAACTGAGGACGAGATTCTGGGGGTTCACCGCCTGCGCATTTCCGTTGCACGTTGGCTGCAGTATCTCCGGCACCTCGAAATGCGTGATGCTGAAATAGGCACAGCCCATGGGGGCCGGCATGGACAACGCCGTGCCGCTTGCGTAATCCACCGCCTGTACGCAAAAGCTGTAATCGCCTTCGGGCAGTCCGTTTCCCTGCACGACTTCAGCTTTCGATATGCCCTGGAATTGCAGCACATCCGGATTGAGATAATCCGCCAGATCGTTGCCCATGAGCGCCCGGCTCTGATTGGGTGCGAGTTCGATCGGCTGCGGTGGCTGGTACTCGACCGGAATGGTAATCGCGATGTTGTTGCCACCTTCAATTCTGCCGATCAGTCGCACGCTTTGCGGGGAGGCCGTGGTATTCGTCAGCGTGATCACCACTTTATTTTCCACCGAAACGTAGTCGGAGAGATACGGCGAATAGGGTGGCAGCACTTGCGCGGTCACCGAAATCGTATTCTGCGCTGCAAGCGGCGTGACAGCCAGAAGGAGAAGGAAGAAGACGCGCACGCCTGCGGAGTGGAGATCAGAATGTATACGCATATCCAAGCACCAGTGTGATTTCCGAAAAACTGTCTTTTGCGTAGTAGCCTGCGGTTGACCGCACGAACGACGCCTGTGCGGAGAAGCTGTGGCGGCGCTGCAGCGCATACCCCGCTCCCGCCGAGGCGGTGAAAGTGCTCCCAGCGTTGTGAAAAGAGTATCCGCTGCTCGCATTGAGGCGGAGCGCCTGGTCGAAGAGAGACTTCGTCGCGGAGAGCGAAAGACCGCTGTTGCGATAGACGCCTCCCGCATTTTCGAGGCGTGTCGTATTTCCGCCGGCGGTCAAGGAAAACTGCAGTTTACTGAGCGCCAGTGTATAGCTGAGATTGAAGTTCGTCGTATTGTATTCGGCATAGCGGGAAGTGAACGCATTGTTATCGTGCAACTGCTGAAGCATCACGCCGAGGAGAAAGGAGTGCGAAGCGCTGCCGCTCGTAAACGAGTACCGCGGCATCAGGCTAACCATCGGATTGCTCTGGTCAAGCAGTGTCGTATCGTTGAGCCGCGCGTAGCCATCGACCTGCGAGGTCATCACATCTGTGTATTGAATATCGAGTCCCCACTGCGGTGCAGGGAGAATGGCGATCGCGACCACGGGCATGAATCGCCGGGTGGTCGCGCGTTTTTTATTCTGAAGATTGTCGTGTCGATAGGTGAAGGTTGCATTGACTCGCGCGGCTCCGTCAAACAGCACCAGCCGTGGTCCGAGGGCGAAGCTCTGCAGATCGTTCATCATATTGTAGGCACCCATCGACTGGTAGTCGGGGTCGATCCGATTATACGTCCCGGTTATGCCAAATCGCTGCATGGTCCACGCGACACCCGCTTTGACCGCGGTGTAGAATTGCGTGGATGTACGCGTTTCCGACACCCCTTGAAACGCGGCCAGATGACTGTTTTCCTCTCCCGCCACCGTTTGCGATCGGATGTCTCGTGAATAGTCGCTCGCCGCCGCATCGACGGACAGCCGCAGCCCCTGGACGATCTCCGCGCTGCCGGTGAAGCCGAGCACGAGATTTTCTCCGGGGAGGACCAAGGCTGTGCGGGGAGGCTGCCGGAGAGACGATGCGTCATCCTTCGCCTTGAGGAAAATCACGTCGAAATAATCCGCACTGTTCCCTACGCCGAGGCGGCCGGCATATCCGGTTCTTTCGTACGCGGGAAGCGTGAAACGTCCCGCGGCCGTATCCTCCTGCACCGCACGCTGGAGCCGGCCGTACATAAGGCCGAATCGAAACAGCCCGGGATTGCCTTCGAGCGCGCCTCCGAGGAACTGATGCCCGGCAAGGGTGTAGGGTGAAAACGTTATGGACCGGTATCCGACATGGCCACGCATCCATTTCCATGTCGGGCTCGCGCCAAATTGATTGAACGGCTGTGAAAAATCTCGTTCCTGCTCGCTATAGGTGAAACTGAACGGGAGATCGACATCGTAGACGTTCACGTTCACCGTCCCATTGAGCACCCATGAAAACGGTTCGCGACGGTTGCGAATCTCATCGGCCGAATAAATCACGGCTCTCGCGGAGACAGAACCACCAACATGCAGCGGATCCGTTTCGCCGATCGCGGAGAGGTTCTGGGACGTCGAACGACAGGGTACTGCAAGAGTGACCACGATGATGAGGATACATGGCAATGACTGTTCGATACCTGTGGGATGCAATTCAACCTCAGCTACTGGGCGGCGATGCCACGCTTGCTCCTGCATCGAAGTTGTCGAGCAGGGAAGTCGGATTGGACTAATTAGGATTATGATTATCCGAATTTAACTCTTCCGCCAGTATCTGTCAAGTCCCCGGAAAATATTTTTCAGACCATGAATGCGTACGCCTGACTCATCCAGGCAATCAGTTCCGCATCAACATTAGCGGTGTCCGTGGAACTGTATCGTAACGTGTGGATTGTCCCGCTCAGTCCGGCGAGCGCAGCAGGTCAGCGGATTTCCCGTTGAAGGTGTGTCGCTCCGTCTCCGGAAGACCTGGTGTGAAAGGTCCTTGCGCGGCGGGATTGTGGGCACGGTCTTCAGAGGCAGGAGTATCCGAATCATTCGTGTCGGCGGTCTCCACGGTCCTTTTCCTGCGGATGTACAGGGCCGTGATATCGTCGCTCTGCTCCGTACCACTGGTATACTGCCGCAACTCGGCGATAATGGTGCCGACCAGCATCGAAGCGGGCAGCTTGCTGTATTCCAGGATCAATGCTTCGAGGGCGTCCTGGCCGAAGGGATCAAGATCGACGTTCATCGCCTCCGTAATGCCGTCCGTATAAAGCAGCAGCCCGTCTCCTTCTTTCAGCTCGTAGAATTCGTTCTCATACGGCGGCATCGTGGTCGAACAGCCGAGCGGCAGATTCCGGTTGCGCTGCGTATCGATCACGTTCCCATCGTGATGCAGCAGGGCCGGATTATGTCCCGCGTTAATTAATTCAATCGCGCCCGTCTCCGGTTCGAGTAATACAATGAGGAACGTGATGAACGCGCTCGGAGGCGAACTCTCATAGAGAAATGCATTCAGCTGATGGACCAGTTCCTTCAGTTCCACTTCATGATGGAGGTGGACGTGCAGCGCGGCATGGAGAGAATTGACCAGCAGCGATGCCGGGACCCCCTTGCCGGTGACATCGGCCATGACAAACGCGGTTCTGCCGTCCTGAAGTGAAATGCAGTCGTAATAGTCCCCACCGATCTCCTCCGCGGGAAGATTTATCCCAGCCAGTTCATAGCACGGGATGCGGGGCAGCCGCTGCGGGAGCACACGCTGCTGTATGACGGATGCGACCTGCATCTCCTTTTGCGTGCGCTCGTTCTCTGCCCGCACGGCGCGCGCCTCCGATTCCGCGGCCTCCGCGCGCAGTTGTGCCTCGCGATACTCCGAACGCTCCCGTTCACGCGTGATGACGCGCCGACGCTGGATGCGATCCACAGCGAACAGGGAGCTGAAAATGATTATCGCGTACAATCCGAAGGCCCAGCCGGTGTACCACCATGGCGGCGTAATCACGATGCGGAGGCGAACGCCCTCGCTGTTCCACACGCCATGGTTGTTCGAACCGACGACCTGAAACACATATTCGCCGGGATCAAGATTGGTGAAGGTGGCGGAACGCTCGGTTCCGGCATCGATCCATCCATCGGTGAATCCTTCGAGGCGATAGCGGTACTGGTTGCGGTTGGGGGCGTGATAATCGAGGGCGGCAAACTCGATCGTAAACATATTCTGATCGTGCGCAAGCGTAATGCTGCGAGTATACGGAATCGCGGCTTCCAGCGGACTGTCAGGTGCTCCCGGCTTGATGTCCCTGTTGAAGAGGCGAAATGATGTGAGTGCGACATCCGGGATTGCGTCGTTGTCCCGGATCTCCGCCTGATCAAAAATATTGTACCCATCGACTCCACCGAAGCAGAGAAGATTTCCGATGCGGTAATACTCGCCGCGATTGAACTCGTTTGCCTGCAGTCCATCCCGAAGATCGTAGTGCTGGGATTGGCCGTACCGCGGATCGAAACGGTACAGGCCGTCATTCGTGCTCATCCATAACATTCCTGCTGCATCGGGAAGAATGCCGTAGACCACCGGACTCAGGATGCCGGCAGTCGTCGCCATGCGCACAAAACTGCGTTTCTGAAAGTCGAATCGGTTCAATCCACCGCCGTCGGTTCCAACCCATAAGTATCTGTCTGGCGCGGCCGGATCCGGAGCAATCGTGAGCACGTGATCGTGACTGATGCTTGTCGAGTCGTTGCTGTCATATGTAAAAAATTCGAATTCCCCCGTTTCCACGCGGAAATGCGCGAGCCCATGCGCCATGGTGCCCATCCATAAACTGCCGTCTTTCCCCTCCTGCCAGCACGTCACACGATCGTCGATCGCCGTCAGATCCGGTCCGTCGGGATCGAACCAGTAATGCTCCCACTGCTCGGGCGTATCGACGAGCCGACTGATGCCATGCCTGTTGCCGACCCAGACCCGCCTCTTGCTGTCGACGAAGGGCCGATTGAGGCGAAGCATGAGGAAGCTGAACGGATCGACCTTGTTGACGCCATAATGCGTCACCTGCCCTGTATGTGCCTCGTAATGCAGGAGGCCGTGATCACGCGTCCCGCACCAGACACTCCCGTCGGCGACACGCAATGGATACACTTCGTTGAGCAGTCGCATCGCGCCTCCCGTCCGCTGGCGGATGGAGCGGTCGAACGCCTCGATTTCCTTGCCGAACAGCGCTTCGGTCAGTGAGCCAGGACGCGCATTGAATGAGAGCGTCATCGGATTGAATGTATGCAATCCATACCCACTCGTGCTGATCCAGAGAATGCCACCGCGGCTGATGAAAAGATGATTCCCCCATCCGGTATATCCCGCGACCTTGTATTTATCCGCAGGGGCAGCACTGAGTGTGCCCGAGCGGCTGTCGTACTGAATGAACCATTCGTAGGAGACCATGTACATGTTACCATCGGGCCCCTGCAGCATATCGCGGATGTACTGGTCCTTCCCGTCGAGATGGATGCGCATGGAATCGAGCACGCGCTTCCCATCAGGACTCACATGCAGCAGCTGCGAGACCCCCTGCACACCGGCCGCGACCCATATCGTGCTGTCGCTCTGCGTCGCGCTGAAATTGAATTGGAAGCTGCCCTGGTTGTTCGCGTAATGCAGCGTCTGGGATACGACAAGATTCCACTTCTCCCTGCCACCATTATATATGTACAGACCGTCCTGGTTGAGAAAACAGAGGCGGCCCAGAGCGTCGGTTCTGAGACGATTCACTTCCAGGTTTCTGTTCGTGAGAGAGGGCCCGTTGAAGCGTCTCGAGGATGCAATGGCTGCGGGATCAGGCAAGCTCACATCGAGAGAAAACAGCTGCATACCGTACACAGACACCCAGAGCTTTCCCATATCGTCCATCTCGATATCGTCCACTCCCTGGATCATCGCTCCATCCGTCCCCTTTGAGAGAGGAACCGGAGTGAAGCGCTCGCGGGCCGGATCGAACATGACAAGTCCGCCCGCGTTTGTGCCCAACCAGAGGCGGCCCTTGACATCCTCGGTAATGGCGAGCACGTAGTTGTCCGGTAAGGAAGTCGCATCTCCCGGCTTCTTCTTGTACACGAGAAAAGTATGGCCGTCATAGCGGTTGAGCCCTTCCTTTGTGCCAAACCACATGAAACCGCGGCTGTCCTGGAAGACACAGAAAACCATACCCTGCGAAAGACCGTCGCTCATGTCGAGCCGACCGAACCGCATGGATTTCTCGATGCTCTGCTGCGCCGCAGCAATCAGCGGTAGGAATAGCAAGAGCACAACGAATCCGCATCGTATGAGGATATTGAAGCGCATGAATGTCGTAATTATTAATTCAACAAGATAACGAAATTTTTCCGCGAATGTTGCACACCGCGGACAATTTCGCTGGAGGAAGGGAGACTATTCCTCGCCGGAATATTTTATCGGCAGGCGCAGGGTGAAGGTGGTCCCTCGTAGCCAGATGCTCTCCACACTGATATTTCCACGGTAGGAGTCGATGATCTGCTTGACGATGGAGAGTCCCAGGCCCGTGCCGGGAATCGAACGCGTTTCATCGTTCTTGATGCGGTAGAACTGGCGGAAGAGCATTTCCTGATCTTCCTTTTTCATTCCGATGCCCGCGTCCGTTATGGAAATGCGCACCGAATCGTTTTCCTTCAGGGCGCGAACGGCGATACTGCCCTGCTCGCGATTATACTTGACGGCATTGCTGAGCAGATTCGTGATGACGCGTGCGAATTCATCGCGGTCGATATCGATCGTGGGAAGCAGCTCGTCATATTCCGCGGTCCACGTCAATCCACGCTTCTCCATCTCCCCGGTCAGGAGCTCGCGAATACTCTCCACGACTTCAGGCACCGACACCGCAACGATTTCGCGCCGCACTGTACCGAGTTCACGGCGGCTGATATTCAGCAGATCATTGACCAGATCGATAAGGGCCTGGAGTCGTTCACCGGATCTGCTGATCATTTTTTCATAGGCCGTGATATCGTCGCCGAGAATACGGCTGTTCATCGTTTCGAGATACCCGCTCACGGCGGCCACCGGCGCCTTGAGTTCATGGGCGACCATGGAGACGAACTGCGACTTCTGCGCATCGAGACGCTTGAGCTGGGTTACATCCTGGATCGTGGTCACGAATCCGATGATGCCTCCGGCGGAATCCTTCACCGGAGCGGACTTCATGTTGATGACAAGCTCAAGATTCGGCTTCATTTCCCATTCGTGGGAAATCAGCTCGATGCCCTGCCGCGTTTTCTCCTGTGCCTCGCGGATGAGCGCAATCACTTCGGGAGGCAGCAGGTCGCTGATCTTGTCTCCCGCTTTAATATTGGACGGGAAGCCGAACAGTGCGCGTGTTTGCGGATTGGCAAGAACAATTTCGTCTTCGAGATTCGTGACAAACAGTGCATCGTTTATCGAATTGATGATCGTGCGCAGACGACTTTTTTCCTGGCTGATCTCAAGCAGGCGTCGCCGCTGCTCGGCGCGCAGTTCGCGCGTCTCCAGCGTAAGCCGGCGTTTGCCCAGGGCGCGGTTGACTTCGAACACGATTTGATCGGGAGTGAAAGGTTTCGGAATGTAGGTATAGGCGCCGTGCCGCGTGGCCTCCACCGCGGTGTCGATGCCCGCGAAGGCGGTGATCATCATGTACTCGGTGTCGGGGTAAATCTCCTTGAGACGACGCAGGACGCTCAGGCCGTCGATGTCGGGCATCTTCAGATCGATCAGTGCCACGTCGAATTCGCGTTCCGATCCTTTTGCAAGTCCTTCACTCCCGTTCTCCGCGACCGTCACTTCGTACCCCTCGAGCGTGAAGATGCGGCGGATGCCTTCGCGCATCCCAAGTTCGTCGTCTACGACAAGCAGCTGCGGTTTGTATTCTTCCATTCTATTTACCCGGATGCACGTTATGCGGGAGAGGAGACAACGCCGCGGCGAGTTCGCGCGGCGACATCTGTGCCGCGGCGGGATAGTCGCGGAGATCCATCGGCATGGTGATGGTGAAGGTCGAACCCTTGAGCACTTCGCTTTGCACAGTGATCTGGCCGTGATGGAGCTTCACGATACCGTAGGCGATCGGCAGTCCGAGACCGGTCCCTTTTCCGATTTGCTTCGTGGTGAAAAACGGCGTGAAAAGACGCGACATGTTCTCTTTCGGAATCCCGCTCCCGGTATCGGAAATCCTGACGAGGAAATTCCGCGGCGTTGAGGCGGGCTCGGCCACGATGCGCAGTGTGCCGCCGTCGGGCATCGCCTCGCACGCATTCATCGCGAGGTTGAGCAGTACCTGTTTCATCTGATCGATGTCGACATACAGCGGGGGAAGCTTTGCATCGACCTGGACGTCAATATCGATTTCGGAGAATTCATCGCGCTTTCCTATCATGGCGGCAATAGGCATGACCAGGTCCTCGGCACTGACTTCACTGAGCACGAGTTTCCCCTGCCGCGCAAAATTCAGAAGGCTGCTCACGATGTTCCTGCAGCGTTCCGCTTCCGCAATGATGAAGCGAATGTCTTCCTGAGCGGGATCCATTTCCTTGAGCTGCTTGAGGAGCAGGTGGGAATAAAGGACGATGGTGCCGAGAGGATTGTTGATTTCATGCGCCACACCGGCGGCCAGCTGTCCCACCGAGGCGAGCTTTTCCGTCTGTATCAGCTGTGCCTGTGCCTCGGCGAGTTCGAGATGCGAGCGCTCGAGATTGTCGATCGTGTACTGCAGGCACATTTCCTTTTCGGCAATGCCCTGCGCGACGGCGATCGCCAGTTCGCGACAACTGACATACCCGCATGCGGCACAATTGATCTGATCCTCGGACTCACGCTTGCCCATGGTAAGAAGTATATGCTGTATCTCGCGCTCCTCCGGAACCCGCTCCTCGATGCGCCGATCCTCATAAACCCTCGAGAGGTCGATATCGCGGTATTCCTCGATCGAATCGTGCCACTCGGCCTGATCAAGAAGTCGATGTCGCGATTTGACAAAGCTGATTATGCTTTCCCGTTTTTCGTAATAATTCAGCGGGCTGCTCATACCGGGACCATTGATGCATCCCTCGCAGAAGAGGATATCGATGAGCTTGCTGTTGACCTTGCCCTGGGCGATTTCGTTGATCATGTTCAGGCAGCGCTGCCGGCCTTCGACGACGATGACTTCCTCGTCCATGACGTCCGAACTGATGCCCGCGCTTTTCAGGAGTCCGCCCGATACCGGATATATCTGTCCGAGATATGCGCGCGGGGCGTCGAATTCCGCTGCCCGCTGTTCCGCGGGGTCGATGCCGGCGTCCGCGAACAGCGTGATCAGCTCGTCGAAGGTTAATGCCTCATCGATCACATCGGCAACGTTCGGATCGAGAATTTCAACCTTCTTCGCGACGCAGGGACCGATGAACGCCAGGAATGCATCCTGGCCATACTTTTCGCGCATGACCTTCCCGGCAGCAATCATCGGGGAGACGATCGGTGCAAGATTGGGGATCAATTCGGGGTTGTACTTTTCGATATACTCCACGATTGCAGGGCAGGGAGTCGTGATCACGGGATCACTGCATTGCGCCACATGAGCGCGGTAGGCCTCGCTTACGAGATCCGCCCCGAAGGCAACCTCTGCCACACGAGTAAATCCAAGAGCCCGCAGCGACCCCACAATGCGGAGAGGATCGGTGGAGGGGAATGCGGCGGGGAACGATGGTGCCAGAAGTGCCACCTTCTCGTGTGGATGCGCTTCAGCAAGACGCAGGAGAAGCGGCGAGATGCCGTCGCGCACGGATTTCGCGTTTTGCGTGCACACTTTCAGACAGTTACCGCAGCCGACGCAGCGTGATGCCAGCACCACGGCTTGCCCATTCAGAATCTGAATGGCATTCGCGGGACATTCACGTACGCAACAGTAGCAGCGCTTGCAGCGTTCGGGAATCGTCGAGACAACGCAGTTCATGTAACCCTTTCCTGGCGTGAGACGGGGAGGCGCCGCGTTCGGATATCTTGATTACGCAGGCAAACCCCTGTATTGCAAATTCGTAAAGCCCGGGTTGACATCCAATGCAAAAACTCATGATATGTGAATTTATTCACGCATCAGCCTCTGACGGGCGGTCGACAGGCGGTCCGGGAAACACTGCGCGGCTGATTCCGGAGAATAACATCCCCTTGTCGTTGCAGGTTGGATATATAGTGATTATCTTCTCGATCAGAAGTTACCCGGAAGCGACGATCTATGATCGAACTTGTCCCGAAATGGATTATGTACGATGAATTCTGGAGAACGCTGAAACGGCGTAATCTCTGGCTCATCTATCTTCGGTATGCTGTCGTCAGCATGCTTCTCGGATTGGTTCTGCTCGGCGAAATCATTCCCTCCATCGCTCTCGAGACGTTTCCGATCGGAATCCTGACTGTTGCGGTTCTGTTGTACAACCTCGTGTTCCATCGCTCGCATCCCGCGTTGTCCGAGGGCTATGCGCCGTTCAACGGTTTACATTTCGCGCTGCTTCAGATGTCCTGCGATTTCCTGGCGTTGCTGGCCCTGATTTATCTGACAGGCGGCGTGGAATCCCCGTTTTACTATTTCTTCATTTTCCACGTCATTATCGGCAGCCTCATCCTTCCCAGGCACGTCGTGTCATTGCTCATCCTTTTCACGATGCTGGTGATCGGGACGGGGGCATTTCTTGAAATTAACGGAAGCATCCCGCATTTCGCCGTGGACGGGTATTTTGCGGTGCCGCAATTCAACAGCACGCTGTACGTCATCACACATGTCACCATTCTTGCGCTTATTCTCTTCATCAGCAATTACCTTGCAAACTCCATTTCGAAGGAACTGTATCTCCGCGAACGGTCGTTGACGATTGCCTACCGCAAGCTGGAAGAGGCGGAAAAGGCAAAATCGCGCTACGTGATGTCGGTGGTGCACGATCTGAAAACACCCATCGCTGCTGCGATGACCTATCTGAACATGATTCTCGACGGCTCGCTCGGGCGTGTGCCCGACGCGTTTGAGCGTCCGCTCGAACGATCACGCATTCGTCTCAACAATGCCATTGCCATCGTCAACGACATCCTGCAGCTCACACAGCTGAAGCTGGCCGAAAAGCCCGTGATCTCGCAGGTAAATCTCACCGAGCTGATCGATGAGATCTACCAGGAGATGCGCATCCTCTTCGTGGCAAAAAAAATACGCTTCTCCACGTGGATCAATAGCGAGAAAGACATTTACATCGAAGGTGAGCGCCAGCTCCTGAAGCTCGCCCTGTCCAATCTGATCTCCAACACGCACAAGTACACGGAGCGGGACGGCCGCGTCGAAATTCATATCCAGGAGAAGAATGACGAGGTCACCATCGAGATCGCCGACAATGGCATCGGTATTCCCGCGGACGAGCAGAAAAAGATCTTCCAGGATTTCTACCGTTCAAGTGTATCGAAGCAGAAAGGCATCGAAGGGACCGGACTCGGAATGAGCGTCGTGCTCCATATCATCCGGCAGTTCCACGGCAGGATCGAAGTGCAATCCCCTTCGCAGCTGGCTGACGGTCCCGAGAGACAAGGCACCGAGTTCCTCATCATGCTCCCTGTACATTACCAGCCCCCTGTTACCGACGTGGAGGAAGTCGACGTCTGAGGATGGCTGAATGGGGCCGTCCACAGCATTGTCTCGCAGTTATCGCTGAAAAGCGGTACATTGTGAGACACTGGTGTATTGTCTCACGAAATCACAGACCCCCATGACCAAGCATAACGAAGAACTTCAGTCCCATCCCGCCAATACAGTATTCGCCTTGATGGACGACCGCGCGTTCCGCCATTCCGTCGTTCGCCCGGCGCTCGAAGCAGACAAGGCGGGACTCTCCAAGCTCACGACGGGCAAGCATCAGCTCCGCGGCTTCCGCAATTTCGCCCGTGCACCGCTGTCGATGTTGCTGCCTGTGATCTCCGATGAGGCGAATCTTTCGGCCGAACTCGCTCAGCGCATCCTCACGCACTGGTTCACCGCACAGGATGTTCTCAAGGGACTCGTCACCGCCAAGCTTCAGCTGCTCGGCTACGAACCCCGGGAGACACCCTTCGACGAAGACGGCAACATTCAGTGGCAGACACTGAAGAAAGAGCATGCCGAATCACAGTACGACGGGACGTTCATGGAAGGCGAGGATATGAATGCCGTCATGCTGATGTCGCTTCTTCTCGGCTGGTTCGGTGCGGAAGATGACGCCGATGGAGAAGAGGACGCGGAATAAACCGGCGCGTGAAGCGAAGATGACCTCCGGCTTGCGGACACACAGTCTCTTCGCCGTACGCGTACAGAACGCGCCTTACGAACACTTGCTCGCGGCGGCCCGCGCGGCCGTCGCTGAGTCCCCTCCCCGCTTCACCACCTATTCCCACTTCAGTGTGCTTCTCGATGCGCGTCGTTACGCGTGGCTGCGCGCCCTTCTCAATCGTGCCGCGGTCAATGTGGCTGACGGCATCGGGCTACGTCTTGCCCTCCGCCTGCTCGGCGCCAGGGCGCTGGCTCCCGTAAACGCCACGGATTTCCATCACGCATTGCTCGACGACTGTCTGCAGCGCGGAGAGCGCATATATCTGCTTGGCGGCAGCGCGGCGGCGGCGGCGGCGCTGCCCGGATTGCTCGCCATCCGCCATCCCGCCTGCGAGGTGCTCGCACATGACGGCAGCATCGCTGTCGACGATGCCGCACTGATCGAAAGCATACGGGACTTTGCCCCCGACGTCCTGTTCCTCGGTTTGGGAAGCCCGTTGCAATTCGAATGGATCGAGCGCAACCTTGACGATCTCGGGATTCCCCTGACCGTTGCCACCGGGAATTTCCTCGAATTTCTCGCCGGTACGCGTCCTCGTGCTTCGCGATGGATGCGCGCGGCGGGACTCGAATGGCTGCACCGCCTCGCAGTCGAGCCCTCCCGCCTGTGGCGACGATACCTGCTGGGCATCCCGCGGTTCGTCGCCCTGGTCATCCGCGAACGCTTGTTGAAATAATAATCATGGGGGGATGGACCACGGGGGATGGACC
>JACZJN010000179.1 GCA_014860565.1 Bacteroidota bacterium
CACCAGCGACCTGATCGACGATTACGGACAGCTTTTCCTTTTCAGCGAGGAGGAGGAGAAATTCGACGGCCTCTATGCCGGACTCGACGACATCCGCCGCCGCTTCGGCAAGCACGCCATCACCTACGGCAGCGTGCTGGAGCAACGGCAAGACGCAGGAGGCAGGACGCAGGAGGCAGGAGGCAGGACGCAGGAGGCAGGAGGCAGGACGCAGGAGGCAGGAGGCGTGGTGGCGTAGGAGGCCGCTGGTTGTCCGCATCGCCTTGCGTGCGCTGCTGTTTGGAAGATGAAATCACACAGGAGATCACATATGAGCACCCCCATACGTTTTACAAGCACCTTGATCACCGTGTCGGACATGAACGCGTCACGGGATTTCTACGAACGGCTCCTGGGACAGGAAGTGGAATACGACTTCGGAGAAAACCTGTCCTTCAAAGGCGGCTTCGCCCTTCATGAACGAAGACACTTCCACCGGCTGCTGGCTTCTTCGGCCGCAGGGCGCGACCATGCGATTTCGGAAGACGCCGCTGCGGCGCAGAGGGAAGGAGCAGGACGGTACGGCGGTCAGCGCCGTTACGATATGGAACTGTATTTCGAATGCGAGGACATCGGAAAGGTCGACGAGCGTCTGCGTGCGGCGGGCATTCCTTTTGTACACCCCCTGCGGGAACAGCCGTGGGCGCAGCGCGTCGTGCGCGTTTTCGATCCTGACGGCACCATCGTCGAGATCGGTGAACCCATGCCGCTCGTCGTTCTACGACTCGCAAGGGAGGGAACGGAGGAAACGGCGATCGCGGAACGGACGTCGATACCCCTGCGGCATGTGCAGCTGATCCTCGCCCAGGAGGCTGTAGCGCAGGAAACGCTCTTCGGGTAATCGAGCACGAGCACGAGCACAAGCACGACTGTTTTTCGGTTGCGGAGTATCCGGTCGGGAATTACATTACAGGGAATCCGAATTGCGGCGGGAGGACTTCCGCTGCGTACGCACATCCCGATCTCCCATACACCCAGAGGAGTTGACATGAGTACATCCGAAGATCTGAAAACCGCCTTCGCCGGTGAAAGCCAGGCCAATCAGAAATACCGCGCATTCGCCGAGAAAGCGGAAAGGGAAGGATTTCCCAATATCGCGAAGCTGTTCCGCACCACCGCGGAAGCCGAGCGCATTCATGCCGCCGGACATCTCGCGTCCATGGACGGCATCGGCTCGACGGCCGACAACCTGAAATCCGCCATCGGCGGGGAGACCTACGAATTCACGGAGATGTATCCGCCCATGCTCGAACAGGCGAAAGTCGAAGGTCACAAGTCCGCCGCCCGCATGTTCAACTATGCGCTGACCGCCGAAGCCGTGCACGCGAAGCTGTATGCACTGGCTCTCGAGGCCGCCGAAGCGGGGAAGGATCTCACCGAAGTGAAATTCTATCTCTGCCCTGTGTGCGGACATATCGAGTTCGGCACTCCGCCGGCGGAATGTCCCACCTGCGGTCTGAAAGGCGAGAAATTCGTGCTGGTGGACTGACCGGTAATTCGACAGGCTCGGGGCGCTCCTCATACCAATGACCTTTTCGTCATGCCGAGTAGTACCGCTGAAGTTCGCCGGAGGCGAACGAAGGCGGACGTATCGAGGCACGGACCCTCGTTATGTCGCTGCTAAGATAACCGGCCCGATCCCCCCGGCAGAAGGATCGGGCTGTTGCCATGTGATGCGCATATGAAACGGATCTGGATCGCCGGCGCCTCCGCGCCGCGCGCCCTTCGGTGCACTCACCGCATCAACAGCATCTTCCGCTGAATCACGCCTTGATCCGTCGTCAGCCTGTAGAAATACAATCCGCTCGGCAGATCACCGCTGTGCAGAACTGCCGAATGCACACCGCGAAGGTAGTCCGCGTCGGTGACGACCGCCGCCTCGCGACCCATCGCGTCATACACGGTGAGGCGCACATGCGCGTACTTCCCGAGTTTGAAGGTGAAGGACGTGATATCGGAGAAGGGATTCGGATAGTTGGGCCAGACGTCGATAGATGTGGGTAACGCACGATCGACGATCTTCTCCAAATTGATTTTCGGAATCCGTACATCAGGTTTCGATAATCTGCTGTATAGGATCGGATAGTAGTCTATCGCTCGCATCAGAAGACTGTCCTGCAGCAGCCGAAGAGAATCGATCGCGAGTATTCCTTCCGCATACCCACCGTCCCAGGCGCGTGGGTAGAACATCGCCTTGCGAATGAGGGATCCCTTCAATAAATCAGCACTTCCCACAAAGCTGTAAGCATTAAGGATTTGCACCGCATCGGCAAAGAGACTGTCCTCGGCGACGATATCCGAGGCGAGAAGTTTCGATTCCATGTCGGCACGATTCAAGCAGAGATTAAGGAGTGAGTCGATCATACCGGGTGAATCTGCCTCTCTCAATGAACGGTGCAGAAAGCCGAGCAGGCCGTAATCCGCGTTCACTGCCGCTGGGGTATTGAGAAACTGTCCGATGAGGTGTCTGATCGCCCCGCGATTATGCGCGGCTGATGCGGCCAGAACTTGTCCGCGCAGGTTCGGCGGCGGCATCGATGCCGAGGTCTTTCCGAACGTGTTCGTGCTCGCGACAGAACTCCCACCGGTCCCAACAAACGGAATGGGATCCTCGTCGAGCAGCGGAAAGAATTCGACGTTCCCGGAATAATTCAATGGTTCTGGAGGTGTTTTCGACCCATTCGCTGGTTCCCACCAGCAATTGCGGGCCAGAATCCAGCTATTGGCGTCAGTCTCGGCCTGGGGGGCATTCGGATCGACAAGGATGATTTCGTTACGATCACATTTATCCTGCGCGGTGTCAGCGAGGGCGCCAAGCATGATCCAGCCGGCACTCATCGCCACGAGGCCATGCTGCAATGCTCGGAAACTGTTGTTTCCACCATCTGCTGGAGCATTGCCATCGGCATCTCCGAGCAGAGATATCCGTCACAGAAGATTCCATTCCCTGAAGCGAATGCGAGTTTATCGGAATCCTTCAATCTCAACGTAGCGGCGGGTTCAATGTAGATGCTCCTGTCGTAGCTTGCACATCCACTGCCGTCCGAAAACGTGAAATCCATCGTCTCATTCACCATAGGATCCAGTCGATAGAGGGCGGCCGCCCCGGGGGCGAAATAGTCGGTGAAGCCATTCGAATACGAGGTTTCATCCGGCGTATCGTTCGCCCGGACGATCCACACATCCTTCGTGAACACGTTCGTCACCCGCCACTCATCGACCGTGCTTCCGTTCGTACCGAGTTTGACCGTGATGTGACGCTGACCGATCGGATCTCCGCCCGCATGAAGGGTGCCATCGAAGGTATTTCCATTGACCACAAACAGGAAGCGGCTGTTACCGTGGGAGGGCTGGGGGGAATTGGCTCTACAGGTGTATACGGTATGGAGGAGAATGCATAGAAGAAGGCACCGCTGGCTCCGAACGCCAGCGCCGTGTTGCATTGAAATCGTAGCTCGGATGCAGAAGGCTCTCGATTCGGAATGTTATCCCACCATCCCGGAGGTGGGTTTGTCGTGAGGAGATTCGTGTGATTCTGGATGTAAGGAATCCATGGTTGATCCGGTGCGACGAGTGATCGCGTCTGGATATTGAGAAGAAAGAGATCCCACATTCTTCGAAAACCGCCAGATGGCGCTCCCGCATCATAGAGTGGAGTGAGATAATTTTGAGGAGTTGTCCCCTGAAGCGTTGGACGCGGGTGATCGGTGAGGACGGGATAATCGTATGGCCCGGTGATCATCTCTGCCGCAAGTATTGGGGTGAGTTCGGTATTCGTCTCTGAACCATATGTAGAGAACAACTGTACGTGGTTATCCGTCTCTGCCGCGATCAAACGGCTCAGCAGGAAAGTGGTCCAGTACGTCCCATTACTGAATACCTGTTCCGGCCCCATCACGAATCGTAACCCGGGGATCCCCCCGACGCCAGCAAGCGCCGGATCGTCGTTGCGACAGAGAAAATCCAGTCGTTGATCCATCGCGAGACGGTGTGCCCGATGAGTGTCCAGAGTACCTGGATTCTCGGGATGCCAGAGCCCGAACGTCGCGGGATTGGTGAGGCAAACCGCATCCAGCCAGAATTGGACGTGGTCATCTCCATATGAAATCTGGATATCAAAAGGACCACGTATCGCTTGAAGTCCTGCATCTCCGTGTTCCCGCAATCGGCGCGGACCGCGAACATTGTTTATCCCCGTCATTGTCCAGCCTGCATGATTGACAGGATCACCATCCAAGACGAAAAGAACATCCCCCTGCCCACGCCCCAGGGTCTGCTGCAGCTCTATCTCTCCGATCTCGATCTCCTGTACCCCGGTACGAAGCTGCCTCCCCGTGGGACCATCCTCCCATAGTTGCTCACCGCGCAGGTGACAGCCAAAGGAGATTGTTGAACCCGTCAACGGCCATGTAAATCGGAAGGCTACGGTCAAGACGGTTGTCCCATCGTCCGCGGGTTGGGGGTATCCCTCTCCAATCCGTGTCATCAAGATCACCGATACCTGATACATCCCGGAAAGATGATCGAGATCAGCCAGATCCGCTCGCCCATGAAACGCCTGTCCACCTGCTCATCGCGGACGAGGACCTGCAGATCAAGAGCGTCCGCGCTGTGGCAGACCTCATTTACGGCGTTGTTGTTCCACTCGTTATTCGCGGGAATGACATGATCAAGTGTCGTCGATCCTTCATCCGATCGAACGTGGACGCCGACGAGATTGAGTCCCAGCCAGCGTGCCTGGGGCAGGATGCTGTCAGAAAGGCAATTC
>JACZJN010000018.1 GCA_014860565.1 Bacteroidota bacterium
TCCGGGGAGGGGGCCTGCGGGGGACTTGCGTCCCCCGTTGTGCGAAGGTCGCTCCTTCGGGGCTCGAGAGGGTCGCCCCGCTGGGGCTCGAGGGGTGTGGGGTCTGATTCCATCATTCCGTCGTTCCTTCTTTCCACCGTATCATTGCGAGGAGGGCGGCTCCGAGTGCGGAGAGGAGCGCGCCGTCGAAGCAGATGTTCGCGAGATAGAGGTGTTTGATCAGGTCGCGCTGGCCATCGCCGAAGATCTGCATCCACATCTCGATCAGGGAAGCGAGTGCGAGGAGCACGGTACTGCGTGCGAGCGTACGGACGAGACGATGCGGATGGTTCCACGCGAAGGTCGGGAACACGGCGAGCAGCAGCAGCACTATGATGAGCGGCACACCGGTGGGGAAAGCGCTGCGCTTCAGACGGGTCCACGCATTGAGCGGTGTCGCGGCGGCGGCCGATGCCGGCAACCAGGCGGTCCAGGGCTGCCGCGCATGCGGCTCGTTGTACAATACGCGCTTCGAGAGATGCGTCAGCTCGGCGCGCTGCATGCTGTCGGCGGCGAACGCCAGCATGTCCCATGCGATCGTCGGCTCATGCGCCATGATATCGAGCACGGTCCGATGCGTCATCAGCGGCTTGTAGCGCTCCATCGCTTCGCGCCCTGCTTCGCAGAAGGCATGGTCACCGATGTACTGCGCACCGTCTGACATGCCGAGACGGTCGAGATGCTCCTTCGGATGATCGCTGAACACCAGCGCTCCACAGTAGATGCTCTGGTAGGCGTTGACCGTGCGCGTGTGGTAGAGGCTTGCCTGCAGCATGGAGAATCCCGCCGGCGCGGCGATGATGAGCAGCAGGTAGATCGCGCGGCGCCGGGGACGACCGGCCAGCATTTCCCATGGTACGAGGAGGAGTCCACCCAGCAGCGCCCAGTGGATATTGCTGAGCTTTGCGGTGGTCATGAAAAACACCGCGGCGGCGGATATCCACGGACGCCAGGCGTTGTCTTCCCTGCCGTTGTAATACGCCGCCGTGAGAAGAATCAGCATGAGGCCGATAAGCGAAGCGGGTTCCTGGTACAGGCTGCTGAAATAGGCCACATAGTCGGTGTTGAAACCGATGAAGACGATCGGCAGACCCAGCAGCAGGTACAGCAGCGGCGCGGCGCGTCCGCTCTCGCGGTCGATCCAGCGCAGGAGCATCCAGAGAAACAGCAGCACCGCCATTCGTGGCATGAAGGAGATGAAGGGCAAATAGAGTGTATGCGTCGAATACAGCAGCATGTTGAGCAATACGCCCGGCAGCCAGACCAGCAGAATCGAACTGAGCCAACGCGCGGTCATCGGGAAATCGAGATTCCAGAACGCGGGCAGGTTCTGGAAAAAACGCTGGTCGTAGGCCGCGCTGCCGTCGGGCGGCCAGTTCTCCGCAAAGCCGCTGGGACCCGAGGTCATCCAGACCATCAGCCGCGTGTAATCGCCGTTGTCAGCGAGTCCGACATGCAGCTGCACGATGCTGCCAGCGAGCAGCAGGGTGAGGAGGACGATCTTGAGCATTGCGCGGCCGCGCAATGAAGCAACTGTCGAATGCATCATCCCACCTCCTCGGACCGCAGGATCGGCAGTGCCGCAGGATCGGCCATTGGGAGCCAATCGCGGTGATCCGCGTATTGCTGCATCCAGTGTTCAAGCACAAGCAGCGTCCAGAGATGCATGCCGTGTTCCGCGCGTCCGTTCGCATTTTCATCGAGCAGTCGCACGACTTCCTTTTCCTCGAACAGACCACGTTCACGCGCCTTCCGCGAAAGAAGGATGTCACGTGTGTACTCGCGCAGCGTATCGCGCATCCAGCCGCGGACGGGCGGACTGTATCCTGTTTTCGGCCTGCGCAGAATGGATTGCGGGATGCGTCCGCTCCATGCGCGCCGAAGAATCACCTTGCGCTCGGTATCACGCCGCAGCTTGTCGTCGTCGGGCAGGCGCATGGTGAATTCCACCAACCGGTGATCGAGAAACGGTACGCGCATTTCCACGGCATTCGCCATGCTGGTTTTGTCCATGTTTTCGAGATTCAAATAGGGGAGGAACGTGCACAGATCCGCGGCCAGCATCCGCGACAGCGGCGTAAGCGGCGTCGTGCGATCGAGCAACTGCTGATGGAAACCGAACACCGATGACGCGCTCACGCCATCCTGCAGTCCATCCGCGAGCAGGGCGCGCATGTCGTCCACGGAAAAGTACGACGAATACCCGAGAAAACGCTCCTGAAAGGGTTTATGCAGATGCGTGAGCAGTTGCAGCGGACGCCGGCCGCGCTCGATCGGCAGCAGTCCGAAGCGCACAGCCGCCTGCACCATGCCCGCGGCGGCGCGTACCAGAGGCGCGGGCACTCCGCGGATCGTTTCACCGAACAGCACCGCGGGATAGCGCGGATACCCGGCGAAGATTTCATCCGCCCCCATGCCGGTGAGCAGCACGGTCATCGACCGCCGTGCGCTGCGAGTAAGCGCGAGGTTGGTGACGATGGTAGGATCCGCCAGCGGCTCATCGCAATGCCACACGGCTTCGGGGAGCAGCGCGGGCACGTCTGCCTCAAGTGTCTCCTCTTCGAGCGAGGCGCCGAAAGCCTCGGCAGCCATACGGGCAAAGGGAAGATCGTCACTGAACACATCGCGCGCGCGGCTCACGGCTGGATAGGTCGCGGTGTAGGCCTGTGGGGTCCGATGCTGCGCAGCCATCTCCGCGAGAAGGATCGTGGAATCCACTCCCCCGCTCAGCAGCAGTCCGAGCGGAACGTCGCTCACGAGCTGCGAGCGCACGGCGTCCCCGAGCAGCTGCCGCAGTTCATCGTCGCGCGCGCCTGGCGTGCTGCGTTCGCCCGCAAGCTCCTTCCAGCGCTCGATCGGATCCCAATACCGCTCGCTGCGCAACGCGCCGCCGCTCCACACCGCGCGCGTTCCCGGCAGCATTTTCCGGATTCCCGTAAAGAGCGTGTCTTCTCCCGGAATCCAGAGAAACGCCAGGTAGCGCGGGAGGAGGTCGTAGCGCGGCGTGCGGGTCCGCGGCAGCACGGCGGCAATGGCTTTCGCCTCGGAGGCGAAGTAGATCGCATCGGCGGTTTGCGCGTAGTACAGCGGTTTGATTCCCAGATGGTCGCGTACGAGCAGCAGTGTGCGATCACGCGTATCGTAAAAAGCGAATGCGAACTGCCCGACAAGATGCGCGGTCACATGCGCGCCCCATTCCATGCACGCGTGCAGCAGCACCTCGCTGTCGCCTGCGCTGCGGAAGGCATGTCCTTTCGCCCGCAGCTCCTCGCGGAGTTCACGATAGTTGAAGATTTCTCCGTTGAATGCCAGCACCCAGCGGCCGTCGTCGGAGAGCATCGGCTGACGCGCGTCGTCGGTGAGATCGATGATTTTCAACCGGCGATGTCCGATTCCGGCGTCCGGTCCGGTCCACACCGCACCGTCGTCGGGACCCCGATGATACAGCATCTGCGTCATCGTGCGCAGCGCGCGCTCGTCGACCGTGCCGATCATGCCGGCGATGCCGCACATCAGGCGGTTCTCCGCTGGTGACGATATGTCGGCCGCATGCGATGCATCAGTCCTGATCCTCGAGCTGTTCAAGAACCGTGCGTACGCGTTCGCTCGACGCGTCCCACGTTTCCGCGGCAACCAGCGCGCGGCGATGACGGCGGCGTTCCGCGCTGTCGGTCTCCATCGCTTCCCGCATCCGTTCCGAAAATTCGTCGACGCTCAGCGCGGTCAGTCCTTCGCCCTCGTACGCGCGCTCGACTTCGATAATATGCGGCGCGACGACGGGGAGTCCCAGCGCAAGGTACTCGCGGAACTTGATCGGACAGCCGTACATCGTGTAATCCGTCTGCTTGAAGCTGATGAAGCCGACGTCGAAATGCACACCATGACGCGGAATTTCCTCGATCGGAAGAAAGCCGGGATAATGCACGTTGGGCAGCGCCTCGAGTTCGGAAACGTCCGCCATTTTTCTTCCGAAGAAGACAAATGACCATTCGGGATGCTTTTTCGCCAGCGCCAGCACGGTGTCGCGATCGTGCAGGGATTCGAGCGAACCCCAGTAACCGATGATCGGACGCGGAATGCCGCGAAGCTTCTCCGGTACCTCGGCCCGATCGTCCAATGCGGCGTTGAGGAACACGGGGTTGACGCCCTGTGGAATGTATTCCACGTGGCGGGCGATCTTCGCTTCGCGCTCCGCCAGGCCGATGGAGGCGCAGATCACCACATCCGCGACACGGAGCATCTCGTCATGATCATCGTGAATGCGCATGAACATTTGATGGTCGAAACTGGAATACGAGGGATAGTCGTCCTGCACGTAATAGACGCATTTTCGATGCGGAATGTGCCGCCGCAGCAATCCCGCCGTCGGCAGACCCGCCCAGAATATCCCGGGCTTCATGCCTGCACGCTTCATCGCGTAGCGCACCTGCAGGGTGACAAGAAAAACATTCATCCGGCGAATCCATGCCACCGACCACAGCGGCAGCAACAGCGGCGTCAGCACCCACACGCCTTCGTCTTTCTTCAGCCAGTACGACAGACTGCGGATTTTCCGCAACAGCCGGCGGAGCATGTAGGGCGAACTCATGCCGGGAAAGCCGACACCGATGCTGTTGACGAACAGCACCGTCCACCCCTGCCGGGCGAGATACCGCGTCCACTGCTTTTCCGTGAGCGGATTGTGAAGCCACCAGTCGTTGCCGGCGAAACAGACAAGAGAATCAGAGCGCATGTGGTTGCTGTGCTATTTCACAATATAATCGTTGAAGCACGACGACCTGCTCGCTCCAGCGCCACGCGGCGCGGGAACGCCGCGCGAGTTCCTCGCCGGGCGCGATGGTCATCGCCTGCGTGATTGCGCGCGCGATGTCGTCGGGACTCGCGGGATCCGCGCAAAACCCGTAGCCACCGACTTCGACCACGGTCTGGAGGCCGGGAAAGGCGCTCGACACCACGGGCAGTCCTGCAAAAAGATACTCGTACAATTTATTCGGTGCCGCATAATAATTATTGCGGCCGCTGTTGCGGTACAGCAGCACACCCATATCGGCGGAAGCGGTGAAGGCACGCAGTTCCTCCGGATGCATCCAGCCGAATACGTGGAGACGACCGCGCATCCTTTCGGCTGCTTGCCCGATCTTTTCCATGAACGAATCTTCCCCGAGCCCGATCAGCACGAGGTGCACATGCGCGGGCAGCCGTTCGACGGCGGCGACCAGTTCCAAGACACAGCGGGTTTCCCCGAGCAGTCCCTGATACAGCACGCAAACGCTGTCCGTGTGGAGTGATAGCCGTTCGCGCAGCAGCGTACCACGGACGAAGGGCGGCGGATCCGCGGGAATATTCATGACGATCTCCGGCAAACGCGGGGAACGGTATTCCTCATGCACGATGCGCGCCCGATTGGGTTCGGGGACAATGACGCGCGCGGCGCGGCGGACGGTCATTCTTTCCAGGATGCGCCAGAAAGGACGAAACGGCGCAAGGTTTTCCGCGGCCTCGGTCCATAATTCATGGGCATGGAAAATCACACGTTCCGGATGACAGAGAAGCCGCGGGAGCATCGGCAGCATGGCCGGCATGTCATGCGCCACGAAGATGTCACCGTCCGTACGGCGCAGTTCGCGCATCGCCCGGAGCGTGAATTCCTTGAAGCGCAGCAGCTTGAGCAGAGGTGTCTGTCGAGCGGACCACTCCCTGCTGCGCATGCGCACATAGCGCACGTCCACATCCGGCAGCGTGGCGGCGAGATACTCCGGGTCCTGATCGTACCCCGGGACGATGAGGGTTTGCCGCAGCTCGCCCGCGAGCGAACGCAATTCCGCCATCAGCGGGGAGAGCTTGCGCACTTGCCCGAAAAACACATGCACGACATGCAGGGGCGTATTCGCCTCACGCTCTGCGTGCGTCACCGCGGGCCTTGTCACGGATTCCATAGGGCTCATTGCTCCCCCCTTCCCGGGGCGCCACGCAGGCGTCCGACGAGATAGCCGGCGAACATGCTCCATTCCTTCATCGCGATGAACAGATAGCCGCCGATGCGTTCGCCCATCGGCAGGGAACGCCACCGGTATATCGGACAGAGATAGGAGGCATACGCCAGCAGGGCAGCCGGCAGCAGAAAGAGCAGCCAGGGAGAAATCAGCGCCGCCGCCGGCAGCGCGATGAAGAAACTCCATTTGATCGCCGTGCGTGCGTAGCGGCTTCCGTTGTTCCGCGCCTCGCCGTCGCCGAGTCCGTAGAGATAATGCTGCCGCAGAAACGCGCGGAACGTCGCACGCGGATACCAGTGCACGCGGGCATCCCAGCGCGTCACGAAGCGCGCCCCCAGCTGCTTCATCCGCAGCACCAGCGCGGTGTCCTCCCCCGCGAAGGTCAGATGCTCGGGATACATTCCCGCTTTTTCGATTGCTGACCGGCGCGCGGCGAAGGAACGCGACGAAGGAAGGAATGCGGCTGGATCTTGCTGATCGAGCGGCAGCGAGGAGGCACGTGTCCAGCGCTGTACGGGCGTCTGGCCGATGAGCGTGTAGCCGCCTCCCACGGCATCCACTTCCGGCGTGCGCAGCAGCGGCTCTGTGATGCGCTCGAGCCAGCCGGGTTCGATTTCGCATCCCGCATCGGTGATGGCGAGAATGTCATGCGCCGCGGTGCGGATGGCGCAGTTGCGGCCACGCGCGATATTTGCTCCGGGTTCCACGATGATGCGCAGTGGGAGATCCGCGCCCAGTTCGCGCAAACGCTCAACCGTGCCGTCGGTGGAACCGCCGTCGCAGATCACGATCTCGGCGGGACGAACGGTCTGCGCCCGTATTCCGTCGAGAAAGAGCGGCACGTGGGCCGCTTCATTCCGCGTGGTCAGGATGAGCGATACCGGTATGTGCGGCGCTGCTGTCATCGGTTCCCGTAAACACGGCCACACCTGCGAGCGCGAAGCCGAGCAGGTACTTAAGCCGGATGAAATAAAGATAGTTTGGTGCGAATATCATAATCATGAGCATGAGCGCCATCAGCGTCCACTGCTCCCATGCCGCGTGACGCCGGCGATACATGCGCAGTGCGTCGAGCCAGAAACGGAACAGCGATGCATAGATCGCAAGCGTCCCGACAATGCCGACCTTCAGCATGAAGGTGATGGCATCGATATGTGTCTGCACGTGTACGCCGGTGTATTGCTCGGTCACGGCAAACGAACCTCCATCATAGGGCATGTGCACGGCGATCTCGCGCCAGGCCGCGCCCCAGCCGAGTCCCCACAGTACCGCGCCCTCGCGCATGAGAACGGCCCATACGTTGACGACTTCGAGCAGCCGGGTGCCGAACGAAAGGTCTCCGTAGAGCTTGAGGGCGTCCCACCAGTTGAAGGCGCTGCTCAGGGCGTACATGATCGCGGTGCGTCCGTCGGCGGGGAGAACAGTAAAGAATACCAGCAAGGAGGCAGCGGCGCCGAATGCGATCACCGCGAACACCGTGCGCTTGTGAATTTCCTTCCGATGCAGGAGAAAGACGAGCAGCAGCGAATACGCAGCCTGGAGGTAGGTGAGTTTCCCGAGTCCTGCGATGAGCATGACGGAGAAATACGCGGCAAGCAGCAGCAGCGTCCAGTGCAGAAGCTTCGCGCCGGTGGACACTCGCGCAGCTTGCAGCGCAGCTATCGAACCGACCGCCGGTGCATCCCCTTGATCCCGCCAGCGGGAACGATAGATGAACAGTGCGGCGACGGTAAGCGCCAGTGCAAGTGCGGTCAAGGGCAGATCGGAACCCAGCAGGACGCGGTTGTACATGCCGGTCTGCAGTCCGCCGCCTGTCAGGTAGCGGTAGAAAAACACCGCATGCTTGACGAGAAAAACGCCTCCGCCCACCAGAAGGGCGTGCAGGTAGTCGTGGCGGGTGGTGAAGGAACGGGAGAAGATGAAGTAAAACACGAGCACATGCAGCAGCATGCGCAGATCCCAGGTGAAGTCGCCGGTCGAATGCATGTTCAATAGGCCCGGGACAATACCGTACGCCCACACCGAGGCCAGCGGCAGCAGGTACATGTCGCTTTTCATCCAGCGCCAGCGGCCCCGGACGACGGCCATCCGCCACTCGCGCAGCAGCACCGGGACCAGAAACACCAGCGATATCACATCCATCAGTGCGAAGCCGAAGAGCTTCACCGCCATGACCGTGTTTGCGATATTCTGCTCGATGAACGCCTGTTCGCTGACGATGTTGAATTCCTCATACGAAAAGAGGAAGCCCACGAACAGCAGCAGTGAAAGGCGGAAGTCCACAAGCATGAGGACGATCGCGCTGAACATGACAGCGAGCGAGGCCGCAAACGTCGGCGATGCAGTCATTTTCTCGCCGAGGGAAATCAGCAACAGAAGAAGCGCGACCGCAAGCACGGTATACTGCGCCGCCTGTCCGGCCCTGGTGTCCATCCACCACTCGCGCTGTGTCACGGCGAGTCTCATGCGCCTTGCCTCCTCACGCGCACCATGTCAGTGAGCTCACGCAGGTCAGTACCCGTGAGCGCGCGTGAAAGAAACAGCAGTGTGATTGACAGCAGCAGGGACAACGCACCGAGCACGATACCGGGGAGCAAGCCCGCGGCATACAGCAGTGCGGGAGGAGCTGCGAGAGAAAAAACGGCAAGCGACAAACGGCGCCAGTTGGGTGTCAGCTGCAGGGCCGAACGCGTCCATAGGATGTACATTGTCGCCGCGACCGTTTCCGCGGCGATCACCGCCAGTGCGGCGCCGGTGATTTCAAACCGCGCGATCAGGGGCAAGGCGAGAATCGTGCCCACGGCGAGTCCCGCCACGCTGGCTGCGACGGCCTTCCACACGCCTTCGCTGACCATCAGCACATTGCTGGCCAGCAGACCAAAACCGAACAGCGGGATGAACAGCGCCAGAAGCTGCAGCACCGCCGCCGATTCCGCGAACGCGGCGCCGTAGAGGATCCGGATAATCACCGGGGCGAGCGTGATGCACAGCTGCGCCATGATGCCCGCGACCACGGCGAGGTAGAGCGTGCCTCGCACGTAGAGTTCCCGCGCACGTTCGGGCTGCTGGTGCAGCAGTCTGCTGAACACCGGGTAGAGCAGCGCGCCGACGGCGGAAAGCAGAAAAAGGGATGCGAATATCAATCGCGACGAAGCGGCGTATATACCGATGCGTTCGGGCGGGAGCGTCCATGTGAGGAAGAGGATATCCATCCGCTGAATGGCGAAGTGGGTCCCGTTGATGAGCAGGAACGGGAGTCCCGCCACCAGCATCGCACGCACGGTCGCTGTGCTGAATCGCAGCCGTACGCGCATGTCGAAGCGCCGCGCCCACGCGGCACCCAGAATGAATCGCAGCAGGGACACCAAGGAGGTGACCGCGATGAGTGCGACCAGTCCCCCGCCCGCAAGCACCACGGCGCCGTTTCCCAGGAGGAACGCGAGCATGCATACGAACTCGATCACGGCGAAGGGATAGAAGCGTTCATGCGCGTTGAGCAGCGCTTCGTAGGCGTTGGACAATCCGCTGAAGAAGGGTCCCGCGCTGCCGATGGCCAGTGCGATCAGCCAGAGATGCTCATAGCCCGATAAGACCCCCGTGAGCATGATCAGCACGATGAGCGCGAGGCCGACGAAAAACTGTAGAACGAAAAAATTATCGAGGTAGGTGAATGCGAGCGAACGGTCGCGACTGACGTCCTTGATCACGAGATTGGTCACCCCGAGATCCGCGAAGGCGAGAAAAAGCGTGAGGACGTTCATCACCGCCGCATAGGCGCCGAGCACACCGGCGCCGAGCGCCCGGGCGAGATACATCGCGACACCGATGCTCACGAGCCGGTAGAGCACCTTGGACGTGGTCAGCGTCCAGAAATTCAGCGCGAAACGTTGCAGTGCCGGGGCGGTCATGCATGTCCTGTGCGCGGCTCAGGATGACGCGGCCGCGGGCTTCGTTCCGCCGCGAGCGCGTAAATAGGTGGTAAGCATGACATACAGCACCGCAACGAGCAAGCTGAACAGCACGGTCATCAGCATCCACGCCGCGCGGCGCGGCGATGTGCGCTGGATGGCGGGCGTGGCTTCGTCCAGCACCTGCACCGTGGGCGTGTCGCGCGCTTCCTGCACGCGGTCCTGGTAGTACTGCTGGCTCAGGTACATGATGACCTGTTCGAGCGTCTTGACGTCGCGCAGATGGCCGGCCATTTCGCGCGCCACTTCCGGCACACGCTGAAACGGGATTTCGAAATCCTCTCCGGCGTTTCCCTGCCCGGTGCTCAGCGATGCGTACTGCCGCGACAGCGCGTCGATCTCTCCCTGCAGCTGTTCGATCACGCGGCTGCGCTCGGTGAAGTCCTGCCGCTTCATCCCGAGTTCGGCCCGCGCCTCCATCAGCTTTTCCTTCAGCGCCGCCGCGCCGCTGAGCGCGGCTTCCATCTGCTTTTCGAGATAAACCGATTTGTTGCTGCGCTGAAAGACGACGAGTCGACCGTATGCGGAATCCAACTCCGCTTCCGTTCGTTTGATTTCCTCTTCGACGAACTTGCGGGAATTGCGTGCACTGGATATCAGCTTTTCTCGGTTGACGCGATCGAGCCAGCGCACATAATCGTTTGCCACCGCGGCGGTGAAGTTCTTGACCGAATCGACGTCCGTGGAAGAAGGGAAAAACCCTGTGCCGAGCGTGACCGAAACGCGGATGATGCCGTTTTTATTGACCTCCACCTCGGTGGATTCTTCGAGCGGCTTGATCGCGTGTCGGTACGAAAGGTCTTCGGGGATGCCGAACCAGCGCGCGAGGTCATGCATGACAATGAGGCTCTCGGCCACGGACTGGCTTTTGAGTATCTCGGCGAAGATATCGGACTGCCTTCCGCCGAAGCCCAGAGAGGAACCGATGTCGAACATCGGCAAGGCGGACGCGCCCTGAAGCAGTGCGCCGAGCCCCATGCTGTTTTTCTCCTGCTGGGGAGGAAGCAGCGTCACGGTGGACGTGAAGGTCTGCGGCATGATAAGGACGTAGACGAGCATGACTGCCGTCACTGCTCCGGTGAATATGGCGATGGTTTTCCGCCGCTGCCAGACCGCATGCAGCAGGAAGCGGGAGGCTTCGAGCGTGCTGTCGTCAAAGGGTGTGTTGTGTGCTGCCATGGATCAGTTCAACCTGGTGATGGCGATGACGATACCAACGATTCCGGCGAGCTGCGAGATGACGCCCAATGCGGTAAGTGCGGTTTCCCAGAATTTTACTTCCGGCACCTCAGGCACCCAAATGGTGTCGCCCGGCTCGAGCTCGTAATCGCCGATATTGCTGGCGTCGACCAGCTCGCCTGTCCGCGCCTTGACCACGCGCACGTCCCCGTCGTCGGCGCGCCAACCATAACCGCCCACGGCCTGGATGTACTGGACATACGACCAGTCGGGATTGAAGATGACGTTGCCGGGGTTATCGACACGGCCGATGATGCGAATGTAATTTTTCAGTTTCGGCACTTCGACGACGTCCCCCGCACGCATGACGATGTCCTGCGTGTCGTCCCCCTGCAGGAAAAGGCGCTTGAAGTCGACGACCATCATACCGATTTTCTCACGCGAACGCGCCTTGAAATACTCGTACTCGTCTTCCTGCATATCGGCGGCGGGAATTTTCTGCAGACGCTCGAACTCGATGTCCTTTTCCGTCGACGGCGGCTTCCGGATGACGACGGCCTCCTCGAGCGATGCGTCGGAGGTGAATCCGCCCGCCCGCTGGAGCAGGTCGCTCAGCCGGGTTTTGCCTTCCTCGATCGAGTAGCTGCCCTCGTAGCGCACCTCGCCGGTGACGAGCACCAGACGATGCTGCTGATACTGCGGAATGGAGCGGATCAGAATCAGATCCCCGGCCTTGACATCGATGTTCTTGCTCCTGTCGGCGGGGAAGCCCCGAAGATCGAGGAAGAAGCGGTCCGTCGTCACGTTATCGTCGCGGAAGCGTACGATTTCGACGCTGTCGAGAAAAGCGCCGGAGCGCAGGGACTGGCTGACTTCGATAAGATCGAACAGTTTTTCTCCCGGTACGAAATCGATGCGTCCCTCGATGCCCACCGCACCGTAGACCCCCACGATGCGATCCTTGGGTGGAAAATAGATTCGGTCGCCGCCGCTGACAAAGGGATTCGCCTCCAGATCGCCGATGCGATAATAGCGGAGAAGATCCGCCGAAATCTCCCTGCCGTCGCTGCGCCGCACGCGAATGTTGCGCAGCGCCGTCGTGTCCTTGACGCCGCCGCCTGCCGCCGCGAGCGCTTCGGAAACGCGCGCGGTCGCGGGGAGGGTCACGATGCCCGGTGCGAGTACCGCGCCGGCCACGGTCACTTTCACCTGCCGCGCCTGTGCGAGACTGACGATGATTTCCGCATTGCGGATCTCTCCGCGCAGCAGGGTGCGGATCTTTTCGCGGACGTCCAGCAGCGATGCGTAACGCACGTAGGCGGTGCCGAGACCCGGAATCACCACGGTCCCGTCGCTGCTGACCGGGACGACGAATGAATAGAATTGCGTGCCGAAAATACTGATGCTCAGCCTGTCGCCGGGTCCGACCACATAATTCGTGTCGTTCACCGGGATCTCCACGACCGGAAGCATCTCTTTTTCGGACTTGCTGACTGTTTCCGATTTCTGTTTCTCGCTTTCGCGGATGACGCCGAGATCCTGGGCCGCGAGCGGCAGCGCGGGGAGCGCCATCGCGAGGCCCAGAATCAACGCCAAGACACGGACATGCGATACGGGCATGATTCTGACTCGTTGTGTGAGCGGCATTGTACCGAGGGCGGGACTCGAACCCGCACGGATCTTGCGAATCCAAAGGATTTTAAGTCCTTCGCGTCTACCAATTCCGCCACCCCGGCAGGGTGGAATGCGCGAAATGGAGTGCATTTCGCATCAACCATGAAAGCTACGGGAAACGGGCATCTTCTGCAAGATGGGAACGGGATTACAGCCCCTCCCCGGCGGCCGTGAAAAGACGAACGCACCGGTCATATTCCTGGCCGGTGCGTTTTTCTTGAGGCGACGATCGGATTCGAACCGATGCATAACGCTTTTGCAGAGCGTCCCCTTAGCCACTTGGGTACGTCGCCAATGGGATTGAAAAGATAGCAAGATCACGCGGAAAAAGCAACGGGAAAGCGGATCCCCCGTTACGCGACCGCGCGCCGACCTCCGCCGAGCATTCCCCCGATCCACGCCATCGGGATGTAGGCAGCGAGCAGGTCCAATGCGATGAACCAAATAGGTGCGGGCAGCATGAACGCGTTGACGATACCACCGATCATGGTGAATGCACCGATGCCGATCGCAAACTTCATTTTATGACTCGCCGCCAGCGACGCCGCCAGCCAGGCACCGGACAAAGCTCCCAGCGCATGCGCGAGGAAGGGAAAAATGAAATGACGCGGCTCGAAAAGATTCATGGCGGCCTTCAGACTTTCCATGTCCGCCACGTTCACCCCCTCGGGTGGCGGGATGACTGAAGGACTCAACATGATCAGCCCCATGTTCACCAGTCCGCCAAAGACAATCCCGGCGATCACCGCAATCACATTGCGCAATATCGGATTCATACGCTTTCTCCTTTGTGTATCGCCAATATATCGGCTTCCGCCCTACCCGATCAAGCGGAAACTCTCTCTCAGTCGTTCGTAATTCGTCATTCCTCATTCCTAATTCTCCCTCTTTCCCGTATCTTTTATGGTTTCGTACCAATTTCCTCTTCCCATGCCGCATACCCTTTCCGTCATCATTCCCTGCTACAACGAAGAATCGACCATCGTCGAACTGCTGCGGCGCGTCGAGGCGGCGGATATCGGGGAACTGGAAAAGCAGATCATTATCGTCGACGACGGATCGACCGATCGGACACGCGGGCTGCTCGCGGAACATGCGGCACTGCATACCGTCGTACTTCAGCCCCGCAATCAAGGGAAGGGTGCGGCCATACGGCGCGGACTCGCGGAGGTTCGCGGCGATATCGTCATCATCCAGGATGCGGATCTCGAATACAATCCCGACAACTATGCGTCCCTGATCGTGCCGATCGTCGAAGGACGCAGCCGTGTCGTCTACGGGTCGCGGGAGCGAAACGCCAACAATCGCCTGCATTCCGGCGTGGCTTTTTATGCCGGCGGAAAATTCCTCTCCGCGCTGACCAACCTGCTGTACGGTTCGGACATCACCGACGAACCCACGTGCTACAAGGTGTTCGACGCATCGCTCCTTCGCAGCATTCCTCTGACCTGTACGCGCTTCGAATTCTGTCCCGAAGTCACCGCCAAGGTTCTGCGCCGAGGCATCCGCATCGAGGAAGTGCCCATCGACTACTTCCCGCGCAAAAAGCATGAAGGGAAGAAGATCAACTGGCGCGACGGTGTCGAAGCGGTTTGGACGCTCCTACGGTTTCGTTTTTCGCGGAGCGCGAAGGGATGAACACGCTTTCCCGCATACTCGACGGCATCGCACGATTGCTCGAGCGCACGACACCCGGAGGCATCATCGCGGCCGCGGTCGCTGCGCGTCTGATATTCGGACTGACCTGGATGCTCTTCGTCAATGTCCCGCCCGAAAACGTGCCGATCGCCGGCGATACCTGGGAACAGGCAGGAGCCGACGGATACATTCAGATCGCGCGCACGCTGCTGGTCTCGGGAGAATATGCGTTTACGCCGGGAAGCACGCCCGTGCATAACCGTCCTCCGCTGCAGGTCGGCCTCATGCTGCTTTTCGGCGCGTGGTGGCCCGGACACTGGTACGTCGTGTGGATGTTCGCTTCTGCGCTTCTCTCGCTGGCCATGCTCCTCGGCCTGCGCGCGCTTGCACGGGACCTTGATTTCGGCGATCGCGCGCAGCGCGTGCTTCTGCTGCTCGCGGGATTTCATCCCTACATGATCTTCATCAGCAAGACCACGACGTTCATCAACGCCGCCGCGATGCTGCTCGTGCTCGTGGTCCTTCTGCTCTTCCGCATCCGCCGTCACCCGTTGCGCTACGGCGCGTTGGCTGGATGCGCGATGGGGGCGGGGGCGCTCACGCACGGTACCTTCCTCCTGCTGCCCTTTCTTGCCGCACCGTTCATTCTCTCACTCCGCGCCATCACCTTCCCGCGCAGACTCGCCGCATCCGCTCTGGTTATCGTTGCCGCGCTGACGATCGTCGCGCCGTGGACGTTGCGTAATCTGCACACCTTCGACCGCTTCATCCCCGTCGTGACGGGCAACGGCTACCATTACTGGAAAGGCGACGCGGTGTATTTCGGAGGCGATTATCCGATGGCCCGGGTGTACGAGGCGGAGACGGGCAGGAAGTTCGAGGAAAAATATTACGGCGCGGTGGACCCGGACGCCGATGCGGTGCTCTGGCGGCTGGCGAAGGCGGACATGGCGGCGCGTCCCGAACGCATCCCCCTGCGCTTCCTGATCGGTACCTGGACCTTCATCGCGCCCACCGACGGCGGACCGCGGAAAATGCTGGTCTCGGCGGCGCTCAACATCCCTCTCGTCCTCGCCCTGCTCGTTCTGCTCTGGCGACGGCGACGTTCCCTCTCGCGTGAACAGGTCGCTCTTACCCTGCTCCTTCTGTATATCGTCGAGGCATTCGCCTTCTTTGTCTCCTGGGGCTCGTACTTCACGATGCTCCTCCCCTTGGCCCTCCTGCTGCTCGTTTCCCTGATATCTGGAACACGAAGACACCAAGACACAAAGTCACGAGAATAATTAAACGCCCACGCAATGCGTGGGCGCTGCATAGATATAGTGCCTTCGTGTCTTGGTGACTTTGTGTCCCGCTTTACACGGCGCTGAGTTTTTGACGGAAGTACGCGGCGGTGCGCGTGAGTCCTTCGTGGCGGGCGACCTGCGGTTCCCAGCCAAGAAGTTTGCGCGCAAGCGTGATGTCCGGCTGCCGCACCTTGGGATCGTCTTCCGGGAGTTCCTTATGCACGATGGTGCTGGAGGACCCCAGAACGTCGATCACTTCTTTCGCCAGGTCGAGCATGGTGATCTCGTCGGGATTACCGATGTTCACCGGATCGGAATAATCCGAAAGCAGCAAGCGATAGATGCCATCGACGAGATCGGAAACGTAGCACACGCTGCGCGTCTGCATACCGTTGCCGAACACCGTAACATCTTCGCCGCGGAGGCCCTGCGACATGAACGCCGGAATGGCCCGGCCGTCGTTGACGCGCATGCGTTCGCCGTAGGTGTTGAAAATGCGAACGATGCGTGTCTCCACGCCGTGGTAGCGGTGATAGGCCATCGTGATCGCCTCGGCGAAGCGCTTGGCTTCGTCGTAGACGCCGCGCGGTCCCACCGGGTTCACGTTGCCCCAGTACGACTCGACCTGCGGATGGATTTCCGGATCCCCGTACACCTCGGAGGTCGAGGCGAGCAGCAGGCGCGCTTTCTTCGCTTTCGCGAGGCCAAGCGCCTTGTGCGTGCCGAGAGAGCCGACCTTCAGTGTCTGGATCGGGAGCTTCAGATAGTCGATCGGACTGGCGGGCGATGCGAAATGCAGAATGTAATCCAGCCCGCCTTCGATGTGCACGAACTCCGTCACGTCGTACTTGATGAACTTGAAGCCGGGATGGCCGAACAGATGTTCGATGTTCGCCAGGTCACCCGTGATCAGGTTGTCCATGCACAGCACCTCGTGACCTTCCTTGAGGAGACGGTCACTGAGGTGGCTTCCGAGAAATCCGGCACCGCCGGTGATGAGCGTACGCGGCATGGATTCTCCTATGGCTGCATCGCGACGGCGGTGTCGGGCGCTGGCTGTGCACGTTTGCCGCCGTTATCGATGTAGGATTGGAACAACTTGATGCGCTCGGTAATGGATGGGTCACCGGGATAGAGCTTCTCGGCCTGATGCAGGATGTTGATGCCCTTATCCCATTGCGCCGTGACATCGTAGTATTCGAGCAGGAAGAAGAACGGTGAGCGGAGCGTGCTCTGCCCGGTGGGATCCTTCTCGAGCTGCTCGAGATACCAGGGTTCGAGCTTCGCACCCATGGTCTTGTAGAGCGCCGTATCGCCCATCATAAGATGCATGTTGGCCAGATCGGTCTGCAGCGACTGATCGAACTTATGATACGCGGTCGGGATAGTCGCTTCCATCTGCGCCAGCACCTTGCGAGCGCCGTCCATGTCGCCCTTATCCTGCACCAGCACCTGCGCGAGCGCCATATGCAGCACACGGAAACTGTAGATCATTTTCGTGCTGGCTTCGTCGAGATTGATATCGGGATTATTGAGCTGACGGAACATGAAGCCGTACGCCCGGTTGCTGTCCGGCACCTCGCGCAGGTCGGTCAGCTGCTTCATCGTCACCGTGGTATTCACGTTGGTGTAGTAACGGTTCCCGCGCTGCGGTAGCTGCATCGGCGCCACCCGGTAGGCGAGTCCCTCGACGACGAGATAATTCTCGAGCGAGAGGCGGTCGCTGGGCGCGGTGCTCAATGCGAAATAAATCGGACGCGTATTGAAGTTGTTGTTGAGGATATCGATGATCAGGATATCCTGAACACGGATGCCCTTTGTGCCTGCGGGATCGGAATAGGTCGGCGCCACTTCGATCTCGAGTTTCGCGGGAAGCTGCGGGTTGCCCCCGATGGCCGGCACATCCTTGAGCGAGCCGAGATTGAACTTGCTGGCGTCGATGGGAACGCTGATGCGCTGTGAGTTCCACTGCACGGGACGCATCTGATCGAGTTCCACATCCGAATACGAGAATGCCACGGTGGAGGCGCCGTAGGGACGCTCGTTCTTCAGCTGCTTGCTGTACCAGGAGGTGTTGAGCAGGCTGAGATTCACCACGCGTACGTCGCGGCGAATGCCGGCGGCATACTGGAGATACCACACGGGGAAGGTGTCGTTGTCGCCGCCCGTAAAGAGAATGGCGTCCTGATCGCAGCTCTGCAGAAGATTGTATGCGTAGTCGAATGCCACGTAGTTGTGGTGGCGGTCATGCGTCTGGAAATTCTGCGCGAGCATGTTCACCGGACCCGCGACCAGCAGCAGCAACGCCAGGGCAACGCCCACGGCTTCGTTGCGGCCCGCCTTGCTCAGCAGCATGTCGACGATGCCGTACACGCCGATGCCCGCCCAGATCGCGAAGGCGAAGAAAGAACCGACGAAGAAGTAATCACGTTCGCGTACCTGTGGCTCGGCCATGTTGAAATACAGGACGAGCCCCATTCCCATGATGAAGAACAGGACGGCCATTGCCGTGCCCATCCGGTAATCCTTCCGGAAATTGTAGTACATGCCGAACAGGCCGAGCAGCAGTGGAATCGCCCAGTACTTGTTCGGATACCCGGAGCTTTCAGACCAGTCGCCCATGTCACCGAGGAAGGCCACGGGCGCATCCTGCAGATCGCCGGCGCGTCCGACGAAGTTCCAAAGGAAGTAGCGCAGGTAGATATGTCCGAGCTGGTACTTCAGGAAAAACTCGAAATCCGAACTGTAGTTGGCGTATGCCTCAACATGCTCGGGACTCCAGCGTCGCGGGAGGAAGGAGTCCTTGCCGAAGTCGATGCTGCGAGTTTTCTCATTGAAGTTCGGGCCCTTGAGAAGCGGATACGATCCGTACTGTTCGCGGTTGAGGTAGCTGTAGAGTCCTTCCAGCGTGGTCGGCGCATTCTCGTTGAGCGCGGGCTGCTGGTTGGCGCGGATCGGCACCATCACGTAGGTGCTGTAGCCCAGCGTGACGAGCAGAATCGCAAGCGACGCCATGCGCAGCTGCGGGTGCAGCTTCTTCATGGCGACAACCACGATGAGGCCAAGGACAATGACGATAAAGAAAAACAGTCCCGCGCCGCTGCTCAGCATTGCGGGAATATATTTGACGATACCCGGGTACACGGCACCGAAGCCCAGCGCCATGAGTGCAAACGCGAGCGCGAGCGACTTGACGTTGACGTCTTCACGGCTGCGGTCACGGAAATACACGAGGAAGAAAACGAAGAACAGCGCGAGCAGTGAAAGAAGATGCACGCCGATGCTCAGACCCATCAGGTAGGCGATGAGCAGCAGCGACCGCTCTGAATTGAATACGCCAATATGGAAATACCACTCGACCGCGATCCACACGACCACGGAGATGAAAAACATTCCGATGCCGTACACTTCCGCTTCGGAAGCGTTGAACCAGAACGTGTCGCTGAAAGAAAGGATCAGCGCGCCCGTTGCGGCGGAAAGAAGCATGGTCAGCGCGGCCATCGGCGTCTGCGGTTCGCCTTTCCACTCGCGCAGCATGCGCATGGAGATCAGATAGACGAACAGAACGGTCAGCGAACTCGAAAACGTCGACATCAGGTTGACGCGGAATCCGAGGTCGCCGAACGGCAGCAGCGAGAGCATGCGGCCGACAAGCTGGAAGAACGGCGCACCCGGGGGATGCGGCACCGCCATGGTGACGGCGGCTGTGATGAATTCACCACAATCCCAGAATGAGATCGTCGGTGCCACGGTCATCAGGAACACAATGCTCGAGATGAGAAAGACGACTGTGGCGGTGATGCGATGCCAAATCTTGAAATTCATATGTCTCACGACTCTGTTGAATATTTGCCAGTGTGAAAAATGATCGGCAGGGATGTGCCGTCGGTCAGTTCCTGCGTCTGAAGACGCAGCTGTGCGAATGCCCCCGCCGCTTCCGGCGGATGCTCCGCTATGCCGTTGTCTCTTCGGTGCCGGTGTTCTTCGGTTTCTTGTAAATGATTCCGATCGGAATGATTACGCAGAATCCGATGAACAGGATAATGGGGGCCGTGGTCACGGAAAGCGAACTGACTGCGTCGCCGGCCGACATCACGAGGAAGCCGAGAATCACTACGATAACGCCGAACGCGAGGATCATGTAATTGACCTTCTGCGGCAGCTCCGCTTCGGGAACTTCAAGCGGGCGGCGGCTGCTCTTGCGTTTTCTCTGCACTTTGGCCATGCAAATACTCCGTTGCTACATTTAATACAGTGTGAATCAAACCGGTAATTTACGAAACTCGGTGGGGATAATCGCTATTCCCGTACAAGAAGTTTCCCCTCGTGCAGACGCAACGTTGCATCGGCACGGGCCGCGAGCTCGGCGTCGTGCGTGACGATCACGAAGGTCTGCCTCTTCTCACGGGCCAGCGCCCAGAGCATGTCATGCAGCAGCGTGGCATTATCCTCGTCGAGATTCCCCGAGGGTTCGTCGGCGAGCACGATGCGCGGTCCGTTGACCAGGGCGCGGGCCACCGCCACGCGCTGCTGTTCACCGCCCGACAGTTCCGAAGGACGCGCGTCCGCGCGATGCGATACCTTGACGATATCGAGCAGTTCATCGGCCCGGCGTTCGGCATCGGCAAGCGTGGCCCCACCGATCATGGCAGGAATCGCGACATTCTCCCGCGCACTGAATTCCGGCAGCAGGTGATGGAACTGGAAAACAAATCCCATGTTTTTGTTCCGGAACGCCGCCAGCCGGTGATCGTCCATGGAAAACATGTCCTCTCCGTCAAGCAGCACCGACCCCGAATCCGGACGGTCGAGCGCACCGATGATGTGCAGCAGTGTGCTCTTCCCCGCCCCCGAAGCACCGACGATGGCCACGACCTGCCCCTCTTCCACATCGAACGATGTGCCGCGCAACACGTCGAGATGGCTCTGTGCGCCCGTGGCGTAGGATTTGTGGACGTCGCGTACCTGCACAATGGGATTATTCATGGTATTCCGGGAATGTTTTTTTAATCATTCCGTAGGGCGGATTCATGAATCCGCCCTACGACATGGGGATCAATGACGTTTCGCGTCGTACGACATGGGTGTCGGTCACCGCAGAGGTATTGGACGCAGGGTTCACGATTCCGTTCCGTGCCTCATTCCCACCGAACCGCATCGATGATCTGCACCGTGCGCGCACGGAGGGCAGGATACCAGGCGGCGAGGAGACAGAGTCCGAAGGTCCCGAGCACGATCAGGGAAATATCCGAGAATCGCAGTTCCACGGGAATCGCCGGAATGATGAACGCGTCGTCGAGTTTGAACAAACCGAATTCCGCCTGCGCCCAGGTGAACAGCAAGCCAATCACGAGTCCGGCGGCGACGCCGATCAGACCGATCCACACGCCCTCGAGCAGAAAAATGCGCTGCACCCGCCTCGCGGGCATGCCCATGGTGCGGAGGATGCCGATGTCGCGCTTTTTCTCCAGTACCAGCATGGTCAGCGATGCGAGGATATTGAACACCGCAACGGCGATGATGATGCCGAGAAGAATGAATGCACTCCAGCGCTCGATGGTCATCACCGAATAAAGATCCTTGTGCAGGTCGTACCATGTGAGCACGTTCCAGCCCGGACCAATGGCCTCCTGCAGCGCGGTCTTTGCATCGTCACTCTCGTCGGCGGCGTCGAGCTTCAGTTCGTACCCGGTCAGCTGTCCCTGCATGCGGAATAGTCGCTGTGCGTCCTCGAGTGCAAGAAAGGCGTAGGACCCGTCGTAGATCTTGTTCTGTGATTCATAGATCCCGGCGACGGGACAACGCAGCACGCTCGGAGTGACATACTGCGTAAGCAGATTTTCCATTCCTGCCGGACTGTAGATCACGATGGTGTCGCCCACGACCACGCGCATGCGGTCTGCCAGGCCGATTCCCAATACAATACCGTTGCGCTGCTTCATCGTGAAATCGCCGAGAACGATTTTCTCCGTGACCCGGGATACCGCGTCGACGCTGTCGGGATCGACGCCCTTGACCCACACGAAATGCGCGCTGCCACCCGACATCACCATCGCCTTCCGCTCAATGAACGGCGCCACGCCCCGCACATCGTCCAGGGTGCCGATGATGCCGCGCACTTCCTGCGCGCTTTTTCCTTCCATGCGGGGAATGCGCTCGATTTTTACATGTGGATCGAAATCCTGCAGTATCGATGTAACCAGGCTGTTGAAGCCGTTGAACACCGACATAACGACGATGAGCGCCGCGACCCCAAACATGATGCCGAGCGTGGCAAGCAGCGAGATGATGTTGATGAAGCTGAACCGCTTCTTCCCGTACAGATATCGCCGCGCTATGAAGTGTTCGATCTGCATGGCTCAATGGAAGCGGATGGAACGAATGGGATTAAGCCGGGCGGCGAGCCAGGCGGGAACGAACGACGAAACGAATGCAAGCAGTATGCCCGCGAACACGACTCCGGCAAAGACCTCGATCGACATGTGTATCGGAACCGTGGTCATGAAGTACACATCCTGCGGCAGGCTGAAGAAGCGCAGTTCCTGCTGGGCAAAACTGAAGGTGAAGGCGATGAACGCACCGAGAAGCGAGCCGATGACGCCGATGGCCAGTCCCTGCAGCACGAAAATCCGCCGCACATGCCGACGGGAAGCCCCCATGGCCAGCATGATGCCGATATACTGTGTTTTCTCGATGACGAAAAGAAGCAGTGTGGCGATGACGTTGAACACGGAAATGACGATAAGCGAACCGACGACGATCGGTATCAATTGCTGCTGCAGGTCGATCCATACAAAGAGGTGATTGTACAGCTGGAACACCGAGCGCGGATCGTAGGGATAGCCAACGCGCGCCTGGATGAGATCGACGGTTTCCTCTACTCTCCCGACGTCATCGCAGAGCACGTCGTAGCCGCTGATGCGCCCGGGCAGTGCGAAGACGCGCTGCGCGGTTTCCAACGCGGTGAAGACGTAGATATCGTCGAGATATTCGGCCATGCCGGTTTCATAAATGCCGCGGATGACGCACTGCACCTTCGGCGCGGCAGCGAGGTTGCTGAAGTCGGTCACCCCGAGCAGCAGCATGCGGTCGCCGACGTGGATGTTGAGCTTGTCGGCGAGACGCTTTCCGATGATGATCGAAGGACGACCGTCCACGGGATTCAGGTTGTACACCCCATCGACGATCTTGTCACGGATGCGTGAGAGATCGGCCGATGAGTCGATGCCTTTCACCCGCACACCTTCGATGTCGTCACGCGTGATCACCATCGCTTCGCGCTCGAGAAACGGTCCCGCGCCGCGGACGTTGTCGAGTCCTTCGAGCTGTTTCTGCACGGACGCGTCGCCGGCGACGACATCGCTGCGAAACACGCCTACGCGGATATGTGCCGAAAACCCGATGAGATTGCTGCGCAGCTCCCGTTCGAAGCCGTCGAGTATCGTGTAGGTGATAATAAGCGCGGCGGTGCCCACTGCGACGCTCCCGATCGCGACCGTGGTCATGAACGAGAGGAAGCGCGAAAGGTTCCGTTTGCGGAGGTAGCGCAGCGCTATGAATGATTCAAATGACATCCGGATCCGCGACTCTGATTATCAGGTCGGCATGGACGCGATGGCGTTGCCGAACTTGAGAAGGTATGCCTGTGAAAACGCGCCGAGATCACCGTCCATCACGTTCTGCACGTTGCTGGTTTCCTCGCCTGTGCGATGGTCCTTGACCATGTTGTACGGATGGAACACGTAGGAGCGGATCTGGCTGCCCCACTCGATGCGTTTCTTGCTGTCCTCGATCGACGCCAGGCGGCTGGCTTCCCGTTCGCGTTCCACCTGGTAGAGCCGCGACTGCAGCAGCTTCATCGCGGTGGCGCGATTCTGATGCTGCGATCGTTCCTGCTGACAGGCCACGACAATCCCCGACGGCATATGCGTGATGCGCACGGCGGTTTCGACCTTGTTGACGTTCTGTCCGCCCTTGCCTCCTGCGCGGTATGTGTCGACCTTGAGGTCGGAGGCGTTGATTTCGATTTCCACGTCGTCGTCGATTTCCGGATAGACGAACACCGATGCAAAGCTCGTGTGGCGCCTCTTGGCGGAATCGAAAGGCGAGATGCGCACGAGGCGGTGGACACCGATTTCGGATTTGAGATAACCGAAGGCGTAGGGTCCTTTCACTTCAAACGTGGCGCTTTTAATGCCCGCGCCTTCTCCCTCGAGTTCATCGACCAGCAGGACTTCAAAATTCCGGCGCTCGCAGTAGCGGAGATACATGCGGTAGAGCATCTCGGCCCAGTCCTGCGACTCGGTGCCGCCTGCGCCGGAGTGAATGGTGATGATCGCGTTGCGATGATCGTCCTCGCCCGAAAGCATGTTCTTGAACTCGAGATCGTCGAGCAGTTTCTGCAGTGTCTGGTTTTCCGATTCGAGTTCACGCGCAAGCGACTCGTCCTCCGATTCCTCCGCCAGTTCCACAAGCGCGAGGAAGTCGCCCGTCTTTTCGTCCACCTCGTTCCACTCCACCACCCAGGCCTTGCGCAGCGATATTTCCTGCATGATTTTCTGCGCGGCGATATTGTCGTCCCAGAACCCGGGCGCCTGAGTCTTCTCTTCGAACGCCGCTATTTCCTTTTCCTTTTTGACGATGTCAAAGGAACCCCCGAAGATCGTCGACACGTTTTCGGATTTCCTTGCCGTTGGAGAGATATTGTTCGTACATGATGTCTATGAGCCCTGGAGTGAATAAAAAGATTCGAATGAAAGAAGCGAGGGCTGCCGCGGCGGTGTTTCCCGCCAGCGGCGACGTCCCCGCAGCGCGGATCCGCGGCGTCGGCGGCGCTGCAGCACGTATTCCACCTGCGCCCGCTCGATACGCGTGCTCTGCGGTGTCACGATGGGATTGAGGGAAAGCATAAGCACGAGCGCGAAGACAAAAAGCACGCGCCGCAGCGAGAGGTGATCCTCGCGCGGCTCAGCCATTCTGCTCTCCGGCGAAGCGTTCGTAGGCCTCGATGATGTTCTTGACCAGGCGATGCCGCACGACGTCGGATTTATCGAAATACTGAAAGCCCACGCCCTCGACGCCGTTGAGCACTTCCTGGATTTCCACCAGTCCGCTCACGCTGCGCGAGGGAAGGTCGATCTGCGTGATGTCGCCCGTGATGATCGCGCGGGAATTCGCGCCCATGCGGGTGAGAAACATCTTCATCTGCATGGACGTCGCGTTCTGCGCTTCGTCGAGAATGATGAAGGCGTTGTTGAGCGTGCGTCCGCGCATGTATGCCAGCGGCACGATTTCGATCGTACGCCGTTCGATATAGCTTTTGAGCTTCTCGGCCGGTAGCATGTCGTCGAGGGCGTCATACAGCGGACGAAGGTACGGATCGACTTTCTCCCGAAAATCGCCGGGGAGGAAGCCGAGGCTTTCGCCGGCTTCGACGGCGGGACGCGTGAGGACGATCTTCAGCACTTCATGCTTGCGCAGCGCGGCTGCGGCGGCGGCCACGGCCAGATAGGTCTTCCCCGTTCCGGCGGGACCGATGGCAAACACGATATCGTTTTCCCGGATCTGACGGAGGTAGCTGATCTGTCCGGGCGTCTTCGCCTTGATATAATCTTTCTTGGCATAGAGGACGACGTTGTCGAGTTCATCCGGCGACAGTTCCGGCGACGATCCGCTGGTCATGATGTCCATGACGGTGATCACGTCGCGTTCCGAGAGGGAGTCTGTTTTGTTGACGATGAACACCAGTTCCTTGAGCACCTTTTCGATCTGGTCGACGACGACATCCTCTCCACGTATGAGAATGCTCTCGCCGCGCGCAATGATGCTCGCGCCGAAGCGCTCCTCGATGACGCGCATATGAGCGTCGTTGAAACCGAAAAGCACGACGGGATTCGTGCCGTCGATGCGTATGCGTTTCTCTATTTCCAAACCTCGATCCGGATTTGTTTCACATAAACGGAAAAACCCTCACATCTTGCAATGTAAGGGTTTTTCCAAAGAAATCTTGTGTCATTCGCGCCGCACTACCGTGCTTCAGAGCCGTGAAACACGCGCTCGCATGACAGGCGGGGGCGTGGCACAGTTTACTTGTTCACATTCTCCGGAGCGGCGCCCGTATCGGTGCCTCCGCCCATTTCCGCTTCGCGTTTCTGGCGATAGTAGCGGCGTGCGGCGGTCTCTTCTTCCGGCGTCAGCGGTGCGGGCGCGGGAATCTTCAGGACCTGTCCCGGATGAATGATATCGGGGTTCTTGATCTGATCGCGGTTCTTCTGCCAGATCTTCGGCCACTTGAACGCGTCGCCGTAAATGTCTGGTTTCTTCGCGATGTTCCACAGGCAGTCGCGGTCCTTCGACCAGGTACCGACCGTGTAGCTCTTCTCTGCCTTTGAAAGCGTGTCGCGCAGAGTGGCGATGTTCTCGCCGATGCGCTGCACCCGATCAAAGAATGCCGGGAGGAGGCTGATCTTGTTGCCCGCAAGATTCTTGTACTCTTCTTCCGCTTCGTCCACCTCGGCCTTGCGCGCAAGCAGATCCATGGGGGAAAGACGGAGCAGTTCGGAAATCTTGTTTTCAAGACGCTTCAGACGCGCTTCGTAAGCGTCGACGTCCTGACGAGTCGCACCGACGAGCGCATACAGCTCATCGACGCACTTCTCGTAATCGTCCTGTTTCTGTTTCAGGACACGGTTTTTTTCTTCGAGCTGCTGGTCGAGCGAACTCTGCTGACGCTTCAGGTCGGCAACCCGCTTCTCCATCGTCGAAATTTTCTGCGCTGCTTGTTCTTCGGTCATTTCTTCCTGCTGGGCAAGAAGATTGCTGCCCATCATGAAGAACAACCCCAGCGCGATGGTAAGGACGGAAATTCTATTCCATTTCATTTCTATTCTCCTCGCTTTTGGATTTGTTTCTTTAGACGTGACAGCGGTTAGTTGCCTTTCCAGTTGGCAA
>JACZJN010000180.1 GCA_014860565.1 Bacteroidota bacterium
CAGCAGGGCCGCGGCGGCAAGGACGCATATCATTGCGCGCCGTATCATGCGGGGGTACCTATCGGGCGGTTGCGAGAAATGCTGCGTACAGGATGATGGCGGCCAGGCCTAGCACCAGGATGACACCGAGAATGGTGAGCATGAACTGGCTCATCGTATTGCTGCGGCCGGCCGGGGAAGCGCTGGCCGCGTCCCAGTACGAAAGCGTCGTGTCCTTCGCGTAATCCACACCGTCCGCCGTATGCACCAAAGCACGTCCCTCTATGCCGCCGGTGGTCAGTCTCCAGCCATCTTCCTGGAACAGCAGTTCCCCGCGGTCGTGCGTGGTCACGCGGAGTGCTGTGAGTGGAGCTCCAGCGGCGGGTCCGCTGCCGAACGAAGCCGGCGACTGCAGCGAAAGCTGCGGTGCGCAGGATGTGGTGTAGAACAGCAGAGAAAGAATGAGCAGCAGGCGTCGCATGAACACGTATGCATTGTGAAGGAATGACGCGGAATCAATTGAACGGAACGGGTTGTTCCGTAGCGGAAGTTAGAAAATACCACCCAGCAAAAAAAGAAGGCAGTCAATTCTGACTGCCTTCACAATATCTGCGACGTGTACGCGGTTTTAACGCGTGATCATCATACGGCGCGAAAGCGTCTGCGAATTCGTGGTGAGCTTGTAAACGTAGATGCCGGCAGGAACCTGGCGGCCCGCGTTATCGCGGCCGTCCCAGCTGACCGAGGACTTGCCGAACGGACGCGTTTCATTCACCAGCGTGCGGACTTCCTTACCCAGCAGGTTGTAGACCTTGACGGAGGCGCTGCCGCTTCCCGACATGCGATACGTGATAGTCGTGTTGTTCGACTTGCTCATCGAAAACGGATTCGGATAGTTCTGCGAAAGAATCAGATCGCTTGCGGAAGGAACACCAGCGACGGCGGTCTGCCCGGTGGTCGCCGTAAACGTCAACTCCGTCTTCTCGCTCGTGTTATCGAGATTCGTGATCATGACTTTGACCGTTCCGGTTCCAGGCGTCGAATCGGTAATGAACGTGATGTCGAGCTCTTCCTTGAAGCCCGTGGCCATCGGTCCTTCGTGCAGCTTCGAGCCCGGGGGGAAGCAATTCTGGAAGAAGCAGATCTGCGTGTCCCAGCCAGTGGGGAGTCCGCTTCTGTCCGTGATTTCAACGCGCACGTTGATTTCCTTCCCGGCCACGTTCTCGACTTCAATCTTTACAGGGATCCAGTCATTGGGACTTCCCGAAGCCTGTGCCGACGTCGCCGCCACATGGTAGCTCTGTGCAATCACCGGTCCCGAATAGGCCACAAGAAGGGAGAATATCAGAAGAGCATAAAACGCTTTCACAAATCTTTTCATTTCAACTCCAGTTGGCATTCATTCGTCTACAATCTAGAAAATAAACAAGTTCCGTGCAAAATAATTCCCGATGTACCGGCTGCTCCGGGGAGATATCAAATTAGACGCTCGTGGACAAAAAAAGTTACTTCCTTCAGGCAGCATTTTTTTTCGCTCGGACGCATCCATGGAAGCTCTGCATGGCTTCTGAGCACCAGGTCGCCCATTTTTTCCTCAAATCCGAGCACTGATTTGCGTATATTTAGTGTTTGTAGAGAAAATGAGCGATATGTTCGATAAACTGGAATCCACCGTTTCGCGATTCGAGGATCTGGGGCTGGAATTAAGCACCCCCGAAGTTGTCTCGGATCAAAATCTGTACCGCAAGCTCGCGAAGGAACGCAGCCAGCTTGAGCCCATTGTCGCGGAATATCTCCGCTACCGCAAGCTGAAAAAAGACATCGAGGGACACCGCGACATCATCCGCACCGAGGATGACCAGGAATTCCGCCGCATGGCCGCCGATGAACTGACGGGGCTGGAGGCGGAACTCGAGGCGTGCGAACAGGAATTGAAAATCCTCCTCATCCCGAAAGATCCGAACGACAGCCGCGACGTCATCGTGGAAATACGCGGCGGAACGGGTGGTGAGGAAGCGGCGCTGTTCGCCGCGGACCTGTATCGGATGTACACCCGCTATGCGGAAATCAAGGGATGGCGGCAGGAGCTGATTTCGCTGAGCGAAGCAGCGGCCGGGGGAGTGAAGGAAGTCACCTTCAGTCTGTCAGGAGATGACGTTTACGGGACCATGAAATTCGAAAGCGGGGTGCATCGCGTGCAGCGCGTGCCGGCCACCGAGGCAAGCGGGCGCGTGCATACCTCCGCCGCTTCTGTTGCCGTATTGCCTGAAGTGGAAGACGTGGACGTGGAGATCAACGAAGGCGATCTGCGGGTCGACATTTACCGTTCGGGCGGCAAGGGCGGACAGAACGTCAACAAGGTAGAGACCGCCGTCCGTTTGACGCATATCCCCACCGGGATCGTGGTTTCCTGCCAGGAAGAACGCTCCCAGCTGAAAAACCGCCAGAAGGCGATGAAAGTCATGCGCGCCCGTCTCTATGAGAAGCGTTTGTCGGAGCAGACGGCGGAAATCTCCGCCGCCCGGAAATCCATGGTGGGCAGCGGCGACCGATCGGACAAGATCCGCACCTACAATTTTCCTCAGAACCGCCTCACCGATCATCGTATCGGCCTCACCGTTTACAATCTGCATGAAGTGGTGAACGGCGTGCTTGACGACATTTTTGAAAAGCTGAAGATCGCGGATCGTACCGCGCGCCTGGAAGCGGGTATCGAGGAGAGCAGAGGATGAGCATGCCCGTCACCGTCGGAAGCATGAGCATCGGAAGCGGAGCCCCGCTTGCACTGTTTGCCGGTCCGTGCGTGATCGAAAACCGGGACATGATACTCCGCAGCGCTGAATTCATCCGCGGCGTCGCCGAACGATGCGGCATGCCGCTCGTCTTCAAATCCTCCTTCAAGAAAGCCAATCGCACGAGCATGTCCGGCTTCAGCGGCATTGGCCGCGACGAAGCACTGGCCATTCTCGAGGAAGTGCGCAGCGCATTCGGTCTTCCTGTCGTCACCGACGTGCACACCGAAGACGACGCCGTCGCGGCGTCGCAGGTGGTGGACATGCTGCAGATCCCTGCGTTTCTCTGCAGGCAGACCGATCTGCTGCTCGCCGCCGGCGCGACAGGCAAGGCCGTGAATATCAAGAAGGGGCAGTTCCTGGCACCGGAGGACATGCGTCATGCGGCCGAAAAGGTGGCGTCGACCGGCAACACGAATATTCTGCTTTGCGAACGCGGCAGCAGCTTCGGATATCACAATCTCGTGGTCGACATGCGCGGCCTGGTCGTCATGCGTGAACTCGGGTATCCCGTGGTGATGGATGCCACGCATGCCGTGCAGATTCCCAGCCAGGGGGGAGCCTCCGGCGGCCGACCTGAATTCATTGCGCCGCTTGCGCGCGCCGCCGCGGCGGTCGGCATCGATGCGCTTTTCATCGAGACGCATCCCGATCCCCCAAACGCACTGAGCGACGCGGGCAGTCAACTGCCGCTCGCATTGCTCGAAGCACTACTTATCGAAGTGCGCGCCGTCGATCAGGCGGTGCGTGATGTTGTTCGTACGAAAGAAGAGTCATGACCATTCCCCCTGTCAAAGAACTCAACCCCCAGGTGGTTCGCCGCCTTTCCCGCATCAAGGCTTTTCTGCTCGACGTCGACGGCGTTCTCACCGACGGCTCGGTTACCATTACTCCCGATGGGATCGAGGACCGGGTGTTCACGCTGATGGACGCCGAAGGCATCCGCGCAGCGCAGCGCATAGGCATCCGCTTCGGGATTATCACAACGCACGCTTCGGATGTCGTGATCAGGCGTGCTCGCGAACTCGACATCACCGACATATATCACGGGATGTTCGACAAGATCGACGCGTACTCGGATTTTAAAATATTGTACGAACTCGAAGACGAAAGCATCGCCTTCATGGGAGACGGAATTCTCGACGTCAGCGTGCTCAAGCGCGTGGGCTTTGCCGCGACGCCATCCAATGCCCATGTGTCGGCAAAAATGGCGGCGCACTATGTTTCCCGCTACCGCGGCGGCTACGGAGCGGTTCGCGAGGTGCTCACGATGCTTCTCCGGGTCCATACCGGAGACGACGACGCCTAAGCCGATTCGCTATTCGAATTCCTGAAGAAACCTTTTGTCCTTGATGATCAGCCGTTCCACCGGCTGGCCGCCGATGATATGCGACTCGATGATCTCGACGACATCGTCCACGGTGACACCCCCGTACCAGACCGCATCCGGGTACACGACGACCACGGGACCGAATTCGCAGGCATCAAGGCAGCCCGATTTGTTGGCGCGAAACCGTGTGGCCATGCCGCGCTTGCGGAGTTCCTCCTTGAACACCTCAGTGAGTTCAGCACTGCCACCGCGGGCGCAGGATCCTCTCGGATGGCCTTCCGCACGTTCGTTTTCACAAATAAGTACATGTCGTTTGAATCGGGCCATGATACGCTTCCATTTCTTTGCTTTGTGTAGCTGCCAACATACGATACGTCAACGGCGTGAGCAAGTGCTGCAGACGCGTCCGCCGGACGCTCGATAATGGCATCCGATTTCCGTATACTTTTGCTTTCACCCGAACCTAACACCGAAGGAGAGTTTTATCATGAGCCATCATCGCGAACCCGTCCACACTGACAACGCACCCAAAGCTCTCGGCCCCTACAGCCAGGCGAATGTCGCCGGCAACATGGTTTTTGTGTCCGGCCAACTCGGCCTCGACGAGAACACCGGAAATTTCGTGGATGGCGGCGTCCGCGAACAGACGAACAAGGCGTTGAAAAACCTGACCGCCATTCTCGAAGCAGCGGGCGCATCGCTCGGAGACGTTACCGCGTGCACGGTATTTCTCAAGGACATGAATGATTTCGCGGTCATGAACGAAGTGTATGCGACCTATTTTACCAGCAATCCTCCCAGCCGCGCCGCGATCGAAGTCGCACGGCTCCCGAAAGACGGTCTGGTGGAAATCAGCTGCATTGCAGTAAAGGGCTGACGCACCATGGAAACCAGCGGCATCATTTTTATGGCACTCGGATGGGGCATGACCATCGTTCTGCTCGGCGGCTGCCTCTATAAGATCATGAAAACCGGTGGGGACAGTTTCGATCATGAATGACAGGGCTGCCTGAGGTGCATCCTCCGGGAGATGAAAACGAGGGACGAGCCTGAAGGCTCATCCTCCGGGAAATGGTACACGAAAAAACCCCGCCGAGGCGGGGTTTTTCTTGTGGCGCATCCGGTGGTTGCGTCTTACCAGGTTTCCGCGTCGTAGCGGTCGACGGTGATACTCGAGAGTCCGGACTCCACGGAAATGAAAATGCGCTTTGGGTTGTCCCCGAAATTCTCGCTGCGATAGAATCCGTCGCCTTCGCTGACAAAGCCGTGCACATGTTTCGACGAAAGCGCCGATTCGGTCCGCAGCTCGCATCCCACGCCGGTGGGCACATAGAGATGCACACTGGACGCGCCGGTTTCAATGCGGACATGCGAAGTGTCGGCGCGGCTGCCGAGTCGGATTTCGATCGACGCGGCACCTGCGTCCACGTCGAGATTGCCGATGCGGTAGGGACGAAGGTCGAATTCGATTTTTGCGGCGCCGGCGTCGATATTGACGTCCCAGAGCGGGTCGGGATGCAGCCGCATCATGACATGGTTGCGCATCTTGCTGCCCCGCCATGACACGGACTCATCCGCCATGTGCAGACGGAAGGTCGGCATATCCTCCGCCTCATAGTCCAGCATGTACTCGGACACATTGCTGCGGACACTCGCGGAGACGAATTCACTGGTCGTATCGCCCATTTCGAAATGGCCGGCACCCCCTTCAAAATAGAAGCGGGCCATTGCGGCGGTGGTGTCGTAGTGGAAATTCAGTTCCTGTTCGCTGTAGTGGGCGGTTCCGTGGTTATCGTCAATGTTGTAGATGATGCGGTCGACGCTGCTGCATCCCCGCTGCACCGACGCGAAGATCACCACGCCCGCGAGCAGTCCGATGCCGCCGATGACGATCCATTTCGATTTCGAATCCTTCAGAAACGCACTGATGCCGAGGAACACGAGAAGCAGCGGCCACAGCTTCCACAGAGCATCCCATGAAATCGCGAGGTTAAAGAAATTATGCAGAATGCCGAGCAGGCCGATGATGACGAACAGGGTGCCCCAGAACACGCGTCCTGATTTCATGATGCCACCTCTCCATTGTCGTGGTTGGAACGGGGGAGTGTATTCCACAGCATGCCGGCGCCGATGGCGATCAGCAGCAGCGGCCAGAAGTCTTCAAAGCCGAAACTGGGGATGAAGTTGTCGAGCAGGAAGAGGGCGCCGATCACAATGAGCACGATGCCGCCGATGAAGCTGCCGCGCCCCGGTTCTTTCTTTTCCATGGTCGGGGGAACAGCGTAGCTCTCGTTTGCAACTGCTTCCATTTCGATCTCGCCTGTTTCGGACTCGGTTGCCACTGACTGCAAGCGCGCCGGCACGACAATCCAGAGTATTACATAGGCAAGGATGCCAATGCCGTGATGCAGGGCGAGGATGACAAAGACCAGGCGAATCAGTACAGGATCAATTGCGAAGTATTCCGCGAGTCCCGTGCAGACACCGCCGATCATCTTATTTCCGGTATTGCGATAAAGCCGTTTTTCCATGGCTGCACCTCCTTGGGGTGAGATGTGCTCCCTTGAAGAAGGCGGGAGCGTTGTTGTTCGTGGTGTAGCGTACGGGAGCGGAATACTATTGTTTCAGCGCAGGAAAAGGTCCGAAGCTCGTAACCGGTTTTCGTATGACAATAAGATCGAAAATTCTTACATTATTCTCCATACTGAATTTTATGGATAGAGCATGAAACGCAATCACACACGTTTCTTTCCGGCATTCCGCGGAGCGATGGCGTTGATGCTGTGCGTGCTGTTCCCCTCCGCACTGCAGGCCGCCTCCCACGTCACGTGCGCAACATCGGTGACCGCACCGGCTTCGGTGACCGCACCGGCTTCGCGGGGGGGAGACGACTCGCTGTACTATAATCAGGTCGTGCGTCTCAGGGATGGCCGCATTCTCGTCGGCCGCGTGGCGTATGATCCGGAGAGTGATCGCTACACGATCAAAAGTCGCGACGGAAAAATCCAGACCGTGCTCAACCGCGACGTCGAGGTGGTGGAGCTGCACTCGCGCGTGTATCTCCCTCCGCGTTACAACCCATCCGCTCCGGTGTATCCCTGCGATATCCGTCAGCGCGACCGGCAGTGGTGGTTCGCCGAACTGCGTCTCTGGCTGATGTACAGCGGCGAAGACGAGAGTGGCCCACAGATCGGACTGCCCGCCCTGCTCGTCGGACCCGAAGCCGCGCTGGGCCTGCGTTTCGGCACGCATTGGGCGGCAGGCATCGGCGCCTCCTATTTTCGGGCCCGGGGCATCAACCGCATTCCGCTGTTTCTCTACGGCAAATACACCTTCACGCTCGAATGCAATACACCGTATCTCTACGGGCTGCTCGGTACCGTATTTGACGATCAGAGCGGAGATGCGATCGCGCTGGACAAGATATTTTCTCCCGGACCCAAGATCGCCGGCTTCGGCATCGGGATGGATTTCGCACTTACGCGCAGCGTGGATCTGTCGGTCGACTTTGGGTACCGGTACCTGCAGCTTCCCACAAGCTATGTCTGCGATTGCTCCGACGATCCGCCGCCGCGGGAAGCACGGTATTACAACGAATCTCATGGCCTGCTCCTCCGGGCAGGTGTGACCTTTTAGGAGGCATCGCACGATCATGAAACGCATAGGAACATACGCGCTTCTCGGTCTCGCCGTACTGCTGAGCTGGTCATGCCAGAGTCCGCTGACCTCTCCGCCCGAAGTCGAACAGCGCATTCTCGTGTTGGTGCAGGACGAACAGCGCGCGCCGATCCCCGGTATTCCCGTACAGCTCTATGAAGGAACGGACATCGCAAACCGGCAGCCGCTTCGCGAACTGCTGACAGACAACCGCGGCGCGGCGCTTTTCGAGGTCACGATTCCCGCCAGCGGCGGACGCTATTCGATCATCGCGGGCAGCGACCGCACGGGCCGTCTGCTGCGCACCGTGGATCTGCTCTGCCGCGACACCACTATCGTACTCACGTTCGCAGCACGGAATCTCACCTGCGGCGGCGACATCCGCGACACCTTATGGTTGACGGATGTCTGTACCGCACCGCGCGGTGATTCCACCGAGGCCCAGTATACGTCGACCTGCGATGAACCGGTCACTGTCACCTGGAATGATCCGGGCGAGCCCGCTTCCGCATTTTTCCTGCGAGTGTTCGATGCAAATGCGCAATCGGCCGGCAGCGGCTTCACGCTTCCGCCGCGCGGGTCATTCAGCGTGCGTCCGGTATGGCTACCTGCTCAGGAGGGTACGCTGCAACGAGAGATCGTCTTCACCCTTCAGGGTGCCGCTTCAAACTCGCGCGTGCTGCTGACAGTGCTCGGCACGGCGGTGGATTGCAACAGCTGCAGCTGCGAGGATGTGCGCATTCTCCTTGACGCGGGCAGCGTCGTGGCCGACAGCGATTCCTTCCGCACGGTCATCGAGGAGGTGCTTGAGAACCGCGCCAGCTGTGACGCGATGTTCGAACTCGTACGGTCGCTTGCGCCGGGCAGAGCCTTCACGCTCGAAACGCCGTTCAACACCCTGACACTGCGTCCCGGGCGCAAACATGCGCTTGCGATCCGCTTCACGCCGCCGGGCGAAGGCGTGTTCTCGGATTCCCTGGTGTTCGTTTCCACACTGCTTCCCGATGGTTCACGCTGTACCACCACGGTGGTGGTCCGCGGCAATGGCGTCCTGCCCGCATGCTGCGTGGACGAGTCGGCGAGCGACGGTCTGGAAATAGACCGCAGCGTATCGCCTCCGGTATACCGCATCCGTCTGCGCACCGATGTGTACAGTGAAACGGATGGACGAATCTGTTTTTATAACTGCGGAAGCGGCGGCTGGCTGACGATCTCCCGTCCGGCGGTTCCCGCTGGGAGCCAGTTTTCTATTCCCGAGCAGCGCCACACACTGCGCGCGCGGAGCGAAGGCGGGGGCAACGGATGCTTCACCGTGCGCTTCACGCCTGACGAACGTGCGATCTGGCCCGAAGGACGCGGACAGGGTCCGGCTGTGACGACGTTCACTACACAGTTCACCGTGTTCGGCTGCGAGCCTGCGACGGTGCAGGTGGTCGCGGAAGTGGACACGGTCCCGAACCTCTTCTCGGTGTGTCTTTTCCGCTGGGATCAGAACGAATTCAACGGCTATAATTTCACGCCCGCAGGAACGCGCGGCTCGTTTGTCGTCGACCTCAGCGGATCGGATCCCGCGCGGCAGATGATCACCGACATTGTCTATCTCTCGGGTCCCGCTGCGAACCTGAGCGGCAATGTGCGTGTACGCAGCGGGTGGAAGCGGGTACGCGGCGGCGTGACGGATCAGAACGATTTCACATGGGATCGCGTTCGCACCTGGCCCGAATATGCCGGCCTCACTGCGGGCGGATTCCAGATTTCGCAGTTCGCGGACTTCGAGCTGCATGCCGTGTATGTGATCCGAGTCGAGAGCGGAGGGGGCATGCAGTATGCGCTCGTGCGCGTGCGCGAAATCAGCGACGACGGGCAGAAGCAGAAAATGTGCATCGATGTGTTGTTTCCACTCTAGCAGGAGAATGAGGCATGAGACGCCCAATCCCCGCCGCAGTTTCATTGTCCCTTATCGTGCTGCTTGTCGCCTGTTCCGGCGGGGAGCAAACGGTTGAACGGCAGTACGGCGACCGTGTGGCCACCGGAGGCGTGATTGAAAACATCGAACCGTTGAATTCGGCGGACGATGAATTCGCTCCCATGCTGGCGGATGACCATACGCTGCTGTTTACTTCGAATCGCGCGGGGCGTCCGCAGGCCGTGCTGGTGGATTCGCAGATGCGCTATGGCGAGGTGCTGTATCTGGCCGAACGTGAGAACGGCAGCTGGCAGGCTGCCCGGCCGTTTTTCAGTGGGAACGAAGCGGGGAACTATCAGGGCGCGAGCGCCGCTTTCGGCGATGACGTGTACTTCAGTTCACCATACCTGCAGCCCTCCGCCGGAGGCACCGATCTCTATGTGATCCATAAGGCGATCGGGCAGTGGAGCTCGCCGGAGCCGCTTGTCACGCTGAGCGGTCCGTGGTGGGAGGCACATCCCGCGATTTCACCCGACGGCACCCAACTCGTTTTCGCTTCCGATCGCCAAAGCGGTCGACCGGGATTCGAGACGGCTGGCAGCTTTTTCCCCGATCTCTGGATCTCGCAGCGCGGCGCCGATGGCGTGTGGGGGGTCCCCGAGCGACTTCCCGCCCCGGTGAATACCGACGCGGCGGAGATTTCTCCCTTCTTCGGCAGCGACGGCGCGCTGTACTTCGCCAGTGACAGGAATCCCGGACAGGGCTTCGACATCATGCGTACGCGCTTCGGTGCCGGCGGGTGGGAAGAGCCGGAAGTGCTGCCCGCGCCGGTGAACTCCGCCGCTGATGATGTGTTCCCGTGGATCACGCCTGACCGGACACGCATCTTTCTCGCGTCCGACCGACCGGGAGGGAAAGGCGGTCTCGATCTCTACACCGGCCCGTACCCCCACGTGATTCGACTCGAAGGAACCGTCGCCATGGAGGGCCGCGGCAGCGCGGGAGATATTTCGCTGCTGTTGGAGGATCTCGACAGCGGTACGCGCAGCACGATCGTGACCGATGCTTCCGGACTTTACCGGGCGCAGCTGCAGGCAGGTCGACGCTATCGTCTCAAGGTTGCGAACATGGACTGCTATTCCGCCGAAGCAGCCGACATCGCACCCGGCGTTCCCTATGCCATCGATACCGTGATCGTGCGTGATTTCACACTCCACGGCGAAGTCATGCCCGCATTTCAGCTCGGGCGCTACAACATCCCGTTTTTCGTCACCGGATACTATCATCCGAATACCACGCTCAACTATATCGAGCTGCAGGAACGCATCCGCTACGGCGAACTCGATCTGTCGGAGGGCGGCAGTACGCCGTACATCGACATGAACGATGAGGACTATGAGTCGTATGTCCCTCGTATCGACGCAATTTTCGATTCCGTCTATACGACGATCATCAACCAGTATTTGCCGCTGTTCAATAAATGCGCGCTGAGCGACGAACGGCTGCAGATCGAAGTACGAGGCTACGTGGATCCCCGCGGACTCAGGCCCGGACGCTACGTGGATGAGAGCGTGGAAACCGCAACCATGAGCATCGAGAAGGGTGCAACCATGCAGGGGCAGGAGGGCAACCGGAAACTTGCCAATCTCCGCGCCTGGCACACGATGCAGATCATCGATGAGGAACTGGCGAAACGCTCGCCGCGCTATCGAGAACTCAAGGCGGCCGGACGTATCGTACTGCGGGCTGTGGGTGTGGGGATCGACACGGAATCCGGTGGCGAACGCCAGCAGGATCCGGCGAAGCGCCGCATCGACGTGCGGTTGTCGATTGTGCAATAGGAAGGGCGTGTAGGGGCGAGCCAACGGCTCGCCTGCGGAAGGGGCGTGTAGGGGCGAGCCAACGGCTCGCCCGCCGGAGGAGCGGAAGAGCCGGAGAATCGCCATGGCGAGAGCGGCTAGCGGTTTTCGGCAGGCGAGGGATACGGAGGCATGACGGGACGGTCTTCCCTCCAGTTGAAGCCATCGAGGTTGTAGCTGCTTTCCTTGCCGGTCACATATTTCTCGGGGTAGTATGTACCTTCGACGCCGCGGATGCTGCGAATGGTTTTCACCTTCCCGTCGACGAAATCGATGATGATCAGATCACTGCTCTCCCGCCGCACCCCGTTGAGCGCGAGATCGTCGTACAAATAATAGAGACTGATCGCCGTTTCCTCGACGCGGATGCGCGCCGGCTTCCTGTCGGTGAATTGCATGCGAATGCGTTTTCCCTTCGTCTGGTCGTACCTGTCGGGCGGGGCGATGCTATCCTGGTCACTGGGCTTGCTGCGGGAGATGCTGAATGCGTTGCCGATCACATCGAGCGAACGCAGTTCGCTGCCGGCGATGCCCGCGGCGATGGAATCGCCGATGATCTGGTTTTCGTCATACCAGAGCACGGGATCCCCGCGCAGGATCATCATGCTGTCGGCGCGCAGAAAGGCCGCTTCCTGGCAAAGCGCCGCCAGGCTGGAGCGTACAATGCGGACGTCACCCTCGGTATAAAAGCTGTTTGAACTGTCGCGGCGGGCTTCCATGCGGTCGGCGACGATGCTGAGCGTGTCGAGATCGAGCGAGTCGATCACCCCTTCGCTGTAGCGGACATAGGCAGTGTCGATCTGCCAGAGTTTCGGGCTGTTGTGGAAAAAGGAGCGTTTCAGATCCGAATAATGCCGAACGCTGTCGGCGGTGATGAGAACGTTTTCATCCTTGAAGCGGATGTGCACATCGTCCCATGCAATAATCAGCGCGCTGTCACGCACGTACTGCATGCGGCTCGAAGTGATGGTAGCGGCGGTATCCTCCACGTTGACGTCGGAGGCGAATTCAGCGATCTTCGAACCCGTGCGATAGCTGCCGACGCGCGCGCGGAGGATAACATGTCCGTCGTTAATGTAGATGCCCTGCGTCGACGCCGCGGTGCGCGTGTCGCCGTTATAGGTCCCGTGCTGCGTCTTGAGCGTCAGCGTATCTTGTGTAATGACCACGTTCCCGCTGAGTTGGGCGCTGTTGCCGGAAATATTCTGAGTCGCGCGATCGCAGGTGATCATCACATTGTCCTGCTGCAGGCGTACGTTGCCGACGAGTTCGCGCATTTCCATATCGCCGACGACGCGTCCCTCCAGACGATCCGCCGCGAGTACCCGAAGCAGCGAACGCTCCTGCGCCAGTGTCCGCGGGGGAAGTATCAGGAATGCGAGCAGCAGCAACAGAAGCGGTGATGGCAGAAGCGTGAGCGCTTTCAGCCATGGCTGCTTCCGGAAGGATGTACGCGCAGCTGAGCGGCAGGGCGTGCGGGGTATGGGGCCTGTTCGGAACATGTGCCCAAAATACGTCATGACAGGCAAACTTCCTGATTTCCGGAACGGTGCAGAGTGGTTTTCGCTTGTTTTTCGCTTGGTACCTGCCTAGCTTTCTTTCATCCAGCACTACTGATCGCGCCCGTGCGTCTCGCAATCATTTCCGACATACACGCAAATCTCGAAGCACTCGAACGTGTGCTGGAAGATACCGAGCTGATGCAGGCCGACCGCCTGGTCTGTCTTGGTGATATCATCGGCTACGGTTCCGATCCTGCCGCCTGTGTTGCACTGCTGCGTGAACGCGCCGATATCTGTGTGCTCGGCAACCATGACGCCGCGGTGTTCTCGGTTCCCGAGCGCGCATTCTTCAATCCCAACGCCCGCGCGGCGTTGAGCTGGACCATGGCGCAGCTCTCGGAGGGAGACATCGCCTATCTGCAGGGGCTTCCCTACCGGGTTTCCACCGACAACCTGCTTTTCGTGCATTCGGCGCCACGTGCTCCGGAGCAGTGGGATTACGTGTTCAGCGGCATGGAGGCGCGGTTGTACGGGCGGTATTTCCATGAACGAATCTGTTTTATCGGACACTCACATGTGCCCGGCATCTATCCGATAGATCCCGGGGTGCGCGGCTATTCGCACAGTCAACGGTATGTCATCAATGTGGGCAGCGTCGGTCAACCGCGCGACGGAAACTGGCGCAGCAGCTATGGATTGCTCGACACCGTGGCCGGTTCGTACGAGAACAGGCGGATCGAATACGATGTGGAAACCGCCGCGAGGAAAATCCGTGAGCGAGGACTCCCCACGCGTCTTGCCGAACGATTGAAACTCGGCGAATAGGCGTGATTCCCGGCGGATAATCTTGTTGATATAATTTCCCGGTCTTGCTGCATTTTTTCAAAAATGAGAAAAATATCCGTCGCGATTCATCCGGCGACTTTCTGAAATGGCCGCAAAGCCATTGGAATGAAGGAAAAATGCAAGGTTGCGCGGAGGCGAGGTATTGATTTGACTCACATTCCCGGCATTGGTATATTTGCTAACTGCTGCATTTTGCAGTAGACTTGTGATTTTAAGTGGGGCGTAGCCAAGTGGTAAGGCATCGGCCTTTGGAGCCGACACCCGCAGGTTCGAATCCTGCCGCCCCAGCTGCATTTGGCTCGACCACGCGAACAGAGGTGCTTCCGCATGTTAGTCTTCAGTGGACGTTCAAATCCGGCTCTCGCCGAACGCATCGCCGCACAGATAGGCGAACCTCTTGGCGCATGCGAGATCAAGACGTTCTGTGACGGCGAGATCTGGGTCAAATACCGCGAGAATATCCGTGGCCGCGACGTGTTCATTATTCAGAGCACGAATCCGCCGGCGGAGAATCTTCTCGAACTGCTGATCATGATCGACGCAGCCAAGCGGGCATCCGCTCGCCGCGTGACTGCCGTGCTCCCGTATTTCGGATACGCGCGCCAGGACCGCAAGGATCAGCCGCGCGTGGCGATCACCGCGAAGCTCGTGGCGAACCTGATTACCAGCGCCGGTGCCGACCGGGTGGTATCGATGGACCTGCACGCACCGCAGATCCAGGGTTTTTTCGACATTCCGTTCGATCACCTGTATTCATCGGCGGTGCTGTTGAAATCCTATCGCGAGCAGGCGCTGGAGAATCTCTCGGTTGTGTCGCCCGATGTCGGCGGCATCAAAATGGCGCGTTCGTTCGCGAAGCGGCTGAAGGCGGAACTCGTCGTGCTCGATAAGCGCCGTCCGCGTCAGAACGAGGCCGAGGTGATGAACATCATCGGCCAGGTGGAGGGACGCAATGTGCTGCTGGTCGACGACATGATCGACACGGGCGGAACGTTTGCGAACGCGGTGAAGGCGCTCCGGAAAGCGGGCGCGGAAAATGTGTATGGCGCATGCACGCATGCGGTTTTCTCGGGACAGGCTCCTGAGAAAATCATGGAGTCAGGCGTCGCCAGGATTCTCGTCACGGATACGATTCCGTTGCGGAAGGAAATGCAGGAAACCGGCCTGGTGGAAGTGCAGTCCGTCTCCAGCCTGTTCGCGGAAGCGATCAAGCGGACCCATCTGCATCAGTCCATCAGCTCGCTGTTTGATATTGACAAAGACAAACTAATGTAATCGATACACGATTTATCAGGAGTACTCACGTGGCTGAAATAACTCTCAAAGCGAAGGTCCGCGACTACAAGGGCCGGACAGCATCCAATGCCGCACGTCGTGCAGGCAAGGTGCCGGGCGTGTTCTATCTCGGAAACGAGAAGAACATCGCCATTGAAGTCGAGGCGCTGGATCTTCGTCATCTTATCTATACCTCCGAGACGCATATCGTCGATCTGCAGCTCAGCGACGGTACCGCCGAAGCCGCGGTGCTTCGTGAGGTACAGTTCGACCCCATCACCGACCGCGTTATGCATTTCGACCTCATCGGCGTCATTCGCGGCCAGAAGATGAAATTTGAAGTTCCCGTCGTGCTCGAGGGGTCGTCCGAAGGCGTGCGTGCCGGCGGCGTTCTGCAGCAGACTCTGCACAAACTCGAAGTCGAGTGTCTGCCGAAGGATCTTCCCGAATACATCGCGGTTGACATCACGCATCTTGGTGCCAACGAGTCGATGCTCGTCGGCGATGTCAAGATCGACGGTGTGGAAATCCTCACCCACGGCGAGCAGCCGCTGGTCGTCATCAGCCATATTCGCGGTGAAGCAACCGCCGAAGGCGAAGAGGCAGAGGAAGGCGAAAGCGAGCCCGAAGTCATCGGCCGCGGAAAGGGCGAGGACGAATAAGCCGCTTGCCGACGGAAACCCCAGACAGCGGGCTCCACGACGGCGACAGCGATCCCGTCAGCGGCGCATCGACCGACACCGGTGCGGCGGACGTGCAAGGAGTTGCGGCTGCAGAGCAGCGGCGGCTGTGCGTCATCGGCCTCGGCAATCCGGGATTGCGCTACGCGCGGACGCGGCATAACATCGGCTTCCATGTTTTAGACAGGCTCGCGGATATGCTCAATATTCGCGAGTCTTCTTTTGTTACGAATCATTATCAGGCGTTCGGTCGACACGGCGACTGGAGCGTCATTCTCTGCAAACCGTGGACATACATGAATCTCAGCGGCGAGGCGGTCATCTTATTGATGGACCAGCTCGATCTTCGTCCCGCCGAGCTTCTGGTCGTGTACGACGAAGTTCAGCTTCCGCTTGGACACCTGCGGCTGCGCAGTCGCGGAAGCGATGGAGGACACAATGGGCTCGCATCCGTGATCATGGAGACCGGCACCGACAGAATCCCGAGGCTTCGATGCGGGGTTGATTTTTCGACAGAGTCTCCTGATCTTGCGGAATATGTCTTGAGCCCGTTCAAAGAAGAAGAACTCCCCCATGCCGCGGCCATGATCGACCGGGCGGCGGAAGCCGCCATTGCGATCATGGATATCGGTATGCAGAGGGCGATGAATGTCTTTAATACTCCACCAACAACACAGCAGGATTCGTTATGACAGAATTGGGTTCACTGGGAATCTGGCCACCCTTGAGCGGTGCTGTCGGACTGCTCATTGCCTTGATCATTTATTATTCGATCAAGCGCCAGCCTGCAGGCACGGAGATCATGCGCGACATCGCGCAGCAGATTCAGGTCGGTGCCATGGCATTCCTGAAAAGTGAATACAAAGTTCTCGCCATATTTGTGGTCATTGTGTTCGCCCTTCTTGCCTACTTCATCGGCATCAACACCGCCTTGGCGTTTCTTTCCGGTGCGGTATGTTCCGTGCTCGCCGGCTTTCTCGGCATGATGGCCGCGACGAAGGCAAACGTTCGCACAAGCGAGGCGGCCCGCACGTCAGGGCAGGCACGCGCACTCATTGTTTCCTTCCTGGGCGGGTCCGTCATGGGACTTTCCGTAGCGAGCCTCGGTCTGCTCGGCGTCGGCGTTTTCTTTCTCTTTTTCGGAAACTACGCGCACGCGGATGTGATGAGTGGTTTCGCGATGGGCGCCAGCTCGATTGCGCTTTTTGCACGCGTGGGCGGCGGCATCTATACAAAGGCTGCTGACGTCGGTGCCGATCTGGTCGGGAAAGTCGAAGCGGGAATCCCGGAAGACGATCCGCGGAATCCGGCAGTCATCGCCGATAACGTCGGCGATAACGTCGGCGACGTCGCGGGCATGGGAGCGGATATTTTCGAATCCTACGTCGGCTCCATCATCGCCGCACTGGCCATCGCCGCGTCCACGACCATGGGCGTCGCGTTCATGATCTTCCCGCTGATCATCGCGATGATCGGACTGGGCGCCTCGCTCGTCGGCATCGCAACCATCCGCATCTTCGCCAACGCCAATCCCGCGGCGGCACTGCGATACTCGACGATCATCGCACTCGTGCTCATGCTCGCCGGGGTGTTCCTGGTTATGGGACCGATGTCCATCGCCGTGAATTATTTCTGGCCGCTGTTGGCCGGATCGGTCGGCGGGCTTTTCATCGGTTTCGTGACGGAATATTACACGGGTGGCAGTCCCGTGCGGCGCATCGCCAACGCAAGCCGTTCGGGCGTCGCAACCAACATCATCTCCGGTCTCGCCGTGGGAATGGAAAGCGTGATCGGACCGGTGCTGCTGATCGTTCTCGCGATCTTCGTCTCGTTCGAAACCGGCGGCATCTACGGCATCGCCATCGCCGCGGTCGGCATGCTGGCCACGGTCGGCATCACGATGTCTGTCGACGCCTACGGCCCCATCGCCGACAATGCCGGCGGCATCTCGGAAATGGCCATGCTCGGCAAGGACGTCCGCAAGATCACCGACACCCTCGATTCGCTCGGCAACACCACCGCGGCGATAGGAAAGGGCTTCGCGATCGGCTCCGCCGCGCTGACCGCGCTGGCGCTGTTCACCGCATACTCGAGCACGATCAACGTCGCACTCGGCACTGAACGCACGTTCACGATCAACATCCTTGATCACACCACCGTTATCGGGCTGTTTATCGGCGGCATCCTGCCGTTCGCCATCGCCGCGATGACCATGACCTCGGTGGGCAAGGCGGCCTTCGCGATGGTGGAGGAAGTGCGCCGCCAGTTCCGTGAAATCAAGGGACTGATGGAAGGCACGGCCAAGCCCGATGCCGCACGCTGCGTTGATATTTCCACGAAAGCCGCGCTCAAGGAAATGATTCTTCCTGGCGTGACTGCCGTTGTCGCCCCCGTTATTGTCGGCTTTATCCTCGGTCCGGAGGCCCTCGGCGGTATGCTTGCCGGCGCCACCGTGACCGGCGTTCTGCTCGCACTGTTCATGGCGAATTCCGGCGGTGCGTGGGATAATGCAAAGAAATGGGTCGAACAGGGCAATCTCGGCGGAAAGAATTCCGACGTGCACAAGGCCACCGTCGTCGGTGACACCGTCGGCGATCCGTTCAAGGACACTTCAGGTCCGGCGATGAACATTTTGATTAAATTGATGTCCATCGTATCTTTAGTGATTGCTCCGCTTATCGCACATCTTGCGAAATAACGGAACAACGTTTGTACGAAAATAATCAGACCCTGCTCGGCGGCGCATTGCGCGTCGCCGGGCCGTTTTCTATCACAGTCCAAAGGGCACTGCTTCAATGAAACGCTTCTACGAGTGCACATTTATCGTCAACCCCGGGTTGGACGATGCACAAATCGAATCCACGGTGAAAATGGCTCAGGACACTGTCGTCAAGAACGGCGGTGAAATGATCAACACGGAACACATGGGCCGTCGCCGTCTCGCCTATCCCATTGCCAAGAAACACAACGGCTATTACGTGACCCTCGAGTTCGAAGCCGAAGGCCGCATCGTCGAAAAGGTCGAGCGCTTTCTCACACTCGATGAAAACGTGATGCGCTATCTGACCGTCATGCTCGACAAGCGTGAACTCGAAGCCAAGCGCAGTCGTGCAGCCCTGGCTCTGCAGGAAAAGGAGAAAGAGCAGGAG
>JACZJN010000181.1 GCA_014860565.1 Bacteroidota bacterium
CGTCGAAAAAGCACTGATATGTCTGGATGTCACTCCCGGCATCGTCGATGAAGCTGTGCGCGAAGGTGCGCAACTGATCATCGCACACCATCCGGTGATCTTTCATCCCCTCAAAGCGCTGCGGACGGATAGCACGCACGGCGCACTGCTGGCGGACCTGCTGCGCCGCGAGATCAACGTGATCGCTCTGCACACAAACGCGGATGCGGCACGCTTCGGCCTCAATCACGCGCTGGCGGAAAAACTCGGTATGCGTGAGACGCGGACGCTCGACGGCGCGCGTGGACACCGCCGCATGCTGACGCTCCGCATGGAGAAGGACGGTGAGCGCGCCGCTGATGCGATTGCGCTCCTGGCAGAAATGGTTGGATCGCCGCCCGTCACGCATGCCCTGGATCAGGGGCTGCTGTCCGTCGAAGCGGACATGCCCGCGTGGCGGGTAAACACGGTCCGCGGACGGATCGATTCGCTCCTTGGTCCGATCCCGCATTCATGGATCGAACATCGGCTCGAAGGCGCACTCGACGGCTTCGGTATCGGTTCGATTGGATCTCTGCCTGCTGAGATGCCAGCCCGTGCATTTCTTGCAATGGTCAAAAACGCGCTGGGTTGCGAAGTACTTCGGGTGTCCCCGTTTGAGGAAAATCGCCGCATCTCCCGTGTCGCGGTGTGCAGCGGTGCCGGTTCCTCCTACGTCGCCGCGGCCGTTGCCGCGGGCGCCGACGCCATCGTCACGGGCGATCTGACGCATCACACGTTTCTCGATTATCAGTCAGACATTCTCCTGGTGGATGCCGGACATTACGACACGGAACGTCTGTTTATTGACCACTGTGCGAAAGAACTTGTGAATATGGTTTTCGAGAACAACGAAAAAATTGATATTTTATGTACGAGAACCAATACAAACCCTATCTGGTTCGTATAGAAGAAGAATCGAAGGAGACCCCTTGAAAAGCATACTTCAATCGCTGTACCTGCTTCAATTACTGGACACTGAGCTGGATGACCTGCGCGAATTGCGTGGAGATTTGCCGGAAACCGTTAACGCAATGGAACAGGATCTTGCGGCGGTGGAGCAGCGGATCGAAGAGATCGACGAGGCGCTCAAGCGCAGCGCGACTGAACGCAGCATGAAGGAAAAAGAATCTCTCGAGCTGATCGCCAAGATCGAGAAGTACAAAGGGCAGCAGCTTGAGGTGACCAACAACAAGGAATACGACGCCCTCACGCGGGAAATGGAATCCGCGGAAACGACGATTGCCACCAATGAAGCATTGATCGCGGAGTGGGTCGATAAGAACGTGGAGCTGAAGGCGAGTCTCGAACAGTTCACCACCAAGCGCGACGAACTCAGCAAGGAGCTCGAGATCAAGCGCGAGGAACTGAAGGACATTCTCGAGACGACCGCGGAAGAAGAGATCGCGTTCGTGAAGCGTCGCGAGCAGGCCCTCAGTGAAGTGCTCGAACGTGATATGCAGCTCTATGCGCGTATCCGCGGAGCGAAGGGCAAGGCCGTCGCGCCGATTCGCCGTGAGTCCTGCTCCGGCTGCTACAACGTCGTACCGCCCCAGCTTATTCTCGAGATCAAGAAAAACGACCGCCTGTTCATCTGCGAACACTGCGGCCGCATCCTGGTTTCCGAAGAAATCGCTCAGGAAACGAAGATCTGATTGATTTGATCTCGAACTGAGAAGACGGACTCGTCACGAGACGAGCCGCATGGCAACATACTATTTTCGAGACAGCGGACTCGCGCTCATCGGGCAGCCGCCTTTGCCTTGTGCAGGGGAGGAAAGTCCGAACTCCGCAGGGCAGGGTGCCGGATAACGTCCGGGCGTCGAAAGGCGACGGAAAGTGCAACAGAAAACACACCGCCCGTTCCGCAGCGCTTCGGCAATGCGGGAAAGGTAAGGTTGAAAAGGTGCGGTAAGAGCGCACCGGCAGTCTGGCGACAGGCTGGCCTGGCAAACCCCACCCGGAGCAAGACCATGTAGGAATGTCGTCTTCGGAACTGCGCTGCTCGCGCAGTGAGCGCCTCGGCGCACCGGCATTCGGGTAGGTCGCATGAACTTCGTGGCAACACGGAGTCCAGATAGATGGCTGCCTCGTCCCGTATCCCGGGATAGACAGAATTCGGCTTACAGATGGACGCGAGTGCCGCTGTCTGAATAATGAAATTGGAAATGAGAGTTAAGAAAATGTATATAATTCAATTCAAAAAAAGGACACACTCATGGACGCCAGATGGAGCATCAGGGCCCCCGGTGACCCTGCCAAAGTGCGTCGGCTGGTTGAGGAGATTCATGTACCTCAAATCATCGCTTCGATCCTGATCAACAGAGGGATCGAGGACTACGAGTCCGCGAAAGCCTTCTTCCGCCCTTCGCTCGACCAACTGCACAACCCCTTTCTCATGCA
>JACZJN010000182.1 GCA_014860565.1 Bacteroidota bacterium
AGAATTGAGATTCGCTTCATCGGAATACCACGAATTTTCGGGTTTCAGGAACGCCGTCAACAGCCACGCGCACGAGGTATACACCGGCGGGAAGATTTCCGGCAGGAATGGTCAATACGTGTGCGCCGGGGGTCATTTGAGAGGATTGAACAAAATGCCGAATTTGCCGACCGTAGATGTCGTACAGTTCAGCTGTCACCGAAGCCTGCGATTTTAACGTGAGCAGCAGGTTCGCGACGCCCGAAACCGGCGAAGGCCAGGATCCCGAGAGGTTGAATCCCAGGTCGGGCAAAGGATTGACCGCCACCGGTGCGCCATGGATCAAGGAAATGGCGAATTTTACATCCGCAGGCCCGTAGCCTTGGATGTACTCAAAAGGATCCTGCGTCCCGTATTTTCGGCGTTTGTAAATATAGGTCTCGACATTCACGTTCGCATCCGTCCAATCCAGGACGTTCGCCCAATTGGCGTTGAGGTATAACGGGAAACGTTTGGAGTGTGTCTGCCCTGGCGGCGCCCAATGCCTTGGATATTCGAGACCCACTGATTTCGCGCCTCGTGCCCATGCACGAATGGTGCCAGAGTACCGTCTGGGGTATGTGATCGTCCCATGCACACGATAGGGAATGACCTCATACAGATCATCGTTTTGCAAATTGTCGAGCCCCGGGCCCGGATCAGTGTAATAGTGCGGCATAGCCATGTATAGCGTATCAGAGGGAAGTTGATCGATCGTGAGTTCTCCTGTCAGATCCAGATGCTCCAGCGAAAACGGTGGCTGAAGGTATGTCAGCGCATCTCCGATATCGACGACGCCGTAACCGGTATTCGCATTCCGGACGGGTTGATATAGGGGAGGTCGATCGTACATGTTATGTGCACTCAGCGCGAAAATATTCTGATAGTCTTCCGGAGCCAGATAATACGGCACGTTGAGAGGGAGGAATTGCGGGTCGCCCGCCATTGCCCCGTTATACCGGAGACGCTGATATGCACGTAGCAGCGCGAACCCGCCAGTGACGAGCGGTGTGGAACCGGAAGTCCCCGGCAGTAAGTTATATGTTGCCTTCGTGGCGCCCCATGTCGCCGCATAGGCCCACACAGAGAAGGGTGCCGCAAAATCGACCGAGCTACCGAAATCGGATTGAGGGTGCAGTCTCCCATCGTTTCCAGATCCCGAGACACACACGACGAAGCGGTCATCGGCATCCGGTGGGTAGGTCAACATCGTGTCATGACTTTGCCCCTCATTACCGATGGCAGTAAGAAGTACGACATCGTTCGTATAGGCATACGCGAGTGCCGCCCGGATCACTTCGGACTGAACGAAAGTCGGATCTGCCCGCATGCTCATGTTCAGCAGCTCGCATGCGAAAGCCACTTTCTGGTATTGAGGCAGATAGGGATCAGTCCCGAACCTCGAGGAGCCGCCGATGATTGCCGGTGCGACCGAGGCGAGCGAGACGCCACCGCCTTGAATCATGCCATCATCGACCTTGAGTGCGATGAGCTTGCAGAAATTCCGATCGTTCCAACCTCCGGCGACACCAGCTATCCCTACCGTATCGTTCGACAAGGATCCGATAATCGATGCCGTATAGTTTCCGTGACGTACCCGGAGGTTCCAGTTCCCCGCGTTCGCCGCATCCTTTCCGAGGTAGTAATAACCGTCGATGACAACAGTTTTTGTGGTGTCTTTGAAATCAGGTAGCGTATCGATGATGCCGTCATCGATCATACCGATACGAATTGTGGAATCCCCTGCGACGAAATCCCATGCTGTGATCGCATTTACGCCACCGATGACCCTGCCGAGCGAATCGGTGAATAGCTTCAATTGGCGTTGTGATCCGAACTCGGGGTCGCTTGGCGTGGAGATCACCGACTTCCGAAGTGAATCCGATTCCGCACTCATCAGTCTGAAGAAGAAATTCGGTTCAGCGTACTTGACTGCATCGGGGAACATGGTAATCAGGGAGTAGCACACAAGCGGAACTGGATAATCCGATCCATACCGCATGACCAGAATGTCTGAAAAGTCAGGAACATAAACCGTATCGCCCCTGACCGAGATGGAAATCGAGTCCTTGCAGGGATCCAGGTACGGCATGAGCTTGTCAATCCGGTACACGCCCAGGTTTTGGAGCGCCGATACAAGGCTATAATTCATGATGAATTCGCTGCTAAGCGGGAGTCCCTCCTCGAAGGGGTAATCGTAGACTTCTTCACCCTGTTCGAGACATCCGAGGAACGACTCATTGAGGGTGCCGTGCCGGAACCAGACCACCAATGTTTGTGCTTCGTACGTTGTGTCGGAGATCTGTGCGAGGAGGGAGTCAACGTTTACTTGTGCTGAGCAAGTAGCAGAAAGTCCAACCGACAGGACGGTCAGCAGAACAAGGATGAAGGATCGCGCAATGTGCCGCTGAAGCGTGGCTGTGCCGCTGAAGCGTGGCTGTGCCGCTGAAGCGTGGCTGTGCCGCTGAAGCGTGGCTGTGCCGCTGAAGCGTGGCTGTGCCGCTGAAGCGTGGCTGTGCCGCTGAAGCGTGGCTGT
>JACZJN010000019.1 GCA_014860565.1 Bacteroidota bacterium
CAGGCGGTCCCGTACGCGGGGGTAACTCAATTGGTAGAGTCACAGCCTTCCAAGCTGTTGGTTGCGGGTTCGAGTCCCGTCTCCCGCTCCAGGCTCACGTAGCTCAGTAGGTAGAGCACTTCCTTGGTAAGGAAGAGGTCACCGGTTCAAATCCGGTCGTGAGCTCAAGGTACAGTCAGTACCTTTTTCTTCGTATTCGTGACAAGAGGCAGAGCAATGGCCAAAAGCAACAAAGGACGGATTATCATCACGCTGGAAAGCACCGCGGGTACGGGATATCGCTATACCACGAAGAAGAGCAAACAGCTGCATCCGCAGCGCGTGGAATACAAGAAGTACGATCCTGTCGTTCGCAAGCACGTAGCCTTCAAGGAAACCAAGTAAGCGGCTTTCCCGAGCGAGCTCTACGAGAGTAGCTTAATTGGTAGAGCAGCGGTCTCCAAAACCGCAGGTTGGGGGTTCGAGTCCCTCCTCTCGTGCGATTTTTTTCAGTACACAGACAGCCGGGTCATGAAAGAAAAGATTACGGACTTTATCAACGGCGTCACCAAGGAAATGAAAAAGGTGACGTGGCCTACGAAGGACGAGTTGAAGGATTCGACGACCATCGTATTGGTGTCGACCATCGTTCTCTCGGCTTTTGTATTTGTCATCGATTCACTGTTAACGCAAATAATGAAATTGCTGCTTGGCACGTGACGGCGCAGGCCGCACCCCAGTCAGCGGGTAATGAACGGTTGTCCATGACTTCGGAAGAAGAGACTCAGACAGAACACCTTCGTTGGTATGCCATTCGGTCGTATTCCGGCCATGAGAACAAGGTAAAGGCATACATCGAAAACGAGGTCAAACAGGCCGAACCGTCGCTCAGGATGAGCGAGCGGATCGCTGCTGTTATTGTGCCTACGGAAAAAGTGTATGAGGTTCGGGACGGCAAGAAGCGCACGAAGACGCGCAACTTCTTTCCCGGCTACGTGCTGATCAACTGCGTGTTGGACAAGGACACCAAGCACCTCATTCTCAATACTCCCTCCGTCATTTCCTTTGTCGGCCCGAAAAATGCTCCCGCGCCGCTGCGCCGGGACGAAGTCGACAAGATCCTCGGCCGCATGGAAGAGCGGAAGGATACGGAAATTCCGGAGGTCCAGTTCCGCGTCGGCGATCCGGTGCGCGTGATCGACGGCCCCTTCAATACGTTCAGCGGCTTTGTCCAGGAGGTGAACCAGGAGAAGACCAAGCTGAAGGTGATGGTGTCGATTTTCGGACGCAAGACTCCGGTGGAGCTGGATTTCTCTCAAGTGGAATTCGATACGTAATAGCATAGGCGGATACTCCCATGGCGAAAAAAATTGTCGGGTACATCAAACTCCAGATTCCCGCTGGGCAGGCGAATCCTGCTCCTCCGGTCGGTCCGGCGCTCGGTCAGAAGGGCGTCAACATCATGGAATTCTGCAAGCAGTTCAATGCGCGCACGCAGGAGAAGATGGGACTGATCATTCCGGTTGTCATCACCGTTTTCTCTGACAAGTCGTTTACCTTCATCACGAAGACGCCGCCCGCGGCGGTGCTTCTCAAGAAGGCGGCGAAGCACGAGAAGGGATCCGCGGAGCCGAATCGCAACAAGGTTGCGAAGGTCACGCGCGATCAGGTTCGCGAAATTGCAGAAACTAAGATGCCGGACCTCAATGCGCATACCGTCGAAGCGGCCATGGAAATGGTTGCGGGCACGGCGCGCAGCATGGGATTCACTGTTGAAGGATAAGGTGCAGGAAATGAAACTCACGAAACGCATGAAAGAAACTTCTTCCAACGTCGAGAAGAACAAGGAATACAGCATCAACGATGGTGTGGCCCTGTTGAAGCAAACGGCCAAGGCGAAGTTCAACGAATCGATCGATATCGCTGTCCGCCTCGGCGTTGACCCGAAAAAATCGGATCAGATGGTACGCGGTACCGCATCACTCCCGCACGGCATCGGCAAGTCCGTTCGCGTGCTCGTCCTGGCCCGTCCGGCCAAGCAGCAGGAAGCGATTGATGCCGGCGCCGAACATGTCGGACTCGAGGACTATCTCGAGAAGATCCAGCAAGGCTGGGCCGATGTGGACGTCGTCATCGCCACGCCCGATGTCATGGGTGAAGTCGGAAAGCTCGGTAAGGTGCTTGGCCCCCGCGGTCTGATGCCCAATCCGAAATCCGGCACCGTCACCGTCGACGTCGGCCAGGCAGTGCAGGACGTCAAGGGCGGCAAGATTTCCTTCCGCGTCGACAAGGGCGGCATCGTGCACGCCATGGTCGGCAAGGTGGATTTCGCCGAAGACAAGATTGTTGAAAACATCGAGTCGTTCATCACAACGCTCAATCGCATGAAGCCTGCCGCCGCGAAAGGCGTGTACATCAGGGGCCTCGTGCTCAGCAGCACCATGGGTCCCGGTATCCGCCTCGACAAGGCTGAAGCCTCCGCGCTGCACTAGACACGAAATTTGGATTGATCCTCTGACCTGCATCCGGTCAGTACGCACTCTAATGCTTCTACTTTAATTCACGTTGCTCCCATTCGAACTTTCCTATTGAGGAACGGATGACCAAAGAACAAAAAGCCAAGGTGATCGCAGATACCGTCGAGCGTCTTCAGAACGTGAGCGGTCTGTACCTGGCCGACTTCGCGCACCTGACGGTCGAAAAGGCCAATCAGCTGCGAAGCGAGTTCTTCAAGGTCGGTGTGGACTACAAAGTCATCAAGAACACTCTGCTGAAACGCGCGTTGCAGGAGGTCGGAGGATACGACGAGATGTTCCCCTATCTCGTCGGTATGACCGGTATCGTCTTTGCATATGACGATCCTGTGACGCCCGCGCGCCTGCTCAAGACCTTCGTCAAAGACAACGAAAAAATGTTGTCGGTGAAGGCTTGTGTGCTTGGCAAGGAAGTTTTTGACGGTTCACGCCTCGAAGAACTGGCCTCGCTCCCGACCCGCGAAGACCTGATCGCCGGAATTATCGGCAGCATCGCTGCTCCGGCCCAGGGTATCGTCGGCGCCATCCATGGAGTCATGAGCGGTATTGTGTACGCCATCGACGCCATTGAAAAACAGAAACAGGACCAGGCTGCCTGATCACCGAAACTGATAACAACGAAACTATAATTCATCTCTCCCAAGGAGTCATACAATGTCCGTTATTGAAGAAATCGTTGAGAAAATTGAGAAACTGACGCTTCTCGAAGCGTCCGAACTCAAAAAGGCTCTCGAAGACAAGTTCGGCGTTACCGCCGCTGCTCCGATGATGATGGCTGGCGGAATGATGCCGGGTGCGGCACCCGCGGCCGAAGTCGAAGAGAAAACCGAATTCGACGTCGAACTTACGACGATCGGCGCGAACAAGATCAACGTGATCAAGGTTGTGCGCGCAGCGACCAGCCTCGGTCTCAAAGAAGCCAAAGACCTCGTCGAAGGCGCCCCCTCCATCGTGAAGGAGCAGCTCTCCAAGGACGAAGCAGACAAGCTGAAGAAGGAACTCGAGGAAGCCGGCGCAACCGTCACCCTCAAGTAAGAACTCGAATCGTCAGCAACATTTCTCACCATCTACAGAACGTTCTGTTTTACAAAAACGACGATTCATCGATGTGATTGACAGGAAGCGGGTCGAATTTTGTTCGACCCGCACTTGTCGTTTTATCGCACCCGCCGAGATCGTCGCGTGACCACCGGATGTGCCGCCCAGGCTGCCGGGATCACCACCGTAGGTTTCCGTCACGTACGCACCATGTAAGGAGCCAGGAATTGACTACCTCTAACGCGAACGGTTTCAACGATACATTCAGGAAGCTGGACCTGTCGCAAATGCCCAACGGCCGCTGGAGCTTCGGAAAGATTTCGGATCTGTACGAATATCCGAACTTCCTCGACGTGCAGTGCGCCTCATTTGACCAGTTCCTCCAGGAGAAAACCACTCCACCGCAGCGCAGGGATAACGGTCTGCAGCAGGTTTTCACTACCAACTTCCCGATCACCGATGCCCGCGAAAATTATATCCTCGAGTTTATCGAGTACTTCCTTGAAAAGCCCAAGTACTCCGTCACCGAGTGCCAGGAACGCGGCCTGACGTTTGCCGTTCCCCTGAAGGCGCGCCTGCGTCTCTCGAGCAAATCGGAAGAGCCGAACAGCAATGAATACATCGAAACCGTTGAACAGGAAGTGTACCTCGGCAATCTGCCGTACATGACCGAGCGCGGCACCTTTATCATCAACGGCGCCGAGCGCGTCGTTGTCAGCCAGCTGCACCGCTCACCGGGCGTGTTCTTCGGCGAATCGATGCATCCAAACGGCACGAAAATGTTTTCCGCGCGTATCATCCCGTTCCGCGGCTCGTGGGTGGAATTCGCCACCGACATCAACCACGTGATGTACGCGTATATCGACCGGAAGAAAAAATTCCCCGTCACGACGCTGCTGCGCGCCCTCGGCTATTCCTCCAACAAGGAACTGCTCGAACTCTTCGACCTCGTCGAGGATGTGAAGCTGGGCGCGGCTGATATCGAGGATTCGTACGGACGCATCCTCTGCGAGGAAGTCGTCGACGAAAGCACGGGCGAACTGCTGGTCAGCGCGGATACCGAACTCGACGAGGACCTCCTCCAGTCCATCAGCGAACACGGCGTCAAATCCGTCCGCGTGTACAAGACGGACAACGAGAATGCCCTGGTGATCGCCAACACGATCCGGAAGGATGAGGCGAGCAACGACCAGGAAGCGCTCGAAATGATCTACAAGCAGCTTCGCTCGGGTGAAGCGCCCGATCTCGAAACGGCCAAGGGCCTGATCGAACGGCTGTTCTTCAACCCCAAGCGCTACGATCTCGGCATCGTCGGACGCTACCGCCTCAACAAGAAACTCGACCTGACGATCGATCCCGAAATGACCACGCTGACCCGCGACGACATCGTCGCCATCGTGCGCTATCTGATCGACCTGATGCAGGGACAGCAGGCCGTCGACGATATCGATCATCTCGGCAACCGCCGTGTCCGCACCGTGGGCGAGCAGCTTGCGGCGCAGTACAACGTTGGTATCTCGCGCATGGCGCGCACCATCAAGGAGCGCATGAACATCCGCGACGTGGAAAACTTCACGCCTGCCGACCTGGTCAACGCCCGTACCATCTCCAGTGTGGTCAACGCCTTCTTCGGCACGAACCAGCTGTCGCAGTTCATGGACCAGACCAACCCGTTGTCGGAACTGACGCACAAGCGCCGCATGTCGGCTCTCGGACCGGGCGGTCTGACCCGCGAGCGCGCCGGCTTCGAGGTGCGCGACGTTCATTACACGCATTACGGACGCCTCTGTCCGATTGAAACGCCGGAAGGTCCGAACATCGGTCTGATTTCTTCCCTTTGCATCCATGCCCGCATCAACGAATTCGGCTTCATCGAGACGCCGTACCGCGTGGTGAAAAACGGCAAGGTCAGCAAGGAAACGGTGTATCTGACGGCCGAGGAAGAAGACGATATCGTCATCGCGCAGGCCAACGCGCCGCTTCTGCCCGACGGCAGTTTCGAGCTCGATCGTGTCAAGTGCCGCCTCGGAAGCGAGTTCCCTGTCGTGCAGCCCGGCGAAGTCGCCTACATGGACGTCGCACCGAACCAGATCGTGAGTCCCGCCGCCGCGCTGATTCCCTTCCTCGAGCACGACGATGCGAACCGCGCGCTGATGGGCTCGAACATGCAGCGCCAGGGCGTGCCCCTGCTGCGTCCGGAAGCCCCGCTCGTGGGTACAGGTCTCGAAGAGAAAGTCGCACGCGATTCCTACGCCATGATCGTGGCCGAGCATGACGGCGAAGTCGTGTTCGTCGATGCCACCAAGATTCGCGTGCGTTACAATCTCGGCCGCTCGCAGGACGACATGCTCGTCGCCTTCGACGCGAACGGAATCGTGGAATACGATCTGATCAAGTTCTTCCGCACGAACCAGGATACCTGCATCAACCAGCGTCCGATCGTCAAGCCGGCGCAGAAGTTCAAGAAGGGCGACATCCTCGCCGACGGCAGCTCCACCGATCAGGGCGAGCTGGCACTCGGTCGCAACGTGATCGTGGCCTTCATGCCGTGGCGCGGCTACAACTTCGAGGATGCCATCATCGTCAGCGAACGCCTCGTCGCCGAGGACGTCTTCACCTCCATTCATATCGAGGAATTCGAACTGCAGGTGCGCGACACCAAGCGCGGCGAGGAGGAACTCACGCGTGAGATTCCCAACGTCAGCGAGGAAGCCACCAAGGACCTCGACGAAGACGGTATCGTGCGTGTGGGTGCTGAAGTGCGTGAAAACGACATCATCATCGGCAAGATCACGCCGAAGGGCGAATCCGATCCCACCCCCGAAGAGAAGCTGCTCAAGGCCATCTTCGGCGACAAAGCCGGCGACGTGAAAGACGCCTCGTTGAAGGCGCCTCCCGGAATGAAGGGCATCGTCATCAAGACGAAGCTTTTCAGCCGCAAGAAAAAGGAAAGCGACGCCAAGAAAGAAGAAAAGCGCAAGATGGACAACCTCGAGGCGGATTTCGACAATCGCCGCCGCGAACTCGTCAATCTGTTCGCGCAGAAGCTGACGCAGATGCTCAAGGGCGAGAAAGTGCTCGGCATCCGCGACATGCAGGGAAGCAGCGTCGTACGCGGCGGTACGGTGATCGGAGACGAGACATTCTTCAACATCTCCGACCAGCTCGACATGCTCGATCCGACACAGCCGTGGAGCGATGCGAAGCGTGTCAACGCGCTCGTGCAGCGCCTTTACGACAATCACAAGTATGCCCGCCGCGAACTTGAAGAGGACTACAAGCGCGAGAAGGGCAAGATCCAGATGGGCGACGAACTCCAGCCCGGCATCGTGCAGCTCGCCAAGGTCTACATCGCCAAGAAGCGCAAGCTTTCCATCGGCGACAAGATGGCCGGCCGCCACGGAAACAAGGGTGTCGTCTCGAACGTCGTGCCCGTGCAGGACATGCCGTACCTCGCCGACGGAACGCCTGTCGACATCGTGCTGAACCCGCTGGGCGTGCCTTCGCGCATGAACCTCGGGCAGCTGTATGAAACCGCCCTCGGTTGGGTGGCCAAGCGCCTCGGCGCCGGCGTGCGCTTCGCGACCCCGATTTTCGACGGCGCGAAATGGGAAGAGATCACGGACCTGATGAGTTCCGTCGATCTGAATCCGACCGGGAAAATCCATCTTTTCGACGGACGTACCGGCGAGCGTTTCGACCAGCCGACCACCGTCGGATTCATTTACATGCTCAAGCTCAGCCACCTTGTGGACGACAAGATTCACGCCCGTTCCATCGGCCCGTACAGCCTCATCACCCAGCAGCCGCTGGGCGGAAAGGCGCAGTTCGGCGGTCAGCGCTTCGGCGAAATGGAAGTCTGGGCGCTCGAAGCATACGGCGCCGCACATGTGCTGCAGGAAATTCTCACCGTGAAGAGCGATGATGTTCAGGGCCGCGCCAAGGTCTATGAAGCGATCGTCAAGGGCGAGAACCTCCCCGATCCCAACGTGCCCGAATCCTTCAACGTGCTTGTGCGCGAATTGCAGGGGCTCGGCCTTGAAATCAAGATTGAGTGACATCCGCTCCAAGTGCGATATGTCCTGTTTTTCCCTGAGTGTATGAAACAGAATTGATTGGAGATAAAAGATGCCGTTCAAACCGCAGGAGCAAGTCAAGAAGAACTTTGCACGCATTTCGGTGAGTCTTGCCTCATCGGATGCGATTCTTTCCCGTTCCTATGGTGAGGTCACCAAACCCGAGACGATCAACTATCGCTCATTCCGTCCCGAGAAAGACGGTCTTTTCTGTGAAAAGATCTTCGGCCCGGTCCGCGATTGGGAATGTCATTGCGGAAAATACAAGCGTATCCGCTACAAAGGCATTATCTGCGACCGCTGTGGCGTGGAAGTCACGCAAAAGTCGGTGCGTCGCGAGCGCATGGGACACATCTCCCTGGCGGTCCCCATCGTACATATCTGGTATTTCCGTTCCCTGCCCAGCAAAATCGCCAACATCCTCGGCATTTCGTCGAAGGAGCTGGAGCGGATCATTTATTACGAAAACTACGTCGTTATCAATCCGGGTCCGACCAGCTTCCCGCGTCCCTTCGGTGCGCTCGATGACGTGATTCCGGAATCCGAAGCCGGCGAAAAGATCGACAAGGCCTATTTCCGCAATGACATCACGCTGCTCACCGAAGAGGAGTTCCTCGAGGTGCTCGACGGTCTGCCGGAAGAAAACCACGACCTTGACGATGACGATCCGAATAAGTTCGTCGCCCTGATCGGCGGCGAGGCCATCAAGGCGCTGCTGCGCTCGGTGGACATCGAAAAGCTCGGCGATCGTCTGCGCTACCAGATCCAGATCGAAAACTCGCAGCAGAAGCGTCAGGAAGCCATCAAGCGCCTTCGCGTCGTGACGGCCTTCATGACACAGCGCGAAAACGAGTACATCAACCGTCCCGAGTGGATGGTGCTCGACGTCATACCGGTCATCCCGCCCGAACTGCGTCCCCTCGTGCCGCTGGAAGGCGGGCGATTCGCAACTTCGGATCTGAATGACCTCTATCGTCGGGTGATCATCCGCAACAACCGTCTGAAGCGGCTGATCGACATCAAGGCGCCGGAAGTGATTCTCCGCAACGAGAAGCGCATGCTGCAGGAAGCCGTGGATTCGCTGTTCGACAACAGCCGCCGCGTGAATTCCGTCCGCAGCGACAACAACCGCGCGCTCAAGTCTCTGTCCGACATGCTGAAGGGCAAGCAGGGGCGTTTCCGCCAGAACCTGCTCGGCAAGCGCGTCGATTATTCCGGCCGTTCGGTCATCGTGGTCGGTCCGGAAATGAAGCTGCACCAATGCGGCCTCCCGAAGGACATGGCGGTCGAGCTGTTCAAGCCCTTTGTCATCCGTAAGCTCATCGAGCGCGGCATCGTCAAGACGGTGAAGAGCGCGAAGAAGGTTGTGGACAAGAAAGGTCCGGAAGTCTGGGATATTCTCGAGAAGATCATCGACGGACATCCAGTACTGCTCAACCGCGCGCCGACGCTGCACCGACTTGGCATTCAGGCCTTCCAGCCGCTGCTCGTGGAAGGAAAGGCCATTCGTCTGCATCCGCTCGTGTGTACGGCGTTCAACGCCGATTTCGATGGCGATCAGATGGCCGTACACGTGCCGCTGTCGTTCGACGCGCAGCTCGAATCCTCGATTCTTCTGCTTTCCTCGCACAACATTCTTTCGCCGCAGAACGGCAACCCGATCACCATTCCCAGTCAGGAGATGGTTCTCGGTTGCTACTACATCACCAAGGCGCTGCCGGGCGACATGGGCGAGGGCATGACCTTCGCCTCGATCGGCGAAGCCGTGATTGCGTACGATCAGCGTCGCGTGGGACTGCATGCGCGCGTGAAAGTCCGCGTCCCGATCGCGCCCGACCGTCTGGTCGAAGGCGGACCGACGCAGGAGATCATCGACACGACGATGGGTCGCACGCTGTTCAACCGTATCGTGCCCGCCGAGATCGGCTTCATCAACGAAATTCTCACGAAGCGCCGCCTCGTGCAGATCATCGGCACCATTTTCCACAAGTCGGGCAACCTGACCACCACGCGATTCCTCGATGATCTCAAGGATCTCGGCTTCGGATTCGCGACCAGCGGCGGTCTGTCGATCAGCGTCGCCGACGTGGAGATTCCGGCCGAAAAGACCGATATCATCGACAAGGCGCAGCGCGACGTCGAGAACATCATGAAGCAGTACCAGATGGGCTTCATCACCAACGGCGAGCGCTACAACAAGGTCATCGATATCTGGACCCGCACGACGAACCGTGTCGCGGACAAGTTGTTCGACACGCTGCAGCGCAGCCAGAACGGCTTCAACTCGCTGTACATGATGATGGATTCCGGCGCCCGTGGTTCGAAAGAGCAGGTGCGTCAGCTCGCCGGCATGCGCGGCCTTATGGCCAAGCCGCAGAAGAGCCTCACCGGTTCCACCGGTGAAATCATCGAGAACCCGATCGTTGCGAATTTCCGCGACGGACTGTCGGTGCTCGAGTACTTCATCTCCACGCACGGCGCCCGCAAGGGTCTCGCCGATACTGCGCTTAAAACGGCGGATGCCGGCTACCTGACCCGCCGTCTCGTCGATGTCGCGCAGGATGTGGCCATCAATGAGTTCGACTGCAACACCATCCGTGGTGTGGAAGTCGAGGCGCTCAAGGAAGGCGAGGACATCAAGGAGCCGCTGTCCGAGCGTATTCTCGGACGCGTGTCGCTGTATGACGTCAAGGATCCGCTGAACGGCGAACTGCTGATTCAGGCAGGCGAAATGATCGACGAATTCAAGGCCGAGGCCGTCGCACAGACGTCGCTCGAGTCCGTCGTTATCCGCTCCGTGCTTACCTGCGAAGCCCGTCACGGTGTGTGCGCCCGCTGCTACGGACGCAACATGACCACTGGCCGACTCGTCGACGTCGGTGAGGCCGTCGGCATCATCGCCGCGCAGTCCATCGGCGAGCCTGGTACGCAGCTGACCCTTCGCACCTTCCACGTTGGTGGTACGGCAAGCCGTATCGCCGCGCAGTCGCAGATTTCCACTCGCTTCGATGGCCGCGTGCAATTCGAAGGCCTCAAGTACGTCGTCTACCAGGACGACGTCGAAGACCGCACGATCGTGGTGAACCGAAACGGTTTGATCAACATTCTCGACGACGACAACCGCGTGCTCTCGAAATACGACATCCCCTACGGCTCGGTGCTGCTGGTGGACGAGAATCAGCGCGTGGCCCGCGGTGAAGTGCTTTACGAATGGGATCCGTACAACGCGACCATCATCGCTGCCTTCCCGGGCACGGTGCGCTACGCGGATCTCTACGAAGGACGCACCTTCCGAGAAGAACCCGATGAGCAGACCGGACACATCCAGAAGGTCGTCACCGACTCGAAGGACAAGACGCTCAACCCGCGCATTCAGATCGTGAACGAGGCCGGCGAAGTGCTGGCTGAGTACAACACGCCGGTGCGTGCTAACCTGACTGTCGACAATGGTCAACGGGTGATCGCCGGTACGGTCCTGGTGAAGATTCCGCGTGAGATCGGGAAGACACGCGACATCACGGGTGGTCTGCCGCGCGTGACCGAGTTGTTTGAATCCCGCAGTTCGCAGAATCCGTCCATCGTCAGCGAGATCGACGGCACGGTGACCTTCGGTGCGCAGAAGCGCGGTTCCCGCGAGATCATCGTCACCAGCCACGACGGAAGCGACGTACGCACCTATCTGGCGCCCATCGGCCGCCACGTCCTGGTGCAGGAGCATGACGTCGTCAAGGCCGGCGAGCGGCTCACCGACGGTTCTATCAATCCGCATGACATTCTGCGCATCAAGGGCGCGGGTGCGGTGCAGGAATACCTGGTGAATGAAATCCAGGAAGTGTACCGCATGCAGGGCGTGCGCATCAACGACAAGCACATCGAGGTGATCGTTCGCCAGATGCTGCAGAAGGTGCGTATTCTTGCTCCCGCCGACACGCAGTTCCTCGAAGGCGACGTCGTCGAACGTCAGCGCGTCGTCGAGGAGAACAGCGAGCTTGACGACAAGGTGATCATTACGGATAAAAAGGACTCGAAATTCAAAAAGGGTCAGGTCGTGTCGCGCAAGAAAGTGCGCGAGGCGGCGTTCGAACTCAAGAAAAAAGGAAAAACAGCTCCGGAATCCCGCGACGCGGAACCGGCCAACTACGAGCCGATCCTTCTGGGCATCACCCAGGCGTCACTGACGACCGAGAGCTTCATATCCGCGGCATCATTCCAGGAGACCACCAAGGTCCTCACCGAGGCCGCCATTGCGGGCAAGGTCGACGATCTGATCGGTCTCAAGGAAAATGTCATCATCGGCCACCTCATTCCGGCCGGTACGGGACTGAAGAAGTTCCGGAATATTATGGTCACATCGACGCAGGACGAGACTGTTGCAGCCGTTACGGCGGAAGAACTCGTCCCCGTCGTGCAATAATTTTCCGGATGGAATCGACAATAGGGCTTCCCTTGCAGGTTTCTCGCCTGCAAGGGAAGAAAATTGTCCGATTCCGCACTCTAGCACTTGACAAAGTGTAGAGCTTTCGCTAAATTTATAAGCTCTTGTGAGCTCTTGTGATCTCACCAGAGATTTTTTCGTATCTCAGTAAAGGATCCCCGCAGTGCCAACGATTAGTCAGCTCGTACGCAAAGGTCGCAAGGTCGTCAAGGCCAAGAAAAAAGCGCCCGCCCTGGACGCCTGCCCGCAGAAGCGCGGCGTGTGCACGCGTGTGTACACCACGACTCCCAAGAAGCCGAATTCCGCTCTGCGAAAGGTTGCCCGTATCCGTCTTTCGAACGGACAGGAAGTGACCGCCTACATTCCGGGAGAAGGCCACAACCTGCAGGAGCATTCGATCGTGATGATCCGCGGTGGTCGTGTCAAGGATCTGCCGGGTGTGCGCTATCACATCATCCGCGGCACGCTTGACACCCAGGGTGTCGAAGCGCGTCGTCAGGGGCGTTCCAAGTACGGTGCCAAACGGCCGAAATCCTAATCTGAAATCAGAGTAAAGAGAAATGAGAAAGAGACGCGCAGAACGCAGACACCTCAGCCCGGACCCGAAGTTCAACGACATTCTGGTCTCGCGCTTTATCAATTCCATCATGCTGGACGGGAAGAAGACCACGGCCCGCCGCATTCTTTACGGAGCGATCGAAGAGATCGAGCGCCGCACCGGCCAGCCCGGATACGAGGTGTTCCGCAAAGCGTTGTTCAATGCCCAGCC
>JACZJN010000020.1 GCA_014860565.1 Bacteroidota bacterium
GAGGATAGTATTTATTGCCGGAGTTGCGGAAACCGCATATCCTCCCACAGTCGCCGCGTCATCGGCCCTGTCCGCCTGATCCGCCCGCAGGGCCTGCATCGCGTATTCAGATGTATCCGCCCGCTGAGCGCGGATGCTGTAGGATGATGAAGTGAGCTTGATGCGGGGAGATAGTTCCGCTTCCGTTCCGACCGAAATCCCCAGCCAGAGCTGACGGTCGAATAAAAGCTGCAGCGGAGTTTTCGCACCGAGCATGACATTGAAGAGTCCGTCCACGGTTGGGACGTCCTGTACCTCGGTCCAAGACGGTTGTCCGTTGATATCGACAGAATACAGCTTCAGGGTCAGCCGATAGATATCGTCGGGTACGACATTCCCCGCGTCATCGGTCAGGATGCCCTGATAGCTGATGGTTTTTGGTATCTGGGCCATGGCAATGGATCCAACTGCGATGAGTGCGATGCAGAATGACAGTACGCTGCGATACATGTGTGTTCTCCTTTCCTTGATTGCAGAAGCCATAGTGCAGCCGATCTCCATGCTGCTGGCGAACGGCTGACTACGAATTCATCTGTATGCTCTGCTTTTAGCGGACGAGTAGTGATTTCGTGATTGTACGTGAACCTTGCTCGAGTCGGTAGAAATAATATCCCCCGGGTAAATTTCTCGCATCGATCTGTACGCGATAGCTTCCCGGCTCCATGAACCCGTCGACGACTGAACGAATTTCCATTCCGAGAACATTCATGACAGTAAGACGCACCGTGCCGCCTTTTGCCAGTGTAAACGGGATCACCGTCATGTCGGCAGCTGGATTCGGGTAGCTCTGTCCTAATTGCATATCGACAGCGGTAGCGGTTTCCGGAGTAATCCCCACCGGAACGGATTCCACTGAATACCAAAAGCCGATATTGTTTGTGTGTGCGGTGTTTTTCGCCACCCCGATCAGCGTCTGCCCGAGCGTGCCGATAATGTGGTTATTCGCACTTTTCATCTCGGTGCCGCCCAGTCCGAACACGTATCGGTCGACCCGATGTTGTGCGGCGGCGCTGGAGAGCAGAAGGGCAAGAACCACAAATGAGAATGTGATATGATGTATTGACCGTTTCATAAGTCTATATCTCCATTTTTGATGAACGTATATCCTGATTTCGTTGCGGCGCTGCTTGCCCCACGGACCCCGTTCCCTGACACATTAAGACCATACAGCGCATTTCCGCCGACGGTGCTTGCGTCGGCGGCTTTATCCGCTCGTAGCGCGGCCATGCTGCATTCAGAACTGTCGGCCTGCTGCGCGCGAATGCTGTATGATGATGATGTCAGCTTGATGCGCAGATGTTTATTTCTTTTTATGATGGGCGTCTCCCTCGGGATCACGACAGGCACACAGGTATACTCACCGCTTTCACGCAGTGATCTCCGTCTCTGGCGTGGCGAAGACCCACCACTCCGTCGATGTGCTACGGGATTTACTGGGATGCAGGAGCATCGGCTCCCATGGTCTGTTTCGTATTGTAAAAGATAATACTGGATGAGATCGTAATTGTCAAGTAGGGCGGGTTCTGAATCCGTCCTACAATGGTGCGATCGATAACCGGTGCGTGGCAGTGTGTCGGTTCGCGGTCAGGCGGAGAAAATACATGCCAGGATGCAAACCGAGGATGTCGAACGGAAGGGTGTGCACGCCCTGCGATTGCACTCCGCCAAACACGGTGCGGAGCCGGCGTCCCATCAAGTCGAAGAGTGCAACCGCCACGTCGCCCGATTGCGGGAGCGTGTAGCGGAGCGTGGTAATTTTGTTCGCAGGATTGGGATAGAGATCCATCATTGGATCGGGTTGCATGACGGCCTCGATTTCGGATGTTCCCGCTCCACTGAGGGAGATCGTATCGAGCTGTAGCTTCCAGCCGGGATTCGAGCAGCAACCGGAGTACGCACCGCGATAGTGCCAATCGTATGCGCCGCCGTTGAAATCCTTCCCCGCATCGGTGAAGGAAGTGAATAGCGCATCGGATGTGGAGCCGCCCACGAGCTTTTCGGCCTGGGGATAGAGGTTCAGCACTCTGAGATCCGAGCTCGCGCCACTCATCTGCTGTGCTGCGTCGGCGTAGCTGCCGGAGACATTGTCCAGCGTGTCAGAGAAATTCGAGATGGGGTTGGGGCCGAATGCCGCGTTCGCATAGCAGTATTGCCGGAATGCGCCATTGGGATTGTACAACCGAATGCCGCCGCTAGAATTCGCAGTCCATACTGTGTTGTGAAAGACCCATATGTTCCGGGGTGAAAAACC
>JACZJN010000183.1 GCA_014860565.1 Bacteroidota bacterium
CCCCGGAGCCAACCCCGAAGCCAGCATTCGACGTCACGGTGAGTCTTGAACTTTCCGACGGAGGATTGATGCCTCTCGCCAACGACGAGGAGGGATTCATAGTGCGAGCACCCTATCCTTCTGGTACGTTATTCCGACTGCGCGTGACGAACAGGGTGCCGACCCATATTTACATCTTCGGATCGGATGACATCGGAAAGGTCTCACGGCTCTTCCCGCTCGAGGGGGTTAGTCCATGGTTGGACTACAGCGAGAGCACCATAGTTCTCCCTGATGACGACCACTTCATAAGGATGGATCAGACGGTCGGGGAAGACAGGGTTTTCATCTTGGTAACGGGAGAATCCCTCGATTTCCCGGACCTTCTAAAGGCCGTGGATCAGAGTCATCCGTCGCTAACCCCAATCGAGACGCTTCGGGCGTACATGGATGTGAAAGTTATCGATAAATCGGATGGGACGATCAACGACGGGAACCAGCTCCACTTAACGACAACATCCGTGGCTCAAGGCAATTTCGTTGTTTCCTTAGTGATCCGGCATACCAAATGAACCTGACAGAGGTATACAGGTCGCCTAAGCAGCAAGGGGCTGTCATCGTTGATCGATAACTGCATGCTGCTGACGAAGGGTAGTCTGCGTTCGGTGTGGCACCCGGTGGCGCTTTTTGGAGTACCCTATGCTTGATCCCGCGTATGTCTCCCGCCAGTAGAGTGATCGGCCCCACTCTCCCCAATTTACACGACGTCGATGAGAATTGACTCGTCTCGATCAATCGTGAGCATCCTTTTTTCCTTCGCAGCGGCAGACAGTAATATCCGCTCTGGATGTGTTGTCCAGCGGGGGCAATTTTCCGTTACGGTTCAGGGCCAGGAGTCAGTTACCGATTCCGCAAAATATCAATTTTATATTACAGTAACTATGGACTCACTATTCCAATTTTCCCGATAGCTCGATCGCCGACGAATCCTGACCCTAGAAGAATCGAGTAGCCGTTATCATAGTAAGGTGGGGGAAACAGAGCATGGGTACCCAGCATGAATCCATCACCAAGCCATAAGAGGGCGTCCTGGAGACTAATTCGCAGTATGCCACGTAAAAGCGGTGAGTAGTCCATGGGCCGACCGTTCTTGGTCGCTCTCATACGCATCAAGACACCGTGCTGAGCGTGAGGTCGCACAAAAACCGATGGGCATGCCAGTCTTAGGTCTACCACTTCGGTGGCGTTACCTACGAAATGGCCTGGCGAATTTATTGAAGTTGAAGGTGCATCTGAGGCAAGCAGTGCGATGTACGCATAGGCAGGCGCTGGCTCACGCCACACGGCTCGTCGTTCGAAATGCAGGTACTCACCGAACTTACCAGCATTGCGAGGCCGGTGACACGCGAACCATAGCGCAACCCAGACGTTGTCAACAAGATCAATCCAAGAGGTCTTCAAACCGTAGTGCTGAAGTAGGGGTTCGTGTACCGCAGAATCAAACCTCCCAAATATGGTACATCTTGAGCGCATATCATCTAGCGCCATATTCATACGACCTAAGCGTCCGTACTGCGCCCTAACGGATTGGCAGTTTCGAAATAAGGAAGGTGACATACCCGGAAAAATTCTGTGTTGCCCTCGGAAGTAGACGGTCTCACTTTCACGCGCACCAAGGTACTTTATGTAACCAGCCGCCTGGATAAGCGCATGAGAGTCGCATACATGAAAGATAGGTTGCCCCGTTATCTGATCGACTTTCACCTCGCAGTCGCGTATAGTCAATCTGTTGAGTGGCAAGTTCCCTCCTTATTGTACCGAAAGTTCGTCACACTCGAATCTCAGTGATATGGATGTTGCACGCTGCTTTTGAATATTAATATTTCGCCTTGAAATCCTTGAAGCCAGTCTGGAATGCATTTCTGAGGCGATTGACATCCGTCGAGTTCGCGGGGCTGATCTTATGCTCCCACAACTTTCCCTTATGGCTGAGCAGTCTCTCAATCGAGTTGGATTCCCTGTTTACCACAAAGAACGATTTGTCGATTGAAGTGTCTGAGAGAAATCCTAGAAACTCACGGCCTAGGTGGAGGCCGAGGTCACCGGCATAGAATTTGGCCTCCACCGAGAGTATCACACGTTTTGAACGTGGTGCGATTCTGGTGGTGCTGTTGCGACATAGCTCGGCCTCCTCCTGGAGGAGAACAAGTACATCGCACTCGTGTAGCACCCCCGAAGCTCCTGCAATTCGTATACCAAGATGTGCTTCGAGAACTGGTTTCCCCTGAAATTCGATCTCCGCGTACCCGTAGTCTTTTGTTGCGGAGTGGAGGTAGCCTGGACTTGTACGGCACACAAATACTGTGGGATTGATTGTACTTCGACTGCGAAGGTTGACACTGACCGCTCCCTCAGATCGCGCAGCTTCAACGATGATGCCAAAAAGATACGCTTCGTATAGATCGTTGGCAGCTGAAGCTGCCGTAAGAGAAGGGACCAAGGCTGACCCAAGTGCGCTCTTAATTTCGGCGAGCAATGTTGGCCGTAGGGGCATTAGATTGTCTCCTTCAATTCAACAATCAAGGCTTGGAAATGTAAAACAGCCCGCCTTTTCTCGTCGAGGGTGCGATCTTCTAAGCGAAATGCCCCCTCTTCAGTGCCTTCCCGTTCGAAAGACACTACTGAAAGATTAGGAGTGTTCTCCTTGAAGAAATTGTAGACAGCATGTGCTGTTTCCCAGACACCGCACACAGCATTTTCTAGTCCTTGAATTAGGATTTGAAGTCTCTCTTGTTGCGAATATTCATCGGAGAGAGTGAACATCGCTGGGCGTCCCATCGGCATTTGTTCAGTTTCTATATCAAGCATGCCCCTCAATGGGGCTGCTTTTGTGCGTATCTTTCCTGTTCTGATTCGGCCAAGGGCAATCTGAGATTCGATTTGTTCCACGACCCAGCCAAGGTCGTTAGCGATGGCTAGCTCTATCAAAGTGGAATACACCACATCAATTTCATCGTGTGTCAGCGCCATTACCTACCCCTCCGCCATTGTTGACAAATATGGATTTCCGCTCGAGTACATCCATCATCCCATCACGTCGTAGCAGATTATGGCGTTCCGTCCCGATTCTTCAATAATTGGATTCTTCATCACGATGTAAACTCCTAGGCTCAATGCCTCTTTCGATACTTCAAGCGATATAGGCAGTTCAGGCACCTGCGCTTTCAGATTTCAAAAAATGGCGATTGCGATCCGAGCGGTGTTTTGCCTGACAAAACTTGCATAATCAGATGACAAAGTCAAAACGGTCAAAGCCCAAGATTCTGCGCTGCATTACCGCTGAATCGCGACCGTCCTCGGTCGTACCCCGTGACTGTAGAGATTGCTCGATGTCCTGTCTGCCGCTGTATCTCCGGGTAACTTGCCCCGCTGATGAGGGCCTGCGTTACAAAGCCCGCCCGCAGCGAATGCCCGGACACCCGCTCGACTTCGATCCCCGCCTTCTCAGCATACTGCCGCAGCACCAGGCTGACGCTCTGCGCTGTTAGACGCTCAGCGGTAAGAAGGCCCCCTTTCCGGATGCGCCGGAACACGGGTCCGGATTCTATCCCTGCGTACTCCAGGTACCCGCGAAGCTTCCGCACGGGACACCGAGCGGTATTAGAGCCACGGAAAATCGCCTTCTCCGGTGCCTCGCCCGTCTGATCCGTTTTGCTCCGGCGCAGGCGCAGAAGTGCACCTTCCTTCGACCAGGTTATGTCCTCCACGCTTAGGTCCACCAACTCTGAACGACGGAACGCTCCGGCGAAGCCGACGAGGATCAGCGCAGCATCGCGCTGCCCAAGCAGACTGTCGCCTGTGTGTCGGATCATGGCAAGGATGTCATCGGTGAGAAGAGGCTGCGCATACCGGCGGCTCTTCCCCTCTGCGGCTTGCAGCCGCGTTATCCCCCGCAGGCAAATCCGCAGCGAAGCGTGGCGCGTAGGCGTCTCCTGCCCCGCGAGTTGATGCGCAGTGGAGATCGCCGCGACTTTCCTCCGGATGGTCGCGATGCGGTGCGAGGCGGCGAGAGAGGAAACGTACAGCACCACCGTCTCCGTCGTCGCAGGGAGGGCGTTACGGTCCGCTGCTGCACACCACGTGACGAAGTGCTCCCAGTCCGCGCGATAGGCGCGGCGGGTGTTCTCGGGGATGGCCTCGCGGGCGAAGTCGCGCGCTGCCTCGAAGAGTGTCGCGACGTCTGTTGCGGATGGTTGAATCTGCGTCATTTGGGCCTCCTTTTACTATCGATAATTTAATGTTATCAATAGTTATAATCAAACGAGTCTGACAATTTCAATTCAGAGTGTTATCTTCCCTCGTCTTTACAAACAAGAGGATAGATAATGGTCAAGACCAAGTTTACCCGCACTTCTCCAGCCGCCTACGCTGAAAAGATAGGAATACCACCGGGATGGTTCGTGATCCGTCATGGCCTCATTTCTAAAAAATCAGCTAGGCGAAAATACACTGGCCGCTGGTTCCAAATTAGCAGCGACAAGAGAACGGTGTACCGAATCTTAAGATTTGGCGCGACCGTTGGTCGAGACAAGGATTCCGATTGTGAGAGAATCGTGATTGACTGGGATGCCTGGCTTGATCTTTATGACAGAGAGGTTGATGTGGAGAGTCCGATGGAACTGAAACTCTCCCCAGCGAAGTTTTATCATTTCCCTCGTTTGGCAGTTTCACATCCCGATCCAACTGTACGAATGGCTGGCTGGCTTGGCCTCACTTCAGTTTGTCTTGGAATACTCTCCGTGGTTCTTTCATTCGTTCTGTAATATAAACACTTCCGCATTCCAGTGAGGACAGAAGCACAGCTGGTCTAGCAACCCCAAATTGATACTTGCCCCTCCTTTTTGTACCTTCTGGGAGCCGTTCGATTCACAAACGCCTGTTCTTGATGTCTGTTACCGCACTCCAGCTTTTCCATTCATACTGATCTCCGAGCTGGGGAAAAATCGGTCTTGTAAATCGAGGCCCGCTGCCCTGCACGAAGAAGGTCGGGATGTGAAGCAGGATCGAGAACTTTTCGCAGGGGTCCAATATGTCCATTCCTGATTTCCAGTCTATCATGCTTCCCATGCTCAAGCTCGCCAGCGATGGCAAGGTCCGCGCTTCTGCCGAGTATCGCCATGCACTCTCGGGCCATTTCAAGCTGACGGCCGATGAACTCGAAGAGCTGTTGCCCAGTGGTACGCAGCCCGTCTTCAACAATAGGGTGGCCTGGGCGATGATCTATCTTGAACGTGCAGGCCTTCTAGAACGGCCCAAACGCGGTCATTACGTCATCTCTGATCGTGGGCGAGAAGTCCTCGAGAGTAAACCACCGGAGATCAACATCACGTATCTGAAACAGTTCGATAAGTTCAACGATTTCCTGACAAAGACTCCCGGAAAAAAGGATGAAGGCCAAGCTGCCTCCGTCGCGACACCCGAGGAGCAACTCATGTCTTCATACCAGCAGCTCAGGGGAGAGCTTGCTGTCGAGCTGCTTGAGCAGGTAAAATCCGCATCACCACAGTTCTTTGAACGACTCGTCGTCGAGCTGCTCGTGAACATGGGCTACGGCGGCAGCATGCTCGACGCGGGGATGGCCGTCGGGAAGAGCGGCGATGAGGGCATCGACGGGACTATCAAGGAAGACCGCCTCGGCCTCGATGTTATTTATATCCAAGCGAAACGGTGGTCGGGCACGGTCGGGCGACCGGAGGTGCAGAAGTTCGTGGGTGCGCTGCACGGGCAGCACGCCAGGAAGGGAGTATTCCTTACGACTGGCACTTTTGCTCAGGGGGCCGTCGAGTACGCGGCGGGAATCGATCCCAAGGTCGTGCTGATCGATGGGAAGCGGCTCGCCGAACTTATGATCGATTTCAACGTGGGAGTGACCACCAGACATACCTATCATGTCAAGCGCATCGACACCGACTATTTCAGCGAAGAATAAGCCTAAAGCAGCTGTCCCAATTTCACGCGAGGTCGACACTTTTATGACAACCCCAGATTCGATTAGCGACTATCCCTGGACTCGGATTTTCCTAGGCGTTGTTGTTTGCGTAGTGCTGTTCATCGCGGCCAACTACGTCTTGGGCGTATGGTTGTTCACTGCACCGACTGCCGCTGATGGTTTCGGGGACGTCTTCGGTCTGTCGAATGCACTCTTCTCCGGCCTCGCCCTCGCCGCGGTCATCATCACCCTGTTCATGCAGCGGCTGGAATTGAAGCTGCAGAGGCTGGAACTGACTGCGACCCGCGAGGAGCTGAAGGGGCAAAAAGAGCAGATGGAAATTCAGAATGCTACTCTCGCAAGGCAGGAGTTCGAGAACGGTTTTTTTAACCTCCTGTCGCTCCGCCACGAACTGATCAACAACTTCTCATTTGGGTACGACCATTCCTCGACTCGGCCGCAGGTTCGTAGCGACCAACAGCAGAGGCCGACAGAACATCGCACAGCAACCGGGAGGTCCGCCCTCGATCAGATCACTGGATTCCTCGTGTATCACATGAAGCACCTTGGTGCGGGGGAGGAACGCGTAGAGGCGTCCTACCTTGAGTTCTACGATGGATTTGAGTCAACGCTCGGCCCATATTTCCGCAGCTTATATCACTTACTCAACTACGTTGACATCTCCGATCTCGATGATGAACGAAAAAGATATTTCGTCTCGATTGTCAGGTCACAGCTCTCCCGAAACGAGCTGCTTCTCTTGTACTACAATAGCATGTCAGTATTGGGACGGAAGGGAATGCGCCGACTGGTCGGGAAGTACAATGTCCTCAAGTATCTCCCGGTTTCGAGCATCCCGAACGAGAAGCACCGCGCCCTGCTCGATGAAGCAACCTACAGGCCACAGGTGTTGGATGAGGAGGGATGACTGTATTCGTTACCGCATCGACCCGATTCATTCTCCCGAAACAAGTATCTGGCATAGGCAATGAACACATACCTCTTGACTTGGAATCCAAACCGTTGGCCTTGGGACCTCGAGACGGACTGCAGAAATTTTCTGTCCCAAGGATATTTAGCGGGGAGATGGAGTTCCGGTCGAAGAAAGAGTGCGCAGATCGGTGACCGTTTTTTCCTCTTGCGCCAGGGGCGGGAACCTCGGGGCATCATGGCGGCTGGTTCGATAGAATCAGTACCATATTACAATGAACACTGGGATGACACACGGGATGACGAAGCCCTCTATGTCGACATCCTTTTCGGCTCCTTGCTACATCCTGAACGTGACGGAGTCCTGCCGCGTTCGGTCCTGAGTTCTACCGAATTCGTAGGGGTACAATGGGATGCGCAAAGCTCCGGTATTCTCATCCCACCCCAGGTGGCAGAGCAGCTGGAACATCGCTGGAATTCGTTCCTCACGGACATTGGTCAGGCTCGCGTAGTACTCGCGGAAGAGATCGTCTCCCCGGAGTCCTACTACGAGGGTGCAAGCCGCAAAATATATGTGAACCGGTACGAGCGTGATGCAAACGCGCGTAAGGCGTGCATCGCACACCACGGTGCGGAATGTATCGCTTGCGGATTCGAATTCGGGAAGGTCTACGGTGAGCGTGGAGCTGGATTCATTCATGTCCACCACCTCGTCCCGCTCTCAGCGATTAAGAAGGGCTACCAGGTCAACCCGCAATCCGACCTTGTCCCACTCTGTCCCAACTGTCATGCCATGGTTCACAGGTATCCGGAGACATTGACGATCGATCAACTCCGTGATCTTCTTTCATAATTAGACAGCCGTTATGTGTCGTTGCTGAGGTGTCATGAACAACTTCTCCGAAAAAGTCAGCTTTATTTGGTCGGTCGCCGACCTTATCCGTGGGCCGTACAAGCCCAACCAATACAAGGACGTGATGCTCCCGCTCGCTGTTCTGCGGCGGCTGGACTGCGTGCTGGAACCGACGAAGGACAAGGTCCTGGAAGCGAAGAAGAAGTACGCAGACAAGGGAGCCGGGGTGCTGGATGCCAAGCTGATGCAGGCTTCCGGCGCGTCGTTCTACAACACCAGCAAATTCACGTTCGAGAAGCTGAAGGGCGACCCGAACAACATCGCGGCGAATCTGACCAATTACATCAAGGGCTTCTCCCCGCGTGCGAGGGACATCATCGACAGCTTCGGCTTCGAGAAGGAAATCGCATCGCTCGATAAGGCGGACAGGCTGTACCTGGTCGTCTCGCGCTTCTGCTACATCGACCTGCACCCGAAGGTGGTATCCAACATTGAGATGGGCTACATCTTCGAGGAGTTGATCCGGCGGTTCAACGAGGCATCCAACGAGGAGGCGGGTGATCACTTCACTCCGCGCGAGGTGATCCGTCTGATGGTGAACCTGCTGTTTCTGCCGGACAATGACGTGCTGACGACCAAGGGCATCGTGAAGACGCTCTTCGATCCGGCCTGCGGTACGGGCGGAATGCTCTCGGTGGCCGAGGACTACATGCGCGAACTCAATCCCGACGCGCAGCTGGAAGTCTTCGGGCAGGACTACAACGCGCAGGCGTACGCGATCTGCGGTTCGGACATGATGATCAAGGGCGAAAACATCGATCACATCGCGCACGGCAACAGCTTCACCGCTGACCATTTCCCGGATAAGCGGTTCGATTACATGCTTGCCAACCCCCCTTTCGGTGTGGAATGGAAGCCGGAGGCGGACTTCATCAAACGGGAGTATGAGGAGCAGGGCTTCGGCGGTCGCTTCGGGCCGGGACTCCCTCGCATCAACGACGGCTCGCTGCTCTTCCTCATCCACATGATGAGCAAGATGAAGCCCGTGAATGAGGGCGGCACGCGGCTTGCGATCGTCTTCAACGGCTCACCGCTCTTCACGGGGAGCGCGGGATCGGGTGAGAGCGAAATCCGCCGCTGGATCATCGAGAACGACTGGCTGGAAGCGATTGTAGCGATGCCAGATCAGCTGTTCTACAATACGGGCATCTCGACGTACCTGTGGATCGTCACGAACCGGAAAGCGCGGAGCCGCAAGGGCAAGGTGCAGCTGGTCGATGGGACGAGCTTCTTCCGAAAGATGCGGAAGTCCCTCGGCAACAAGCGCAACGAAATCGGCGACGACCAGCGCGACGAAATCACGCGCCTGTACGGCAAGCACCGCGACGGCGAGTTCGTGAAGGTCTTCGACAACACGGACTTCGGCTACCAGCGCATCACCGTGGAGCGTCCCCTGCGACTGAATTTCATCGTGGACGACGAACGCCTCGAACGTGTCAAGGAGACCGCGGCGTTCACGAATCTTGCCACGAGCCGGAAGCGAAAGGATACCCGCGCTGCGGCGGAGGAAATCGCCGAGGGCGAGATGATGCAGGCGAACATACTCGCCGTACTCTCGACCCTGCGCGATGCGGGTGTGGCAACTAACCGGACCATCTTCTCCGATATGCTCTCCGCCGCATTCTCAAAGGCGAAGCTGAAACTGCCGACACCGCTGTTCAAGGCCATCCTCGCTGCACTCTCCGAGCGCGATGAGACGGCGGACATCTGCCTCGACAGCCAGGGCAATCCCGAGCCGGACAGCGAACTGCGTGACAACGAGAACGTGCCGTTGAAGTATGACATCGACGAGTACATGCAGCGCGAAGTGCTGCCGCATGTCCCCGATGCCTGGGTGGACGAAGACAAGACGAAGATCGGTTACGAGATCAACTTTAACCGCTACTTCTACAAGTACACCCCGCCCCGTCCGCTCGAAGAGATCGAGTCCGACCTGAAGCGCATCGAGCAGGAAATCGCCGACATGCTCGCCGAGGTGACGGAATGAAGTGGCGCAGGTATCCGAAGTACAAGGATTCCGGGATCGGGTGGCTGGGCGAGGTGCCGGAGCATTGGCATGTCGACCGATTGAAGTGGACTGTCAGAAGCTGTCGTAACGGGATTTGGGGTGATGAACCCAATGGAGATGATGATCTCCTGTGCATACGTGTGGCAGACTTTGATCGACAGCGGTTTTCGGTCTCCTTCGATAGGATGACACTGCGCTCTGTGACACCTGCGGAGCGTCGCAATCGTCTTCTCTCCAAGGGTGACCTGCTACTCGAAAAGTCGGGCGGTGGTGACTTGCAGCCTGTCGGTGCTGTCGTCTCTTACGACCACAGCGAACCAGCCGTATGCTCCAACTTCGTCGCGAAAATGGATATAGCTGATGATTGCGACTCAAGGTATCAAACGTATCTTCATGCACATCTCTATGCGGGTCGGGTGAATACCCGTTCAATAAAGCAGACAACAGGAATTCAGAATCTCGATGCCGATGCTTACTTAAGTGAACCTGTCTGTTATCCAGGCAACGAAGAGCAACATGCCATCGCCTCCTTCCTCGACCGCGAAACCGCCCGCATCGACGCGCTGATCGAGAAGAAGCAGAGTCAGATCGAACTCCTGCAGGAGAAGCGTGCCGCGCTCATCAGCCACGCCGTCACCAAGGGACTCGATCCGAACGTGAAGATGAAGGATTCTGGAATCGAGTGGCTGGGGGAGGTGCCGGAGCATTGGGATATGATGCGGATCAAATTCGTCCTGCGCGCGATTATTGATACCGAGCATAAAACTGCACCCTTCTATCCCGATGGTGAGTATTTCGTGATTAGAACAAGCAATGTCAGGGATGGTCGGATCGTAATGAAGGATGCCAACTATACTAACCAAGATGGATACACAGAGTGGACCCGACGAGCGATCCCCACAGAAGGAGACATCGTGTTTACCCGTGAAGCACCAGCTGGGGAGGCGTGCGTTCTCCCACGTGGCCTAAAGGTTTGCCTTGGTCAAAGAACCGTGCTGTTACGGGTGAGGAGGGATGCTCTTGTTCCTGAATTCGCCGTGTACTCGATCTACTGTGGTATAGCTGATGCATTCATTAAAACCCTGTCCTTTGGCTCTACAGTGAACCATTTTAATATGGCAGATATTGGAAGCATTCCCCTTCTAATTCCACCGCTACAGGAACAGATCGAGATTGTGAAGATTGTGCATCGCGAGACCAACCGAGTCGACTCTCTAATCGAGAAAGTGATGGATTCCATAAACAAATTGAGTGAATACCGCACCGCACTCATCTCGGCTGCCGTCACTGGAAAAATCGATGTCTGTGAGGAAGCCGCATGACAGCCAAGCACTATGACGAAGCCGCCTTCGAAGCCGCCATCGAGCAACACCTCCTCTCCGCCGGGGGCTACGAATCTGGTGACCGAAATGCCTACGACCCAAGCCTCGGCCTGTTTCCCGATGAGGTCATCGACTTCATCAAGCGCACGCAGGCCAAGGAGTGGGCGTACCTCGAGAAAATTCAGAAGGACAAGGCCGCGCAGACGCTGCTCGAGGACCTGGTCAAGGCGTTGGCCTCGGACCATAGCGGTTGCCTGACTGTTCTGCGCCACGGCTTCAAGTGCTTCGGCAAGCTGTTTCACGTCGCATACTTCGCGCCTGCCAGTGGCATGAATCCCGACACGCTCGCCAACTACGAGGCGAACAGGCTCACCGTGACGCGGCAGTTGAAGTACTCGGCGAAGCACAACAACACGCTCGATGTCACGTTGTCGCTCAATGGCATTCCGCTCGCCACGCTGGAGCTGAAGAACCCGATGACGGGGCAGACCTGGCGCAACGCGAAGTACCAATACCAACACGACCGCGAACAGACAGAGCTGATTTTCCAGTTCAAGAAACGCACGCTCGTGCATTTTGCGGTCGACACCGACGAGGTGTATATGACCACGCGCCTCGCAGGTACAAGCAGTTATTTTCTGCCTTTCAACCTTGGGAATGATGGGGGTGCCGGAAATCCGGAAAACCCTGACGGCTACAAGACGGCGTACCTGTGGGAGCAGGTGCTGGAGCGGCACAGCTTCCTCGACATCATCGCCCGCTTCATCCACCTTGAGGTGACGGAGAAGAAGCTTGGCGGAAAATCGGTCAAGCGCGAGACGATGATCTTCCCGCGCTACCATCAACTGGATTGCGTCCGACGCATGGTCGGTGATGCGCGGGCACGGGGTGCGGGGACGAATTACCTCGTCCAGCATTCGGCGGGATCAGGCAAATCGAACTCCATCGCCTGGCTCGCACATCGGCTGGCCACGCTCTACGATGAAAACGATGAGAAAGTGTTCGATTCCATCGTGGTCGTCACCGACCGCCTCGTCCTCGACCAGCAGCTGCAGAACACCATCTACCAGTTCGAGCACAAGCAGGGCGTGGTGCAGAAGATCGAAATCAATTCCGTGCAGCTCGCGCAAGCCCTCACCTCAGGCGTGCCGATCATCATCACCACCCTGCAGAAATTCCCCTTCGTCACCGAACACATCGACACACTGCCGAAACGTCGCTACGCCGTCATCGTGGACGAAGCACACAGTTCGCAGGGCGGACAAGCCGCTGCTGATCTCAAGGGCGTGCTGGCTGGTGCGGAGATTGACGAGAAGGTGAAGGCGCAGGTGGAAGATGAGGGGCTGCTCGACTATCAGGAGGAAATCCTGCGGCAGATGGCCAAGCGCGGCAGGCAGCCCAACATCAGCTTCTTCGCATTCACGGCCACCCCGAAGCACAAGACGCTTGAGGTGTTTGGCGTACCAGGTCCGGACGGCAAGCCCCAACCCTTCCACCTGTACTCGATGCGGCAGGCGATCGAGGAGGGCTTCATCCTCGACGTGCTGAAGTATTACACCACGTACAAGAGCTACTACCGACTGATCAAATCCATTGAGGACGATCCGAAAGTCGAGAAGCGGAAAGCCGCCCAGGCCCTCGTGCGATTCATGAGCATTCATCCGGTCAACATCGCGCAGAAGACCGAGGTGATGATCGAGCATTTCCGGCGTTTCACCATGCACAAGATCGGCGGGCGGGCCAAGGCCATGGTCGTGACATCCAGCCGTCTTCACGCCGTCCGCTACAAACAGGCATTCGACGAATACATCAAGAGCAAGGGCTACGGCGGTATCAAGACCCTCGTCGCGTTCTCCGGCACCGTGAGCGATCCCGATGCGCCAGGACTGGAATACACCGAAGTCGGCATGAACGGCGGGATCAAGGAGAAGGAACTGCCGGAGAAATTCGGTTCCGATGAATACCAAGTCCTGCTGGTAGCCGAGAAGTATCAGACCGGTTTCGACCAGCCGCTGTTGCACACGATGTACGTCGACAAGCGGCTGTCTGGTATCCAGGCCGTGCAGACGCTCTCGCGCCTCAACCGCACCGCGCATGGCAAGGAAGACACCTTCGTGCTGGACTTCGTCAACGATGCCGAAGAGATACAGCAGTCCTTCCAACCCTACTACGAACAGACCGTCGTCGGCGAGGAGGCGGAGGCGCGGCAGCTGTACGAACTCGACCTCAAGCTCGCCGCGGCGCAGGTGTACGACCGCGCCGAAGTCGACGAGTTCTGCCGCATCTTCTACAAGCCGAAGCAGTCGCAGACGCAGGCGGACCATGCGAAGATGAACGCGGTGCTCGATCCCGTAGTGGGCCGATACATCAAGCTGGAAGACGAGGATCGGGAGGAATTTCGCGGCACACTCGTGGCATACCGGAACCTGTATTCATTCCTCTCGCAGGTCATCCCGTTTCAGGACTCCGACCTGGAAAAGTTGTACTCCTTCGTGCGCTACCTGCTCACCAAACTGCCGAAAGGTGATCGAGGGCCGATCTACCACTTCGATGACGATGTCGCGCTCAAGTACTACCGACTACAGAAGATCAGCGAGGGATCGATCGTGCTCGAGCCGGGGAAGGTCATCGAGATTCCCGGTCCTACCGAAGTCGGCACCCGCAAGGCCAAGCCCGAGGAGATCGAACTTTCCCAGCTCATTGACATCCTCAACGACCGCTTCGGCACCGAGTTCAAGCCCGCCGACCAGCTATTCTTCGACTCCATCAAGGAAGACGCAGTTGCCGACGACAGCCTGCGCCAGGCGGCACTGGCCAGCACCGAGGAGAACTTTGGCTACGTGTTCCGCAAGGCACTCGAAGGGCTGATCGTAGCGCGGCTCGATCAGAACGAGGAGATTGCGGGGAAGTGTCTGAACGAGCCGGATGTCCGCGAGCTGGTGGGTGCGTACTTGCTGAAGCAGGTGTACGAGCAGGTACGGACCGAAGCAGCGGAGTAACGAATCCGATGTACGTCGCTTGAAGGCAATTCAGGAGATGTTTGATATTTCCAACAGGAGACCAAGATGGCCGACAGTTACTACTTGAAGCTGGGGAAGACCGTCGAAGATACTGCCGCATGCTTTATCGAGGGGTACATCCACCTCGATCCCGGCATCCCCATCGATGTGTCTTCGGACTTATCGCTGGAGTGGAAAAGATTCAACGAGAAGTATCGACCGAAGTACCTCGAACTCCACCCCGAGTACACGAAGGTCGGTGCAGGCTTGGCCTGTGGTGCGCTCTGGATGTTCGGTGCCGGGCTGCAGGTGGGCGGACTCGTTCTCTGTCGAGACGGGCAGCGACGCTATCGCCTCGCCGAAGTCACGGGGCCATACCGCTACGTCGAGAGCAGCGATTTCCCACACCAGCGGAGCGTGCGGTGGATCGGGTCATCGTATGCACTGGAAGACCTACCGGAGTCACTCCAAAAACCCGTGATCTTTCCCGGAACGATATGCGAGATTCCGAGGGAACCATTGCAATCTCTGCTGTCTGGCGACAGCACGCGTGGACTGTATGCCCAGGACGAGAGCATCATTGATCCATCCGCCTTCGCAATGGAGCAGCACCTTGAAGCATTTCTTATCACGAACTGGCAGCACACCGAACTCTCTGCGCGATATGATATTTACGAGGTGAACGGTGAGTCCGTCGGCCAGCAGTATCAGACCGATGCCGGACCGATCGACATCCTGGCCATCAGCAAGGACAAAACCGAACTTCTCGTGATCGAACTGAAGAAGGGTCGTGCAAGGGATGCGGTCGTCGGTCAGATACTCCGGTACATGGGTTTCGTGAAAGAGCAACTGGCGGAAGCAGGGCAGACGGTAAAGGGCATTATCATCGCGCACGAGGATGACCAAAAGCTGCGCTGGGCGTTGTCTGCGACGCAGAATATCGAGTTCTATCGGTACGAAGTCTCATTCAAGCTGGTCAAGGCATAACCAGCGTTGAGATAATGATGCGCAGGACACGGTCGACACACCACGACCTAGGGTTCATTCTCTTCCGCACCGTGCGGGACGTGATTCTGCATATGCATTTGAATCAGGAGCATCACCCGTTTGTCTTCACGCCGCAATCTCGCAACCATTCGCCGGCGAAATGATCTTTTCACCATCCTACACTGAGCACGTATGGGCCGCACGGACCAAGAAGATAGTGACATCGTTAAATTCCTTTCGGTCCCCCGCCGAGTCAGCAAACATCGGCAACGGATGTCGGAACTGATTCCGTAAGGAAATGCTGTCCCCTGTCAACAATGCCACTTTCGTAGATACAGACAGGTGGGTTAATCCATACAATGCCAAATCGTCGTGACCAAAAAAAGGAATTTAGAAGCCATGAAAACCTTAGTCCCACTGGCAGTCATGTTGATAATGTGCTTTGCACCCAGGGCAGGTTCGCAGATAATCGAAGGCCCCCTGGGGATTCAGCTCGGGGAGGACGTTCTCGAGCCACTTCGGAAATTGAAACCGTACGGCCCTCCGCGTCATGAGCGGGAGGGTGTACGTGACATATATCATTACGAAAATGTGCCCTTTCTCAGGTGGACAACCTCCGTCTGGGTAACAGCATGCAACGACGAAAAGGTGATTTCCGTGTCGCTCGGCTGGAAAATTAAGGAAAAAGCAAACGCGTATGAGGATCGGAACTTCCTCGTCGATCTACTTACAGAGAAATATGGTAGACAAAACGAGATGGAAATACCTTTGAAGAAGCCGAAACGCCCTAAAAAGTTCGATATCCTTAATCAGATGTTCTGGACACTAAAGGGGAGGCAAGTTCAGTTCGATTTTTACTACTCAAACAGCGAGTACCATTTATCCCTGCAGTATTACATTCTGGGTAACTGTCCTCAGGAAGTGAATCCAATGGGCTATTGAGCAGAAGACCGCCTAGCCTCTGAATGGGTTTGAGCGACCAACGGTGTGTGACCGGTACGGATCACGATCGAGGGTTCCGTACCTAATCCCGCGGCCTGTTAGTCAAACCGGGCATCGCGCACGAACAGCTTGAGGTTGAGGCGCAGAGCGAGCGGGTCGATAGAAAGTCACCGCCTCCCCCTGATGACGGAAGTGATCCGTCACCCGACAACGGTTCCAGCAAGACTGGCAGCGCTGACAAGAAACACCCACAGCACGTCCCAGCAGGTCCGAAACGCTTTCACGGCACCGTGACACTCGTCCCCACCCGCATCTGCCGCGATGCGAGCGTCATCGGCGAGGAGGTCATCAAGCTCCTCCTCAACGCACACGATGTCGGTCTCACGATCACGCTCGAGATCGCAGCCCACCTCCCCGAGGGAGCGGACGAGAAGACCGTCCGCACGGTCACGGAGAACTGCAGTTCGTTGAAATTCCTAAACTTTGGATTTGAGAGATACTGAACGTGATGGCAGGTGAGAGGTCGGGAATGCCGATGCTCACTCAGGTTCTTGATCGGGTACTCCAGCACGTTCCTCATCCTTGCGCCGGATTACCGAAGCCACATCAATTAACGGGAGTAGATACCGACCATTCTTCGATTTCGATGTCAGGTCGTCCAATATCGTGCGAGATAGCGAATAGGTTGCCATGAAACAGTTCGCTTCAATTTCCTTCGAACCGAAGACAGTCGCCTCATTATTGATTGAGGGATCGTGCCGAAAAAAAGCGGTCACACTAATGAAGAGGGAGTAAGGGTAGGGACCAGCCTCCGCTTCTTCCCCGTTTATTGCGATCCAGAGCGGTAACATATACCGATCTTCGTCTTCTTTCTTGAAAAAATCGAAGCTGTATTTAATTCTGTCCAGCGATGGGGAATATTGGCTTGGATCGAATGCCTCATTGACATTCATCATTACAGAATCGACCGTGTAGAATTCGATCTGCAGATTGCAAAGAGGGAATTCGTTATGCATGGGCTTCTGCAAGCTTTGGTGTTGGAACGATAAACTCTGTCCTTCTGGTATTGATCCATTCATGTTGTACGGCATCCCCACCACGCATGGAAATAACCTGAGCATGTACTGGCCAGTTGGTGGAACTAGTCACCTCCATGCGTAGCGCAGGTGAGATCACATCCTTCGAGACGACCTCGATCAACTTGCGATCAAGCACCTCCTCCAGATGCGCAATCGTGCGCAGCGTAAGGTTGGCTTCGCCTGTGAGGATGTAACTTACCCTCGACTCCGAAATATCCATTTTCTCAGCCAATTCTGCCTGTTTCAATTCATTGGTCTTTAACCACTCGTGAATCGCTAATGCGATTTGATTTCGGAGTTCCACCTCACGCTTAATGCGTTTGGGGACTTTCTTCAAAAGCGTGTCGAGCATTGACATTGCTCTTCCTTTCAATCAGTAATTTCGATGGTGATTCCACTAATGGGGGCAGCGAAGTCGGTCTTCTGCCTGTTCAGGTCAAATCTTTTATCAGATAACAGCACCTTTTTTATTGCTTCCAAATCATCTCGAATTCTCTTCAGTTCTGGGTTTGCTTCTGTTTTGCGGTACTTCTGACCGTGAGGTTTCAAGCCGCCATTTCCTACGATGAACAAGTTGTCACTCAACCAAATTCCATAGAGCCTTAAACCGGGTTCACGTTGTTTGCCAATTTTTTCCCCTGTTTCGCGAAGTTTGAACGTTCGATTCTCTGCATCGCTATCAGGATATAACATTACACGTTGGAATCCATGTTTATCGACGAGTTCGCCCAGCCGCGTAATCAGTCTTTGGAAACCACTATGTTTCGAAGTTGTCGCATCTGAAATGAAACTGTCGAATTCGCTTTGGGAAGAACCTTCCTTCTGATAACTGTACAGCCTGCGTTCTTCTCCAGTCGCGGCTGTGTCTTCTAACGGGTGCTTTCGTATCAGAACAAAGGTCAGCTTCACTTCACATATAAGTTAAGTTTGAGAGGACAACATACACAAGTCAATTCAACAGTTGCAAGTGTCAGCAAAAAAAACACCGCCTCCTGCTGGTATTTATTCACAGAGCAGAGGAAAAAACTGTTACCTAATCGTTACTTATCACAATGATTATGCAACCTAAGTACTTAGATAACAATACCTTCTACCTATGAAAATACATCTTATACTCGAATGGATGCGGCATGGTGGCGATGGCGTGCACTTCCTCGCGCTTGGTCTTGATCCACTGGGTGATCAGGGATTCGGGGAAGACGCCGTCGCGCTGCAGCCACTCGTTGTCGGCCTCGAGGGCATCGAGGGCCTCGGCGAGGTCGCGGGGCAGGAACTGCAGGCTCTTGTTGTCGAAGATGTTTTCGTCGAAGGGACCGAAGCCCTCGGCGCGGGGGTCGATCTTGTTGACGATGCCGTCGATGCCGGCCATGAGCATGGCCGCGAGCATGAGGTAGGGATTGGCCGTGGCGTCGGAGGCACGGTACTCCATCCGCGTTTCCTTGGCGTCGTACACGTAGCTGGGGATGCGGATGCAGCTTGAACGGTTGGCCTGACCAAAGGCCAGGGCCACGGGCGCCTCGAAGCCCGGCACCAGGCGCTTGAAGCTGTTGGTCGAGGGGTTCGTGAACGCGGCGAGCGCGGCGGCGTGCTTGAGCAGTCCGCCGATGTAATACAACCCGGTCTCGCTGAAATTTGCGTACTCGCCCAGCTTGTAGAAGACGTTCTGTCCGCCCTTGGTCAGGAACTGGTGCACGTGCAGACCGCTGCCGGCCTGCTGGTACATCGGCTTGGGCATGAACGTCACCTCGAGTCCCTGCTCCGCCGCCTGGCTGAAAAGAATGTACTTCGCGAGCGTGATCGCGTCGGCAGTCTGCAGCAGCGGCTGGAAGAGCATCTCGATCTCCTGCTGCCCGCGCTCACCCACTTCGTGATGATGATACTTGACGGGAATGCCCGCCTGCTCGAGCAGACGACAGGACTCGTCACGGTAATCGTCGTACAGATCGAAGGGACTGCACGCGTGATAGGCGTTCTGGAAGAACTCCTCCGCGTGGTCGACCTTGTAGTACGAGGCGGACGTGCGCGTGTCGAACTCGACGCTGGAAAAAATGTAATACTCGAGCTCGGGACCCCAGTGCGTGCCGTCGGCGATGCCGAGCTTCGTGAGCAGTTCCTCGGCGTGCCGCGCCACCCAGCGCACGTCCTGCGGGAAATGAGAACGCTTCTCGTCGGTGAGAAAAACGTTCGTGAAGCAGGTGAGCGTCGGTCGGTCGCGGAACAGGTCGATCTGGATCGTAGAGAGATCCGGCTTCTGCACCATGTCGCTTCTTTCCACCTTCGCGAAACCGAAGCTGGAACCGTCGAAGCCCACTCCCTGCTCCATCAGGCACGCAAGCGTTCCTTCGCGCACCGGGAGGGTGATGTGATGCAGGCGTCCGACCAGGTCGATGGTCTTGAGGTCGATAAATTCGATGTGATGTTCGTTGATCAGTTGAAGAACGCGGTCCATTTCAGCAGACATACAGGCTCCTCGTACATTGAGAAAAAACGCCTTCCGCCGATTGAGCGTAAGGGATATTAAAGTATGAATTCTTCCGCAGACGGACAAACACCTCGGAAGCGAAAAGGCCGAAAGGGGCGGAAGGGACGAGGACAGGTCGCGTGTCACTGCATTGTTTCTGGCCTCCCCGCATTCTATCTTGAAAGTTCGTGATGCGCCGCGAAGCAGCCTGAGAGGTCAACACCTTCCTGCTTCCTGCTTCCTGCTTCCTGCTTCCTGCTTCCTGCCTGCCGCTGCCCCCAGGCAGACCCGATGCACGGCGCCTCGTTTCCTAAATCCTATATCCTACGTCCTACATCCTATGAACGACCTGAACCTTCCCGACCCCACACCCGATCAGATTCCCGCGCAGCTGCCGGTGATTCCGCTTCGTGACGTGGTCATCTTTCCCTTCATGATATTCCCTGTGCTGGTGGGACGCGATTCGTCCATCCGCGCGGTGACTGAATCGATCGAACACGACAAGTACATCTTCGTCACCGCCCAGCGGGATCCCGAAGACGAAGACCCCGATATCGACGGACTCTATCATCACGGCACCGTGGCACGCATTCTCCAGGTGCTCAAGCTGCCGAACGGGCTGATGAAGGTCCTGGTCGACGGACTCTTCCGCGGACAGGCGAGCGCAATCCGCAAGGACAGGGAATTCCTCCGCGCCGATGTGAAAATCATCGAACCGAAGGTGCGCATGAGTACCGAGATCAAGGCGCTCATGCGCCAGCTCGATTCCACCTTCGACGCGTACGTGCGCACCCATCGCGACATTCCGAACGAATCGCTGCTGGGCTACGACAACGTCGATGAACCCATACGCAAGCTCTATTATGTGAGCGCCAACCTGCTCGTGGACATCCCCACCCGGCAGTCCATCCTCGAAATGCGCGACCTGGTGAAGCAGTACTATCATCTGATCCGCATCATCAACGACGAACTGGCCATTCTGCGGGTCGAGCATGAAATCGACGAAAAGGTCAACGACAACATCCAGCGCTCGCAGCGGAAATTCTTCATCCAGGAACAGATCCGCATTCTCCAGCGCGAACTCGGCGACGACGACGACGGTGAATCGGGCGAATTCGAGGAACTGCAGCGGAAGATCATCGATTCGGGCATGCCCGACGATGTCATGTCAAAAGCGGTCGATGAACTCGAGAAGCTGCGGAAAACACCGATGATGTCGCCCGAGGCCTCGGTGATCCGTAACTATATCGACTGGCTGCTGGCGCTGCCCTGGGCCGTGTGGAGCACGGACAACCTGTCGGTGAAAAACGCGAAACGTGTGCTGAATACGGATCATTATGGACTGGAGAAACCCAAGGATCGCATCCTCGAACACATTGCGGTGCTCAACCTCGTCGAGGAACTCAAGGGACAGATCCTCTGCTTCGTGGGTCCCCCGGGAGTGGGCAAGACCTCGCTCGGGAAATCCATCGCCCGCGCGCTCGACCGCAAGTTCGTGCGCATCGCGCTCGGCGGCGTGCACGACGAAGCTGAAATCCGCGGACACCGGCGCACGTATATCGGTTCGATGCCCGGCAAGATCATCCAGGCCATGCGCAAGGCGGGTACGGCCAATCCGGTGATCCTGCTCGATGAAATCGACAAGATGAGCCGTGATTTCCAGGGCGATCCGACGTCGGCCATGCTGGAGGTGCTCGATCCGGAACAGAACAACACCTTCAACGACCACTACATCGATGCGGAATTCGACCTGTCGAAAGTGATGTTCATCACCACCGCCAACGTGCAGTGGAATATTCCCCTGCCGCTGCAGGACCGCATGGAGATCATCGAACTGCCCGGCTACCTCGAGCATGAGAAAGTGGAAATCGCCAAACGACATCTCGTGCCGAAACAGATCACGGAACATGGACTCAAGGATTTCCATCTTCACTTCGAGGACTCAGCCCTGTTGAAGATGGTGCGCGAGTACACGCAGGAAGCCGGCGTGCGCAACCTCGAACGCAGCATCGCCACCGTGTGCCGCAAGCTCGCGAAGGAAATCGTATTCACAATGAGCGGCGGCGCGACGCTGAAGAAAAAGGCAATCTCCTTCGTGGTGACGGAAGCGCGCGTGGAAGAATTCCTCGGCGTCCCGAAATACCGCAGCAAGGATCTCCTCCGTACCGGGAAGATCGGGTCCATCGTCGGGCTCGCGTGGACAAGCGTGGGCGGCGACATCCTCCATGTCGACGTCACGATGATGAAAGGACAGGAAAAGCTCACGCTCACCGGTCAGCTCGGCGACGTGATGAAGGAGTCGGCCCAGGCCTCGCTCAGCTACCTCCGCACCAACGCCGTGCGCCTTGGCATCGCGGAAAATGCCTTCGAGAACCGGGAGATTCATATTCATCTTCCAGAAGGCGCGATTCCGAAAGACGGTCCCTCGGCCGGCATTACCATGACCATGGCCATGCTGTCGCTGCTGCTAGGAAAGACGCCCGAAGCCGACATCGCCATGACGGGTGAAATCACGCTGCTCGGCGATGTACTCGCCATCGGCGGTCTCAACGAGAAGCTGCTTGCCGCCCGCCGCCACGGAATCACGCGCGTCCTCATTCCGGCCGACAATATGAAAGACCTCCCCGAAGTGCCGAAAAAGATTCTCAAAGGATTGAAGCTCATCCCGATCGCGACCATCGACGATGCGATTCCACACGTGTTCGGCAAGGGGATAGTGAAACGGATCAATGCCCGCTGAAACCGTACTCTCACTGATAACAAAATCGGCGGCCTTTTTCGAGGAGAAAGGCATCGACGAGGCGAAGCGCTCGGCCGAGTACCTGCTCGCCCATGCGATGGGACAGAAGCGGCTGCAGCTGTATCTGCGCTTCGATCAACCCGTGGCAGACGATGAACTCGCGCGTTTCCGTGAACTGGTGCGACGCCGGCTGAAGCACGAACCTGTGCAGTATCTCGTCGGGACGACGGAATTCTACGGAATGGAATTCGCGGTCTCCCCTGCCGTTCTCATCCCGCGTCCTGAAACCGAGCATCTCGTCGAGGCGATCATCGACCGGGTGCGTGACGAGCGTTTGCCGCGCACGGCACGCATTCTCGACATCGGCACGGGCAGCGGGATCATCGCGATCACGCTCGCCGCGCAGCTCCCCGAGGTGCAGGTGACCGGCATCGACATCAGCAGTGCCGGCCTCGACCTCGCCCGCGAGAACGCCGCCCGCAACAAGGTGGACGGCCGGCTGTCGCTGCTCTCCCACGATATACTTCTCCCCCAGCTCGACGGCGTCGGTGCTCCTTTCGACATCGTCGTCAGCAATCCTCCCTACATCGCACAATCCGAAATCGAAACGCTTCAGCCCGAGGTGCGCGCGTATGAACCCGTGGCGGCGCTCACCGACGGCGGCGACGGACTCGCCTTCTACCGCCGCATGGCCGCCCTCCTTCCGCGGCTGCTCGTGCCGGGCGGAATGCTGGGCGTGGAAATCGGTTTCGGACAGGCGTCCGAAGTCACGGCGATCTTCGCGGGTGCCGGACTCGGTGACATCGAAATCATCAAGGATTATTCCGGCATAGAGCGCGTGGTGCTCGGCCGATTGATCACGGCCTGAGGCCTTTGCGGATCTCCGGCCGCACCTTTCCGATCCCGGCCGCACCTTTGCGATCGACGTCAGTTCCATCGCATCCGCCCCGCTGTAAAAACAGAAGCCCCGGCCGCCGAGCAATCGCTCTCAGGCCGGGGCTTCTGTTGTATCAGGAGAAAATCAAACAGGGATCATGCAGCCGCGCGTTTTGTTTCCCAGGACGCGGCGCCGCTGCGTCGATCTCTAGAATCGCGGGTCGCGGCGACGGCTGTCAGACTTGCGCTCGCCGTCGAAGCTGCGGGGAACCGTGGTTCCACGCTTCTTCGCCTTCAGTGAAGGACCGCCTTTTTTGCGATGCGGTGCGGGACGTTTTTTCTCGCCCTGCGGCGCGGCATTCGAAGCGAAATAACGCTCGGGCACCTTGCCGTTCTTTGCTTCGCGCGGAGCATCAGCTGTGAAGCTGCGCTCGCCACTGGTTTTGCGCTCGCCGTTGAACGGACGCTCGCCGCCGGTTTTGCGCTCGCCGTTGAACGGACGCTCGCCACTGGTTTTGCGGTCGCCGTTGAACGGACGCTCGCCAGCGAATTTGCGATCACGGTTAAAGGTGCGGTCGCCGCCGTTCTTGCGGTCGCTGTTGAAGGGGCGCTCGCCACTGGTTTTGCGCTCGCCGTTGAAGGGGCGCTCGCCAGCGAATTTGCGGTCGCCGTTGCTGGGGCGCTCGGTATCGAACTTGCGATCACGGTTATATGTGCGGTCGCCGCCGTTCTTGCGGTCGCCGGGTTTACGATCGGTGTCGACGCCGTATGCGCGGGAATCGCTTTCGCGGCGTTTCTGCTGGGGACGATCCTGACGGTCGCCGCGGCCAAACTGACCGTTGCGATTTCCGTACTCGCGCGGTGTGCGTTCCTGATGCGCCGGCTCAAGGTCGGGCTGCGCCACGAAATGCGGGCATGCCTGCACGTCATAGCGGCGGCCGACGAAGCGCTCGATGCGGCGGAGATGGTCACGCTCGTCGGATGCGACGAAAGTAATCGCGTCACCCGTGGCGTCTGCGCGGCCGGTACGGCCGATGCGATGGACATAGTCCTCGGCAAAGTTCGGCGTGTCGAAATTGATCACATGCGAAATACCGCGCACGTCGATGCCGCGGGCGGCGATGTCGGTGGCGATCAGCACGCGAAGGCGTCCCTGACGGAAGCCATCGAGTGCCTGCTGCCGCTGGCTCTGCGAGCGGTCGGAGTGCAGCACGCCGACGACGATGCCCGAGCGCGAGAGGCGCTTGGCGATCTTGTTTGCGCCATGCTTGGTGCGCGAGAAGACCAGCACGCTGTCCATCTCCTTCTCTTCGGTGAGAAGGTGGTGAAGAAAGTCGTACTTGGCCGCTTTCTGCACGGAGAAGAAATGCTGGCGCACGGACTCGGCGGGATTGCCTTCAACGCCGACTTCGACGAACAGCGGTTTGTTCATGATCGATGCGGTGAGCGTACGCACTTCCTTCGACATGGTGGCCGAGAAGAGCATGGTCTGGCGCTGCCGCGGCAGCTTGGAGATGATGCGTTTGACGTCGTTGATAAAGCCCATGTCGAACATGCGGTCGGCTTCGTCGACGATGAGCACTTCGCACTGCGAGAGATCGACGCTGCCGCGCTCGATATGGTCGAGCAGACGTCCGGGCGTTGCCGCCAGGATGTCGAGGCCCGGACGCAGGCGCTTGAACTGCGGTTCGATGGAGACGCCGCCGTACATCGCGTCGCCGCGAAGCTTGAGATGGCGTGCGTACGTCTGGGTCGCATCGGCGACCTGCTGCGCGAGTTCGCGCGTCGGCGTCAGCACCAGGGCCCGCACACCGTTGGGTTTGCGGCTGCCGTTGGCGATCAGGCGGTCGAGGACCGGGAGGACAAAGGCCGCGGTTTTACCCGAGCCGGTTTTGGCACGGCCGATGACATCGCCGCCGCTGAGTGCGGCAGGAATGGCGAGGGCCTGGATTTCAGTGGGGACAAGATATCCCGCTGCGCGAACGCCGCGCATAACGGGCTCGGACAGACCGAGTTTCTCGAAGGTCATGTGTTTCCTTTGGAAAGATGTTCAGAAGCGCAACTCCGATTGAAGCGAGGGGCCGGATATGACGGCGCCATGTTTTTTGCTTCGAAAATGTTGCGGTTCCTGGGAGGCCGAACACCGGAGAGCGAATCGTTAAAGTCCGCGTCCGATATTCAAATAGGGGTCAGAGGCGGGCGTTGCTATCTGCAACAGAAACTAATATAAAAGAATATTTTTCCGATTCCTAGGGATTTCTTTTGCCCTTCATTCGCCAGCGGAATGCGTCATCGCGCCGTTCCGGGCTCTCACTTTAGGTCACTCGTCGAAGACGGGAAATGAATCCCTGCATCCCTGTTAAAAAACCAGAATTAGGGATAACATTCCCCTATTATGCCGGTTTATTCCCCGTAATCCGTTATCAATATTATACTTGCAGACTTTTACTAAAGTGTATTATATTTCGAGCAGCAAAACCCGTTGTTAATACTGTTCACAGGTCCGCCATGAGCCCGTATTCCAGTCGCAAATCCACCCTATTCAGACATTTCACGTTTGCGCTGCTGCTGCTCCTGGTCGGAACCGCGACCGGTCAGACTCCGGGGAAGGACGGTTCGCTGACGGTCAGTTCGGCTAACCTGGTGGTGAATCTCTATAAAACCGTGACCGCGAACATCACTGCTCCAGCCAGCACCGTCTCCGTGAACAACACGACGGGGATCAGCGTTGGGGATTATGTGATGGTGTATCAGGCGGTGGGAGCATCGATCAGCACGACGGACGATGCGACGTACGGTACGATTACCAATTACAATAGCGCGGGACTCTACGAGCTGCGTGGCGTGCAGTCCGTCAGCACAAACTCCGTGACGCTCACCGGACCGTTGCTGAGTTCTTATTCCGTCGCAGGAAAAACGCAGCTTATTCGCATTCCTCAATACACCTCGCTCACAATCAATTCCGGAGGAAGCATCACGGCACAGGCCTGGAATGGTTCGACTGGCGGTGTGGCTGCCCTTCATGTCCAGGGTACGGCAACGATTGTCGGCAGCATCGACGTGAGCGCCAAGGGTTTCCGCGGCGGCGCATTGACGAGCAATGGCAGTCAGACTCTTCAGGGCGACACGTTTTTCCGCACGACCAGTATTGATGCCGGGGCGCTGAAAGGCGAAGGAATCGGGGATCCGTCCACCATTTCTTCAACTGGAAGCTATGGCCGTGGCGCACCGGCAAACGGCGGCGGGGGCGGGAACAGGCATAATGG
>JACZJN010000184.1 GCA_014860565.1 Bacteroidota bacterium
CTGACGGACCGTATTCGATTTCGTCCATGAGTTTCTTCATGAGAACGATGCCGAGTCCACCGTGGCGGAGTTTCCTGAAGTATTCGGTCATATCCGGCGCGGTGTATTTGCTGCTGTCGAAAGAGATGCCGCTGTCCAGAATTTCCACCACGAATTTTTTTGCGTCGTTGGGGCCAAGCTGCATACTGAGGCGAATTTCAATGACACCATCGGGATTGTAGCGATATGCGTGCTTGATGATGTTCGTGCAGGCTTCGTCGATCGCCAGTTCGATTTTCCCCACATCCCCCTCTCCGAACCCGTAATGCCTCGCGGCGTCGGAGACGAATGTCCTCATGTCTGCCAGGAGCTCGGTTTTGCTCTGGATCTGCAGGATCTGAGTGGTATGTGTCGTTTTGTTTGCCACGGGTTATCGCATATCAGGAACTGTTGCCCTTCCGGGAAGCTTACGAAGGATTTTCGGATTTGTTCAGAAATTTGCCGATCGCCTCCTCTTCATCCTTGAAAATTTCGTACAACATCGGAAAGCCGAGAAGATCGAACACGTTGTACACTCTCGTGGACATGTTACTCAGCTTGATATCCCCATCGTTTTTACGGACATCCTCAATAAACTGCATCAGGACTCCCAGACCGGCGCTGCTGATGTAGGAGAGGTCGCTGAAATTGACAACAATATTATACCGGGCCTCGCTCAGATGCTTCTGAAAGGCCTTTTCCAGTTCCGGGGCGGTGTGGGCATCAAGATAGCCCTTCAGCTCCAAGATGGAAACGGTATCCTGTTGTCGGACACCTACCGAAAATTCACTCATACCTGGCTCCTCAATTCCGGATTAATCGCAATTCAAATTAATCGATTCTTCATGACAATCAAACTCCGCCGCGCCATCGCAGGATGAGAATGGTAAGATCGTCCTCGGCTTCCTCCCGGGTGCTGTGTGCGTGCACGTTTGTCAGGATGGCTTCCAGGATCTCCGCGGCTGGCTTGTTCGCCGCCATAGTCACGGTTTCAGCAAGGCGGTGGTACTGGAATTCCTCATCATCGGGGTTGCGGGCTTCGGTCACGCCATCGGTATACATGACGACAATGTCGTCGGCCTCGAGCTGAAGCGATTCCTCGCACAGGGAGTGTGCAAAACGCTCCGACGCATCGAGCCCCAGTGCCATGCCTTCGGGCTGGAGGAAGTGCGCCTCGCCGCCGCGAACGTGGAGGAGGGGACAATGTCCCGCACGGGAAAACGCGAGTCCACCGCTGCCCGTATCGAGCACGGCATAGAGCAGACTGATGAACGATTTGCGCTCCATACTGTTGCAGAGGGGACCGTTCATTCGGATCAGAATATCCCTTGTCGAGGCGCTGTTGCCGCCGAGCGACTGGAAGATGCCTTTGACCTGTGCCATGTACAGGGCCGCGGACACTCCTTTGCCCGACACGTCTCCGACGACGAAGCCGAGATGCGTATCGTCGAGAGGGAGGACATCGTAATAATCACCCCCCACCTCATAGGCGGGGATGGAACGCGCGGCGATCTCGAATCGGGGTGAAGACGGAAGGACCTGCGGAAGCAGGCTGCGCTGCATCTGCTGTGCCACGAACAATTCCTGCTCCATGCGCTCCTTCACGATGGACTCACGGATGAGTGTGCTGTTTTCAATTGCCACGGAAACCATATCCGCGAATGCGGTGAGTACGAGCACGGCGTCCTTGTCGAAGGCATACGCTTCCTTCTTTGTCACGCAGAGCAGGCCGATTATCTCGCCATGGCTGCTGAGCGGAACCATCGCCAGCGTGCCGATGCCCTTGAGCGCACGTGTTGCAGCATCGAGGCGGCGGTCGGAGGTGAAGTCCTGAACCAGAACGGGACGCGCTGCATCGAGTGCAAGCTGCTGCAGCGCATGTCCCTCGGAAGTACGGAGCCGCGACACATCGATTTCCGAAATATTTTTCAGCGAATTGCGAACGATGGTGATTCGCTCTTGACTGTGCTCGCTTCGCTTGGCCTTGCCATTGGTCGGCATCAGCTCCAGCCATGCCCCATCAGCTTCACTCACTTCGAGTGCGAGATGTGTAGTGGTAGCCATGAGTTCGTCAAAATCGAACACTTGTGTGATGAGCCGGCTGAGATTCTGCAGTGTCGAGATCTCCATTTTCTTCCGATCGAATTCCTTCGCGGTCGGAAGATGGAGGAGCGTACTGGCAAACCCGATGCCCATGTAGACGGTACCGAAATGAAATGAAAGCGTTACGAAAGCATAGAGCATCGGGTGGTATGCGCGGAGTCCGTCATGCAGCGTCTCCCCGTCGTTCACATAGATCGACAGGATGATGAAGAACAGGAAGCCAAACAGTGAGAGCAGCAGATTGAGCAGCTTTTCGCGACGCGTCAGCACGAGTATCCAGGAGAAATGGAAGGCATTTACGAGAATCCCAACGAAGGTGAACCCGTACGCTACGACGGCAAGTGTATCGAGAGATTTCATCCCGAAGCCATTCGGGCTCGACAAATACTCGATGAGGATAAAGCAGGCCGCGGTCGCGACGAAAAACAGATAATTGCGCCGCGTGTTTTTACGCCGCTTGATGAAGACGAGTCGGGAGAGAGAAACGAAAACGACTACCGCGCTGATACCGCCGACGGTGGCAATGATGATCGTCGTGACCAGTACGGAGAATGAGCCGGGTGCGATCAGTCCGCTGGTGGAGGTGTATTTTGTGGATATGGAAAGTTGGATGACGCCGATCAGCAACAAAAAGACCGCTCCCGCGACAACCGTTCGTCCGATCAGCTGCATCGGTTGCTGGTCATCGCTCATGGATGCGCGCGCGTAGTAGAGTCCGCCTCCGCCGAATGCAATTAGCACGAGCAGCGTGTGAAAGAGGTCTCCCTCCAGCGCTCCGGATGCGGTCAGGGCCCGCTGAATAAAGACGTACACGAAATCCAGCAGGAGAGCGGCTGCAGCGACAAAAAAAAGTATACGCTGTCGTAGTTTCATAGGCGATGGAAGTGCTTGGCAAGCAGGGCTTTCTGAAATCAGACACAAAATTCCTTATACGGAACGAAGAAGCTCTGGTTGCAGCGTTAATATAGCCAAAGCACGCCTCGAAGCGAAGGGAGCGGGCGCTTTTCACCCCCTTTCCCCCCGCCGGACGCGGACAGAGTTGGATGCGCATGCGGATGTTTGCTATTTTATCTGATTACCAAAAAACAGACTTGCTGTGACAAGCCCCCTGCTCGAAGTCGAAAATCTGAAAAAGCTGTTCCCCATGCGCGGAGGAATGTTGCGGACCTCGCTGCAGCACGTGCGAGCAGTGAACGGAGTCAGCTTCAGCATCAGCAAGGGGGAGGTGCTCGGACTGGTCGGTGAATCGGGCTGCGGGAAAAGTACGCTCGGACGCGTACTGCTTCAGCTGATGCCGCCGACTGACGGAAAAGTTTTTTTTCAGAACGAGGACATCACCCGCATCAGCAAGCGGGACCTCCGCATTCTGCGGAAAAAAATGCAGATGGTGTTTCAGGATCCGTACTCCTCACTGAATCCGCGCATGACGGTGGGCTCCGCATTGAATGAAGTACTGCACGTCCACAATATCGTATCACGCGGCGAGGCGGCTGAACGGATCAGCAGTCTGCTGCGGATGGTCGGTCTCAACGATTTCCACGCGCGGCGCTATCCTCATGAGTTCAGCAGCGGACAGCGGCAGCGGATCGGCATCGCACGGGCGTTGGCGGTCGAACCGCTTTTCCTTGTGTGCGATGAACCGGTATCCGCACTCGACGTTTCGATTCAGGCGCAGATTCTGAACCTGCTTGCCGACCTTCGTCAGGCACTCGACCTGACCTATCTCTTCATTTCGCATGACCTCTCCGTTGTCCGCCACATATCCGACCGCATCGCCGTGATGTATCTCGGCTCCCTTGTTGAACTCGGCCCCGTCGAGAAGGTGATCACTTCACCGAGACATCCCTATACGCGCGCGCTGCTTGCATCCGCGCCGGTCGCGAATCCGGATCACGTTAGCGTTCACCCGCCGCTGGGGTCCGACGTCCCCAGCCCGGTCAATATTCCGTCTGGATGCACTTTCCACACCCGATGTTCCGAGGCGTTTGCCGACTGCCGGCACGTTGTTCCACACATGGCATTGGTAGGCAAAGGACATCAGGTGAGCTGTCTCAAATACGCCGAGTCCTGGCCTTCCGGGACTCCCCTTACAGAGATCAACCAACATATTCCGCATTACGAGACCAGCGATGATTGACGTTTTCAGTTCCATGACGGAACCGATTCCTTCGCTGCGGCACGACCTCGAGTTGCTGCCGATTCAGGAGGACGGTGAAGATCTGCTGCTGCTCCGCGACCCTGCGGGGTATGCGGAAGAAATGCTGGTGTTCAGACCGGCCGCCATGGCGCTGCTGCAGTTTTTTGACGGGAGCAGGAGCATCAGCGCGTTATTGGATGCGATCCAGGAGGAGACGGGGGTCCGCATCGATGGCGAACAGATTCTCTCCATCGTGCAATCTCTCGACCGCTTCTGTTTCCTTTCCAACGAGAGAAGCAGGGAGCGGCAGGGAGAAAAGGATGCGGCGTGGCAGGCGCAGGAAAATCGTCCCGCAGCGCACGCAGGGGCATCGTATCCCGACGATCCCGAAGAGCTGGCGGACTTCCTGCAGGAACTGTTCGACGCCGACAGCAGCGCTGTCGGGGACGGCACCCTACTTGGCGTGATCACGCCGCATATCGACCTGCAGATCGGTCCGCAGGTGTACGTGCCCGCGTTTCGTCAGCTCGAACATGCGGATGTCGACACGGTCGTCATCCTCGGTACCAGCCATTATTCGTACGAGGACCTTTTCATCCTGACGGAAAAGGATTTCGTCACTCCGCTTGGGACGCTTCCCACGGACCGCGAATTCGTACGCATGCTGCGCGCCGAAAGCGGCGATCTTTTCACGCACCGCGATGTGGCGCACCGGCAGGAGCATTCTATCGAGTTCCCGGTGGTCTTCCTTCAGCATCTGTTCGGCAACAGCCGTGTGCGCATTGTCCCCATCCTCTGCACGTCTTTCGAGGAATTTCTCGTCGAAGGAACGCGCGCCCTGGCGGATGAAAAATATGCGGCGTTTCTGAAAGCGTTCCGCTCAACGGTGCAGAAGCTGGGCCGGAAGGTGACCTTCGTGCTGAGCGTGGACTGGTCGCACATCGGACGGAAATTCGGTGACGATTTCGACGCCGCGGATCTGCTCGACGACGTACGCGAATCAGACCATGCGCAATTCACGGCGTTGGAAGCCTGCGATTACGATCAGTTTTTCCATCTGCTGCGTGAATCGAAGAATGCCTCGAAAATCGACGGATTCGCATGCATCACCACCTTTTTCGATCTGGTGAAGCCGCGGCGGGGCGTTCTGCTCGATTATCAGCAATGGCATGAGGAGGAACGCGCATCGGCCGTCTCCTTTGCCAGCATGGCCTTTTTCTCCGATGAGGATGAAACTCCGTGAGCATACACTGCGACAACTACATCGATACCCATTGCCATCTGTACTGGGAAGATTTTCATGATGATCTCAGCCGCGTCATCGACCGTGCCCGCGCGGCGGGTGTGACGCGCATGATCATACCGGCCACCGACGTGGCATCATTCCGGCAGGCGAGCGCCATCGCCGCGCGCCATGCGGACGTGTATCTCGCCGTCGGCATTCACCCGCATGAAGCGGGGAAGATGCCGTATGATTTCGCCGACGAACTGCGGCAGCTCGCTCGGCATGCGAAGGTGGTGGCCATCGGAGAGATCGGGCTTGATTACTACTACGATTTCTGCACTCCCGCGGAACAGCAGCGCGTGCTGCACGAGCAGCTCTCCATAGCCCGTGAACACGGCTTGCCGGTAATCCTGCATAACCGCGAATCCGACGACGATCTTCTTGCGATCGTGCGCGAGCATCAGGATGGCTCACTCAAGGGACAGTTCCACTGCTTCAGTTCCGACACGCGCTATGCCCAGGCCGTGCTCGATGCCGGATTTCACATTTCGTTCACCGGGAACGTCACGTTCAAGAAAAGTACGCTCGATCCGGTGCTCTCGTATGTTCCGGACGATCGCCTGTTGATCGAAACCGACGCTCCGTTCATGACTCCGGTGCCGTATCGCGGGAAGCGGAACGAGCCCGCCTTTCTCCCGATGATCGCACGGCGCTTTGCGGCGACACGGCATCAGTCCGTCTCATATATTTCCCGCATCACGACCCGCAATGCGGTCGCACTGTATCAACTCGAAAGGAATCCCAGCAATGAACGCAACTGACGCCACCATGTCGACGGCGGAACCGCTGCAGTTTTCGCCGCTTGAAAAGCGCAGCGGCAACCGCATCCTGCGCTCGGAGGAACTGAAGAAAAGGTACAAGAAGCGCTATGTCGTCAAGGGCGCGAGCGTTTCGGTGCAGCAGGGTGAAATCGTGGGACTGCTCGGTCCGAACGGCGCCGGAAAGACGACGACGTTTTACATGATCACCGGAATGATCAGGCCGACCGCGGGCAAGGTGTTCATCGACGACAAGGACATCACGCGCCTGCCGATGTACAAACGCTCGCGGCTGGGCATCGGCTACCTTCCACAGGAAGCTTCGGTGTTTCGTCAACTGACGGTGGAGGAAAATCTGCTTGCGACGCTCGAAGTGATGGGACTCGATCGGAAGCAGAGAAAGCTGCGGGCGGAAGAACTGCTCAGCGATTTCAACATCGAGAACATCAGGGGCAGCAAGGGCTACATGCTCTCCGGCGGTGAGCGCCGCCGCACGGAAATCGCGCGCGCGCTGACGACCAATCCGAGCTTCATCCTTCTCGACGAACCCTTTGCGGGCGTGGATCCTATCGCGGTGGAGGACATCATGCGCATCGTCACGGCATTGAAAGAGCGCAATATCGGTGTGCTCATCACGGATCACAACGTGCATGAGACACTGTCGATCGTCGACCGCGCCTACCTTCTGTTCGACGGCAACATTCTGATGGAAGGGGATTCGGAGAAGCTGGCCAACGATGAAGAGGCACGCAAAATGTACCTCGGCGAGAGCTTCCGGCTGGATCGCTACTGAGAATGCGGTAATAGCGAGGGAGGCACTCGCCGGGAACAGGACCGAGGCGGAATAGAAAACAGAACGAGAAACAGTGCATTGCGATCGTGCCACGATCCGGCGCGTGAACCAATCCCCCCCGGGCGGTGTTTCGTATGCTGTATCCCTTTCACTCGCATCATACGACTGTCCCATGCTTGCATATACAAAAACCACCGAAGGTCTGACGGTTACCGTTCAGAGTTATTTTCTCGAAGACCGGTCCGATGTCATGAAACGGAATTTCTTTTTCGTCTATTACATCAGTATCGAGAATCACGGACCGGCACCGGTCAAGCTGCTGCGTCGGCACTGGTACATCCATGACGCCGCTGCGCAGGATTACGAGGTCGAGGGAGAAGGCGTGGTCGGCGAGCAGCCCATGGTCAAGCCGGGAATGACCTACCATTACAACAGTTTCTGTGTGCTGAAGTCCTTCGAAGGATCGATGGAGGGAACGTACTCCATGCAGCGTGAGGACGGAAGCACGTTCGAAGCCGAGATTCCCCGCTTCTTCCTCAAGGCCCGTCTGAATTAGACATCGCTCCAGTTTCCGTCGTGGAATAAAAAAAAAGTGGCACGTGAATGCCACTTTTTCCATTTCAGGAGAACCAGACTTCTAGACGCTGTCGCCTTCGCCCTGATCCACGGTCGTGTGTTCCTCGGCCGGTCCCTTGTCCTCCCCGTCGGCGGAGCCGGAAGCGGGATTGAAGGTGAAGGCATCCTTGTCCTCGTTCATTTCGACCTGGATGCGGCTGCCTTCCGGGAAACGGCCTTTGAGGATTTCTTCCGCGAGCGGATCCTCGACAAAATTCTGCAGCGCACGACGCAGGGGACGTGCACCGTAATTGGGATCGAAGCCCTTTTCGGCGAGAAAGTCCTTCGCAGCGTCGCTGAATTCCAGCGAAAGGCCCATGTGGCCGAGGCGCTTGAACAGCTTTTTCGTGGAAATGTCGATGATTACCTTGATGTGTTCCTTCGTCAGCGCGTGGAACACGATGCTCTCGTCGATGCGATTGAGGAACTCGGGATTGAACAACTTCTTGAGAGATTCCTCAAGGGTCTTTTTCATGTCGCGGTAGGCGTTTTTCTCTTCCGGTTTCTCACCGAAACCGAATACGACTCCGTCCTGCTTGATATCGCGTGCGCCGATATTCGATGTCATGATCAGAATGGTATTCTTGAAATCCACTCGCCGGCCGAGTCCATCGGTGATGATGCCGTCGTCGAGCACCTGGAGGAGGATGTTGAACACGTCGGGGTGCGCTTTCTCGATTTCATCGAGCAGCACGACCGAATACGGTTTACGGCGAATTTTCTCGGTGAGCTGTCCGCCCTCTTCGTAGCCGACATAGCCCGGAGGCGCGCCGACGAGACGGGAGACGGAGAATTTCTCCATGTACTCGCTCATATCGATGCGCACGAGTGCGTCCTCGGAGTCGAAGAGATAGCGTGCGAGCACCTTGGCGAGCTCGGTTTTTCCGACACCGGTCGGACCGAGGAAAATGAACGACCCGATCGGGCGGGAGGGATCCTTGAGTCCTGCGCGCGTGCGGCGAATTGCTCGCACCAGCTTCTCGATGGCTTCGTCCTGGCCGATGATCTCATCCTTGAGTTCGTCGCCCATTTTGAGCAGCTTCTGCGATTCCGACTGCGCGATGCGATTGACGGGAATGCCGGTCATCATCGACACCACGTCGGAAATCACGTTGTCATCTACTTCGTGGACAATGGACTGCGACTCGGTTTCCCAGATGCGCTTGGCTTCATCGAGTTCGTGCAGCAGCTTCTTCTCGATGTCGCGCAGCCGCGCGGCTTCCTCGAAATTCTGGTTGCGCACGACCTGGTTTTTCTCGCTCTTGATCTTCTCGATGTCTTCTTCCAGCTCGACGATGTTCTTGGGCACGACGATATTTTCGAGATGCACCCGTGCGCCGGATTCGTCGAGCACGTCGATGGCCTTGTCGGGAAGGAAGCGGTCGGTGATGTAGCGATCACTCAGACGCACGCATTCCTGAATGGCCTTGTCGGTGTAGCGCACGTTGTGATGCTCTTCGTACTTCGTTTTTATGTTTTCCAGAATCTGTATGGTTTCATCCACGCTGGTGGGATCGACCATGATCTTCTGGAAGCGGCGGTCGAGCGCGCCGTCTTTTTCGATATTCTGACGGTACTCGTCGAGAGTGGTCGCGCCGATGCACTGGATGTCGCCGCGCGCGAGTGCGGGCTTGAACATGTTGGAGGCGTCGAGCGAACCCGAGGCACCGCCGGCACCGACGATGGTGTGGAGTTCGTCGATGAAAAGAATGATGTCGCGGGCTTTTTCCAGCTCGTTCATCACGGCTTTCATACGCTCTTCGAACTGTCCGCGGTATTTCGTGCCCGCGACCAGCGCTGCGAGGTCAAGGGTGACGACACGTTTGTTGTGAAGCACACGCGAGACTTTCTTCTGGATGATGCGCAGTGCGAGTCCCTCGGCGATGGCAGTCTTGCCGACGCCCGGCTCGCCGATGAGCACGGGATTGTTTTTCTTGCGTCGCGAAAGTACCTGCGCCACACGCTCGATTTCCTTCTCGCGGCCGACGATGGGGTCGAGCTTGTCGTCGAGCGCCATTTTCGTCAGATCGCGCCCGAAATTGTCGAGCACGGGTGTTTTGACGCGCTCGGCGCGTTTCTCGGCGGCGCTGCTGGCTTCGCCGCGCTCGGGTCCGCGACCCGGTTCGTTGGGCGAAGGCGTCGAGGGTTTGCCGCTGATGATGTTGTCGAGTTCATTGCGCACGAGGTCGTACTGCACGTTGAACTGGTTGAGAATCTGTGCGGCGATGTTGTCGTCGTCACGAAGCAGCGACAGGAGCAGATGCTCGGTGCCGATCACCTCGGACTTGTAGAGCTTGGCTTCGAGGTAGGTGATTTTCAGCACCTTCTCCGCCTGCTTCGTCAGCGGGATGTTGCCGATCGTGATCGTGCCTCCCGACGAACGGACGGTGTCCTCAATGCTCTTTTTCACCTGGTAGAGATCGCAGCCGAGGTTGCGCAGGATCTTTACGGCGATCCCCTCTCCCTCGCGGATGATGCCCAGGAGCAAATGTTCGGTGCCGATGTAGTCATGGCCGAGGCGAAGCGCTTCTTCGCGGCTCAGGCGGATGACTTCCTGCACTCTGTTTGAAAAGTTACCTTCCATTGTATTTCCAGCTTGTATCTGTCAGAATCCAATTCGCCTCTCGGCGATCGGCGCGTCCTTTGAACTTCGCATATTCAACTAACTACAAAATTATAGATCGCAGAGTTCCCTTCAAGATAGCGCCCTTCTGCCCGGCGATCAAGGCGAAGGGGAGTCCCCAACAGTCGCGCTTCCATGGGAGTATCAGAAGATGATCAGCCAGAGTGCGTAATCGAGAATCAGAATCATTGCGGATGAGAGCACGAAAGAGCGGATGGTGGCGAGTCCCACGCCTTCCGCGCCGCCGCTGGTCTTGAAACCGATATGGCAGCCGAGAATGGCAGTGACGCCTCCGAACGCGATGGATTTGATAATGCCGGAAACAATGTCCTTTGTTTCAAAGAATCGCTCGACGCTGCCGAAAAACACCTGTGATGTGAGGCCGAGGAAAAAGTTCGAAACCAGGAACGCGCCAATCAGTGCGATGCTGTTCGCAAATACGACGAGCACCGGCATCATGAGAACGGCACCGAGGAAGCGCGGCATGGCGAGATAGCGCACAGGATCGATCGCCATGCTCTCGAGGGCGTCTATCTGTTCGGTGACTTTCATCGTGCCGATTTCCGCCGCGATGGATGCACCGACGCGTCCCGCGATGACAATCGCCGTGAGTACCGGTCCCAGCTCGATGAAGATCGCGCGACTCACCGCGCCCCCGATCAGCGAAAAGCTGATCATGCCCTGGAATTGGTACGCGGCCTGCCAGGCCGATACCATGCCGGTGAAGAGTCCGATGATCAGCACGAGCGGAAGCGACCCGACGCCGATATGCGCCATCTGCTCGAGCACGAGCCGGCGGTCGCGGAAAAGCCGATGCATGCTGCGGAAGATCTTCAGCTGCAGCACGCTGACCTGTCCGATCTCCGTGAAAAAACGAATCGTGCGGCGGCCGAGTATGTCGAGTCCGAGAGTCATCCTCCCAAATTACGGAATATTCGGGAATATCAGGACGTTGGCTTTTGGCTTTTGGCTTTTGGCTTTTGGCTTTTGGCTGTTGGCTGTTGGCTGTTGGCTTTTGGCTGTTGGCTTTTGGCTGTTGGCAGTTGGCCGTTGGCTTTTGGCTTTTGGCTGTTGGCCAAGGTCCAATAGCCAATAGCCAATAGCCAATGTCGCAGCGCGACGCTCACCGATAGATGCGCAGTCCCTCGGTGCAGTTGCTGCAGATGGGGATGTTTCGCCGGCCGGTGAGGACGCGGTTGCGAAAGGCGTGATACTCCGGCGATTGCCACACGTCGTCGAAGCTGCGTCCGTTGATGGTACCGAGCGGATATTCCGCATCCTTGTCGAAGCAGCAGGGCACGACAACGCCGTCCCAGGTGATGACGCTGCGCTCCCAGAGACGCACGCAGCGGTTGTGCTGCGTGTTCTTCGTCCGCAGTGCGCCGTCGACGATGCGATACCGGCTGTAGCGTTCATCGCGCGGGAGAAAACGCTCGGCGCCTTCTATCGAATACACCTGCATCGTCTTCAGTGCGACGTAGGCGCGATGTTTCCGGGCGAGGGCGCGGAGCTCCGGAAGTTGCTCCTCGTTCTGCCGCGTGACCAGCAGCTGCAGCGACAGCTCTGTGCGTGCACGGCGGCCGAGTGTGCGGCGGGCAGTGTCGAGATGTCCGAGTGCCTCGTGCACTTTCGCAAGAGAACCGCCGACGCGGTATTCCTCGTACACTTCCTGCGTCATCCCGTCGATGGAAAGGATGAGGCGGTCGAGTCCCGCGCGCAGCAGCGCGTCCACGACTGCGCGCCGCAGGAAATGGGCGTTGGTGCTGATGGAAACATACATGCGCTTCGCGTGCGCGTATGCGATCATGTCGACGAGCTGGTTGTTGATGAACGGCTCGCCCTGGAAAAAGAGTTGAAGGTAGAAAACTTCTTTATGCACGCTGTCGACGATGGACCGGAAGCGGTCGAGGTCCATCATGCCGAGCGGACGCACCATCGTGCCGTTGCCGGAGGGACATTCCGGACATTTGAGATTGCAGCGATTGGTCGGCTCGATCGTCAGGGTGTAGGGACGCCCCCATACAAGGCTGCGTCCGCGGCGTATCGAGATCTGGTAGGAAAGCCCGACCAGAACAAGGTTCCAGACGCGGCGGAAAGAGAGGCAGCGGGAGAGGTTGCGGAGTGTCCGCAGAGTCATTACAAATCCTTTCTGCAGATCAGGTACCAGGCAGGATTGATCCAGGAGTTGAAGAAGCCCGGTTCATCGCTGACGAGGCGCAAGACAAGATTTTTCAGACCGCTGCGCCGCAGCAGACGGATCGTGCGCAGGTGTCCGTCGGACCAGACCAGCGATTCAGGTCTGTCAAACAGCCGCAGCGCGGTCGCATGGTTGATGAAGGAGGCTTGCAGGCCGCTGGCGTGAAGCAGTCCCGTCAATTCCGCGAAGCTGAGCAGCTGCGCGAGATCTTCGCGCGCCGCATCGGCTGGACGTTTTTTCCGCAGCATCGCGCGCAGCTCGTCGCGCCGCTTCAGGCTCGCAAGCGGGAGTCCGAAATGCGGGTCGGAAATAATGTTCGTCAGCGCATTGCGGTTCGGCGTGCTCATGTACAGCAGTCCCTGCGGAGTGAGAACGCGGGAAATTTCCATGAGCACCTCGGCGGGCGACGCCACGTGTTCGAGCACATCCTGCAGCACGATCGCATCGAACGATGCATCGGGGTAGGGAAGCGACGTGAGATCCGTCATCGCGGTTTCGACATCGGGGAGGCTCTCGTTCAATGCGTCGAGGCGATCGGCGTTGCAGTCCACGGCGATCACATCTGCGCCGCGGGCATGGAGCGCCGCGCTTGTGCCGCCGACGCCGCAGCCGGCGTCGAGCACGACGGCGCCCTTCAGATCCATGAATGATTCAAGCGCGTCACACACGGCATCCCCGCGCAGGCGGGCATGATCGATGGCGCGCTGCCAGCGTTCGTAGTTGGGGTGCGCCGTATCCAGCGCGAATGTCGATTCGAAAGTTGTCTCGGTCACGGTTTACCAGCGGGGCGGTTTCACATACGACGTTACACCGGTCAGGGCTGAAAAGAAAATATGGAATCCTTCCGAGAACGCAAGGCGAATTCTTGCATTATCGCCTTCCATCCAGCGGAATGCATAGGCGAGAAAACCCGTGTCGTACCAGAGTTTCCACAGCCACATCAGCAGGGGCAGCACGCGTTCGGGACCCGGCATGAGCACCGTGAGCGCGACGACGGCCAGCGGAGTAAGGGTCTCACTGAGAACGAATGCGGCAAGAAAAGATGCGCCACGGCCGCGGTACGCAGAGGATACGCGGTAGTGGCGGAGCTTCTGTCTTAGAAGATCCTTCCACCCCGTGGGTGCTGCGGAAAGCACCATCGCATCCTGACGCGTGCAGACGCCAACGGATGCGCCGTGCTTCAGCATCCGCTGCAGCAGGAGGTCGTCGTCGCCGCCGAGATGCGCATACAGCGTCGGGAGTCCTCCACAGCGCTCGTACATCGTGCGTGTGAATCCCCAGCTGCGTCCGCTTGCCATGTATGGAATGCCGAATGCGGCGGCGGAAATGCTCAGCGCCATGGTTCTGCGCGATTCGAACGCGGCGAAACGAGATGCGCCGTCGTCGCCCGCCGTCAGAGGCGCGAGCCCGATCACCGTTTCGACATCGTCCGAAAACGCAGCGGTCATGCTGCGAATCCATGCGGGACGCGGCAGGCAATCGGCATCGGTGAGTAGCAGCAGGTCGTTCCGTGCCACCGCGATGCCCTGATGCAGCGCCCATTTTTTCGGAGAAACACCGTCGGGTGTTTCGTCGATGCGCAGGATGCGTATCGGGAGGTCGGATCCCATCCCCTGCGCGATGTCCGATGTCCCGTCATCCGAGCGATCGTCCACAAGAATGATTTCGAAAAGATCGCGGGGATAATCCTGTTCGTTCAGCGCCGCGAGGAGCCGCGGCAGCACGGCTGCTTCGTTGTGCGCGGCGATTATCACTGATACCGGCCGCGGTTCCCTGCGCGCCGGAGGCGTGCGTAGCGCGCGCATCCATCCACTGTACACGAGCACGAAAAACAGCGAACTGACGACGGCACAGACGATTGCTACGGCCTGCAGGACGATGATCATGGGGAATCTCCTTCGCCGGCGCGAGCAGAGCGCTCACTACCTTCCTGTTCGCTTCGCCGCGCGGTCGCTTCCTTCATCTCTTGGTCCCCCGCGCCCGCCAGGAGATCTCGAAGAATGGCACTGCTGCGCCGCGGATCGGCTTTTCCCTGGCTCTGTTCCATCATGCGCTGAATGAAAAAACCGAGAAGCCCCTGTTTCCCGTTTTGAAAGGCGTGGACTTCCGCGGGATGTGCTTCAAGAATGTCCTCGGCCAGCGCGCGAAGGGTCGTTTCATCCGATACCTGCAGCAGACCGAGTTCGGCGATCAACGCATCGGCGTCCTGCGACGACCCGCACATGTTTTCGAACACCAGCTTCGCGGCGCTGTGGCTGATGCTGCCGTCGTCGATCCGCTCGAGCAGATGCGCCAGACGCGCAGCGTCGACGGGGATCGTCCCGCACGCCTGATTCTTCATCGCGGCCAGCAGTTCTCCGTTGATCCAATGGACGGCGGACTTCGTCAATGCGGCTCTTCGATCGGCAGGGAGGCAGCGCAGGAGTTCTTCGAAGAAGTCCACCATCATGCGATCAGCGGTGAGCACGTCCGCATCGTAATGGCTGAGTCCGTGCTCTTGCACGAGTCTTTCGGCTCGGGCCAGCGGCAGTTCCGGAAGTGTGGCGACGACGGATTCGATTTCCTCCGTCGTGATGACGAGTTCGGGCAGATCCAGGTCGTCGACGTAATGATAATCCGCGGCGCTTTCCTTGCCGCGCATGATGCTGCCGGCGTTGGCATTCTCGTCCCAGAGCAAAGTGACCGCTTCAACGGTCCCCCCCGACGCGAGCACGGTGCGCTGGCGGTCGATTTCCCAATGCAGTGCGTGCTCGATATGACGGAAGGAATTGAGATTCTTGATCTCCGTTCGCTGGCCGGGGGCGTTTGCCGTATCGCGTAACGATACGTTCGCGTCGCAGCGGAGCGACGCGTGCTCCATGCTGCCGTCACAGATGCCGATGTACATCAGCATGCGCCGCAGTTCCTGCAGGAATGCCACGGCTGCTTCGGGCGATATGAATACGGGGTAGGTTACGATTTCCAGCAGCGGCGTGCCGCAGCGATTGTCGTCCGCACGAGCGTCCGTTTCCGTATGGATGAGCTTCCCGGCATCCTCCTCGAGATGAATGCGCTGTATTGCAGCATGGGCGATGTTTCCGTCGGGCATTCGGAATCGCAGCGCTCCGCCGGTACCGATCGGTCGGTCGTACTGGGTGATCTGGTAGCCCTTCGGAAGGTCGGGATAGAAATAATGTTTACGTGCAAAGCGGGAGTCGGGGTGCAGGGTGCAGCCGAGTGCTGTTCCCGCGCGAATGGCCATGCGCACGGCTTCCGCATTGAGCACGGGAAGTGCGCCCGGGTGTCCGAGACATTCCGGGCACGTGCGGGAATTCGGCGCATCGTCACCCGTGGTCGCACATGCGCAGAACAGCTTGCTCCGCGTCAGGAGCTGCGCGTGGATTTCCAGTCCTATGACGGGGGAGTATTCCATCATTTCACCCGCGTCTCCCGCACCGCGCGCAGCATCGGGGGCGTGAGCCAGGCGTTTGCGGCGAGACGTCCGGCCATCAGGGCGATAGCCGCGGCGACCGCACCCACCGCATCGAAGACGAGGATCGCGACCGCAAGCGTGATGATGATCACGCTGACTTCCAGCACGGTTGCCAGCGTCACGGGGCCGGTGCGTTTCGTCGCCACGAGCACGGAACGCTGGAAGGAGAGCAGCACCGACGTCCCGGGCATCAGCACCAGCAGCTGCGCTGGAAGTATCGCGAAAGCGGCGAGCAGGGGAGAAAGCCCTGAAAGATCGAGAAACCAGAAATCCGCGAGCGGCGTCATCGCGATGCACGCGAGCCCCGCGACGGCGGCGACGCCGAGTCCCACGGCAAAATTCCGGACGACGCGAAAATGTTCCATATGCCTGCCGAAACGGGCGATGGCAACTTCCTGATACGACAATCCGAAGCTGCGGAAGAGGAACACCAGGGAGGTCACCACGGGCATCACGGCGAGGGATTCGAGCGGCATGCGCGATTGACCGAGAAAGAACGTGACCATCGGCTGCACGCCGAGTGCGAGGATCGACGTCATGGCGAGGGGATAGTAAAAAGAGAAAATCGAGCGATAGCTCATGGCGGCGGTCGGATCGTCTGCTCCATGCAGGAGACGGTGGATGGTCCTCCGCACCATGAGGCGACTCGCCACCGCTTCGATGGTCACGCCGGCGGCGAGCGCGGCTCCTCCCACGGCGGCACCCGGGAGATCGGTCAAGGTGGCGGCGAGGACCGCCGTTCCCGACATCGAAACAAGCCGTATGATGGTGCCGTAGGCAATGCGGCGGGTGAGGTTGTGACGGATGAGGAGTCCCTGGTAGAATCTCCGGAATCCGATTGCGGCTGGCCATGGCAGCAGCAGCGCCGTCGCCAGATGCGTCAGCCGTTCGACTTCGTCCGGGAGGCCGATCAGGTCGCTGGCAATAAACGAGAATACCGGGGGTATGATCACTATCAGCATGATGACGGTGATGCCGCCGTTGAGCATCAGGGTGAAATTGCGCAGGCGGAGGTAGGAGGTCCGATCCGAAACAAGCGCGGTGGACGCGCTCATCATCATGATGATGGGCGATTCGACCAGGAGCGCAAAGGAAAAGGCCACACCGTAGGCGGCGAGATTGAATTTCGGATCCGCCAAGCGCGCGATGACCGCCGCGAGGAAGGGTCCTTCGACGGACATCATCAGCCAGGTCGCCAGCATGGGGAGCCAGAATACCAGCAGTGTCCGTGTGGTCACGGAGCGATGTTCGGATGCGTGGGGCATTGGTTGAATTCCAGCACCGCGACCACCTGGTCGAACCTGCCGTCGGCACGGACGAGTCCCATGGTCCCGGCGAAAATCTTCGGTCCGGTGACGATGCGGCGCGGGTGTCCACGTTCAATCGCACTTTCGTCGTCGAGAAACATCGGCGGATGCAGGTCCGCGTTATCGAGAAAGGTGTCGAGTTTCGCCGTGTTGACGGTGCGCCGCGGCGTCACGGTGTACAATCCGGTATGGAGGGATTCAAAATACATATTCGTAAACTACAGGCCCATGCAGCCGGAATCAACCGCCCGATATTGAGTATCGTACAGTGTTCAGTGTACAGTGCAGAACAGTATCACCACACCCGGTACACATCGGAGGAGCGAAGATGTTATGAGACGCCAACAACAGCAAACAAGGCATTAATTTATGACCCATAAATGGGGGGGGGGGGCTTGACATCGTGCAAGAGCATCCCCATATTGCATGCAATATTTCATTAAAGATAAAAATGTCCATTTATACGGCTTTGCGAGACCAAAAGAGGTCCGCACATATGTATTTCGCGTGTTCATGTTGAAATCGAGGATTTGATTGATGAGACGAATGCAGGAGAGTGCATCATGCTGGGCTATTTGGCGCAGGGGCGGACAAAATGATATCGGCAGCGGGAGATCCGTACTCGGATCAGCGCACTACTATCACAATATTGTCCGAGCTATTTGTGGGGTGATATTTGTTGCAAGTGGCGTATTGAAAGTGATTTCACCAATTGATTACTTTGCAGCCATCGCATCGCTCGTGCAGGTATATCCGGCTGATGCAATCATTGCCGTGCTTGTCCCCGTTCTAGAAATGTACTTTGGTTTTTGCTTGCTTTTAAACAGAAACGTAAAGGGTACTTCCATAATCTTGCTTGTTGGAATATTAGCCGTCAATTTGTTCGTCTTGTTCGTGAATCCTCAGGGTGTCCGGAGTTGCGGTTGCTTTGGTGATTTCGTCCCACTGCCGCTGGATTACACTTTTTACCTGAAAAACATCATACTGAGCACGATGCTCATCGTAACGTATCAAAGTGCGAAATCAGCAGATTTATATAGATAATCGTCGTGACATGTTGTAAAGGAGTAATCTGGAGGTGTCGAAATGTCGGGTAATGATGCTGAAACCTTGGTAAATCGTGGACAAAAAAAACGCGCGCTCTCACCGATTGTCTCGACCGTTATCACGCTGGCTGTGTTGACAATCGTGTTGATGGCTACGAATGGACAGAAGGTCTGGAGTGACGTGTTTACGCGGACGCGAACTATCGATCGGCTGTATGATTATCGAGAGATTGCGGCCGTCTATGATAGTGTCGATATTAAGCTCACCTATGGTGAAATGTTCTTCATCAACGATGAAGACAGTAGCCATATATACGCTGAATCTGTCTATGATAGCACGTGGTACTGCGACTCAAAAGCGAACGTGAATAATAAACTAACGTGGAAAGCCTTCCCGTGCAATAACAACACAGTCATATCAATATGGAAGGCCGCCTCGTTCTGTGTGGCGGATACGAATTTTACAAATCTGTGCTTCCCCGACACCGTCTCATGGGTTCTTCGCCTGTATGATGCCAGCAGCGGTTTCGTATTGGCAACACTAGATAGCACCGTTCTTTTTCGGACGATGACTGGACGTGATTTCCCGGAGGCCTATGGATTCCAGTCGAGTGATGTTTGGGAACATGATTCCTGGAGAATCGGAGATGTGGTCCCGGGAAATGTTGATTCCGTTTATTTGAAGGCGGAAGTGGATGCATTTGCGGGTAATGATAGTGATTTCTTTCTCTCGGATTCATTTACAATAAACGCGAAGTTCTCTGATGATGCCGGCTTTTCAAAGGCTAGGGAAACGCCGACGAATAGTAGCGTAATCAACAGCTTGGTGTTCACAATCGATGCGTACCCAAATCCTGTTTCGTCTGGGAAACAGTTGAATGTTCGTTTCAAAGCTGATCAAGACTTTTCTGGACGCCTCTGTTTGATTAACACTTTAGGCCAAGTTCTTCATACATTTAAGTCCGGTCGGATTGAGAAGAATACGTATTCCTACTCGTATTCGCTTGAACGATCTCTGCCTAGTGGCTCGTACTGGATCATCTTGGCAAGCAGGGCAAACGAAATAGTGGACAAGACCGAAGTAATACTAGTCAAGTAGCATATAGGGTGTGTCATGAAAAGATTAACGTATCTCGCGTTTGGGTTGATTATTGCCAGCCAAGCTGTTCTTCTCACTATTGCGACCGTCTCGGATTCAATTGCAGGTACGCCGGGGACTCAAACTGCCCCGATGAAGGGTGGATGCCCAGCATGGTATGGCCCTGTAAGATATGATTGCCACCCAGATGATTGTCCACCTATTGGGCCTTTCAAAGATTCTAAATGCTCAGTTACTGGGTTACGTAAATACACAATCTGCGGTGAAGAAAAAAAGTGTATTACGCCGACGGATTCTTGGCGCTAATATAGTAGCTTCTGTCGTCACAGTTGGGGCAGCAGGTTCATTAATAGAAATGAACCTGCTGTTATACATTCAGCAGACTGACGTAAGAACAGTGCTGTCCAGGACGTTTGAGATTGTATAGGTAATTGAGAGTCTTGAAGAAGATCTCGATCTGCAGCGCGGTGGACGCGCTCATCATCATGATGATCGGGGCCTCGACCATCAGGGCGAAGGAGAATGCCACGCCGTATGCCGCGAGATTGAACTTCGGATCCGCAAGGCGTGCGATCACTGCCGCGAGAAAGAGTCCCTCGATCCACATCATCAGCCAGGTCGCCAGCAACGGCAGCCAGAAGACGAGCAGCGTCCGTGTCGTCACGGTGCTATGTTCGGATGCGTGGGGCATGACGGTTTTCGGGAAACGGGCAATGATTCGTTGCTTAGGATACAACAGGCAGTCTAGCATTTCGCGCCGCGTTTTCCAAGCATGCGACCAGTATACAACGTTTTGCGCGTCTCATTCGCGAAGTGTGCGATCGCCATGCGGGAAGCCCGTCGTGTCTGCGGCGTCGTCTTGCTTTTCATATCACTCCCGGAGTAACATAGCGGCAAGAAACCATCGTTGAAGGAGCGTGGATAATGACTTCCCAGGAAAGACACATCACATTGACACAACAGCTCTACGCGGCGTTTGCCTCCCGGGATATTCCCGGCGTGCTCGCCCTGCTCGCGGAAGACGTTGTATGGGGTGAACCCGATAATCCCTTCAATCCCGCCGGAGGCACACGGTACGGCCACACAGGTTTCATGGAGTGGGTGGAAATCGGGAAAAATGCCGAGGAAATCCTGCTTCTCGAACCCGCGAAGATGCTCACCGATGCCGACACTGTCGGCGTGGTTGGACACATGAAGTGCCGCGCCCTTCGGACGGGAAAAATCTACGAATCGGACTTCGTGCACCTCGTGACATTCCGTGATGGAAAAGTGAAAAGCTTCCAGGAGTTTTTCGACACATATATCGCCGGGGAAGCTTTCCGGGAATAGTCGCAGCGGAGGGGATGCTTTCGGGGAATCGTGGTCAACGGCGTAGCTTCCTTACGAAACAATCGCCTCTGAGGCTCACCGGGGCGCATTCCCCAACACGCGGGAGGCACCTGCGAATGATCGCGGATGCGATACCCACGCGAGTTCCTGAGTGCTGTATGTTACGTTCACGGTCCAGGCTTCCGTCGCACCGTGCGAGCGCTGCCCGGTTTCATTTCCCAGTAGGTCAGCGCCTCCTGGAAACAGATTCCCGGCAAATCTTCGGCGCGCGCGGCGAAGTACTGGCGCGCATCTTCGATACCCCTGTTATACGCCAGCGGGGAGATTTCCTTCATGATGTAATCGAGCAGAAGGGCGGCCTGCAGGTCGTTCAGTTCGTGCTCGAAATGTTCATCGAAGTAGCGTTGGAGCGATGCGACGATTGCAGTCTTCTGCTCCGGTGATATTGTATCCTGCATCAGTGCTCATGCTTCTGTTGCGTTGAAGAGGGATTGCGGATTACAGTCCGAAGAGGTGCCACAGCTGCGTGACGACAAACGTCGTGGCGACGCCCATAACCACAGGGAGAAGTGCGGATACGGTCGTCCATTTCAGGCTGCCGGTTTCACGGTATATCGTGTACAGTGTCGTGCTGCAGGGATTATGCAGCAGACTGAACAGCATCAGGTTGATGGCTGTCAGTAGCGTCCACCCCCCGGCATGCAGGAGGGTGAGAACGTCGGCGTTGGACTGCAGTTCGAACATCACGCCCGCGCCGTCTCCGACGCCTGTCACGCCTGCCACCAGTACCGTCAGCATGAGGATGGTGGGAATGACGATCTCGTTCGCGGGGATTGCAAGAATGTACGCGACGAGGATCACGCCGTTGAGACCGATGAAAAGTCCGACGGGATCGAGCCAGTGAATCAGATATTCCGCGATGCTGACGCCCCCGAACTGGATGTTCGCGGAAAGCCAGATCGCCGCGCCGGCGGGAAGCGCGAACTTGATGGCACGCCAGAGCACGATGCCCGTCCGGTCGATGATGGAAGTGTAAATCGTGCGCCAGATGCGCGGGGGACGATAGGGAGGGAGTTCCAGGCTGTATGCGCTGGCCTCGCCGCGCAGGACGGTGCGGGAGAGAGACCAGGACGTGACAAACGTGAGCAGCACGCCGAGCAGGGCGATCCCGACCACGGCGAACGCGGAAATCAATCCGGCGAGCTCAGCCGGTGCGAGGGCACCGATGAATATCGTGGCAAGCAATATCTGCGTCGGCCAGCGGCCGTTGCACAGGGCGAAGTTGTTGGTGATGATCGCGATGAGTCTTTCACGCGGACTGTCGATGATGCGTGTCGCGACGACACCGGCGGCGTTGCAGCCGAATCCCATCGTCATGGTCAGCGCCTGCTTGCCGTGCGCGCCGGCGCGATGGAAGAGTGCATCAAGGTTGAATGCCACGCGCGGGAGATAGCCGAAATCCTCGAGCAGCGTGAACAGCGGGAAGAAGATCGCCATCGGGGGGAGCATGACGCTCACCACCCACGCGGTGGCGAGATACATGCCGTCGATCAGCAGACCGTCGAGCCACCACCAGAGTCCGATCGAAGCCGCCGCATGTTTGAGCATGGGCTGGATGGTGTCGATAAGCAATCCCGAAAGCAGGGCGGAGGGCACGTTCGCGCCGCTGATCGTTAGCCAGAACACCAGCGTCAGAAGCAGCAGCATGAGCGGGAAGCCCCAGATGCGACTGGTGATAATGCGGTCAAGCGTACGGTCGAATCCGCGTGCGGCAGCGTGATCGGGCCGCGAGACCACACGGTCGGAAATCCGCGCCGCCTCCGCATACAGCGATTCGGTCAACTGGTCGTGCAAATCGCCGCCCATGTCCCAGCGCAGTTTCTGTGCTTCGGCGACGATATCCGCTGCGGAGTTTCTGACTTTCTGGGTCATGTGCGCATCTCCCCGAGTTCCCCGTTGAGCAACGCCTCGGTGATCGCGGCGTCTCCGTCGAGGAGACGAAGGGCGACCCATTCCGCGTTGGGCAGATCGGGCATGGACCGCTCGATCATTTCCGTCAGGCGGGAGAGGGAGGAACGCAGTTGCGGGGATTGGTAGCTGACACGGTATGGTTTGGAGCGGACGTTTGAGGCGGCGACTTCCCCGATCACTCCCAGCAGTTCGGGAATGCCCTCGTTCTGTCGTGCGCTCATCGGGACGACAGGCATACCGAGGTCGCGTGCCAGCCGTCTGTCGTCGATGTGCATTCCTTTCCTCTTTGCCTCGTCCATCAGATTCAGACACAGCACGGCGCGCTCGGTGATCTGGCTGACCTGCAGGGCGAGATTCAGATTCCGCTCGAGCCTGGTGGCGTCCACGACGACAAGCGTCACATCCGGCTGACCGAAGAGAATGAAATCCCGCGCGACGAGTTCGTCCTCGCTGGTGGCGAGCAGGGAATACGTCCCCGGAAGATCCACAAGCTTGTAGCGCAGTCCCGCGTATTCGAATCCGCCCTCCATTCGCGTCACGGTTTTTCCGGGCCAGTTCCCGGTGTGCTGCCGCAAACCCGTCAGCGAGTTGAACACGGTACTTTTGCCGGTGTTCGGATTGCCCGCGAGTGCGACGACGTAGTCGAAGTTTTTCATGTCCACTCCCAGCCGTTTCAACGCGCTGGCGTCGTGCATCGGACAGGTGGCGCAGGCATCGGAGGGAGGTTGTACGATCGGCTCTTGTTTTTTCATATCATCGTTTTATCTGAGTACTCAGGATTCGTTGTTCGACTCGATGACGTTTGACGTTCCGGGTCCGTTGTCGTCGGCAGGCGGCTCGACGAGAATGAGATCCGCCTGTTTGCGGCGCAGGGCGATGAGCGAACCGCGAATGTCATAGGCCACGGGATCTCCTCCGGGGCTGCGCAGTTCCGCGCTGATGTCCGTACCGGGCAGCAGCCCGAGATCGAGCAGCCGACGGCGTTCGCTGCCGCGCAGACGCTGGGAGAGGCTGATGACGCGCGCATGCTGTCCCGGCTGCAATGATGAGAGTGTGACGCCGTGTTCCGGCACGGCATGTTCGTCCTCACGCAGGTCGGCGACCACCGTGACGTTTTCTGCCGCACGGTAGGAGAGGCGTACTTCACGTCCTTCGCAGCTGAGACGCACATGCTGATCGTCAGCGTGCAGAACGCGCACGTACTGACCGCTGGCGAGTCCGGCGGCCACCAGTTCCGCGTACAGCGCTTCCGGTTCGTCCTCCACGTGCACGATACGCACGAGTTGACCGGGTACCAGCCCCGCGAGCGCGTGGCTGTTTTCATGGTACGTGACAAAGCCATCCTGCGCGGGTATCGGATCGCCATGCGGGTCGTGCGTGGGATTCCCCAGTTTCCGCGCCAGTCCGGCGATATCCTGTTCGGTCAGGTCGTGCTCGCGTTCATCAGCGTATCGATGCCACTCCTGTTCTCCGTAGCCCGTTTCCTCGGCGAGATAGCGTTCGTACAGACGGTGCGCGCGCATGATGCGCAAGGCGTACGTTTGCCCCGCACTCGTAAGCTGAAGATCGGCCTCGAGCATGCCATGCGCTTCGAGGTCCTGCGTGACGTCCCGCAGTTCATGTTCATCGATGCGTAATGCGCGGAGAAGCTGCTCCTTCGGCAATGGTGAGGCACTGAGCCGGCTTTCGAGCAGATGTTTCAGGAGGTCCTCGCGCAGGACGCGCGCCTTGAATTCACGGTTGCGCCGCAGTACGCGCAGGAAGCCGCGGCCGTAGTGCCAGCCGGCGATGAGTGAGAGAGCAAGCAGGAAAAATACCAGGAGGTTAAGCAGCGGTGTGGACATGCCGTACCTCCTTTTCCACGAAGACCTGTTGTGCGACGCTCGGTCCGAGCACCACTTTCCCACGCACTCCGTGAATACGCAGGGTCATGTTCTGGTCGAATGGGGAGCGCTCCTTCACCGTGAGGCGTTTCCCGGGTACCAGCCGGTTTTTTTCGAGATAGCGCAGTAGTGCCGCATCGCTGTCGCTGACGCGCTCGATCATCGCGACGTCGCCCGGCTGCAATTCCGCGAGGGAAAGCGCCTTTTCGTCCGGCATGTGCAGGTTGCGATCCGGGATGGGGTCGCCATGCGGATCATGCGTGGGATTGCCCAGCAGTTCCGCGATCCGTGCTTCGAACTCCTCGGAAATGACATGCTCCATACGGCAGGCCTCATCGTGCACGCGGTCCCACGAATACCCGAGCGTGCGATACAGGAACGTTTCTATCAGGCGGTGGTTTCGAATGACCTTCAGTGCCCAGCGGGTTCCCGCCTCCGTCAGAGATGCGCCATCGCGTTTCTTGTAAAGGATGAGCGGGGGATCGCTGCCCGCGAGCTTCTGCAGGTACCCCGTAACCGAGGCCTGGGAAATCCCCAGTCGGTCGGCGATATCCTTTGTCCCGGCGCGGTCCTGCTGCTGGGTCAGGTTGAAAATGGTTTTAAGATAGTCTTCTGTCGCCACATTCATGCGGGGCACCACGATTTTGAACACCTAAAAAGGAAATTAGGCATCCCTAAGTAGAAAGTCAAGCGAAAAATCCGGCCGGAATCCGTCGCGTCGAGATTGCCTCGGCGACAGCTGCGCAGCTGCCATGGAATGCTCCACGGACGATGAGCGGAATCGACAATGGCTTCGTGGAGGGTTATTTTGGTGTCTGTAACAAAACTGAATGTGAGGTGTTGCTATGCTGAAACGTGCACGGAAGGTGTTACGATATTCGGGTTGGAGACAATAATGTATCGTAGGCTGCTTCTTTCGATTCAGATGTGTGTTGTCTGCTGTTTTCTTATACACAGTTCATGGGCAACAGGAAACCCGAAAATTGAGGGGATACCGTCGCCGCGGCTGTTTGCAAGGAATATCGGGTCATGGGATAACAGGGTGCTCGCTGCCAGCATCGGCTTTGGGGGCACCATTTCTTTTGGAAAGAGCGGGTACCTTGTTGCAGCAGATGCGAATCATTCCCTCAAGGAGAGTGGATCGGCTCAACCTTGGCCGGGATTGCGCTTCATCGATGGTAATCAAGGGGCGCGTATCGTGCTGGTTGAGGATGCCAACGCGCCATTGAGATATTATAGTGGAGCGCACAATCCTTCGCAGGTGAAAGGTCAGAAGCAGTACAGAGTCCTGACATATCGCGATGCATGGGTCGGCGTGGATATCGAAATCAGAGGTACGACGTCCTCAATGCAGCATACCGTTACAATCGATCCCACACGCGCCCCTGAGGCTGTCCGACTTCGTTTCGACAATGTTGCCGTCGAACAGTTGCAGCTACGGTGTACGGCGAAGGAGCAGGTATACGCCGTGCAGGAATCGGGTGGTGGGGTGGAAGTCGTACTCTTTCCCGTTGCGGCGCCGACCGCGTTTACCGTCAGTATTGGATTTAATTTCTATTGGGGTGGTACTGGGGCTGAGAGTGAGATGGGGAATCAACTGCAGCTTGACCGACGTGGTGATCTTCACCTGACCGGTACGACGAGAGCCCCGGATTTCCCGTTCAGTCCTTCGTCACAGGCAGACTGTTTGCAGTATTTCCTTCGTTTCTCACCGGATGGGATACAACTTTACTACAGCAGTTTTTTTCATGGTTGCAGTTTTGAGAATGCCATCGGGTTGGGAGCGGATTCCGAGAACCGCATGTTCGCAGTACTGCGTGACGCAAACTATGCGGAGGTGCTCACTCCTGATGCACAGTATCGGAGTCGGATTGGACAAGCAACTGGAGCGGCGATGCTGCTGCTGGACACCACGGGGGCGCTCGTGTATGGTTCGGCCTTGCCCGAGGGATCCCGAGGCACTGATTCTACGTTTTTTCCTCTTGATGCCAGATTGGACCGGGACGGGAACGCGTATATCATGGCGCTGATCAACTATAATCCGGCCTGTCTCACTCCGGATGCCATGTCCCCCGTAGGGATCGGAGGCTGGGACGGACTCCTGATGAAATTCGATGCGCATACGCATCGGCTGACATACGCCACCTGCCTCGGAACCGCGGCGGATGACCACTTCGAGTGCTTCGCCGTCGATGGCTGCGGTGGCGTTGCCTACCTGAGTTCCCGTTACGACAGCACGGTATTGCGTGAAGATTCCGTGACAACCGGCTGTTACGTCTTCGATGTTGTCCGGCTCACCGCGGACTGCCGTCACTACCTGTTTCAACGCGAACTGATCGGCTGGGGAGACCATGATTTGAGACCCGGTTCTGGTTTGGAGCTCCGTTTCCATAGCAGGAGAATGGAATTCGATGCTGATGACAACCTGTATTTCGCAGCTACCACACGGGATAATCGCTTCCCGGTCGTCAGGGGGCTCCCTGTGTTCGCATCATCTCAAAACTCGAAAGTCGTCGCCGCGAAGCTCTCACGAAAAGGAGAGATTCTCTATTCAACGTATTATTCCGGCAATGATCAAATGTGGGTGTATGCTCTCACCGTTGACAATTGCGGTACCATGATGTTGAGCGGATGGGTCGGGTGGCTGGCTACACCCGCTCCGTATGGACTCCCGATGGTCAATCCGGTTTCCGTCAGCGGGAACCGCTACCTCGCGGTGTTCGATACGCGTTCAGGAACGCTGGAATTCAGCACGCTGCTCGGATTCATGGACTGGCACTGGGGCGGGGGCCTGGTGCTCAGCGATTCCGCGCTGTACACGGTGGCGCATTCCCATCCAACGCTCGCCGATATTCCCCTTACAGCCGGCATGCATCCACACTCGGGCGGAACCCATCAAATGGACCCCATGATCACGCGACTGGATATGCCGCAGCTATGTGGGAAGGAGCGCTACCCGCAGCCTCGGCCTGACATCGCGCAGCTTGTCACGACGCTGCATTGCACGGATACGATTCGCATCGACCTTCGGCGGAGGAAGATTTCCCCTCCCCTCATCCATGTCAGCGCCTCGATATCGAACACCAGCCTGCTCCATCTCGCGGACTCCTTCGACCTTCATCTCGGCCTGTCGCACCCGCTGCAGCGAGGGGCCGGATCCTCTCCGTTCAGCGCGCGTCTCGGGAGTCCGGCGCCGATGGACAGTGTACTGCTCGACTGGTATCTCGAAACGAGCCTTGACGCCATCGCGCCTGCCGGCACCGTGCGTGTCACCTTGACCGGGAACTCGGGCGGAAGCTGTCCTGTCCCTATCGATTACAGCGTCGACATTCCGGTGAAATACATCGACGATCCTGATGGCGAAATCAGCTGCTCAATATTCGTCACTCCACAGCTTGCCGTGAAAACCGACAGAACGCGACTGCAGCATGACACTTTGCTTGTCTCCCTGCAAATCCGCAACCGGTTCCCTGCTCCGGCCCCGCTCGCCTCGGCTTCCCTGAACTGGCCGCGCGATGTGGGACTCACACTGATCGAGCCGCTGGATTCCGTGCAGGTCCCCCCTCTCGTCCCCGCATATGGCGAGGTGACGCTACGATGGAAATTCAGTGTCACTTCCTGGCCCTTCGGGAGGCCGCTGAAGTTTTCAGCGGTCATTGTCGATACGTTTGGAATAGAAATGTCCTCCTGTTCATGGGAGGGCGATATCCCCGGAACACCAGGCAGCATATGCATCCTCACGCTTCCGGATCGAGTGAGCTACCGGGCGGACGACAGCACATCACAGCCCTATCCCGTCATCGCGGAGCTCACAATTGAAAATCCCTGTGATTCAATCAGGCCATATACCGATATCCGGCTCGATTTATCCCGTGCATTGCATCTCCGGCTGCTTCCTGGAGAATCACCGCGCAAGAGTGATACGACGATTGCGGAACGGACGTCGTGTAGCTTCACATGGAATCTGCGTGTTTATCCTCCTCCTCGCGAGAGCGGTGTGGAGGAGGTCACGGTGCGATATCGCACAAACGCAGACACCGTGGGGCACGAATGTACTGCCATCCTGCGTCTCCAGCTTCTCTCCGCAGCGTTGAGCTGTGAACTGGACGGACCGGATTCGCTGCACATCGATGTGGGGCAGGGAACGTACGTGTCGGATACGGTGGTGGTTGTCAGCACCATACGCAATTCAGGTGTGCTCCCGCAGCCGATGGGAGCTGTCCGTTTGGAATGTGATCCACTCAATGGTGTCATTTTCCTTGATTCCGCCGTGAAGTCCCTTCCGCGGATTGATCCCGGGAGGGAGGCCCAGGCGCAGTGGAGGTTGCAGTTCCCCCGCCTGCCATTCACGCAGATGTTCACCTTCACAGCGGTTGCAGAGGCTGCTGATGGAGGTTCTCTCACAACATGTCTGCATCGGATATACGCCCAGGCGTTCCCGCTGACGTGCCAGGTCTCGAGTGTGGATTCGGTGCACTACAACGCAGTGACAGGGAGCTTCGACCCTGTATCGTTGGTGGTGACCGCGCGTTTCGAGAACCGGAGCGACACCGCGCTGACGAACCTCGGTGCAGTCCTGGATACCTCTCTGCTTCAGCGAGTTCATCTTCTGGATCCTTCCCGGACCGAACAGATCCTGGCGAACCTACCGGGCGGACAGATATGGGAGGTTTCATGGCTACTGGAACCAACCTTGGGAGAACAGGCGATTGAGGAACGCGTACGGGTGCGATTCCATGCAGCGGAGATTGCATCCACGACGCTTTGTGAAGCAGTGGTCTGGATCGATGGTGAAGAGCGTCTGGTAGGTCTGCATTGTGCAACCGACGGACACGACACGCTGTACGCGGATGGATACTACGAGCGGTTTATCCCGGATCCGCTGCATGTGTCCTACACCGTGACCAATACCGGGACCGTGCCACTCACTGGCTGCGAGGCAGCGATTATACTTCCCGCTGAGCTCGTTCTTGCCACTGCGGACAGCATACAAAGCTTCACCGCACCGGAGTATGGCAACCAAACAGGCGGTCCGGTAACGGAAGGGACACTGCTCCCGGGCGCCTCTTGCACACGTTGGTGGCTTATCTCACCGACGAAAGCCCTCACGCGTCAGGATCCCCTGGAACTCCGCTGGAGCTGGGTGAGCGATGAGCAGGGAAGCGGTCCAGGCTGCAGCCGTACACTGTGGATCAATCCGGATGTGCCACCGAGCATCGTGCTCACGCCATTGCATCTGCATTTTGAAGCGGAGAAGGGCGGACCGCTCCCGACCGAACAGAATGTCCAACTCTGGACAGGTGGCGGAGTCTCGATGCCCTGGACTGCCCAGCCATCCGAGTGGTGGCTCGACGCGCGACCGGCGGGTGGTAGTCAGTCCACACAGATCGCGATGCAGCCGAACAGCACGATGCTCGATGTCGGTGCGCATGGCGCGAATCTACAGTTCACCACAACGCCGACGGACCGCCTTGTGGAAGTGACGTATGTCATCCGCAAGAGCACAGGCATCAGCGAGCCACAGGCGCCGGGAACGTTTACCCTCGACGCTTGGCCGCAGCCGGTGTCGGCGGGAGGGCGGCTGAGCATTCGCATTGATGGATCAGCAGGGGAGGACTACTGCATGACATTGTACGACCTGCTAGGACGTAAGCATGCGGAACTGCTGACGAATGCAGGAAAGAATGTGACTATCGATGCAGATGCATCGCAGTTGACACCCGGCGTGTATCTCCTCCGCGCCGTCTCTGCGAACGGCGCACAGGCGACACGGATGATCTCGGTGACGGGAGGACGCTGAGTGTGGAGGATGCGATGACAGATGTTCTGATCTCCTTTTTGTCCCCACCCAAAATCCCCGTTTTTCACCTTGATTCGTCTGATCGGATTAACAGGATTCAGGCGAGTTATCAAGCGCGCTAGACAAAAAATCTCGCGTGTTTGAAGCGGTGACTCACGATTGGATGCAGTCAAATCCGGTCTGCAATTGCACCGGGATTGCAGTCAGATCGCCCACCAGCGTGTCGCTGAAAACGATTGCCACAAAACGAGTTACTGGTATTCGCGAATGTGGCGAAATTGGCATACGCGCGAGACTTCAGATGTAGCGCGTTTTTTGCGTTTAACAAATTATTTCAAGCACTTACGCTGAAATTTGTCTCGGGAATCGCTCTGATTTCCGGAGAACTTGACTAATAGGGAGCAGGTTAGGCAATACCTCAGAGATAGTGCTGCCCCTGGGAATACTCAAAATCATCGCGAACCTTTCAATTGGCCGCACGCAAACCTTTCAAATGGACGAGATGTAAACTTGCATCTAGCCGGGTATTAACCTTTCATTTCGCCGCATAATTTCGTATCTATTGTCATTACTTCACAACGGATGACAGGCCGTGAAGCTTCTGGATCGATTCGCGACGACGAAAGTGCACGAGGCGCTGCTGGACACGCCCGTGGTGCTGCTGCATGGTCCGCGGCAGTGCGGCAAGAGTACGCTTGCCCGCATGATCGTCTCGGAAAAGAACTACTCGTATTTCACATTCGATGACGAAGTGCAGCGTGAAGCCGCGCAGAATGATCCAACAGGCTTCATCCTGAATCTTCCGGAGTATGTCATCATCGATGAGGTGCAGCGCGTACCTGAGATTTTTTTTCCGTTAAAGTCCGAAATAGATCGCAATCGCGTCCCTGGAAGGTTTGTCCTCACCGGTTCAACCAATATCCTACTGCTTCCTACGCTGTCCGACTCTCTGGCCGGACGCATGGAAATCCTACGTTTGCATCCGTTTTCGCAAGATGAAATTCTGGGCAAACCTTCGCGATTTCTGGACCGTGTATTTCAGGCAGACTTTCGCTCAGGCACGGGTGGGGAACGTCTCGGCACAAATCTCGCCGAGCGCATCGTGTCTGGAGGCTTTCCTGCTGCAATCGATCGTCCGTCATACCATCGCAGGCAAGCCTGGTATAGGGATTATATAGAAACGATTGTTCAGCGAGATGTGCGTGCGCTGGCAAGAATCAGTTCCCTGGATGCGTTACCTCGTTTGCTGCGCCTGGCAGCAGGGCAGACGGCGCATCTTGTCAACATTTCGGAAATGGCCAGTGCTTTCCATTTGAGCAGGCCCACGATACAGGACTATGTGACATTATTGGAGCGGATATTTCTCCTCGAACACCTATCCCCCTGGCATACGAATCGTTTGAGCAGATTGATCAAATCACCGAAACTCCATATGACGGACACCGGCCTTGCGTCCGCACTCCTTGGTGCGACTGTCGAGACCCTGAGTCGTGACCGTGCACTGTATGGGCAGATGCTCGAGACTTTTGTATTCCAGGAACTGAGAAAGCAGGCCAGCTGGTATGACGTCCCCATCGGATTCAACCACTTCCGTACCAAGGACGGCGTGGAGGTAGATCTTGTGTTGGAGGGAGGACATTCCACTCTGGTCGGCATCGAAGTGAAATCCGCCGCGTCGGTCTCTGCACGGGATTTCCGCGCTTTGAAAAAACTGCAGTCCGCATCGGGTGACCGTTTTGCCGCCGGCATCGTCCTGTATGATGGTGAGCATATCGCACCGTTCGGGGAAAAACTGTATGCAGTGCCGCTGCGGATGCTTTGGGAGATGGAATAAAACAATCACGAAACAAGGTGCCGATATGGCGACGCGTGACGAGCGAATGTTGCAGGCAGACGCCGGAAATACTTTCATTCAGGCAAGGCCTCGGCACTAGTATTCAACTTTTCGTCCCCCACCCGAAAATCCCGTATTTTAATATGATTCACCCGATCCGTCCCGCTCGAAGCGGCGACGGAGGCGCAGCTACGCGAATGTGGCGAAATTGGCATACGCGCTAGACTTAGGATGTAGCGCGTTTTTTGTTTTTATCGAATAATTTCAAGCTCTTACGCCGGAATCTGTCTCGGGAATCGGCCTGATTTCCGGAGAACTTGACTAAAAGGGCGTTGGTTAGTCAATATGAACGTTCACGGCAAGCAGTAGCGCGTAACCTGCGCAGCATTTGTGTTGTCATCTTGCGAAGTATGCTACCACGGAGTGTATCGAAACATGTCGTATCTGGACAAATTCACCGGTGATTGGAATTCCGCCCAAGCCAGGCATTTGCTTCGAAGAACGACCTTCGGCCCACCGCAGGGTGCCGTGGAACACAGCGTGCAAATCGGTCTGGACGGCACGCTCGATACGCTGTTCTCCGCCGGAAACGTCCCCGATCCCCCGCTGAAGTATCACCCCGATGGCTCGGGTTCGAATGCGCTTGATGATCCCGGTGCGAAACAGGGCGAAACCTGGGTCAATGCCGACCCCTTCCCCAATGTCAATCCGCCCATGCTGCGCAATCGTATCATTCGCGCACGCAGCAAGTCGCTTTACGCGTGGACCATCCTGCAGATGCACAAGGCGGGAATCTCCATTCGAGAAAAGCTTATTCTCTTCTGGCACAATCATTTCGTGATCACATCCGTGATTCCGCAGCGGGAATACATCTATCACATGCTGCTGCGTTCTCATGCGCTGGGGAATTTCCGGCAGTTGACGAAGGACATCACCATTGATACCGGCATGCTGTTGTACTTGAGCGGGGCAGAGAATATCAATGCGGCGCCGAATGAGAATTACTCGCGTGAGTTGCTGGAGCTCTTTACTGTCGGGAAAGGTCCGCTCATCGGTCCCGGGGATTATACGAACTATACCGAGACAGATGTCATCGAGATAGCCAAGGTACTGACGGGCTGGAGAGTGCCCCGTGTCTCCGACCCGGATACGCTCATTGCGTCCTTCGACAGCCGCCTGCATGCGAATGGGGACAAACATCTGTCGAAACACTTCGCGGACGCCGTGATCGCTGAAAACGGTGAGAATGAATACAAGGATATCATCGATGTGATTTTTCAGCAGGATGCATGCTCGCGCTTCATCATGCGCAAGCTGTATCGCTGGTTCGTCCATTCGGACCTCACACCTGAGGTGGAACAGCATATCATCGAACCGCTTGCGCAGCAGGTCCGTGCGGATGAGTATGACATTGCTCCTGCATTGAGAATGCTGCTGTCTTCCGCGCACTTTTTCCAGTCGACAGCCTGCATGATCAAGAATCCGCTCGACCTGTTGCTCTCCGCCACGCGGGCGCTCGGAACGGAACCACCGAAGAACGGGGTGCAGCAGGAATACGAGCACGCCTATGACCTGTACGCCATGGCCTCTGAACTCGAACAGGCGATGTTCAATCATCCTGACGTCGCAGGATGGAAAGCTTACTACCAGGAACCGGGCCTGGACCGCATGTGGCTCAACAATCTGCTGCTCCCGAAAAGGCATGAACTTTGCCGGGCCGTCGTTGAGGGAGGGACGGTAACCATCGATGGCGACGACTACAGGATTCCGGCAATGGTACCCGTGTTGGAACTGGCGGCGGGTATCCCGGGCGCCGCAGACATCAGCGCTCTCGTGACGGGACTGGCGGAGCGGATGTTCAACTATCCGATATCGAGCACACAGCTGACGGCACTGAAGGACATCGTGCTGCAGGGATTGCCCGACTATGAATGGGCGGACGAGTACGGTGCGTACCTCGCCGATCCGGCCAACGATGCGCTGCGTGTTCCCGTGGAAAACAAGCTTCGCAGCCTGCTCTCCGTCATGATGGGTATGTCAGAATTCCAGGTGATGTGAATATGGACAGCAAGTGCAGCATTTCTCGTAGGGATTTTTTACGGCTGACATCATTCGCGTCGGTCCCGCTTCTGCTCGGCCGCTTCCCACTTTCCATCCACGGCGCGCCGCGCATATCGGCGAGCATGACAGAGAGCGACAGGGTGCTCGTGCTCGTGCAGCTGCAGGGGGGCAATGACGGACTCAACACCCTTATCGATCTCAATCAGTACTCCGCCCTGCAGGCCGTTCGCGGAAATCTGCTCATACCGGAACAACGTGTGCTTGATCTCGAACACGACGGTTTCGGCTTTCATCCGTCCATGACCGAAATGAAAGAGATGTGGGAGCGCGGCACGCTCGGGATGATTCAAAACGTCGGGTACCCGGATCAGAACCGCTCACATTTTCGCTCCACCGATATATGGAACAGCGGTTCTGCCGCGGACGAGTATCTCAGGACCGGCTGGATGGGCCGGTATTACGACCGGGACTTCGCCGGCTATCCCGCCGGTTATCCCACGCCCGGACAGCCGCATCCCTTTGCGCTCACGATGGGAAAGAGCGTCTCGGAAACCTGCCAGGGTGCGACGGCCAATTACTCGCTTGCTCTGGAGGATCCTTTCAACCCGGGAATGGCCCTTGTCGGAGCGCAGGGCGACATCCCCGCGGACTGCTACGGGGATGTGCTGACCTTCGTCAACGACACGGTCAGGCAGACCAACGCGTACGCCGAAGCGATTCGTCAAGCAGCGGAGGCGGGGAACAACCTCTCCACGAAATACAGGGAGGCCGGGGACACCGCGCTCGCCACTGCACTCAAGCATGTGGCGCGACTGATCTCAGGGGGATTGCAGACGCGGCTCTACATCGTCCAGCACGGGGGATTCGACACGCATGACAACCAGGTGGTAGCAGGAGCGACGGATACGGGCAAACATGCAGAACTGCTGCTGGAGCTCTCTGATGCCATCGCGGCTTTCCAGGACGATGTTGAACTGCTGGGCCTCAGCGGACGCGTGCTCGGGTTGACGTATTCTGAATTCGGTCGCCGCATCCGCTCCAACGCTGGTCTCGGCACCGACCACGGGACGGCAGCCCCTCATTTTCTTTTCGGCTCCTGCGCGAAAAAGCAGATTCTTGGTGACGCACCCGAAGTCGATGCACAGGCAGGCATAGAAGACGGCGTGCCGATGCAGTACGACTTCCGCAACATGTTCGGAACCCTGCTGCATCAATGGCTCGGCGCGAGCGCGGGAGAAGTATCGAGCCTGCTGCTGTCGAGCTATGCACCGCTGCCGATCATCCGTGAAAGCTGTGTCAGTGCAGCGGACGTCCGTCAGCAGCGCGAGGTCGCCGTCGGCGAGTTCCACCTCTACCCCAATCCTGCCCGCGATTATGTTAGCGTGAATGTCACGGGAAGCGGGGAGCAAATCACCCTGCGCCTGTTTGATGGACTCGGCTCCATCGTGCGTGAGGTCGCCTCACACAGGTTTGCACCCGGTCAGCATAGCCTGAAGCTCCCGCTCCTTGGCCTTCCGGTAGGGACATATTACCTGCACTATGAGTCCATGGGACGCACGCGAAGCCGCAGGTTCACCAAGATTCGCTGATTGCCGGAAAGGTGTTGGGCGCAGCGCAACGATGCAATCTGACGTGTAATAACCTTTCATTCGGTCGCAGATTCGTGTGTGGTAATCCACATCCGGGAACGTCCTTCGCAGGAACGCAATGACTGAATGAGCATTTTTGTCCCCCACCCGAAAATCCCGTATTTTAATATGATTCACCCGATCCGTCCCGCTCGCGCGGCAACGGAGGCGGCGTTGCGCGAATGTGGCGAAATTGGCATACGCGCTAGACTTAGGATCTAGTGGGCTTAGTCCCGTGGGGGTTCGAGTCCCCCCATTCGCACGAGTTTCATTATCACCTTACACAGAGGATCCATCTTGGAAGTACTGATCAACAGCAAGAACGATGTTTCGCACGAAATCGAAATCATCGTCCCGAACGAGGAACTGCAGCCGCATTTCGACAAGGCCTACCGCGAGGAAGCCAAAAACATTGTCATCCCGGGTTTCCGCCGTGGACGCGTGCCGCTGCAGATCATCAAGAAGCGTTTCGGCAAGGAAATCGAATACCAGATCATCGAGAAGCTGTCGAACGAGTTTTTCCGTAACGCCATCGAGGAACGCGACATCAAACCCATCGGACAGCCGGTGCTGCACGATCTCGATTACAATCCCGGCGAGACGCTGACCATCAAGGTGTCGTATGAAACCGAACCCGACGTCGTGGCGAAGGACTATGTCGGCCTCCAACTCGAGCGCCTGACGCACGAAGTCACCGACGAGGAAGTGGACGAAGAGATGCAGGGTGTGCTCAAGTCGCGCCGCACGCTCGAAGCGGCGGAAAAAGCGGACGATGAGAATTTCCTGGTGACGATCGACATCCAGATGCTGGGCGAGGACGGCAATCCGATTCCGGGACAGCGCAATGAGAACATGAAGGTGGAACTCGACGATGAGTACGTGAACCGCGATCTCGTCGCCGAGCTGCTCAATATGAAAACGGGCGAGGAGAAGGACGTCGAGCTCACGCACACGCATGGAGACCACGACCATACCGAGCGTGCGCATGTCAAGGTCAAGAGCATCGAGCGCGTTACGCTTCCCGAACTCACGGATGAATTCGTCGTCGAATACACGAGCGGACAGGCCAAGACCGTGGCGGAGCTGCGTACCCTGATCCACGATCGTCTCGTGGAGATCTGGGATCAGCGCTACAAGCAGCAGTTCGAAAACGACCTCGTCGGTGAAATCGTCAAGCGCAATTCCTTCGACGTGCCGCAGTCCGTGGTCGAGAGCATTCTCGACGACTGGGTGAAGCAGGTGCAGGAACAGCAGCCCGGGAAGCAGTTCCCCGCCGACTTCAAACTCGACGAATACCGCGCCTCGCGCACCAAGGAAGCCAGCTTCACTGCCCAGTGGATGTACCTCCGCGACAATATCATCGAGAAAGAGGGAATTAAACTCGAGGATAGCGATGTTGAGGAGAAAGCTGAACGTGACAGCGCGGCCATGGGCATCGAAAAGGAACGCCTGATCGAGTTCTACAAAAACGCTCCGCAATACACGCAGACAATGCTCGTCGAAAAGCTCGTCGCCTTCCTGGTCGAAAACGCGGAAGTGAAGGAAATCGACGACAACGATATTTCCCGCACGGGAATGGACGCGATGTCGTTTCACGAACACGAGGACGGGCACGAGCACGAGGACGAGCACGAGCACGAGCACGAGCACGAGCACGGGCACGAGCACGACGGTAATGAGGAAACAAAATAAAAGGATCCGAACATGGCAGATAATCCGTTCGATTTCAACAGCAAGAGCATTCCGCCGTATGACCAGCTGGTTCCCGTCGTCGTCGAGCAGACCGGCCGCGGAGAGCGGAGCTGGGATATCTTCTCCCGCCTTCTCCGCGAACGCATCGTGTTTCTCGGCACGGCGATCGATGATCACATCGCAAGCCTGATCGTCGCACAGTTGCTTTTTCTTGAGTCCGAGGACCCGGAAAAGGATATCTATCTCTACATCAACAGTCCGGGCGGCAGCGTTTCGGCGGGACTCGCGATCTACGACACGATGCAGTACATACGCTCCGACGTCTCCACGATCTGTATCGGCATGGCTGCGAGCATGGGCGCGATTCTCCTTGCCGGCGGCGCCGCGAAGAAGCGCATCACGCTTCCGCATTCCCGCATCATGATCCATCAGCCGATGGGCGGGACGCAGGGACAGGC
>JACZJN010000185.1 GCA_014860565.1 Bacteroidota bacterium
GGGGGGGGGGGGGATTGCGCAAACGCAGCCGATGCCGCGAGCAGCAGGATGAGTGTCAGGGATGTGCGTTTCATTTCGTAAGCTCCTCTTGAAGATATAGTATCAGTACATGATCAGTTTCCTTTCCACCGACCGTATGCCCTGCCGCAGGGTAACGAGATACGTCCCGGCGGAAAGCCCGGTCAGGTGCAGTGTGTGCGAGAGTGTGGACTGTGTTGGTTCGAGATCCATGCGCCGCCGTGTTCGGCCGAGCATGTCGGTGACTTCGAGCGTGCATCTGCCCGGTCCGAGCCCTGTCGCGCGCACGTTCAACGTGCCGACTTCCCGGGCAATGGGATTCGGGGAGAGAGAGAGTGCGAAGGAAGCGGGTCTGTCATCTTCGGGAACACCCGTTTTCAACTGCGGCGCCCCCAGCCAGATCTGGAAGCGGTTTGTAAGGATGCCATATTTATACCCTTTCCCCATCGTCAGGATGTCGTCGTACCCGTCGCCGTTGACGTCTCCGGCGGGGAACACGCCTGCGACAACGAAATCCTGATTCGGATCGGTACCGAAATACCCTAGGGGCACGCGGAACTCCGGACCACCCGGGTAGAAGTAATACGGGGAGCAGCCGGGACAGAGGGCTGGATTCCAGGCCATGACGAGATCCGGTGATCCATCGCCGTTCATGTCACCGACCGGGCAGGCGATCTGGGGAGAGAGGTCGTAAAGCGAATCAGGGTTCAGGTTGGGGATGGAGTCGTCAGGGCGGATGATCAGTGGCAGATCGGTCCGGCCGTGAAAGAGCAGGGCATCGCCCAGTGGACGGTGCAGCGACTCGGGTCCCGCATCGAAAATGTCGGCATAGCCGTCGCCATCGATGTCCATGACATTGGCGATAAACCCTTGCGGCGACCAGCCGATATCCGAGCGCAGCACTCTCTGGGGTTCGCGTGCGATGGCCCAGGGATTGCCGAGGAAGAGATCCCAGTAATTGATCGGGCCGGGTGACATACCTTGAATCATCACGTCATCACAACCATCACCATTGATATCACTCGTTAGGACGTCCTCGACATACGTATGATTTATCCATTGCGGTATACCAACACGAAACTCCGCATCGTATTGGGTATCCATAGCTGGCCCGCCGAGGTACAGGACACATTTCCAACGAACGGAATCGCGCACGTCAACTGCCTTCGTCACGATATCCAGCCAGCCGTCGCCATTGTAATCGAGCACGCACAGCGAACCGCGTATCTGGTTGATCGTTTTCCCGACCAATTCATTCACCTCGCCCTCGATCAGCAGATCCGGTTCCCAGGTGAACGGCACGATGCTGTCCTTCTGCAGGTAGATCCGGATCGCACCCCGACGCTCCGGCGGATATTCGCCCGGCGAACCCCGGTTGTCGATCGCCGTGACAAGATCCATGCGGCCATCGCGGTTGAAATCCCCCGAGGCGATACCTGAACTGCCACCCCGAACAATGTACGTCGGAGTGTGGTCGAACGGATCGCCACCGAGAAAGATGAACGTCGTGTCTGTCAGCGCGGAAACCGCGAAATCGTCATAGCCGTCGCCGTTGATATCACCCAGAGGCGTGGAGTACCAACCGAAGTAGCCGAACTCTGGGTGGACCACCTTCTCCCAGAGCTGTACATGCCACGCGGGCAGGACCGTCGGCTTCGCGAACGCCTCCTGTGCATGAACAGCCGCCGGGAGGAGTAGCAAGAGAATCACGGGATACATTCGCCGCACGTTGGCACGTCGCCCGGGCGGCATCGATCGTTGTCGCACCGCCGCGGCCATGCCCTCAGGCGGCGCCTTGCTTCGAAACCGGTTCTTCATGTGAACCTCCAATGATGTTGAACATATGACAAATCCCGGCACGTGGCCGGTGGAATCACTACCAGGCAATCGGCAATCCCCGCAGGTCAGGCGCGTCCTCCTCCGGCCCCGGTAGATTGTTTCCGCAATCGTACATATTTCCGACAGCATTGTCAAGTATGCGGATTCCACTGATGCGGACTGTCCCGATGGTCTCCCGACTAGGTTGCCACGGCGACCGTATCGAGGGATATGCCTCGATACGACCGATCTGCTTCGCATCTCGGTCTACTCGGCATGACGGAGTGTGGCGGTACGATGAGGATGTGGGAGACACAAACGGTCCCGTCGAAACCGGCGGGACCGCAACGTTACTCAGCAGGAGGAGGGACACCGCGGCGCGTCAGGCCTCGGTGCTTTTGAGTACGCGGTCGTGGAGGAATTGGAGAAGATCCTGCGGCGCGACCGGTTTGTCGAGGAAATGATCTGCCTTGATCCATTGCTTCTCCTCTTCGCTCTGCGTGGAGAAGCGATAGCCGGTGTCGTGACCGGCCGATGTGAGTATGATCACGGGTGTCGTGCGTCCTTCGGGCGTGTCCTTGATGCGCTTACACAACGTGAAGCCCGAATCGAAATGCTCCATGGCCAGGTCGACCACGGCGACATCGGGATGGAATTCCTGGAACAACACGAAGCCGCTCGCGCCATCATGGGCGAAACGCACTTCGTATCCGGCGTGCTCGAGCACGCCGCGGTAAGTTTCGATGATATCCACGTCGTCATCGACGAGCAATATCTTCTGCATGGGGGGTACCTCTATGAAATATGAACCATAATGTACGATGCCTTCGGCGCAGGAGCCTTCGGCGCAGGAGCCTTCGGCGCAGGAGCCTTCGGCGCAGGAGCCTTCGGCGCAGGAGCCTTCGGCGCAGGAGCCTTCGGCGCAGGAGCCTTCGGCGCAGGAGCCTTCGGCGCAGGAG
>JACZJN010000186.1 GCA_014860565.1 Bacteroidota bacterium
CCGCTCCTCCCCGCTCCTCCCCGCCCCTACACGATTTTAAGACCCGCGATGTTGATATTCCTTCCGGAAGTTGCTACCTTTTGCGGAATAGTTTTTGCCTCCAGCACCTGACAGCGAACTCTTATGCCCATGGGAACGCCGTTCTCGTACGTGCTGTCATCCCGCAGCAACATCTCACTTTTTCCTACAACATAAACCAAGGGTACTATGTCTGCACTGGTACGCTTTTTCCAATCTACTATCTTGAGCAAGGTCGTGATGGCCGGGACAGGAGTGGTGCTTGTGCTCTTCCTGCTCGGACATATGATCGGCAATCTCCAGATGCACATCGGCCAGGAGAAGATGAACGTCTATGCCGAGACCCTCCAGCATCTCGGCGGGGTGCTCTGGCTGATCCGCCTCGCGCTGTTCACTTTCCTCGTGCTGCACATCATCGCCTCCATCCGGCTCAAGGCGCTCAACCTTTCGGCCCGTCCGGAAGCCTATGCGTTCAAGAACACCGTCAAGGCGACGCTGGCCTCGCGTACGATGATCTGGACTGGCGTGATGATCGCGCTGTTCGTCACCTATCATCTGCTGCACTTCACCGTCAAGGCGACGAATCCGCAATACGGCGGACTTTTCGACGCCATGGGACGGCATGACGTGTATTCGATGGTCATTCTCGGGTATCAGAACATCCTGATCTCGATCGTGTACATCGCGGCGATGATCCTGCTGGGCTTCCATCTGATTCATGCGATCGAAAGCATGTTCCAGACGCTTGGCGTCAATCATCCCAAGTACAATTCCTTCATTCACGGGCTCAGCGTCACGTTGTCGCTGATCATCGCCATCGGCTTCATCTCAATTCCCCTTGGCGTCTTATTCGGCTGGATCGCATTGCCGGCAGGAGTGGTAGCGTTATGACACTTGACTCAAAAATCCCTTCCGGACCGATCGCCGAGAAGTGGGACAAGCATCGCTTCGAAATGAAGCTGATCAATCCCGCCAACAAGCGGAAATACAGCGTCATCGTCGTGGGCACCGGACTCGCCGGCGCATCCGCCGCGGCATCCCTGGCGGAACTCGGCTATGAAGTCACCGCATTCTGCTACAACGACAGCGCCCGCCGCGCGCACAGCATCGCGGCACAGGGCGGCATCAACGCCGCGAAGAATTATCCGAACGACGGCGACAGTATCTACCGGCTGTTCTACGACACGGTCAAGGGCGGTGATTTCCGCGCCCGCGAAGCCAACGTCTACCGTCTCGCACAGGTGAGCAACAACATCATCGACCAGTGCGTGGCGCAGGGGGTGCCTTTCGCGCGCGAATACGGCGGCTATCTCGACAACCGCAGCTTCGGCGGCGCGCAGGTTTCGCGCACGTTCTACGCCCGCGGACAGACAGGACAGCAGCTGCTGCTCGGCGCCTACTCCGCTCTCATGCGGCAGACCGGCCTCGGCAACGTGAAGCTGTACTGCCGGCATGAAATGATGGACCTGGTGCTGGTCGACGGACACGCACGCGGCGTGGTCATGCGCGACATGGTCACCGGCAAGATCTCATCCTATGCCGCTGATGCGGTGATTCTCGCCACGGGCGGCTATGCGAACGTCTTCTTCCTCTCCACCAACGCCATCGCCTGCAACGTTACCGCGGCCTACCGCGCGTACAAGAAAGGCGCCACGTTCGCCAATCCCTGCTACACGCAGATTCACCCGACCTGCATTCCCGTATCGGGCGACCATCAGTCCAAGCTGACGCTCATGTCGGAATCCCTCCGCAACGACGGCCGCATATGGGTGCCGAAGGCGAAAGCCGACAAGCGCAACCCGAACGAGATTCCCGAAGACGAGCGTGACTACTACCTCGAACGCAAGTACCCGAGTTTCGGCAACCTCTCGCCGCGCGACATTTCCTCGCGCAGCGCCAAGGAAGCCTGCGACGACGGACGAGGCGTCGGGCAGTCGGGCTATGGCGTGAACCTCGATTTCCGCGATGCCATCAACCGACTCGGCAAGCATGTGATCGAGGAGCGCTACGGCAACCTCTTCCAGATGTACGAACGCATCACGGGCGAGGACCCCTACACCGTGCCCATGCGCATCTATCCCGCCGCGCATTACACGATGGGCGGCCTGTGGGTGGACTACAACCTCATGAGCAACGTTCCCGGCCTGCACGTGCTGGGCGAAGCCAACTTCTCGGACCACGGCGCGAACCGCCTCGGCGCCAGCGCGCTGATGCAGGGACTCGCCGACGGCTACTTCGTGATTCCCTACACGCTCGGACACTATTTCGCCTCCTACAAGAAGGAGAAAGTCACGCCCGAGCATCCCGAGTTCCGCAAGGCAGAAGAGGAAGTGCGCGGCCGCGTCGGTTCGCTGCTCGCCCTCAACGGCAGCCGCACCGTGGCGTCGATTCACCGCGAACTCGGCAACATCATGTGGGAATTCTGCGGCATGGGCCGCAACGAAACCGGCCTCAAGAAGGCGCTGGAAGCCATTCCCGCCCTGCGCGAGGAATTCTGGCAGAACGCCAAGGTCGTCGGCGACGGCGAGAGCCTCAACAACGCGCTCGAACGTGCCGGCCGCGTGGCCGACTTCCTCGAATTCAGTGAAATGATGTGCCACGATGCCCTCGAACGCAACGAGAGCTGCGGCGGACATTTCCGCGAGGAATACCAGACCGAGGACGGCGAGGCACTGCGCAACGACGACGAGTACGCGCATGTCGCCGCCTGGGAATACACCGGCGTCGGATCTACCCCGATCCTGCACAAGGAACCGCTGGTCTTCGAGAACGTCAAGCTTCAGACAAGGAGTTACAAATAATGAAACTCAAACTTCATATCTGGCGTCAGAAACACGCACAGGATAA
>JACZJN010000187.1 GCA_014860565.1 Bacteroidota bacterium
GCAGCCGAATCATGTGAATGCGCAGTTCGCGCACGACTGCACGACGTGCCACAACGTGCAGGCCTGGAAGCCGTCCACGTTTGATCATGCGACGACGAAATTTCCGCTTGAAGGTGCGCATCGAACGCAGCCGTGCGAATCCTGCCACATCAACGGCAATTACAATCTTGCGTACACAGACTGCTGGCAGTGCCATGAAACGGATTTCAACCTGACGCAGCAGCCGAACCATGTGAATGCGCAGTTCGCGCACGACTGCACGACGTGCCACAACGTACAAGCCTGGAAACCGTCGACCTTCGATCACGCGACGACGAAATTCCCACTTGACGGGGCGCATCGCACAGAGCCGTGCGAATCCTGCCACATCAACGGCAATTACAATCTTGCGTACACAGACTGCTGGCAGTGCCATGCGTCGGAGTTCAATCAGACCCTGCAGCCGAATCATGTGAGTGCACAGTTCGCACATGACTGCACCACCTGCCATAACACGCTGTCGTGGAAGCCGTCGACCTTCGATCATGCCTCGACGCGCTTCGCCCTCGAAGGCGCACATCAGGCCCAGCCGTGTGAGTCGTGTCACATCAACGGCAACTATAATCTCACGTATACGGACTGCTGGCAATGCCATGCATCGGATTACGGATCCGCAAAGAACCCCGATCATGCCGCCGCACAGTTCAGCAACGACTGTACCACCTGCCATTCGATGACCGGCTGGCGGCCCGCGACCTTCGATCACGCGACGACGAATTTTCCGCTGCAGGGTGCCCATTCCAACACACCTTGCCAGTCCTGCCACATCAACGGGAATTACAATCTCACGTATACGGACTGTTTCCAGTGCCATGCGACTGATTTCAACCAGGTGCAGCAGCCCAATCATGCCGCGGGGCAGTTCAGCCACGATTGCATGGCGTGCCATACGCTTAACAGCTGGAAGCCATCGATCTTCGATCATGCGACAACGAATTTCCAACTGCAGGGAGCGCATGCGGCACAGCCCTGTCAGGCATGCCATATCGGCGGCAATTACAACCTGACGTATACCGATTGCTGGCAATGCCACGAGAGCGATTTCACTTCCTCACAGAATCCATCTCATGCGGCCGGGCAGTTCAGTCATGATTGCACAAGCTGCCATTCTCTGAACGCGTGGCGTCCTGCGACCTTCGATCACGCAGCAACGAATTTCCCGTTGCAGGGGGCGCATGCCGCGCAACCGTGCCAGGCCTGCCATGTGGGAGGAAACTACACGATTACATACACCAACTGCATTCAGTGCCACCAGAGCGACTATAACGCCACGGTAAATCCGGCGCATGCGACGAATCAATTTCCACAGGACTGCACAACCTGCCACACACAAACCGCCTGGACTCCCTCGACATTCGATCATGCGGCCACCGCGTTCCCACTCACAGGTGCGCATCAGACAAGGCCATGCCTTGACTGTCACGTCGGCGGAAATTACACGCTGTCGTACACGAACTGCTATCAGTGCCACCAGTCGGATTTCACGGGTGTCAGCAGTCCGTCGCACACCACGAACCAGTTCTCGCAAGACTGTACGATCTGTCACACCACCGTCACGTGGAAGCCGTCGACATTCTCCCATGCCAGTACAAACTTCCCGCTGGCCGGGGCGCACACCAGCGTTCCCTGCCTCAACTGCCATGTGGGAGGAAATTACCAACTGACATACACCGATTGCTATCAGTGCCATCAAAGCGACTACAACAGCGCGACGACACCGGCGAACCATCAGGCGATGAACCTGAGCCATGACTGTCTCACCTGTCACACACAGACGGCCTGGTCGCCGGCCTCGGTCTTCCGCACTGCGCATAACGTGAATGCCCCTGCGGGATTCCCCATTTACGGAAGCGCCAAGCATCAGGGTGAATGGAACACCTGCAATCAGTGTCATACGACAAACAATACCGCGACGTTCTGCTGCACGAGTTGCCACGAACACAGTAATCAGTCGAGTCTCAACAACGAACATTCCGGCAAGCCAGGCTACTCGTACACTTGTACGTCATGTGCAAATACCGGATGTCATCCGGACGGGAGAGAACATTGATCGAGGCGATCGATCGCCGCCGAGCGATCATTCCGCTCCTGTTTGCCTTTGTGCTGCTTGCGCCCGCAGCCCAGTTGGCGGCGCAGGAATCGCCGCTGCGAGAGGAACGTGGCAGCGTCACCTACGTCACCAGCACCATGGTGTACGGTGATCTGGGGAGGAGGAACGGACTTCGCGAGGGCGATACCGTATTCGTGAGCGACAACAAGGGGGAGATCGCGTCGGTGCGTGTCCTGCACCTGGCGTCAAAATCATTTTCCGGCGAAATTATCGAAAGGAAGGGAAGCATCCTTCAAGGCCATGCGCTCCTTGCCCGTGTGCGCGGCATCGTGATTCCGGATCAGCCTCCCGTGCTCACCGACACGATCAAGGCCCCGGTTGCGGTCCGAAGCGAATCGACGACGCCGGTACGAACGGAGCCGACGCGGGGAAGCCGGCCGACCGCGGAGACGGAAACGCAGCTGCGCGGCCGGATCGCACTGCAGTACTATGCGATGAACTCGAGCACGGCGACCAATGGGTTGGTATTTTCACAGCCCGCGGCGGTACTCAACTTCACGGCCGACCACCTTTTCTCCATGCCGCTGCAGTTCAGCTACTACTCCAATCACCGCTATGACGCTCGCGGCGATGCCGCGCGCAACGGGGTCTCGCAGGATCGACTGCGCAACAGATTCTACCAGCTCTCCCTTCAGTACGGAGGCGATGACCTGCCATATACCGCAGTAGTGGGTCGTTTTGTCCCGTATCAGGTCGGAGGCATCGGGACCGTTGACGGCGCAATGCTGGCCGGACGCAGTGGTGACTTCGAAGGTGGTATTATCGCCGGGTCGCAGCCCGGGTACACCAACTCCGAGATCAGTCTGCAGGATCAGAAGGTGGCAGCATTTGCAGGATACACTGGTGGCACGGATACATGGCAACTGCGCAGCAACCTGGCGTTTGCGCAGACCTACCGCGACGGCGCGGTGGACCGCGGCTATTTCTACCTCGTGAATTCGATGTCTTTCGGGGGAGCGGTGACGCTGTACCAGAACGCAACCCTCGACCTGTACGATGCCGACCGCGGGAACGGAAGATCACAACCGCATCTCACCGACCTGTACCTTTCGGCGACCTGGCGGCCTGAACGCTGGCTCTCACTCTCGGGGTCGTTCGCGGATCGCCGCAGCGTCTTTTTCCTCCGCAGCTTCGCCGCGCTGCCTGATTCGCTCTTCAACACATCGCGGCTGCAGAATTACCAGGTCAGCGCGGGGGTGAATATTCCGGGGGGGATGTACGCATCGCTCACCGCATCGGTGCGGACGCAGGAGACCAGCGGCAAAGCGGCAACGGCATACAGCGGCAGGTACACCTGGTCGAATTTCCTCGCGAGCCGGGTGAATATCTACCTTCTCGGCAGTTATGCGGATAATCTTTTTAATACCTCGCGATCACTGGGGTTCGAGGCGAACCGCGATCTGATCGAGGGATTGTATGCGGCACTACGGCTGCAGCAGTTCCGGTACGTGTACACGCAAAACAACCGCGCGCTCGACAGGATATCGGTCGCCACGGACTTGTACTACCGACTGGGCGGCCTGTGGTATCTTTCTCTGAATTATGAGCGGTACTGGGAGGGCGGGATTGCATCCGACCGCATCTACACGGAAATCAGCATGCGTCTCCGCTAGGGTGTCCGTGTCAGGGTCGAGGAGATTCGAGACGCTTCATGGCGATCATTTCCGCCGTGAGGACGTAGTCTGCAGCGGTCGCGAGGGAAGGGAGGCCGCCGTACCAGTTTCCCGTAACAGGGTCGACCAGTTCCGGCAGCACGCCATCATGGCGGAGCGCCTCCCGTGTTACCGCGGAGAAGAGCGCTTCGGCACGGTGCATGTTTCCCGCCACGGCATAGGCGCGGGCGAGCCGCAGGGCGATCTGGGGACGCGCCTGCCGCGCAAACCAATCGCCGCCGGGTTCAGCGCGGTAAAGATTCACCGTATCCTCGATCGCGAAGCCGGATTCTACGACGTCGATCGCGAACCGTCCCGCCTCCGAGTCCGGATCAAGGACGCCGAGTGCAATACCGTCGGCGAGGAGGGGATGGAAGAGGCGCATTTCCACCGCACCAAGACTGTCCGCACGCTCCCGCGCCAGCACACCTTCGATCAGCTTCAGAATGGCATTCTGTGAACGTTCGGCTGCCTCATTGTAGAGAAAGGCCTTCAGATCCTGCCGCAAGAGTGCCGCGTGCGATGCGGCGATGCGCAGGGCATGTGAAGCAAGAATGGTGGTGTATACGCCGGGTAAATCCGAGAGTCCTTGTCCCCAGGGACTGTCATCCTGCGCAAACAATCCCAGGCTGTCGAGGCGGTACATGAGTACGTCGGCGGCTTCCGCGCTCAAGCGCGGCCAGAACGGGGCGATGAACGCACTGTCGGAGAATGCCGCGCCGGTTGTGAGAGCGCGGAGCCGTGCGCGTTCTCGGAGCGCATCGAGCGCCATGATATACCGCGGCATGCCTTCGTAGCGCAGCAGGGCCTGTTCCCGGTCCTCCCACTGCCATTCATTGCCGGAACCGTCGTAGCGCGCGGGCGAGACGAGATAGGGGAAGCCCACCCCGTGTTCGCGTCCGTACACATCGTACAGCTTGTAGGTATCATGCTGTGCGCCGTGGATGAAGTCGAGCGCCCTGTGGGCAGCACTCGTCAGGCCGCTGACTGCCAGCGCCTCGGCTGCGAGAAGGTGGTCGGCCGGAAGACAGACGGCCTTGCTGGCGGGTTGCAGTGCGGCGACGAGTTGTCCCTGCGCGAGCCCGTTCTCACGCACCTGCATCTGCAGCATGGTGACAAGGGCCCGGCGGTAGATGGTTTGTTCATCCGCACTCAACAGATCGGGAAGAAATTGGGATGCGGCGAGTTCGGCACGCCACGCCGCGATGTCGCTTTCCAGCGAGAATGCGTTCTCTCCGGCAGAGAGGAATTCCTCCATGTCGCGGTCCGCCAGTTCCGTGCAGCACGCGTTGTAGGCGAGAATATGATACGTCGTGCGCATACCCCCGTCCTCCACTTTGCGCTCCTCATAGCGCCAGTACGGGCGGTCCATAACGAATTGCAGCCCGAGTTCAGCTTCCTCCTCCACGGGCTGCCGCACTGCAACGACGAGAATGCGGGCCTTCGTGGAAAGCGGATGATACCAGAACACTTCGTTCGCGCCTGCGCGTGCGTGAATAATGCCCGTCTGCTCGATGAAACCCGACGTGGTTGGTATGAAAGGCCTTGCCCCGTTCCCGTTATCAACCGTCATCGCCAGACGGGAGAGCACCGGTTCGGTGGGCAGATCGGGTGAGATGCGATCGTAGAGCCGGGGTCTGCTCCATATCAGAAGCGCGCTGTCGGGCTGCCATGCCGAGGTCATGACGCCGTTGGAAATGAAGCGTGGGGGTTCCTTGCCGGGTGCGTCGATCAGTTCGTCGAGCACACGATGCATCGAATCGGCGCGCACGATACGGAAAATCTCACCCGTGATGCCCCCGTTGTCGCCGGCGTCGAACACGCGGACAGCAAGCAGATTGAATTCCTCCCTGATGAATCGCGGAAGGGGATACACACGCAGGGAGCGTATTTCCGAGCGCGTCTGCGGAGGGAATGCACCGGTTTTTCCGACGAGCACACCGTTGAGAAATGTCTCGTCCGCGTCGTCCACACCGCTCATGACGAGCAGGAGCGAATCGTCGCGCATCGAGCGGGGGATGCGGAATCGAATCCTGTACCAGGCGAAGCCGTCGGTGAGCGGGAAGCCGTTTTCTTCCCACGCCCCGGGCACCGTGACGAAATTCCATTCCTGTTCCTCGTCGATGTATTTGCTGCGCCACACATCGTCGTCTCCGATGCGGAAGGCCGCGAGTCCCCGCAGATCGATCGAGGTGGTATCCTGTGCGGCTGCGGGGACAGCGAGAAAAAGCGTGATCAGAAAGAGGAGGGCGCGGCGGGTCATGTCACATCCGCCGCAGTACGGCGTGCACAAAACGGGCGAGGTCGTCAGACGCCTGCGCGGCCACGGACGTCACTTCTTCGTGCGTGACCTTTTGCCGCACCGTACGCGCGACGTTGGTGATGCAGGAAATGGCGACCGTGGGAAGAGCAGCACGGGCGGCGGTGATAATCTCGGCCGCCGTGGACATCCCGGCGGCATGCACGCCCGCGTGGCGGAAGAATGCTATTTCTGCACGCGTTTCGTATGTGGGACCGGAACAGAATCCGTACGTGCCTTCCCGTAAGCGTATCCCTGCATCGGCAGCGGCGGATCGCGCCCGGTCGAGCAGTTCCGGATCAAACAGCGGCCGGGGCAGGGGAGTGTCCGCGGATCCGCGTCCCTGGAAATCGGAGCCCATCCTCCTTGCCGCGGGAAGCACCAGCAAATCGGTAATGAGCATGAGGTCGCCCGCGACAAATGATGGATCGAGACCACCCGCGGCGTTTGTTACAAGGAGCATGCGTGCATTCAACGCAGCCGCAAGCGCGGCAGGCAATGCCGTCAGTCCGATATCGTATCCCTCGTAGCCGTGCACCCGCCCCTGAAAGAGAAGCAGCCGCTGGCCGTGCGCAGTGCCGAGAATCAGCCGTCCTTCATGACCGACGATCGTGGAGGCGGGATATTCCGGAATGTCGCTGGTGGAAAGAGAATCAATCACTGCGACCGTTTGCGCGAACGCGCCCAGTCCCGATCCGAGCACGATCGCCGCGTCGATGGAGGGGCCGGCGAACGTGCGCACGGCGTCCACAAGTGCGGGCGGAATGTGCATGAATGATGCGCTGTTCGCTTGATTGATCATAAGCTGACGAGCACTCCGGCGATGGTTGCCGTCATCAGCGTCGCCAGTGTGCCGCCGAGCAGGGCGCGCAGGCCGAGACGCGAAATATCCTTGCGGCGATCGGGGGCGAGTGGACCGAGCCCTCCCATCAGAATCGCGATGGAGGAGAAGTTCGCGAATCCGCATAACGCGAACGCCGCCATGGTGATGGCCTTGTCGGAATGCAGCACGCCCGCCTTGAGCATCGCCGACATGTCGAGATACGCAACGAATTCGTTGAGAACGAGTTTCGTGCCCAGCAGACTGCCGACATGGAAGGACTCGGCCCACGGAAAGCCGATCCCGTATGCGACATACTGCAGGACGAGGCCGAAGAGCAGTTCCAGACTGAGCGGCTTCCCGAAGGTTGCGATCAGGAAACCGTTGAGATCGCCGATGCGGCCGAGGAGCCCGAGCAGATAATTCGACATTGCGATCAGCGCGATGAAGGCCAGGAGCATCGCGGCGATATTGAGCGCCAGCTTCAGTCCGTCCGAAGCGCCGCTCGCTGCAGCGTCGATGAGGTTGGATGCGTTTTTCTCCCGCGGTACGTGCACATGTCCGAGTGTCAGCGGTGAGCCGGTCTCGGGAATCAGGATTTTACTGATCACCATCCCCGCCGGAGCGGCCATGATGCTGGCGCCGAGCAGCTGGGCAGCAAAACGGACCTGTGCCTCGGAAATCGGTATGCCGTGCAATTCCGCATAGGAGAAGCCCAGCATCTGCACGTAGGCGGCCATGACTCCTCCGGCGATGGTGGCGAGACCGCCCACCATGACGGTAAGCAGTTCCGACTCGGTCAGATCCTTGAGAAAAGGACGGATCATGAGCGGTGCTTCGGTCTGACCGACGAAGATATTCGCCGTATTCGACAGCGATTCGGCACCGCTGGTTCCGAGGATTTTCACCATGACCCACGCCATGCCTTGCACGATGCGCTGCATGATGCCCAGGTAGTAGAGCACAGACATCAGGGACGCGAAGAAAATGATGGTGGGGAGAACCTGGAAAGCGAAAAAGAACCCGAGAGACTCCGTGCCGCCGGGGCTGTTGGCCAGCGATCCGAAAATGAAGCGTGCCCCCTCGGTGGTGAAGGCCAGCACTTTGACAAAACCCCTGCTGAGAAAATCGAAGGCGTATTTGGGCCAGCCGAGAGGGAACCAGAGCGATCGCAGCCATTCGCCCTTGATCACGAGGATGCCGAACACAAGCTGAATAAGCAGTCCCTTGCTCACAAGGGCCCAGCGCACACTGCGGCGGTGCCGTGAGAACAGCAGTGCAATGCCCAGGATCATGCCCATGCCGACAAGTCCGCGCAGAATTCCTTCAATCATTCCGACTTCCGGACTTCATCGAGATTGGTGGTCCAGCATTTTCTGCAGCGTGCTTCGTACGATTCGTCGGCACCCACGAGCACGCGCTCCGACCGATGCGCCACGCGTTGTGTGCGATTGGCCGGATTGCCACACACCATGCAGATTGCGAGTGTTTTGCTGATGTACTCCGCGATGGCCAGCAGTTGCGGCATCGGTTCGAAAGGCTGACCGAGATAGTCCTGATCGAGCCCGGCGACAATCACGCGATGGCCGAGGTCGGCGAGTTCCTCGCAGACCCGTACAAGCTCAAGATCAAAAAACTGGGCCTCGTCGATGCCGACCACGTCGACGTCGCCCGCTCCATCGCGGATATCCTGCGCACAAGTGACATTGACGGAAGGAAGCGAGACGCCGCTGTGGGATACGATGCGGTCCTCTGCGTAGCGGGTATCTATCACGGGTTTGAAAATGGCGACGCGCTGTTTTGCGATCTGTGCACGGCGCAGGCGGCGGATCAGTTCTTCTGTTTTACCACTGAACATGCTCCCGCAAATGACTTCCACCCAACCGGTGTCCTGCGGGAGATTTTTAACGGGGATATGATCGACCATTGAGTTTCCGGAGTGAATACAGGGACAATGGAAGAAAAGTACGGGGATTTTTTCAGCAAATGAAATTGGCCTGCCGGAGCGGCCACCCGGGCGTCGCACACCTTGACGCGAAAGGAAAGTATTCGGATATTCCAGCGGCGTAACCTTTTTATTTGTGGAATCGTGAAACTGCGACAACCGCGTTCTCGCCTGCATATCGTTCGCGTGCTATTTCCGTTGTTCCTCTGCGCATCGATTTCCTTCGCGCAGGAAAATACGGCGTATACGCGTCATCTCTCCTCGGCCCGTGAATTGTTGCGGCGGAACGCGGATTCTTCCGCGACGTACGCCCGACGCGCGATCAACGAAGCGAAGAGTCCCACCGCGCAGGCGGAAGCCCGGGAGCTGTATGCCGAAGCCCTCCGTCAGGCCGGCGATTACACTTCCGCCCAGGTGCAGTACGGGTTGCTCATGACCTACGCCAGTCGGGTGGGCGATGCACAGCTGCGCGGGCGGGCGCTGAACGGTCTGGGAGTCATTGACCGGATTTTCGATAACTTCGATGCGTCGATGTCGCATCACTCCGAGGCGTATCGCGTGTTCGATTCGCTGGGTAACCAGTTGGGCGCAGCGCAGGCGATGCATGACCTGGGAGTGACGCTGCGAAATCTGGGGCGGGACGAGGAAGCCATGGATATTCAGGTCCGTGCGCTGCGCCTGAGGAACGCGGAAAACAATAAGGCAGCAATCGCCGAGTCGCATAACAGCATTGGAAATCTATACTGGTATGCCGGCCAGCCGGATTCCGCGCTGGAGCAATACCGGGATGCGCTGGCATTGCGCAAGCAGCTTGGTGTGCTCAGTGTGGAGGTGGCGGCGACTCTCACCAACATCGGCAACGTGTACCGCACGACGGGCAATCCCGCCCGTGCACTCGAATTTTTCAGGGAATCTCTCAACATCTCGCGCACCATTGGCGATGAGGGCATGATCGCTGTCACCCGCAAGAACATGGGGATTGCGTTCCGTCAGGAGGGGGATTTTACTCGAGGCCGTGAAGCACTGAACGAAGCGTTGAACATCGCACTTCGACTGCGCATGGGGCGCGTGGTGGCGGACGTACTCAACGAACAGTCGGTACTGGAGACGCAAACGGGAAATCACGAAGAGGCCCTGATTCTGCTCAGACGGCATATGGCGGTGCAGGATTCCCTTCGGCGTCTCATTGGCGTCGAGCGATTGCGGCAGGCCGAAGAGAAATACCGCACCATACGGCATCAGCTGAAAAGTATCGACGCAGAGGATTCGCGCGAAAGCGATTTTCAGGTTTTTCTCCTTGTCGTTATCGTGCTGCTCCTGGTCATCGTCGGTATTGCGCTCTCCACGCTCCGCATGCGCGACCGCACCAACCGGGCGCTGTCGGAGAAGAACGCCGAGATTCACACGATGAATGTGCAGCTCCAAAAGCTGAATTATGACCTTGCGCGTTCCGAGGAGAAGTACCGCCTGCTGTTTGAACGACTCCCCGTCGGGGTTTTCCTCTACGATGCGGATATGAAGCTGTTGCAGGTCAATGACGCCTTTGCAGACATTATCGGCAGTCCGCGCGACCGGCTCGAGGGATTCAATTTCGCTTCACTGCGCGACCGCAGGATCATTCCCGCCCTCCAGGCGGCAATCGGCGGGAAACCCGGTGCCTACGAAGGGGAATACCTGGTTTCCACCAACGACAACGCGCTGCAGGTATCCGTCCGCACCGCGCCAGTGCAGTACAATGACCTCCCGTCCGCGCACGGCATCGGATTCGTGCTCGAGATATCGAACTGGAAGCGTGTCGAACATGACCTGATCGAGTCGCGCGAACTCGCCGTCCAGGCAGACAAACTGAAAAACGCCTTTCTATCAAACATCTCCCATGAGATCCGCACGCCGCTCAACATCATCATGGGATATTTCGGCATCCTCCACCAGGACCTCATCGGACGCATCGGCGATGAAGAGGCCGAATACTTTGACAAGGTCGATTTTGCCGTGCGGCGGCTTCTTCGTACCGTGGACCAGATTCTGACGCTCTCCATTCTTGAATCCGGAAGCTACCGTATCAACGTCGAACAGTGTCATCTCTACGAACTCGTGGAAGAAATGTGCGAGGAACTGATACCCCTCGCCGCGGGAAAGGGGCTGAACGTACAGTTCGTCAAGTCATGCCGCGATGTCTATATCAACGTCGACAAATACTCGGTGGGGCAGGCGCTGCGCAATCTGCTTGACAATGCGGTGAAATTCACCGATGTGGGTGAAATACGGCTCTCGCTCCGCTGCAGCAGTTCGCACATTTCCTTCATCGTGCAGGACACCGGTATCGGAATGGCGGAGGACTATGTCAAGCAGCTTTTCGAAGCCTTCTCGCAGGAAGACACCGGTTATTCGCGTACGTATGAAGGATTGGGGCTCGGACTTCGTCTGACGAAGCGATACCTGGAAGTCAACAACGGCGGCATCCTCGTCGAGAGTGCGAAAGGTGAGGGCACGACATTTACAGTGACGTTTCCCGTTGCGCATCATTTCGCGCACCCGGCGCCGGCAGAGCAGGCAGCCGATATTCCCTTACCCGTTATCGATGTGCGCCACACGCTGCTCGTCGTGGAAGACGACCACGAGACGCAGAAATTTCTCCAGCTCATCCTCTCGTCTTCCTTCGACCTATATTTCGCGGACTCCGCCGACGACGCATGGGACACGCTGCACGAGGTCGCGGTAGATCTCGTGCTGATGGATATTTCCCTGCGAGGAGATGAGGACGGATTGCAGCTGACCGGCCGCATCAGACAGGATCCTGACCTGCGCGGCCTTCCCATCATCGCCGTGACCGCGCATGCTTTCGCCGACGACCGCCGGCGAAGCCTCGAGGCGGGGTGTAATGAGTATTTGCCCAAGCCCTTTCGCGTCAACCAGCTTCGCGAGCTTGTTGATCGTTTCCTCAAGTGACTTTCTCCCGTTTTTTTCACATTATGAGAAATCCGAATCCACTACTCGTGTAAGGATGGACATGGACGAGCAACGTATCGACAGGCGTACATTTCTTCAGCGGGGCGGTAAAGCCGCGGGCTTTGCGGCTGTGGCGGTAGCGGGCGGTTTTCTGATACGTGAGAAAGAACGGCATCCTTTCCTCGTGAGTGAAGACAAGCCGCTGGTGCGGGACCTGGGCATTCCGGGCGTTGATAAAAAGCTTGTGTCCGTGCGTGGTGAAGATCCTACCCGTATGGTCGCCGCCGCGCTCGATGCCTTCGGAGGCATCGGCACATTCGTTGCCGCGGGTGATTTCGTGGTGGTCAAGCCCAATGTGGGCTGGGATCGTCGGCCTGAACAGGCAGCAAACACGAATCCTGACGTCGTGGCCGAAGTGGTGCGGCAATGCGTCGCCGCCGGCGCCAGTCGTGTGCTTGTGACCGACGTGACCTGCAACGACGCCTCGCGCTGCTTCAATCGCAGCGGCGTCGCCGCCGCCGCACGCGATGCAGGGGCGGAGGTGCAGCTTGCCGAGGAAGCGCGTTTTCGTGAAATCAACATCGGCGGTGCCATGCTCGGCCGTCAGCTGGTGTACGACGCCTACCTCGACGCCGACAAATTCATCAACATTCCCATTGCCAAGCATCACAGCCTGACGCAGGCGACGCTGGGAATGAAAAACCTGTACGGCATTCTCGGAGGCAACCGAAGCCGCCTGCATCAGGACATCCACAACAGCCTGGCGGATCTGGCGAATTTCCTCCGTCCGACGCTGGTGATCATGGATGCGTACCGCATCCTGCTGCGTAACGGACCGCAGGGAGGAAGTCTCGCGGACGTCGAGGATCGGAAGACGCTCCTCGCGTGCACCGACCCTGTCGCCATGGACGCGTACGCGGGGGAGATATTTTTCGGCCTTACGCGTGAAGATATGAAATGGGTCGAGCTCGCCGAATCGCGTGGACTCGGTACTGCCGACTACGCCACGCTGCAGTTTGAAGAACGCTCTGTCTGATCAAGAGGAGAAACGCTGATCATGGCTGCCCCGGAGAAACGGTTTCTGTACCTGCGTAATGCGCGCCGAATCTCTCAGGCCGTGTTCCTTCTGCTGTTTGTGTATCTGTTACTGCAGACGAACATCGATGCCCTCGACAGAGTCGATTCCCTTCCGCGGATATCCGCACCCGTGGATCTTTTTCTTGAGCTCGATCCGCTTGTTGCCATTTCCACCGCGCTCTCTACCCACACTCTGTATCGCAACCTGATTCTCGCCGTGATCGTTGTCGTGGGGACGTTGTTCCTCGGCAGATTTTTCTGCGGCTGGGTCTGTCCCATGGGCACGATCAACCACGTGCTCGCTTCGCTCAAATCAGCGCGCATGAAGGGGCGGCGGCGAATGGAGCAGAACAGCTGGAAACCTTATCAGCGCTGGAAGTACGGCATTCTTGCCGCCATGCTGGGGGCGGCGCTGTTCGGTTCGACGCAGGTCGGACTTCTCGACCCGATTGCGCTGCTGACCCGTTCTCTCGGGCTCGTGGTTTTTCCAGGATACAACACGCTGACGCATGACATCCATGCCTGGAGTCTGCATTCGAATCTCGGCTATTTTGATTTTCTGTTGACACCAATCTCCTGGTTGACGCATGCAGTGCTGATCCGCGCCAAAACCGTCGTGTTTGACCAGACCTTCCTGATTCTTCTGATATTTGGCGGAATCCTGGTCGCAAACCGCTTCATTACGAGATTCTGGTGCCGCGGGCTCTGTCCGCTCGGTGCGCTGCTGGGCGTAATGGCAAAAACCTCCATTCTCGGATTGGAAAAGCGCTCGTCGCTGTGTACCGACTGCAATCTCTGTGCCCTGCACTGCCAGGGCGGTGACAATCCCAAACCCGGCGATACGTGGCATCAGACAGAGTGCCATCTCTGCATGAATTGCGTTGCCAGCTGCCGCGAGGCGGGCATCGCATTCCGGTTTTTCCCTGAGACGCAGGAAACCACGCAGGCGGTGAACCTGACACGGCGGGCAGTGCTTGGTTCGGCGGGCGCGGGACTGCTCGCCATCCCCGTGCTGCGAGCCGCCACGAATCCCGACCGCCCGGGTGATCCGTCGCTCGTGCGTCCACCGGGTTCGCTGCACGAAAGGGAATTTCTTTCCCGCTGCATCCGCTGTGGGGAATGCATGAACGTGTGTCCGAACAATGCGCTGCATCCGACACTGCTGCAAGCCGGCAGCGAGGGAATCTGGTCGCCGATGCTGATGCCGCGCATCGGCTATTGCGAACCCACCTGCGTGCTTTGTTCGCAGGTCTGTCCGACCGGCGCCATCGATGAAATCACCGAACAGGAGAAAGCCTGGGTACCGCAGGCAGGGCAGGAGCACACTGCCGGTCCGCCGATTCGTATCGGAACCGCTTTCTACGACACCGGTCGCTGTCTTCCCTATGCGATGGGCAAGGAATGCATCGTATGCGAAGAGTGGTGCCCGACCACGCCCAAATCGATTTATTTCGAGGAGACGGAAGTACAGACCAGAGACGGCGAATACTTGTATCTCAAGCGTCCCCGAGTAGACCCCGAGCTCTGCGTCGGCTGCGGTGCATGCACCTATGCCTGTCCCATCAAGGGTTCGCCCGCGATTTACGTCACCGCGGTGGGTGAAACGCGCAATCCGCGCAACCGCATCCTGCTCAAGGAGAAGGACCGCATGACATCATGAAGCAGGGAAAAACGCAGCGTCGGCTGAAAAAGGAACTGGGACTGCTCGACGTCTACGCGATCGCGACTGGGACGACGCTGAGCGCAGGGTTTTTCCTGCTCCCCGGCATCGCCGCCGGACAGGCGGGGCCCGCGATGATTGTTTCCTACCTCATCGCCGCCATTCCTCTGATCCCGGCAATGTTTTCGGTGGTGGAACTCGGCACGGCGATGCCGCGGGCGGGCGGCGTGTATTACTTCCTTGACCGTACGCTGGGTCCTGTCACGGGCATGATCGGCGGACTCGGCACCTGGCTCGCACTGGTGCTCAAGGTCGCCTTTGCGTTGGTGGGAATGGGAGCCTACATCGGATTGTTTTTCCCGGAAATCCCCATCGCACCTGTTGCCATCGGTGTGGCGGTGCTGCTCGCTGTGATCAATATTTACGGCGCAGGGAAGAGCGGCCGTTTGCAGGTTGTGCTCGTCGTCGTACTGCTGTCCATTCTGATTCTCTTCATCGGTGACGGGAGCATGCATATCAACCCTGCCCACTTCGAAGGCTTTTTCGATGCGGGCAGTTCGGCGATTCTCTCCACCGCCGGTCTGGTCTATATCAGCTACGTCGGTGTGACGAAGGTAGCGAGCCTCTCGGAGGAAGTGAAGAATCCTGAACGCAATCTGCCGCGCGGGGTGTTTCTTGCCCTCGGCAGCGCCCTGATTGTGTATGCGCTTGGCACCGCCGTCATGGTCGGCGTCGTACCGATGAGCGAACTCGCGGGCGACCTGACACCGGTCGCGACCGCCGCCGACCGCATCTTCGGCCGCACCGGAAGCATTCTCGTCACGCTCGCCGCGCTCGTTGCGTTCATCTCGGTTTCCAACGCCGGCATGCTCAGCGCTTCCCGCTATCCACTCGCGATGGCGCGCGATCATCTCCTTCCCCGTTTCTTTTACCGCCTGAGCAGAAAGGGCACGCCCATCATCGCCATCGTCTCCACTTTCGGCGTGATCGTTGCCATTCTCGTGTTTCTCGATCCGGCAGGTATCGCGAAGCTTGCGAGTTCCTTCCAACTCCTGATGTTCGCCCTCGTGTCGCTTGCAGTCGTTGTGATGCGCGAAAGTCGCATCGATTCCTACGACCCCGGCTATCTTTCGCCGTGGTATCCGTGGATGCAGATCATCGGCATCTTTTCTCCCATCGTGCTCATCGCAAATATGGGCGCATTGTCCATTCTTTTTACGGTTGGGCTCATACTCGTCGGTATCGGTTGGTATGCCTTTTATGCGAAGGGAAAAATTGCACGCACGGGCGCGATCTACCATGTATTCGAACGCCTGGGACAGCAGCGGCATCAGGGGCTCGACAGCGAGCTGCGCGGGATACTCAAGGAAAAAGGGCTGCGTGAAAAGGATCCCTTCGACGAGATCGTCGCGCGCAGCATGGTGATCGACATCAAGGATTCCATCGAGTTCTCCGCGGTCGTGGATCGTGCCTCGGGCTGGCTGTCGCAGATCGTTCCGCACACCGCATCGGAGATCGCACGGCAGTTCATGGAAGGTACCCGCATCGGCGCCACGCCCGTGACGCACGGCGTCGCGCTTCCGCATTTGCGCGTCGACGGTCTGCTTGAAGCGGAAATGATCCTCGTGCGCGCGCGAAAGGGCATTCACATCGCATTCAACAATCCCCTCACCGGACACGACGAGGAAGAGACCGTGGCGGCGAGTTTTTTCCTGGTCAGTCCAGAACACGATCCGGGGCAGCACCTTCGCATTCTCGCCCAGATTGCCGGACGTGTCGACGACGACAACTTCATCCCCACCTGGGAGGCCGCGGAGACGGAGCAGGAACTCAAAGAAGCCCTGCTGCATGACGAGCGATCGATAGCGCTTGTCGTACGGCATGGCGATGCCACCACAACCATGATCGGACACTCACTGCGCGACCTCGCGTTCCCGGAAGGCTGCCTGGTCACCTGGCTGCGCCGGGGCGAGGAGCTTGTCGTGCCGCGTGGAAGTACGGTCGTGGAAGAAGGCGATCGGCTCACGATCATCGGGGATCCCACATCGATCCGGAACGTCCGCGCGCAGTATCTCCCCGGCACTGCAGGGAAATCACGCTGGTCGCGTCTGTCTCGCTCACGTTAACAAAGGAAAGCGTATGAAATGGAGTGCCATCGTCTTGTTCCTCGCGTGTCTGTGTCTCACTGCCGCCTGTGACGACGATAATGCCGCCCCGCCCGACACCACTGAACTGCGGCAGGCGAGGGAACACTGGGAGCAGATGGGTTTCGATAGCTACGAAATCACTCAGCGCCGCAACTGCTTCTGTCTGCTGGGTGGCCGTCCGGTGCGTCTCTTGGTGTTCCGCGACAGCCTCGTCAGCGGCGTGAATCTCGAAGACAGCACCGCCCTGACGTCGGATGAACTTCAGTGGTATCTGACGGTGGATCAGCTGTTCGATTATATCGCCGACATCGATCCGGCGCAGGTCGCGCACTACGAAGCGCGGTACGACGGTACGTACGGCTTTCCCGCCTATTTCTATGTCGACCGGAGCGAGCAGATCGCCGATGAGGAAATCGGCTTCGAATGTTCCGATCTGCATCCGCTGCGCTGAAGGCGTGAAGAGGGAAAACAACATGTCTTACGAGGAACACACGCTGGAGCAGGGGCATTATACCGGACTTGTCGCGGACTGGTACGACGATTTTCTCGCTGGTGAGGGGGAAGACATCCTCCTTTATTCCTCACTCATCCAGGAAGAGCCGGGACCAGCGCTGGAACTCGCCTGCGGTACGGGCCGCATCATGCTTTCCCTTCTGCGCAGCGGAATGGAGGTCGACGGCATCGACATCTCGGGGGACATGCTTGCACGCTGCCGCATGAAAATCGAGGCCGAAGGGTTTGGCGCACAGCTTTTTGAGCAGGGAATGGCAGAGTGCGATACCGGTCGGCAGTACCGGACCATTTTTGTCTCCGGCGGCTCGTTTCAGCTACTCCCGACGCTCGGTGAGGCACGCAACGCGCTTGCAGCAGCACGCCGCAACCTGATTCCCGGCGGACGATTCATCCTCGATCTGGTCGTCGGTCCGGCGCCGTTCGGAGGAAACGACCCGAATATCTGGAAAACGGGACGCATCGCGTCGCGGGGAAACGAGCGCGTCGTGTACAGCAGCCGCACCCAATCCGATCCGTTCACCCAGCAGTCTCATCTGCTCACCCGATACGCGATCTATCGTGACGGGGTTCTTGTCGACACCCTTCTGGGAGAACTGCTGCTCAGGGAGTACAGCAGGGGAGAGGCAGAACTTCTGCTTGCCGAATCCGGCTTCTCCGTGGAACGCATCGAGCAGCGCCGCGTCATGTCGACGCATTCCGTTTCCGTTCTTTTTGTCTGCAGAAAACCGGATTAACCATTCATTAAAATCATTTGAAGGAAATCGTGTCATGACCGAACTCTGGTCCTATCTCGAACAGGCAACGCGCATGTATGCGCTCGACATAGTCATCTCCATCGTCATCCTCCTTATCGGACGCTGGGCCGCAAAAGCCATCGTCAAACTCACGCGCCGCCTGATGGACAAACGTGGCGTCGACACGACGTTGACCCGCTTTCTGAGCAGCCTGCTCTTCGCGCTGCTCATGGCCTTTGTCATCATTGCGGCATTGGGTCAGCTCGGAATTCAGACAACCTCCCTCGTCGCCATCGTCGGCGCGGCGGGCCTGGCCATCGGCCTGGCGCTGCAGGGGTCGCTTTCGAACCTCGCGTCCGGAGTCATGCTGATCGTCTTCAGACCTTTTCGGGCGGGAGATTTCGTGGAGGTCGGGGGAGTGTCCGGCGCGGTCGAGGAGGTGTCCATTTTCACAACGACGCTGAAGACACCCGACAACAAGCGTGTGATCGTGCCCAACGCACAGATTACCAGCGGCACCATTATAAACTATTCCGCCGAGGACAAACGCCGCGTTGATCTTGTATTCGGGATCAGTTACGGCGATGATATCCGCCGTGCGAAACAGATCATCGAAGCCGTGCTCGCGGACGACGAACGCATTCTTGCCGATCCCGCTCCCACCGTGGGCGTGCTGGAACTCGGGCCGAGCAGCGTCGACATCGCCGTGCGCCCCTGGGTCAAGACAGCCGATTACTGGGACGTCTTTTTTGCCACCAAAGAACGCATGAAGCAACGTTTCGATGCGGAAGGCATTCACATTCCGTTTCCCCAGCGCGATTTGCCTCTTTATCAATCGTGATGGT
>JACZJN010000188.1 GCA_014860565.1 Bacteroidota bacterium
CCCTTCCTGGTGAGCATGAGGCGTTCGTCCGCGATGACGAGCATTCCGTCCGCGATGCAGCGGTCGATGAAGGCGCGGTTGTCGGCATAGAGATCGCTGCCGTGGAGACGGGTGAAGTCGGGGAGGGAAATGCCTTCGCTGCGGAGGCGGAGGAAGATGTGTTCGCTGCGCAGGGTGTCGACGGAGAGAAATTCCCCGCCGGATTCGGGCAGCTGTCCGGCGCCGACACGCTCGAGATAACTATGCAGGCTGCTGACGTTCCACCACCTGCGGCCGTTCATGGTGCTGTGGGCGGAGGGACCGAAGCCGAGATAATCCTCGTGCCGCCAGTAGGTCAGGTTGTGCCGGCTTTCGTAGCCGGGGAGCGCGTAATTCGATACCTCATATTGCCGGAAACCCCATCCTGCGAGCGTCTCCATCGTGGTTTCGAACAGCGCGGCATCGCTTTCTTCGGGAGGCATGCCCACCATGCCGCTCGTAACCATGCGCGCAAGCGGCGTGCCCTGCTCCACCGTGAGCGAATAGCAGCTCAGATGCGTCGTGCCGAGCGCGCGGGCGCGTTCGAGATTGTGCATCCACCGTTCGGGCGTCTGTCCGGGAAGGGAGAACATCAGGTCGAGGTTGACGTTCTTGATGCCCGCGTCATGCGCCATGCGGATGGCGGCCTCGGCCTCCTCGGCCGAATGGATGCGGCTGAGGAACGCGAGGTCGTCGGCATGGAAACTCTGCACGCCGAAGCTGAGACGGTTGACGCCCGCGACACGGTAGGCGCGGAGCTTCTCCACATCGACGGTGCCGGGATTGCACTCGACGGTGATTTCCGCCAGCGGATCGAAGCGGAATCGCGCGTGCAGGACTTCGAGAATGCCCCCGAGCTGTTCGCCGCTCAGCAGCGATGGGGTCCCGCCACCAAAGAAGATGCTGTGGAAGCTGCGTCCGACAGGGAGCAGACGGGCGCGGAGATCGATCTCGGTGTGGAGGGCGGTAAGAAATGCATCATAGTCGCGGGAGGATTCGATCGAGTAGAAATCGCAGTACACGCATTTCTTTTCGCAGAAGGGGATATGGATATAGAGTCCCGCCACGCTAATGCACGACGCTCATGATGCGGCTCCATCGAATCGATCCGATCAGGTCAAACGGGTGGCTGAAGGGGATGCGTGACTCCCACGACCAGTAGATCATCATGGCTTCGCCGATGATGTTCCGCGCGGGCACGAAGCCCCAGTAGCGGCTGTCCTCGCTGTCGTCGCGGCTGTCACCGAGCATGAAGTAATAATCGTGTTCGACGACGTAGGCGTTGGCGTCGTTTCCGTCCACCTGGATCTCACCTTCCGCGGTGAAGCGAACGGAATGTCCCTCGCGCTCGATGAACAGGCGCCAGTTGTCGATGTTTTCCAGCGTCAGCTTGATTTCCATTCCTTCGAACGGCACGACCATCGGACCCCACCAATCGCGGTTGAAGCTCGCGCCCTTCGGGTAGATGGCGATGTCGAAGTCCCCGCGTCCCAGAACGCGCGAATCCGTGACCGCGGTCGGAGGCAGCGACTGCCGCTCGCCGTTGACGTACAGGTTCTTGCCGGCGAGTTCGACCGTGTCGCCCGGAATGCCCATGCAGCGCTTGACGTAATTCTGCACCTGCGGCTGTTCGAGCGTGCTGCGGTCGCCGGGGTACTCGAAGACGATTACATCTCCGCGCTCGGGCGACGCATAGCCCGGGAGAATCTTCATATGGGGGATGCGGATCCCGGTCAGGGGAACGGCACGCGGAGTGCGCACGCCGTAGACAAACTTGTTGACGAAGAGAAAATCGCCCACTTGCAGCGTATCGCGCATGGAGGGCGTGGGAATGCCGAAGGCCTCGAGGAAAAACACCTTCAGGAAGAGGGCGATGAACAGCGCATAAATGACAACACGACCGTATTCTCTGAAAAACCCGCGTCGGGGGAGATCCCGCTTGTCCGCCGCACCGGTGTCTGGCGTGCTCTCCGTGACCGTATCTTCGGTGGCGGATTCCGGTTCCGCCAGATCCGAAGGTGGGGCGATGTCAGGGTCCTTCTGCTCTTCCGTCATCTCAGTTGATAAGGGTGAACATGCGCGAGAAGCGGATCTTCTTCGCGAAGTTGCTGATCAGCGGGTCCATCGACCAGTAGACCATGATCGGCGTTCCGATCACGTACTCCTCGGGAATGAAGCCCCAGAAGCGGCTGTCGAGCGAATCGTCGCGGTTGTCGCCCATGCCGAACACGTAATCGCGCTCGACCTTGTACGAGGTCACCGTCTTTCCGTCGACCAGGATATTCTCGCCCTGGATTTCCAGCGTGTGTCCTTCGCGGCGGATGAAGGTCGCCCATTCGCTGATGTTGTCGATCGAGAGGGGAATGATGTCGCCTTCGCCCGGCACGACCAGGGGACCGTAAAAATCCTTGTTCCAGGGCTTGCCCGGGGGAAAGATCTTCGGATCGCCGTAATCGGCGGGCGCCATGTCGCTGTAGAATTGAATGCCGTCGTGATGCTCGAACGGCTGGCCGTTGATCGTCAGCTTCTTCCCGACGATACGGATGGTGTCGCCCGATACGGCCACGCAGCGTTTGAGATAGTACTGGAACTCCTCCGCCTTCACGTCGTTGCGGTAGCCGGGGAAAATGAACACGATCACGTCGCCCTTCTCCACGTCGCTGAATCCCGGCGTGCGGAAGTAAGGGATTTCGATTTCCTTGCCGAAAATGATTCCGAGCAGGGGAATGGTCGGAGGTGTGGTGCCGCCGTAAATGAACTTGTTGACAAACAGAAAATCCCCGGCCATGACGGTGTTTTCCATCGAGCCCGTGGGCACCTGGAATGACGCCAGGACGAAACTGTTCAGCACGATGACGGCCGCCAGCGCGAAGCCCAGTGATTTGAGAGTTTCCTTCAGGGAATTTTTCATGGCTTTCCGCCTGTGATAATAACACGATTGCGATTGGAAAGAAAGAGCAGGGAAAGCAGCAAAATACGCGTTGTGATGACCGCGGTTGCGGGGGGGACGTCCAATTGCACTGCCGCGCACCAGTTGGTCCGGAATCCCGGCCACGCGTCAGGCGCGGCGATCGATCAGTCGTCCATCGAAAGCACCGCGAGGAAGGCCTCCTGCGGCACCTCCACGGCGCCCACCTGCTTCATGCGTTTCTTTCCTTCTTTCTGCTTTTCAAGCAGTTTGCGCTTGCGGGAAATATCGCCGCCGTAGCACTTGGCGGTCACGTTCTTGCGCAGCGCCTTCACCACGTCGCGGGAAATCACCTTGGTCCCGATCGCCGCCTGGATGACAACCTCGAACATCTGCCGGGGAATCAGCTCCCGCAGCTTGCGGCAGAGGCGGCGTCCCCAGTCGTAGGCTTTCGAACGATGCACGATACTGGAGAGCGCGTCGACCGGTTCGCCATTGAGGAGAATGTCGAGTTTGACCAGGTCGGACTCGCGGTATTCCTTGAAGTCGTAGTCGAAGGAGGCGTAGCCGCGCGATACGGATTTCAGCTTGTCGTAGAAATCGAAGATGATCTCGGAAAGCGGCAGTTCGAACTGCACGTCGGCGCGCGTGGGGTCGATATACGTCGTGTTGAGATACACGCCCCGGCGGTCCATGCACAGCTTCATGATATTGCCCATGTACTCGGCGGGCGTGATGATCTGTGCGATGATGTACGGTTCTTCCACATGATCGATCTTTCCCGGATCGGGGAGTTCAGACGGATTGTCGACCACCACGCGTTCGCCGGTGGCGGCGATCTCCACGATGTACTCCACGTTCGGCACCGTGTTGATGATCGACATCCCGAACTCGCGTTCGAGGCGTTCCTGCACGATTTCCATATGCAGCAGGCCGAGGAAGCCCGCGCGGAAGCCGAAGCCGAGTGCCACCGAGGATTCGGGCACATAGACCAGGGAAGAATCGTTGAGGCGGAGTTTCGAGAGGGCGTCGCGGAGTTCCTCGAACTCCTCGCTCACCGTCGGATACAGTCCGCTGAAGACCATCGGCTTCACTTCCTTGTATCCGGGCAGCGGCGCGGCGGCGGGATTCTTCGCATGGGTGACCGTATCACCCACGTTCGTGTCGGCCACGGTCTTCACGCCGGCGATCATGTAGCCGACGTCGCCCGCGGAAAGCGAACCCGTGCGCTGCTTGCGCATTTTGAGAATGCCCAGTTCCTCGACCTCGAATTCCTTGTCGTTGGCGAAGAACTTGATGATCTCGCCTTCTCGGACGGTACCCTGCACGACGCGCATGTACACCACCGCGCCGCGGTAGGGATCGAAGACCGAATCGAACATCAGCGCCTGCAGGGGTGCCTCGGCGTCGCCGACGGGCGGGGGAACGCGTTTGACGACCGCCTCGAGCACTTCGTCAATGCCTACGCCGCTTTTTGCGCTGGCGGGAATGATTTCCTCGGGCTTGCAGCCGAGCAGTTCGACGATGCCCTGGGTGACCTTCTCCACCTCGGCGCTGGCGAGGTCGACCTTGTTGACGACGGGAATGATCTCGAGTCCCGCTTCGATGGCCAGGTACAGGTTCGAGATCGTCTGCGCCTCGATGCCCTGTGTGGCATCCACCACAAGGATCGCTCCTTCACATGCGTTGAGCGAGCGGGAGACCTCGTAGGAGAAATCGACATGCCCCGGCGTATCGATCAGGTTGAGTGTGTACTCTTTCTTGTCGGTGTGCTGGTACTTCATCTGGATCGCGTGCAGCTTGATCGTGATGCCGCGTTCCTGTTCGAGCGCCATGTCGTCGAGCACTTGGTTCTGGACCAGGTCCCGCTGCGTAATGGTGCCGGTGCGTTCCAGCAGGCGGTCGGCCAGGGTGGATTTCCCGTGGTCGATATGGGCAATAATGCAAAAGTTGCGCGTTCTTTCCATCGTCTCGTAGTATTGCGATCGTGTATAGCACAACAATATAAGGGAAATCGGGGGATGGGGAAAGGGAATAACGAGCACGAGCACGGGGGACGAGCACGAGCACGGGGGACGAGCGCGCCAATGTCCGCGTTATTCGACGAGCCGCTTGATACTGGCCTGCCGGTGGGCGAACATCTTCCTGATTTCGCGGGCGACGAACAGCCGGTTGACCATTCTTCCGGCGAAGCCGAACGGCAGCGCATATTCCACCGTATCGCGGAGGATGCAGGCGGAATCTCCGTCGGAGATGAATTCCCGCAGCTGCCGCCACGCGCGGAAAGGACCGCGCACCTGCACATCCTGCAGCCTGTGGGGCGGATCGAACACGTCGAAGCGCATGAGCCAGCGGGTCGAAACGAAGGGCAGGGGACGCACCCGCAGTTCCACCATGGCGCCCTCTCCCGATGGGTCAAAGCGAAGGAGGTCAACCTTCACCTTCGGTGGAGTAATGCGCAGAAGGTTCGCCGGCTCGGTATGAAACGCGAACACCACTTCCGGCGTCGCCTCGATGCGAATGGATGTCGTGTAGGTATGCATGAAGGACTCAACACCGGGAAGGGAAAGGGGATTCCCTTTGCCGCGCAATCAATTGCCTTCAATGATAAAAAGCCGTAATTTTTACAGACGAAACGAAACAGTGATTGTACATAGGTCTTTGATGCATTCGACCACGACGCTTGACCACGTAGTAGCGATACCGGAAAAGAGGGCGCTGTCCACGACGATGTGGATCGGCAGCTTCGCGCTGCTGACGGCCGTGGGCGCGCAGATCGTGATTCCGACCGTGCCGGTGCCGTTTACGCTGCAGACGTTCTTCGTGCTGCTGTCGGGCGCGCTGCTGGGTCCGCGCAAGGGCGCGGTCGCGCAGATGGGCTACCTGGCCATGGGCGCGACGGGATTCCCGGTCTTCGCCGGCTTCGCGGGCGGTTTCCCGTATCTGCTGGGTCCCACCGGCGGCTACCTCATTGCATTCCCCTTCGCGGCTTGGGTCACGGGCATGCTGCTGCACGAAAACGGCCTCGTCCGTTACCTCCCCCGCGCGGTTGCCGGCGTGTTCGCGATGCTGCTGGGCATGGTCGTGATTTTCGCCATGGGCATCACGCAGCTCAACTTCGTGCTGCTCAACGACTGGGATGCGAGCTTCAGCGCGGGATTCATTTCCCTGCAGCTATGGGACGCGGTGAAGATCGCCGCCGCCGCGGGTATCTATGCGGAACTGGGACGCCGCTTCGCGAAATAACCCCGGCGCATGTCCGATCTGAAAATCAGCGAGATATTCTACAGTATTCAAGGCGAGGGCAGCCGTGCAGGGCTGCCCTGCGTTTTTGTACGTCTGCATGGCTGCGGACTTCGCTGCTCCTGGTGTGACACGCCCTACGCACTCGATCACCGCGAAGGCGGAGAAATGATGGAAACGGGCGACGTGCTTTCTCGCATTGCATCCTTCCGCTGTGATTTCGTGGAACTCACCGGCGGCGAACCGCTCGAGCAGGAAGCAGCGTTTCCTTTTCTGACCGAACTCTGTGATCAGGGCTTCACCGTGGCGGTGGAAACCGGCGGACATGTGGATATCGCCCGGGTGGATCCGCGGGTCATCGTCATCATGGATCTGAAATGTCCCGCTTCCGGCATGGAAAAGAAAAACCGGCTCGGGAATATCGCATACCTCAAGCCGACCGATGAAGTGAAATTCGTCATCGCCAGTCGCGAGGACTACGAATGGACCCGCGCGCTCATCGAAGCCGAAAAGCTCCCGACCCGCTGCGGCGAGATCCTGCTTTCTCCCGTCTTCGGCGCCATCGACGCCCGTGATCTGGCGGCGTGGATACTCGAAGAC
>JACZJN010000001.1 GCA_014860565.1 Bacteroidota bacterium
CCTGAAAGTGTTCGACCTGCTCGGCAGCGAAGTCGCGACACTACATGATGGAATGCTCGACGCAGGAGAACACTCTGTGAAGTTCGATGCCGCGAAACTCCGATCGGGAGTGTATGTCTACCGCCTCATTACCGAGGGGCATGTTCTGTCGCGGCGCATGGTGATTGTGAAATAATATTCCCTGTGTAGGGGCGCAGCATGCTGCGCCCCTACACAACCGATAATACCTCGCATGCGAAGCATGCCAAAAATTACTTTCGTGTCTCTTCTTCGTGTCTTCGCATCTTCGTGGTTTATTCTTACACCGCGCCCATCACGGCATTGAACACCGTCGTCACGACGATGTCGTTGACGCTGCAGCCGCGGGAGAGGTCGTAGGCGGGACGCGCGAGTCCCTGCACGACGGGTCCGAGGGCTTCCGCGCCGCCGAGGCGTTCGGCGATCTTGTACGAGATGTTTCCCGACTGCAGATCGGGGAAGACAAACACGTTGGCATTGCCCGCGATTTCGCTGTCCGGCGCTTTTTTCTTGCCGATGGCGGGTATGATCGCAGCGTCGAACTGCATCTCGCCGTCGACTTTCAGGTCGGGCCGGCGTGCGGTGACCATATCCTTCGCCTCGTTGACCTTATCGATCAATTCATGCTTCGCGCTGCCCTTGGTGGAAAAAGACAGCATCGCCACCAGCGGTTCTTCTTCCGTCAGCGCGCGGAAATTATCCGCGGTGGAAATCGTGATGTCCGCAAGCTGCGCGGAATCGGGCAGCGGCAGCACGGCGCAGTCTGCAAAGGCCCAGATTTTCTCCGGGAATTTCATGATGAAGAGACTGGAGACGGTCTTGATGCCCTCTTTCAGTCCGATGCAGTGCAGTCCTGCCTTGATCACATCGCCCGTGGTGGAAAGCGAACCGGCGACGCTGCCGTCGGCCATGCCGGTGCGGACCATGAAATCGCCGAAGAACAGCGGATGCTGCACGGCTTCCGCCGCCTGTTCCGGAGTCATGCCCTTGTTTTTGCGCAGATCGTAATACAGGTCCGCGAATTGCTTCGCCGTATCCGGCATCTGTGCGGGATCGGCGATGTCGATGCCGTCGAGGTTCACGTTGATCGCGGCGGCCTTTTCGCGGATCACCGCTTCCGTCCCGACCAGCGTGATCTTCGCCAGCTTTTCGTCCGTCGCGATGCGTGCGGCCTGGATGGCGCGCTCGTCCGTCGCATCGGGATACACAATGTGCTTGTTGAGTTTTTGCGCTCTCGCCTTGAGATCGTCAATAAACGTTGCGGGGTTCATACTTGTCCTGAAGAATTGAGAAAACAGGTGCGTTCGTGTCTATCAGGACAAAAATACCGGAAATATGCGAGCGGAACAAAATGCAGCGGACCTTGGCTGTTGGCCGTTGGCTGTTGGCAAGAGCGGCCATCTCATTGCCAACAGCCAACAGCCAACGTCGTCGTTTCCCGCTCGATGTTCAATGTCCCTCTGCTGCTCTCCCCTCCCGGGAAGCCAGCCACCGAATGATATTCACCAACAGCGGCGCGTTGTGCGCGCCTTCGGGCGTGTTGAGTCCGACGGGAAGACCGTTCTCCGCTTTCTGTGCGGTGAACATCGCGGCTTCGCCAAAGACGACGATGCGTCCCTTGCCGTACTCGAGCGCCGCTCCCTGCCGCCAGCCTTCGACGCGAACGCGGTTCGTCTTCTCGTCGAATTCCCAGGCGACCTTCGGTTCGAGAGACAGCATGCCGGCACCGAACACCAGCAGTGGATCGTGCGCCCGCTGGATCTGGAACGCGCTGCCGGTAAATGTTACGACGGAATCGACACGGGCACCGTCAAACGGTGTGTCCGTGATCCAGTGTTCGCGAAGATTGTCATTGCTTCGCGTGAACATCAATCCGCGACCGGGTTTGCCTGCGTACAGGGCAAAGCCGTTGCTGAAGCGAATGCTGAAGCGGATCGCCAGACTGTCGATCGCTTTCGGGAAGGGCATGTGGTCGGCGATCAGAAAAAGCGAGCCTCCCTCATGCACCCACCGGGCGATGGCGTCGATTTCTTCGGTGTTGAAGGCGTTGTCCACGGGCAGGGACCAGTCGTCGATGTTTCTTTCGGCCAGCGCGTTGGCGATGACGTAGATGTCACCCGCAGCGAGCGTGGGAGCACTGCAGGCCTGCGTCCCGGGAAGTACCGTGCATCCATGTGCGCGGAGGAATTCGGCGAAGGGGCGGTAGCGGCCGTTCATAGTGTGGTAGTTATTGTGCGCTTCATCGATGACGATGATGGGTCCGTCGTCCGCCGGGAAGGCTTTTTCCTTAATCACCGGAACGAATCGATCGTCCCCCCGCTGCTGTGCCAGCATTCCATCCGTCCCCGCCACGTGCAGCAGCATCGCTGCAAGCGCAAAGCTCAGCAATGTCTTCATCGAACGCGTCCTCCGGAATATTCGTTGTGGGAAGATATGAAGAGCGCGGCAGGAACGGAAATCCTTCCGCCTCTCTTCCCTGCGCGATTTTTCTTACATTAATATGATACAGTAAAATTTTCTGGAATGAACCACGATGAATCTGACGCTCAAACCACTTGAAAGATACACTCCCCCGGCGGGTCCCCTCCTCCTGATCATCATGGACGGCTACGGTATCGGCCGCGAATACGAGGGCAACGCGATTTTCAAGGCGCGGAAACCGCACCTCGACCGCTGTTTCGCGCAGGGACTCTACACGCAGCTCAACGCGCACGGTCCGGCGGTCGGACTTCCCTCTGACGACGACATGGGGAACAGCGAAGTGGGACACAACGCCCTCGGGGCGGGACGCATCTTCGCGCAGGGCGCCAAGCTCGTGGGCCGCGCCATCGCTGACGGAAGCATTTTCGAAACCGAACTCTGGCGTTCGATCACCACGCGCCACGCCGAATCTGGAACGATGCATTTCATCGGCCTGCTCTCCGACGGCAACGTGCACTCCCATATCAACCACCTGTATGCCATGATCGATCGCGCCGCGAGCGAAGGCGTGCGCCGCCTGCGCGTCCATACGCTGCTCGACGGACGCGACGTGGATGAGAAATCCGCTCTTCGCTATCTTGAACCTCTGGAGAAGAAACTGGCGGCGATTTCCGCGGAACACGGCTTCGACTACCGCATCGCTTCGGGCGGCGGACGCATGAACGTGACGATGGACCGCTACAATGCAGACTGGCAGATTGTGAAGAAAGGCTATGACGCCCATGTCAATGGCATCGGCCGCGCATTTCCCAGTGCGAGCGAGGCGGTGAAAACCTTTTACGCTGAAGATGCGAACATGACCGACCAGTATCTCGATGCCTTCGTCGTCACGGATGAGCACGGTCCGGTCGGACGCATCACGGACGGCGACTCAGTGATCTTCTTTAATTTTCGCGGCGACCGCGCGATCGAAATTTCGCGCGCACTCACGGAGAAGGAATTCAGTGAATTCGCTCGTGGTCCCCTCCCCGACATTACCTTCGCGGGCATGATGGAATACGATGGAGACCAGCACATTCCCGAGCATTACCTGGTCAATCCACCCAGCATCGACAACACCATCAGCGAATACCTTTGCGCCGCAGGTGTAACGAGCTTCGCGATTTCCGAAACGCAAAAGTTCGGTCATGTGACCTATTTCTGGAACGGCAACAACTCCGGTTACATCGACGAGAAGCTGGAGAAGTACGTCGAGATTCCCTCCGACCGCATCGAGTTCGACAAGGCCCCGAAAATGAAGGCGAAGGAAATTACCGATGCTTCGCTGACGCTGTTGGATGAGGGATTCCGCTTTGGCCGCATCAACTTCCCCAACGGAGACATGGTCGGACACAGCGGCCGCATCGATCCGGCGATCATCGCCATCGAAACGGTGGATGAAAGCGTAGGCCGTCTTGTGGAGAAGGTCCTCGCCCTCAACGGCACCGTCGTCATCACCGCCGACCACGGCAACAGCGACGAGATGTTTACCGAGAAAAACGGAGTGCGTACTCCCAAAACTACCCACACGCTCAATCCCGTGCCGTTCTGTATACTTGACGCGCAGGCACAACGGCGCTGGAAGCTTGCCGGTGTGGCGAATCCCGGACTTGCCAATGTCGCTGCCACGCTGCTCAACCTGCTCGGCTTCGAAAAACCCGCGGACTACGAGCCTTCGCTCATCACGTTGAAGGACGCGTAACACGCCGCGCACGTGTTCACCAACTGGCTGACATACTGCCGGATCGCCGAGGAGCTGGACGCGCAGCTTCGGGGCACGCGTATTTCAGAAGTCTACACGCAGCAAAAGAACGAGTTGGTAATTGACGTCGCTTCCGACGCCGGAACGCGATCGCTCGTTTTTTCGACGCTCCCGCGCCTTGCGTCGCTGCAGCTGAAAGAGGACTTCGCACGCGCACGGAAAAACTCGCTCGACCTGCTTCCCGATCTCGTCGGCGACCGCATCACGAGAGTGGCGATAGCCGGCAGCGACCGCATTATCCGTTTCTCGCTCGCTTCCGGACGCGGCCTTTATGCGCTGCTGTTCCCCGTTCGCGCCAATCTTCTGCTCTACGATGGACCCGCGTTGGTCGACAGCTACAAACAATACGACATCGGTGCCGATGTCCTCCGTCAAGATTACGAAGCTCTGGCAGCTCCGCCGACACTGGATGAACTGCGTGCATCTATCTCCTATCATGACAACGGTTTAGGCCCGGCACTTCGCGCATTGCACCCCTGGCTCAGCGGACGATTTGCCGAGGAACTGTTCCACCGCAGCGGAATCCCCAAGGACAGTGATGCGAGTGCGTGCAGTGCAGCCGATCTTGGCCGTCTCCAGGCGACGCTCTCGGAAATGCTCGAGGAGGCGGATACCGGTACCAGCCGCGTCTACCTCGACGAACAGCGTCCCGTCGCGTTCTCTCTCGTGCGCATGACGCATCTAACCGATCTGCGGGAAGAGCGCTTCGATTCCGCACTCGAGGGGGTCGGCTATTTTCTCCGGAGGCATTTCAGCGGCGGGGACTTCACGCTGACCCGTGACCGCCTGCGCAAAACCGTCCTGCGCGAGGTGGAGCGTATCGACCGGGTGCTGGAGAAACTCGCCTCTCCCGCGACGCTGAAAAAACAGGCAGACGAATACGAGAAATTCGGCAACCTGCTGATGATCCATCTCTACGACATGCCCACGCAGCCGGGTAGCATGATCGTCCCGGATATTTTCGTGGATCCCCGGCTCGTCGTGACCATTCCCCTGAAGCCGCGCACTACCGTGCTCGAAAACGCGCAGATGTATTTTGGCAAGGCGCAGAGCACACGCGCCTCGATCGAATACGTCATCTCCCGCAAGGCCTCAATGGAAAAACGGAAAACGCGTCTTTCCGCATTTCTCACAGCCATCGATGCCGCGGCCGATTCACATATTTTGAAAGAACTGTTCAAGGAATACACAGCCATCATGGAAGAACTCGGGCTCACAGCAAAGGGGGAGAAAAACGAGGCGCCCTTCCCCTTCCGCCGTTTCGTCGTCGAAGGCGGATTTGAAGTATGGGCGGGGAAGAACAGCGCGAACAACGACCTGCTCACCGTGCGGCATTCGCGTCCCAACGACCTCTGGTTCCACGCTCGCGGTGTGGGCGGTTCCCATGTCGTGATCAAGGTCGGCAGCGCGGCCGGGGAACCCTCGAAAGAAGCCATTCGCCAGGCCGCCTCCATCGCCGCGTATTACAGCAAGCATCGCAACGCCAAGCGGGTCCCTGTCGCCTACACCGAGAAGAAGTACGTGCGCAAACCCAGAGGCGCCGCGCCCGGCAGCGTCGCCGTCGAACGCGAGAAGGTCATCATGGTCGATCCGCGCCTGCCCGAGGGAGCGAAGGACGAGGATTGACCCTCGCCTGCCCAAAGGAGCGAAGGACGAGGATTGACCCTCGCCTGCCCAAAGG
>JACZJN010000189.1 GCA_014860565.1 Bacteroidota bacterium
GGGTGGTGGCGGCGGGGCGACCTTCCGTGCGGCGCGGTAGAGATCGAAACCGCCTTTCCCGCCATCGCGATTCGATGCGAAATAGATCGTATCGGATGATACCGTTCCGTTGAAGAAGATGTCGTCATCGCCGCTGTTGAAAGGCATGCCCAGCGGTTCGGGTGTGGACCACTTCCCTGCTGCCAGCTTTGTCACAAAAATGTCGAAACCACCTCTGCCCGGCAGGGCGTCGGAGGCGAAATACAGCTCCTGGCCGTCCGGAGAAAGGCAGGGTGTGATTTCATTCCCGGAAGTATTGATCTGCGAGCCGAGGTTGACCGGGGTTTCCCATCCGCCGCCCCCCGCTTTGCTCATCCACAGATCGCTGCCGCCGTGGCCGCCAAACCGCTCCGAAGCAAATACCAGGACCTTGCCGTCTCGACTCAACGTGGGGTGGTGATCCCACTCCACGTCATTGAGCGGGGCGGGAAGCACGGTCGTCTGCGCGACCGACAAACCGTCGGTAGAGAGATGGCCTTCGACCAGATCGCAGTCGCCGATGCCATCGGCACGGTAGCACTCGACATAGAAGAGCGCGGCGTCCCGGCCTGCACGCAGTGCCATTGCACCGGCCTTGATGTCTTCGGTACTGGAACGCACCCGCTTCACATCCGCGGAAGTCGTGGCTCCGAATGGCAGGAGATACAGGCGATCGAGTTCATCACCGCCTACTTCCCTGTTTGACGTGAAGTAGAGTCCGTGGGAGGAAGGTACGGGTGCCAATTCGTCAGCGCTGCTGTTCGCGCCGTCAACCGGCACGAGCTTCCACTCGGTGCGCGAATCGCTTCCGGTTTCGTACATGCTCGTGCAGGCGGTAACCGCCAGTGCGAGCAACAGGAGTGTGGGAATGAAAAGGCGCATATGCATCAGAGCCGAAGATTGAGCATGAGGAAACCGTAGGCCGTGAGCACCGACCAGTCGCTGTCAACGGACGAGACCGTCGAGAGAGGAATGGCCAGGCCGGCGCGCGGCGTGATTGCGATCGAAGGCGTCACGAAGAAATCGTATCCAAGACCCGCGGTGACGGCCAGGCGCAGACGGTCGCCGCCCGGAATGTCACTCTCCGCGAGCAACGTATGCTCCGTGTTCCCGTCGTAGTAGGTCAGTCCGTCGGTAAGAATGCGTTCGACATGATTGTATCGGTTTTCGAGCGGGATCCCGAACTCCACGCCGGCACGCAGGAACATCTGTGTGCGCGGGAAATACCAGAAGAATCCGGGGTTGATGCTCACCCAGCGCAGATGGACGTCGGACGTATTGCGATAATCCACTTCCACATCGGAATTGCCCCCGACCACGATGCTGGGCCTCGTGCTCTCGCGGACGAATTCCGTGGAGGCGTCGAAATAGCTGACCAGTACACCCCAGGCAAATCCGAGTTTCGGGTATTGCACCCGGAATTCCCCCGCCATGGTGAATCGGCCCCCGTCCTGATCGCGGAACTCGCAATTACACGCCGGAGAGAAACTGCCCTGGTGCTTGAAGTAATATCCCCCGGGACCGAGGCCGAACCAGTAACGGATCGGACGCGCGGCGAGAATGTCGCTTTCATACGGTGAAGGAGGCGGCTGTTGTGCTGTCGCGGGCGATGCGGCCGCGAGAAGCAGAACCGCAAGTATAAGGAGATGAGATTTCATCATGACTTTCATTTTGCGAGAATACTCAGATCAGCGCACAATGACAACCGGCTGCGTCAACACCTGTCCGGAGGCGCGCAGCAGCAGTTGGTATCTTCCGGAAGCAAGACCATCGATCGGCAGAAGCACGCTGTGCTTCCCCGCCGCTCTGTGTCCCGTCGCGAGTGTCTGACGCACACGGCCAAGCACATCGGTGAGGATGAGCGCCACGTCCGTTTCGCGCGGCAGCGTGAAATGGACGTTCGCGGCAGCGCGCACGGGCTGCGGCCAGACCTGTTCGAGCGTGATTTCCGCCGGCATGGGCGGCACGCCGCTGCCGGCAGGACTCTGCGACGTGCGGAATCCTGTCGACATCGTGTAGGCATCGTGATACGCGAAGCCGTAGGTACCCGCGCCGAGCCCGCGCACATCGGTCGTTTCCAGGCGGTTGATCCCGGTCGGGACCTTCACGCTTGCAGTGTACCATTGTGTCCCGGACAACTGCGAAAATGCGCCTGCGTCGATCGGGGTGAAATTGAGCAGCACCTGGCTTTGCCCTCCATCGGGCACGACGATGTTCACGAAATTCGAATCCTCCTGCTCGACGCAGTTGAGTCCGGCCGGGAGGTCGTAGACCGCGGTCAGCATGGGATGAACCATCGTCAGGAAATGATGGCTGTAGCGCGTTTCGTCGGTGAAGGATTCGCAGAAGCTCCAGTAACCGACAAGTCCGTTACGGTCGAGCGCCGGGAGCCGCGCATTCATCGCCGCCCGAATCTGCTGTTCCGTGCGCTCTGTCGTCCAATAGCGGCATTCTTCAATGAGTCCTGAATATGTCGCAGCGTTGAAATTGTTATACACTCCTCCGAAAGCGAGTCCGCCGTTGATGGGAAAGCTCATGTTGGCGATGGGGACATCCAGTTCAAGCGCACCATCGAGATAGAGCCGCGCCCTGCCGGTGCCGCCGTTCATGACCAGCGCGACATGCATCCACACGCCGGGATTCACGCGGTTGTCAAGCGAATAATCAACCTGCGACTGCGGCATGATTCCCGTGACGATGGCCATGCGGCGGCGGCCGCGGTCGAAGTCGAGTCGCCAGTACTCTCCGCTGCTCCCGACGCGTGAAACGATGGTGCCGGAGTCCCATGGACGCACCCAGCACTCGGCGGTGAAGACGGGCGTGGCGAGCTGCGGCGTATCGTCCACCTGCAGCCAGCTTCCCTGCTCGAGCGAAACCGCCTGATTCGGCAGCAACGAGACATCGACCTCCAGCATCCCTGCCGGGAAGTAGTGACAGCTCATGTAGCGGTCGGTGGGAACGAGGATCAGCATCGATGCGTCGCCGTATTCGTTGTCGTCGGCATCCCACCGCGCGGAATTCGCATACTGCGCGACCATCACCGGCTTGTCTGCGCTGATGTGCAATACGTCTGTCAGGATGTCCTCCATCCAGTCACCGGCTTTCGCCAGCGTTCGCAGTCCCGACCCGTTGAGTGTGAGCGTGGTATTGTCCTCCGTCGCGACGATGCGATAGGTATCGCCGTTTCGCCGGGAACGGAAGGGTACCGCGACGTACTCTGTTCCGAGGTAGCGATACGGCACCATCTGCTCGGCGTGGGGATTGAGGAAACCGTAGAGATCACTCGTCACCTCCGGTATCCATCCCGATTCCGCGCCCGAGAAAACCGCGACAGGCTTGGTGGCGCTGATTTGCGTTCCGGTCAGCGATCCGCCCACGCCTGCAATGAATGCCTGCACGTAGTAGATCTCTCCGCGTCCGAGCGTCACGGTGAATGGCTGGGAGTCGGGTCGTCCGGTGCTGGTGAACGCATGCGGAGTGATCGTCACGTCGGTGGCATCCTCGGTAGCCAGTACGATGAAATGCTCGAATGCCTCGCCCCAGTTGTAGCCGGCGGTGACGTAACGCGTGCCGAGAGCGTGGACGGGAAGTACCACCGTACCGTCGCTGTGGCGATCACGATAATTGCCGGTGAACACGTGGACAGGATGATCGCTTATGACACGGACCCCTCGCATCGATGGCGTCTCGGCTGCATAGTCGTTGAGCGTCTCTTCCAGCTGAACCATCTCAAGCGCGCCCGCGGGAATGTCGACGACCGTCTCCGCTCCCCCGCCCAACCGCTGAATGCGGACATGGCTCTGTTGTGGCGCAGCGATGAAGACGCGCAGAAATTCCGCCGTGGCGCCGACCACATCGGGCAGATAGGCGAGGTAGAAGTCCGTCCCGGCAGTACTCACCCCCGGTTCAAAACAGGGCTCGCGATTGATCGGCGGCAGCAGCACCACGTTGGCGCAGGAGAGATCGATTCCATCCGGAGTGGTCACAACCACGGAATACACGGCAGTGGTCGGCACATCCTGCACGATTCCGCGCAGCTGCCAGTCGATCTGCGCACTCTGTCCGGGCAGCAATGGATCGGGCAGCACTGCCTGGGACAGCGCAGGAGCGACCAGAACAAGCTCCGCCGGCAGCGAGAGGGTGGCCGTCGCATTCCGCAGCGGCACGCTCCCCGTGTTCTTCAGCACGGCGCTTACAAGAAAAGGATCGGGGGCATAGCCTGCACCATTCGGGTTCTGTACGAGGCGAATTGTATCGCCGCAATCCAGGGCAGCGACCGGCTTGAGCAGCGGCGGAATCTCTGTCTCCGCGACACAGCTGCGTGCAAGTTCCGCGGGCGTGAGAATGTCGAATTGCGCCTGTACCTTCGTCGCCACGCTGACGACGGAAGGATGCGCCAACCAGGTAAGACGGGCGCTGCTTCCCGGGGCAATGGGCCCGGCTGCCGTTTTCACGACGCTCTCTCCCGCTGCCAGCGTCAGCTCAGGAGAGAGGGAGACCCCAACGTCAATTGAAGGAAGCGGTACGACGCCGGTGTTTTTCACGGTTGCGTGAAGCGCGATAGGATCAGGCGCGTAGGCGCTCGAATCGCGATTGTAGCCAACGGCATCGATGCCGCAGGCGAGTGCGACATCCGTGAATGTCAAATAGCCGTAGTCCGTGCGTACGGTCCGTGTTTCACCCGGACCGAGCATCGCATCATCCCAGCGGAGAACCACGGCATCATCGGTGATCGGCAATCCTGAAGGATCATAGTCCCACGCGACCGTTCCGAGATAGCCGTTGAACTGCCAGGTCCCCGCCACGAAGCGGTCCGGAATGTCGGCGGTGGCGCTGCGGAGGCGTCCACGTATGCGGAAAGGACTCCCCGCCGCGGTAGCTTCGTATTGATCGGGCACGGCCGTGCCCCGCCAATCCCGTTCATGCGTAACGCGTCCATCCACCGTTATGAGGTCGACGGTGTCGACCGCGCCGATCATGATGTCGAGCATGAGCAGGTGTCCCACCGGAAGAGCACGTGCACCGAGGTTTTGAACAGAGGTGACGATATTGATGTACGCGTAGTCTCCATCGAGCGAAGGAATCAGATCCTGCATGAAGAGGACGGAATCGCGTCCTTTTCTCACAACTGCCTGAAGTCGAAGCCGATCCGTAAGTTCCTCTATCCGCAGGGAAGGAAATGCGATGGTCCCCGCAGGAAGCGCCGATCGGTGTAACAAATTGGTCGTATAGGTGTTGTTGAGAACATGCACGTTTGTATACGCAGTCACTCCCTTTTCTCCCCGGAACAGCAACGGCGCACCCCCGGCAGCTTCAATGCGGAACTGTCCGCTGCTGCGTTCGACCAAAACGGTGATGACCCCGTTACTTGCGCTTGCGTAATCAAGAGCAGAGGAAATCTGTGCAAGTGCACTCTCAGGAACATGCAGTGCCGCGACGCACAGAACCGCGGATATCATCGCACGGAAACAAAAACGCATACAGCCCCCTCTGGGTTGAAGAATATCCGGAATATATCCCTGAATGGCATCAGGCGCAATACGGAATATGTCCTCCGTTTTCGTCCCACTCCGATTTCCGGGATTATTGTCACAAGATCGACACGCATCAGCGTCCCGCTTCCACGGGAGCTGAATTCTTCTTGCGCTTGGTTGCGTAGGAACCTATATTCCTAATACATGGAAAAGTGTATTGCCACTGCGCAAACTCTCTTTCGAATTCAATTATCCACCATATATCTAGCTTGGAGGAGCATCATCATGAACGTACGTCACCTGCTGTCTTTGACGATCGGGTTGTCAATGTGCGTGGCCATGCTCCAGGCCGGCCAGGGGGGCCCTGGGAAAGGCGGCATAGCGATCAACGCGAACGCCGTCATGGGCGACATTCAACGCCTGGTTGGCGAGGAAGTGTGTTTCACGCTGACAGCCAAGGATGACAATGGCAATGTCATCCGGAGCTGGGATCAGATCGGGAACCCGGTCACTCTCACGCTCAGCAACACGGACGCCAACTCCGACACCAACATGCAGTCCTGGAACGCGGATCCCGACGGGTATTCGTGGGCCATACTCAAGCACAACGGTGTCGAGCTGACGAAAATCTCCGCGACCGAATGGTCCATTCCGAACACGGATTTCGTGGACGGCATGGCCGAGGTTTGCCTCACCTGCACAAAGGCGGATACAGGAGTGTTCATCACTATCACTCCAACTCTTTCCTTCCTGAACCAGGTGTCGCAGAGCGTGGATTTCATCGCCGATGAGATCACCAACTATCTCGTGGACATTACGTCCGCAACCACGCCTGACGACGGCGTGTATCTGCTGCGTCCCTACGAACTCATCGTCGCACCGCGCGACCGCTATCTGAATGTTTCCAATCAAACCATCCGGACCCGCTTCACTGCGCGCTTTCCCGGTGAGTTCGATCAGCAGCAACCAGGACTCGCTGATATTTTCAGCGGCGAGGTGTTCATTCAGGGCCTGACCAATTACCTGATCGCATCGCGCATCATTCGGGAGAAGCCGGTGGAACCGCAATTCATCGTTGCGTATTCCTCTGACGATTTCACGATTCAGGGACAGACCGATCCTTTCGAAGTGCTTTCGCATGCGCCGACGGCGTTCTCCCTGATTGATCCTCCCGATCATTTCATCATGAATCTGGCATTGTCGGTGGATGTGCAGGACTTCACCTGGCAGCGGCCGAATCCGCCCGATCCCTATTGGGACATCCAGGTCTCGCGCTTCGACCCGGCCCGCGTGTCGGATGAGGTCCGTTATACCTGGGTGATCGTCGACAGCATCAGTCTGACGAGCGCCCAGCGCATCGCTTCGAATAACAACGGCCTCGATCCCACACTTTCGCTGACGCACGGGCAGCTGTGGGGAATCATGCAGACGCTCAGCGGACAGGCGACCACGCGCAAATACCAGTGTGTGTGGTACGTGGAAGCAACGGACGGGCTGTTCATCACCAAGAGCGATCCGACGCCTGGTCACCACATCACTCTCGTAGCCGATGGGATCAGCAGCGTAAAATCCGCTCCGCGTCCCGAATTCGTGACGCTCTCCCAGAACTACCCGAATCCCTTCAATCCGTCAACCACGATCCGCTTCACCACCACGAAGCGCAGCGACGTTTCGTTGAAGGTGTACGATCTTCTTGGCGGTGAAGTCGCGACGATTCAGACCGGCGTCATGGATGCCGGTGATCACACCGTCATTTTCGATGCCGCGAAGCTCCGTTCCGGCGTCTATGTCTATCGCCTCGAGGCCGAAGGCAAATCGCTTTCGCGCCGCATGGTCGTCATGAAATAGCGTACTGTCTTTTCAGGTGGCGTCCCTATATCAGGGACGCCACCATACATATATGTCTTCTTCATCACCAATCCCTTGGGGGGGCCTCATGAAGACTTCTCTGCTCTCACGCACCGCGCTGCTCATATTCGGCGCGTGTTTCCTTATTTCCACCACTCCTGTGTCAGCACAGCTCGGCGGCGTCGAACTGGTCTTTCTCAACAACAATCCGATCAATCTCACCGCCGGGGATCTGCTGTGTTTCCAACTCGTCGCCAAGGATGCGTCTGGCAACGTCATCACGGATTGGAACACCAGTGGTATGAGTGTCATGGTACGTGTGCTGAACAGCGTCGCCGATACGGATACGCTTGAACAAAGTTGGAGCAATCATCCGGACGGGTACACCTGGTCGAGGTTGACGGTGGCGGGACAGGATATGATTCCGTCGGTTCCGCACCGCTTCTCCGTCGATAACGCGCTCTTCGTCAACGGTGTGGCCGACGCGTGCTATCAATCGACATGCGCCGAAGACAATGTCCAGATCACCGTGACACCGACGTTCGCGAATCTGATTCAGATTTCTCCTGCGATCACCGTTGAGCCGGCCGCGCTTGACAATTTCACCGTGGATCTCACAAACCAGAGCTGGCCGCGGATGGATGATTACTTCGTCCACCGGCCCATTGAAATCGTGGTTTCCCCGCGCGACCGTTACCAGAACCGTATCACGGTCGATATCCCGGTCACGATCGAAGCGATGTATTCCAACGAAGTTCAGGCCATTCCCGGAATTCTGCCGAACCCGTTCGATCCTTCACTGACAGTCAATGACAGGACAGGAATGTTCCTGCTGCCCATTACCGAGCGGATGGAACCGCAAGATCCAGGACAGCGAATCCGGGCATCACTGCCGAGCGATCCCATGATCACTGGTATCTCGGACTTTTTCTGGGTGAATCCTCATGCGCCGACGGCATTCGGATTGCGTGTCCCTACTGATCAGTCGCAGCTGACGCTGACGACACCGGGCACGGGGGTGCCGTTCCAGTGGGAGAAGCCCGTTCCGGCCGACCCGTACACGAATGTTCAGTATTCCCGTTTCTCAGGGGATGCGCATACGGACAGCACGCATTATACCATTCATTTCACCGACCTCGCCGGGACGCAGGATATCGCCTTCGATTCCTTCGACGCTGGACAGTCGCCGAGTTTCGGTATTCGGCAGTCGGACCTCGCGGCCGTCGTCGACCAGCTCGCCGGCACGACGCATACGGCGAATTACACACTCCTGTGGTACGTGAACGCGACGGACGGTGACTATACAACACGCTCCGATCCGGGAAGTCCCAACATCCCAGGCAACCGACTGTCCATCACGAATACCCTTTTCACGGGCAAAGGTGTCGGCGTGAATTTCGCCGTGCAGAATCCGGTGATTCTGCCTGCAGGCGGCGCGGTCAGCTTCGAATTGCAGGCGATGGAGAACGGGAGCACAATCAATGACTGGGATGCCAGCGGAAGCGATGTGACGCTGATGGTGAAGGGCACAACCGTCGATACCGATACATCGACCCAATCGTGGAACGGCGATCCGGACGCGTACAGCTGGTGCCGTCTGACCGTCGACGGGCAGGATATCACGCCCTCGGCTCCGCATCAGTACACAATTGCGAAAAGCCTGTTCAAGCAGGGGCGAGCATCCGTCAGCTATACATCGACCAAGGCGGAAAGCGGCGTGACGTTGGAAATCGAACCCGCTGTGCCGGGAATCTCCCAATCCTCCCCCGATCTTTCGTGGACGGCCGACACACTGGAGAATTTCCTCGTCGACATCACCTGGCCTGATCCCGGGACGGACGCGGTCTATTTCCGCTGTCCCTTCGAACTCGTCGTGACTCCGCGTGATCGCTTCCTCAATCCTCTCACAACTCTCGTTGCGACGACGTTGAGTTCGCGCTTTCCCGGTGAGCTGCAATCCGATGCCGGGCAATATCCGTCGCCGTACAATCCGTATTTCATCATGCAGGGACGAAGCACGCTGATGTTGATCCCGAGATTGGCACGTGACATGGCGCAGGTCGAAGGTCAATGGTTCATGGTCGTGCACGAGAAAAAGCCGAGCATCAGCGGCCGTTCCGCCACGTTCTCTGTGCGTACGCATGCACCCTATCCGTTCTCGCTGATCGCGCCGGCGGACTCCACGGACATCATTCTCGGGCCCACGTGGACGACGCTGGAGACCTTCACATGGGAAAAGCCCGATCCCGCCGACCCATACACGGACAAGCCGTATTCGATCCTGACGCAGAATCACCGGAGCGATGTCATTCATTACGAAATCGACTTCGCCGATCCGTCGGATCCGTCCCGCTTCGTGACCTTCACATCCGACAATAACGGCTTGTCGCCAACCTTCACCACCAATCACGGACAGCTGGCCGGTGTGATCGACATGCTCGCGGGGACACCCACGGTTCAAGCGTACGACGCCATCTGGTACGTCCGTGCCACCGATACGCTCTACACCACGACCTCCACCCCGTATAACGTATCGTTCCCGGGTGGGCGCATCCATCTGACCAAGAATTACACAAACGGCGTGGGGCGAACCACCCCGATGACTCTCGCGTTGTCACAGAACTACCCGAATCCCTTCAACCCGGCGACGACCATACGCTTTGTCACGACAAAGCGCGGGAACGTGTCGCTAAAGGTGTACGATCTGCTCGGCACGGAAATCGCAGTGCTGTACAATGGTACCGCGGACGCCGGTGAACATCTTGTGACGTTTGACGCGTCGAAACTCCGTTCCGGTGTGTATGTCTATCGCCTCACTACCGAGGGACAGACTCTCTCACGGAGGATGGTAGCTATCAAGTAAGTTCAAGAGAGGCTCTTGATGGGCATTCCTCGCTTATTTCCTGTTTTCCGGTGTGCGTTGGGGATCTGCAGTCTCCTGTTTGTCTCCAACGCCACCGCACAAATTACGGGGGGTATTGAACTGCAATTCGCCGGGCAGGATTCGATCCATGCCGAAGCGGGGGCGGCCATCTGCTTTCGCCTGGTGGCAAAAGACTCGGCAGGGAATGTCATTACCGACTGGTTTACAACCGGGGGTTCCGCGACAATCTCCATCCTCCATTCCACGGCACAAACCGATACGAGTTTCCGATCGTGGAGCAGCGCTTCCGATGGCTATTCGTGGGACAGACTTTCCGTTGACGGAAAAGACCTGCCCCGCATCTCTCCTCATGCATTCCTCCTCGCGCGTGAACATTTCGTCAATGGGATCGCAGAGGCATGTTACACTTCGAGCAAGTCTGAGAGTGGGGTCCGTCTCAGGGTCACTCCACAGTTCGGGTCGCTCGAAACACTCTCGCCCCCGATCGACCGCTACCCGGCATCAATGAACAATTACCTCGTGGATCTCACCGCGCAGGACAGTGCGGACATCACACGATATTACATGAGGCGAAAATTCGAAGTCACCGTCGCTCCGCGGGATCGCTTTCTGAATATCATCACGACCGGAGTTCCCACCGAAATTATCATCTGGCCCACGGCGTCAATCACCTGGGAAGAGGACGGTGGAATGTCAAATCGCAGAACACTCTTCGGCAGCGCCAGCTTCTATATGGTCCCAGGGATGGAAGCTCCACAGTCCGGATCCGGAGAACGGATTGAAGCTCGTGAAGATAAATGGCGGCCGCTTACGGGCGAGAGCGACACCTACTTCGTCTTGCCGCACGAACCTGTGCCGTTCAAACTTCTGGCTCCGAGGGACTGGTCCTATCTTGATCTCGACAATGCGGAAGATACCGTTCGCTTCCAGTGGGAACGTCCCTCTCCTCCAGATCCATACACGAACATGCGCGTTTCGAAATCCTCCCCGGAGAGAGCATCCGACACCGTCCGATATCAGGTGCACTTCCGTTCCTATCCGTACATGGCTCGTGAGCACATTCGCGATTCGGACAGCAGCAGTCTGGCGGCGACATGCAGCATGAGTCAGGAGGAACTCCTGCGTATCGCGGAATACGTGACCGGATTCTCGGACTCTTCCGAATGCCAGATGGTCTGGTTCGTCACTGCGAGCGATGGATTGTATTCAAACATTTCGACTGCTGACGACGAGGGCTACCTCGGCAACCGGATCACGATCACGAACACGGTCGGCAGCGGGAATTCTGTCTCATTTGACTATGCGTCCGAGGACACCATACAGCTTGTTGCCGGTGAAGCGGTGAATTTTGTCATGGTCGCGCTGGACAGCGCACATCAGGTGATTGCAAACTGGGATTCCATCGGAACCGCGGTAAAATTCCTCGTGGAATCCTCAACGGTCAACAGCGATACCTCGGTGTATTCGTGGAACGACGATCCGGAGGCGAAAAGCTGGTCGAAACTGACCGTCGCAGGAAAACAGATCGGCGCGTCGGTGACGTATGTGTATACCATTCCGCACACCCTCTTTCAAAACGGACGCGCGCAGGCAAGTTACCGGTCAAGTAAAGCCGAGAAGAACGTCCGCCTCCGTATTGTTCCGACCTATCGCGGTGTACGGCAGTCGCTGCCACCGGTCACGTGGCGTCCCGCGGAAGTTCAAAACTACTTGCTTGAGGTGACCTGGCCCGATCCCTGGGATCATTACGTATTCCTGCGTCGCCCTTATGAAGTCGTTGCTATCGCGCGGGACCGTTTTCTCAATCCCGTGGAAAAAGAGACTCCCGTACGGCTGGGATTCCGATTCAAAGATGAGAATATCGCGTATCCTGGCAGCTCGCCGGACGCGCTCGATACCGGTCTCGTCATTAACAGTATGCAGGGGCTGTTTCTTCTGCCGACGGTGTCGCGCGAGCGCGCCGTTCCACGGGAACAGCAGCAAATGATCACGGCGCAGCACCCGAGCGATCCGACAATTCATGGGCAAAGCGAGTCTTTCTACGTGCTCGACCATGCCCCGGGGCCGTTTTCACTTCTCACACCGGTGGATGCGACTGAACTCCTGCTTGATGACCCGGGTGCTGCCATCATTTTCACCTGGGAAGCCCCTTTCCCTCCTGATCGCTATTATAATATCTCGATATCCCGATTCGCGGAATGGCGTCTGAGCGATACGGTTCACTACCAGGTACGTTTTCTGGACGAAGCGACATTAACGAAAACGGTTCGATATCCGTCGGACGCCGAAGGCACTCTCACAACCCTGACAGCGGATCAGTCCCAATTGCTGCAGATCATGGATGCGCTGGCCAACAATTCGATATCCAAACTGGAGGCGGTCTGGTGTGTGGAAGCATCGGATGGAGTCTTTGTCACGGTATCGGATTCTTCCGGAACCCTGCCCGGTCGCAGACTGACTCTATCGCGAACGACAACGGACGGTACGTCGATTCCTGTCTTACCCAGTGATCCACGGTTGGAACAGAATTACCCCAATCCATTCAATCCCGCAACCACAATTCGGTTTTCCATTCCGCGGCGCAGTACCGTCGTCCTCCGGGTATTCAATCTTGTCGGCGAGGAAGTTTCGACGATTCAGCGAGGCGAGTTGGACGCAGGAGAACATGCATTGTCCTTCCGTGCAGAGGGACTCCCATCCGGCGTCTATGTCTATCGTCTCGAGTCCGATGGAATCTCGCTCTCACGGACCATGGTCGTGCTGAAATAGAGGTCCTCTGTCATGCAGGCAGTATCACATACAGTTATCGTAAAACATAGAACACGTTATTCCGTGAACATTGACAGCCCGGGGGTTTTGATGAAATCGTACTGTTATCGCCTTCTCATGCACATCCCGTTGATGGTGTATTGTTTCCTTGTGTTCGCAACAGGTGCCGTTTCACAGGTCTTCCGGTATGTTGAGTTGGACTTCGGCACTACCGACTCCATTAACGTGGAAGTCGGAACGCAGGTTTGTTTCAACCTCGTCATCCGAGATACGAACGGCAATATCATGACGAATTGGGATTCAGTCGGTCAGGATATCACTTTGCATGTACCAAACTCCACCGCGGAAACCGACACGAACATGGCATCATGGAACAGTTCCCCCGATGCATTCACCTGGCTGGCGATACTGCATAATGGCGTCATACTGACACGGACGGGGCCGCAGGATTTTCTCATCGGACCTGCCGCTTTCGTGAACGGTGTCATGCACGTCTGCTTCATCTCGACAAAAGCCGAGGTGGGAATACGAATAGAGGTAGAACCCTACTACAGTGCGATCCTGTCTCGTTCACCACCCATCACATTTACTCCCGCGGCATTGGATAATTTCCTCGTGGAACTCACGAATCAGACGGGAGGACCGAATTGGAATGATCATTATGCGCATCGGCCCTTCGAATTCCTCGTGGTGCCGCGGGACCGTTTCCTCAATCACACCACTACCCAGACACCCATGCGCATCGACGTGCGATATCCGTCCGAACTTCAGCTGGTCACCCATGAAATGCCGTATTGGACCTTCCCCCTGCTCGATCCATTCGATCCGTCCCTGACGGTGCAGGGTGTGCAAAATTTCTTCCTGGTTCCGAACACGGAGCGGGCCGTCGCACAGGGCGATGGGCATTGGATCCGCGCATATCTTCCATCGGATTCGACGATTCTAGGAATAAGCGATCCGTTTTTCGTGATTCCCCATGCACCGTTTCCATTCGCGCTCGACGTCCCTGCCGATCAAACTTCCCTGACGTTGCAGGATGCGACACAGTGGGTTGAATTCCGCTGGGAGAAACCGAGGCCGTCCGACCCGTTCGACGGGTACATTTCCCGCTTCGATCCGGCGTTGCACGAGGACTCCACGCATTACACCATTCATTTCACCGACCTGGCGCAGACGCAGGATATCACCTTCGATTCCTTCGACGCCGGACAGTCACCGAGTTTCGGTATTCGGCAGACGGACCTCGCGGCCGTCGTCGACCAGCTCGCCGGCACGACGCATACGACGAATTACACACTCCTGTGGTACGTGAACGCGTCGGACGGTGACTATACAACACGCTCCGATCCGGGAAGTCCCAACATCCCAGGCAACCGACTGTCCATCACGAATACCCTTTTCACGGGCAAAGGTGTCGGCGTGAATTTCGCCGTGCAGAATCCAGTGATTCTGCCTGCAAGCGGCGCGGTCAGCTTCGAATTGCAGGCGATGGAGAACGGGAGCACAATCAATGACTGGGATTCCAGCGGAAGCGATGTGACGTTGATGGTGAAGGGCACAACCGTCGATACCGATACATCGACCCGATCGTGGAACGGCGATCCGGACGCGTACAGCTGGTGCCGTTTAACCGTCGACGGGCAGGATATCACGCCCTCGGCTCCGCATCAGTACACGATCGCGAAAAGCCTGTTCAAGCAGGGGCGAGCATCCGTCAGCTATACATCGACCAAGGCGGAAAGCGGCGTCACAATCGAGATACAGCCCTCCGTTCCGGGAATCGAGCAGTCCTCTCCAGAACTTTCCTGGGATGCCGACACGCTGGAGAATTTCCTCGTCGAGATTACATGGCCTGATTCCATTACGCCGGGCGTGTACATTAAACGTCCGTTCGAACTCATTGTCACTCCCCGTGATCGTTTCCTGAATACAATCGACAGCGATGTCCTGACGTGGATCTCGACCGGCCCACCGGGAGTCATCGATTCAGTGCCAGGCATGGGGCCGAGTCCGCCGTGGGGAATCCGGACTCTCAACGGCATGGAAACTTTTTGGCTGCAAGGATTGGTAGAGCGCGACATCCGCGAAGGGAAGGGAGTGACCATCGACGTTTCGAGTTCGGACAACTGGCGCCTCCGAGCTTCCAGTACGGAGTTTTCCATACTGCCTCACGCGCCATACCCGTTCGGACTCCTCTCACCGACCGATTCCACAACTTGGCCTTTGTGGGTGGCTTCCTGGCAGAGGACCTTCACCTGGGATCAGCCAGATCCTGTTGAACCTTATACAAATATCCTTCTCTCACGCTTCAGCGACGAACACGCCAGCGATGATGTGCGCTACACTGTCCGATTCAGGGATTTCATCCGACAGACGAGAGAAACAAGCTTTGTTGCAGATGACGGCGGGCGACTTCCGCGGCTGACCATCACCGAGGGCCAGCTTGCTGGTATCATCGACGATTTCGCGGGAACCGATACCGCGATCTACCGTGACGTCCTCTGGTTCGTGGAGGCGACCGACTCACTCTACGTGACCACCTCGACGCACATGCTTCCGACGCTGCCGGGGAATCGTTTGCGTCTCTTCAAGGAAAGTACCGCGGACGCAGTTGACGAACCTGTACCATCGGTTATATATCTCGCGCAGAACTACCCGAATCCCTTCAATCCGGCGACCACCATCCACTACAGCACGACAAAGCGCGCTCACGTATCCCTGAAAGTGTTCGACCTGCTCGGCAGCGAAGTCGCGACACTACATGATGGAATGCTCGACGCAGGAGA
>JACZJN010000190.1 GCA_014860565.1 Bacteroidota bacterium
CTACGGCTACATCTACTGCCGGGCCGAGTATCCTCTCGCGATCAGGCGATTGGAGAAAACCCTGCAGGAAGCCCGCGCGTACGGCCTGCTCGGGACGAACATCCTCGGCAGCGGATTCTCCTTCGACATGCGCATCAAGAAGGGCGCGGGAGCATTCGTCTGCGGCGAGGAAACCGCGCTCATTCATTCGATCGAAGGACGAAGGGGCATGCCGCGTCCGCGTCCGCCGTTCCCCGCCGTCGAGGGACTCTTCGGCAAGCCGACGGTGATCAACAACGTCGAGACCTACGCCAATGTGTCCACGATTTTCAAATACACACCCGAATGGTACGCCGCGATCGGCACGCAGACTTCGAAAGGCACGAAGATCTTCGCGCTCTCGGGCAACGTCTGCAACGTCGGCCTCGTGGAAGTGCCCATGGGCACGACACTGCGTGAAATCATTTTCGACATCGGCGGCGGCATTCCCGACGGGAAGGCGTTCAAGGCCGTGCAGATCGGGGGTCCTTCCGGCGGTGCGCTGCCCGAGCAGGTGATCGACACGCCGGTGGACTACGAGAGTCTCAAGGCCGTCGGCGCCATGATGGGGTCGGGTGGTCTCGTCGTGATGGACGAACGGACCTGTATGGTCGACCTCGCCAAGTATTTCATGACCTTCATTCAGTCGGAGTCCTGCGGCAAATGCATTCCCTGCCGCGAAGGAACGCTCCGTCTGCTCGAAATCCTCGAGCGCCTCACACGCAGTCACCGCGACGAGAACACGCAGGAAGACGCGCTGCTGCGCTTCCAGGGCATGGTGTATCTCGAGCGGCTGGCATCGGTGATACAGGACACGTCGCTGTGCGGCCTCGGCCAGACCGCGGCGAATCCCGTGCTAAGCACGCTGCATTATTTCCGCGACGAGTACGAAGCGCATCTGTATGAGCGCGTCTGTCCCGCCGGCGCATGCCGCGAACTGCTCACCTTCCACATCGACACCGACATCTGCAACGGCTGCGGCGTCTGCGCGCGCAAATGTCCCCAGCAGGCCATCGTCGGCGAAAAGAAGAAGGCGCATTACATCATCGACGACAAGTGCATCCGCTGCGACCAGTGCCGCGTGAACTGCAATTTCGAAGCGATCTACGTGAACTAGGCATCGAGGAACATCATGAATATCACATTGAACGGACATACATGCTGGGCGAAGCCGGGTGAAACCGTGCTCGACGTCGCCCGGCGGGAGGGCGTGAACATCCCGACCCTCTGCCACCTGGCGGAATTCTCCCCGACCGGATCGTGCCGCATCTGCACGGTGGAAGTGGAGAATGCCAACAATCTCGTTCCCGCCTGCGCCTTCCCGGTATTTGAGGGAATGGTGATCAGGACGAATTCCCCCCGCGTGCGCCGCGCGCGCAAGACGATCATCGAACTGCTGGTGGCGAATCATCCGCCGGACTGCCTGTTCTGCGTCCGCTCCGGCAACTGCGAACTGCAGAAGCTGACGCAGGAATACGGCGTACGCACGCACCGTTTCCAGGGCGAACGCCGCCGCGCGCGCATCGACATCGCGAGTCCCGCTATCGAGCGCGACCCGGAGAAATGCATTCTCTGCGGCCGCTGCGTGCGCATCTGTCATGAAACGCAGCATGTCGGAGCCATCGACTTCGTGCATCGCGGATTCCGCACCGGCGTCGCGCCCGCGCTCGAGCGCAGTCTCAACACCGTACCCTGCGTCGATTGCGGGCAATGCGTGGTCAACTGTCCCGTTGGCGCGCTGACTGAGAAAAGCAATCAGAAGCCCGTCTGGGAAGCCATCAACAATCCCGAACTCCTCGTCGTGGCGCAGGTCGCACCTGCCGTGCGCGTGGCACTGGCCGAGGAATTCGGTGCCGACGCAGGCACCGTGGCAACCGGGAAAACCGTCTCCGCGCTGCGGCGCATCGGCTTCGCGCGTGTCTTCGACACGAATTTCAGCGCCGATCTGACCATCATCGAAGAAGCCACCGAGCTTCTGCACCGCCTGAACAATGGGGGGGCGACACCGATGCTCACTTCCTGCAGTCCGGGTTGGGTGAAGTTTCTCGAGCATTACTACCCCGATCTGCTTGGAAACCTCTCCACGTGCAAATCTCCGCACGAGATGCAGGGGGCGTTGTTGAAGACATACTACGCGAAAAAGATCGGCGTCGACCCGTCGCGTATTTTCGTCGTATCCATCATGCCGTGCACCGCGAAGAAGTACGAGGCGCAGCGGCCCGAACTCGGCGGCGAGTACCCGGATGTGGACGCCGTGCTCACCACGCGCGAACTCGCGCGCATGATCCGCGTCTCCGGCATCGATTTCCACAAACTCCCGAACGAGGGTTTCGACGATCCGATGGGAGAATCCACAGGCGCCGGCGCCATCTTCGGCGCGGCCGGCGGCGTGATGGAAGCCGCCCTGCGTACGGCGCATTTCTACTTGACCGGCAGCGACATGAAGTCGCTCACCTTCGCGCCGATACGCGGACTCGAAGGCGTCAAACAGGCCGACGTGCGCATCGGCGAGGTGACGTTGAAAGTCGCCGCCGTGAGCGGACTCAAGAACATCAAGCCGATACTCGACGATATCCGGGCCGGAAATTCGCCGTTCCATTTCATCGAAGTGATGGCGTGTCCGGGCGGCTGCGTCAACGGTGGCGGACAGCCCCTGCCCGCGACACCCGAGAAGTTGCTCAAGCGCACCGAAAGCATCTATCAGATCGACCGCGAATCGCCGCGCCGCAACAGCCACCGCAACGAATCCGTGCAGAAGCTCTATGCGGAGTTTCTCGGCGAACCCGCCGGCCACCTCGCACACGAGCTGTTGCATACGCATTACGTCGAGCGGGACGAGTTCTAGGAAGCAGGAAGCAGGAAGCAGGAGGCAGGAAGCAGGAGGCAGGAGGCAGGAAGCAGGAAGCAGGAGGCAGGAGGCAGGACGTGTGGATGTGTTGATTGTGTTGATTGTGTGATTGTGTAGGGGCGCAGCATGCTGCGCCCCTACAATGCCCCAATAGCCGAACGCCGAAGGCTCCTGCGCCGAAGGCTCCTGCGCCGAAGGCTCCTGCGCCGAAGGCTCCTGCGCCGAAGGCTCCTGCGCCGAAGGCTCCTGCGCCGAAGGCTCCTGCGCCGAAGGCTCCTGCGCCGAAGGCTCCTGC
>JACZJN010000021.1 GCA_014860565.1 Bacteroidota bacterium
CAGTGCGCGTGTGGTTGACACGAAAGCAGGCACGCGCATCAACAATCATTCAACGGGCCCACAAAATGTTTGTCTCTTTCACCCAAAACGCGGACATTTCTATCGTGCGTATAGGGTGGACATTTCTACTTTGCGGTAACATTGCCCCCGGTTCCGACAATGCCCGCTTTTGTGTAGTTTAGAAACATGCATCCATTCTACCATATCTCCCCGTTGTATCATGCGGAGGACAGCGAACGGCTCGGCGGCGCTACACAGCGCGCAGGGGAACACCGCGATCCTTTCGAACGCGACCGCGCGCGCATCATACACAGCTTCTCCTTCCGTCGCCTGCAGTCGAAAACGCAGATCTTTGCCCTCAACGAATCGGAATTTCTCCGCACGCGGCTGACGCACTCGCTCGAGGTGAGCAACCTCGGTCGGGGACTCGCCGCGGTCGTGAACAGGCAGATCTGGCCGGGATATCCACTCGGAACGGTGAAGGAGGAATTCGAGCCGCTGGGCGGTCCGGTGGACACCAGCCTCATCGAGGCTGCGTGCCTTGCGCATGATCTCGGCCACCCGCCTTTCGGCCACCGCGGCGAGGAGGCGTTGAATCAATGCGTATGGACCCGCTGGCCAGGACGCGACAATGGCTTCGAAGGCAACGGACAGACGCTGCGTCTGCTCACAAGCGACACGCTCGAGGCGCATGGAGAGCGGCACGGCCTCAACCTCACGCGCACCACGCTGCAGGCCATACTCAAATATCCGCGCATCTACGGCGATCTGGTGAATGTGGAGAAATATCCGCAAGACGGTCATTGTCCCCCGTTCAAACCGTGGGCCCCGCCGAAGTGCATTCACAACGAGGAAGCACCCCTGCTCGACTGGCTGCTTGCGCCCTTCCCCGCCACGGACCGCGAGCGCTTTCTCCGCATCGAACAGCGCCCGGGGAAGCATGCGCGCACCATGCACAAGACGCTCGAAGCCAGCATCGTCGAACTCGCCGACGATGTCGCCTACGGCACACACGACGTAGAGGACGCCTTCTTCTCGAAGCTGATTTCTCCGGATACGATTATCGGTTATCTTCAGCGCAATCATTTCCAGGATCCGACGATACATGATCGATACACGCAGCTGATCACACAGATGGCCCGCGGTGCAGGCGGAGGCAGCCGCGATGCCGTGCACGAAAAGAAAGGCGCCGCCTCCTCACTGATCAGCATGCTGATCTCTGCAGCGGAGCTCCAGGAAGTCGACGGCTTCGTGCATCCACGACTCCGGTGGAATATCACATTGCCGCGCGATCATCGCATGGTGCTTGACGCGCTTAAGGAATCGGTATACGATCATGTGATCAACGGTCCCGCCGTCCAGAGTCTCGAATACCGCGGCGGCATCATCATTCAGCGCATGTTCGACGCACTGCATCAATCTCCCGAGCTGCTCGGCGGCAAGCACGGTCACCTCCTGCGCGAAGCCGATACGGAGGCCGCGCGCCTTCGGGTCCTCGCCGACTACATCGCGGGCATGACCGACACGTACGCCGAGCGCATGTACAACCGCCTGTTCCAGCCCGGTAGCGGTTCGCTGTTCGATCGGGTGTGATGGACGGAAGGGACGGAAGGGACGGGTTTGGAGGATGAGCCTTCAGGCTCGTCACTCTGGAAGCTCCTCTATTTTTCTGATTCCCCTGATATTGTTAACTTCTTTTCCGACTTCCTTCTTCACCCCTCCCATTTCACGATTCCAGACGAAACCCATGAAAAACACACTTCTCCTCTCTCTGCTCCTGGTTTTCGCGGCACTCCCCATGGCGGCCCAGGACAAGGACAAGGACAGCACTGGCTATCAATTCACCATGGTGAAAAGCCTCCCTGCGACCCCGGTAAAAAATCAGTATCGCACAAGCACCTGCTGGAGCTTCTCGTCGATCTCGATGCTCGAGTCTGAATTGCTGCGCCTCGGAAAAGGCGAGTTCGATCTTTCGGAGATGTTTATCGTGCGCAACGTGTATGAGCGGAAGGCCCGGAAATACGTGCGCATGCATGGCAGCCTCTCCTTCGCCGGCGGCGGCGCCTTCAACGACGTGTCCGCGATTCTTCGCGACCTCGGCATGGTACCGGACGACGCGTATCCAGGGCTCTCTTACGGCTCGGAGAAACACATGCACAGCGAACTCGATGCCGTGCTTCGCGCCTACGTCGACGCCGTGATCAAGAATGGCAACGGCGAGCTTTCTACCGCTTGGTTCAAGGGTGCGCAGGGCATTCTCGATGCGTATCTCGGCACCTCCCCCGCACAGTTCACCTGGCAAGGCAAGGACTACACCCCCCGCAGTTTCGCCGACAATGTGCTGGGACTCAATCCCGATGATTATGTCCTTCTCTCATCGTACACGCATCATCCGTTCTATCAACAGTTTGTACTCGAAGTGCCGGACAATTGGGATTTCGGCACCGTGTACAATGTCCCTATCGAGGACCTGATGCGCATCATCGACAATGCAATCGAGACCGGCTACACCGTGGCATGGGCGAGCGATGTGAGCGAGAAGGGATTCAATTTCAAGAAAGGCATCGCCATCGTGCCGGAGAAGGACTGGAACGACATGTCAAAGGGCGAACAGGACAGCGTCTTTCTTGCGCCGGGTGCGGAAAAGACCATCACGCAGAAAATGCGTCAGGACGCCTTCGACAACTACACGACCACCGATGACCACGGTATGCACATCACCGGCATCGCGAAAGACGAGAACGGCTCAAAATACTACTACGTAAAAAATTCCTGGGGCCTGAAAAACAGCAAATACGATGGCTGGTTCTACGCCTCCAAAGCCTTCGTCGCGTACAAGACGATGTCCATTATGCTCAACAAAAATGCTATCCCAGCCGACCTGCGGAAAAAACTGGGAATCTAACATCTCCGAGTCGTATGCATCCGAGTCGTGCGTGCACACGCTCCAAACTCGAATGCTCCAATCCTGATTTTCCTGACTCGTTTGCAATAAAAAGCAGCGCCCCCGGTCTTTCGACCGGGGGCGCTGCTTTTTCACTCGTGTGAAGGATGGCTTACTTGTTCAGCACCATCTTCACGGTCTTGTTGAATCCGAGGCCGGTCTCCTGACCCGTCATCGAAACGATGGCGAGGTACTGGCCGCTCTGCAGC
>JACZJN010000191.1 GCA_014860565.1 Bacteroidota bacterium
CCCGGGGACCGATCCTCCCCCTCCCGGGACTGGCGGAACACCTGACCCTACCGGCACGGCCCCCTCGGGGACGCCTGCCCCTTCGTTGGGTGATTGGACGTTCAACCCGATGGATCTCGCGCCGTATTCGATGGTCCCCGGCATGATCGGCGGCCTTGCCGGCGCAGTCGGAGCCTTCGCGAAGGACCCTGAATTCGACCGTCATGGGACGGACCATTTCTGGCGGGACCATTACAAGGAGCAGTTTGCAGGCGCATACGAAGATGCCCGTACCGACCCGTACCGTGGCAACTTCTTCCGCAACGCCAACCGTTCGCATCTGACGGCTACCAATGCGATGCTCGAGAATTCCGCGAACCTGCGGGCCCGTCAGGCCAACAACACCGGCATGATGTTCGGCGGTGGCTATTCACGCGACCTTGCCTCGATGGCCCCGGGATTCTACGCGCAACAGGCAGGCAACCTTGCACAAGGATATGCCATTCGCGATCGCAACATTCAGGCAGAGAACGCCTTCGTCGGCCACAATACCGACGCCCAGCAGGACCTGTTCGTCAAGGAAGTCCAGATGGGGACGCATCGTGACTACAACAAGGGACTGAATCTGGTCAATAAAGTAGCGGGCGGCGCGGTCGAAGGCGCATCACTCGCGGACGGCCTGTACAATACGATGTGGACACGCGGCGTCAATCGTGACCTCCTCGCCAATGAATACGGCCAGTGGACGGAGAACGCACCGCCCGTGCCGGACGTACCGATCACGGATCCGAACGGCGAGGACGGTCTTCCCTACGATTACGGACTCCCCCCAATAGCATCTCAAAACGCGACCGTCGGACGCCGGACGCTTGGTCTGCAGCCGACCCCCGAGGAGGCATGGGCGCCGGGTGGGCAGTTCGCGCGCGGCGGCATGTTCAACTGGGGCAGCGGCACACTCTCGCCGAGTTACAGCGGGCCGATTCGGCCGAACGTGACACCGCGCATGAAATCCATGTTCAACAACCCGTACCGCCGTAGCCCTCTTACGCCGTACCGTCAATTATAAAGGAGGCGTTGTTGATGTCGGATCCACGGCAAGCTAATCATGACCAACTCATTATTGACCATTGCAATCTTCTCGCCACACAGGACTTGCGCATCAAGGCCGTCGAGGAAGCCGTGATTGAATTCCGACGGTTGAACGCGAAGAACGATGAACGGATGGACAAGCACGATATCGACATCGTCGGCATACAGCAGTCATTCCACATCCTGCTGCCGATTGTCTACTCCATCCTTGGCGTCAGCGTGCTGGCTTTCCTTGCTGCCATGTTCGAATACTTTTTAGGGAAGTGACATGCCACCTCTCGCACACGAAAATCCCTTCCTCTCGGGCATGAAGACGGCCGTTACCGTCGCCCGTCAGACGACCGCCGAACAGGACGAAACCCTGCGTCGTGCGGCCGTCGCGAATTTCATGCAGAATGCCGGCAAGGTTGCCCAGCGCATCAATGAACGCGAGTCCGCGCTTGCATCCGAACATGCCAAACGTGTGCAGTCGCTGATGAAGGAATCGGCGGTCGAAGCCGGCGGGAACGGGAAGACATCCGACGAGATGATCGCCAAGGCCTACAACGACCAATTGGCGCTCTCGATGGAGAGTTACGCATTCGAAGCCCAACGGGCAGGCGATGCGGCACTGGCCCGCAATGTCATGACCCGCGCGCCGTACACGCTTTCGCGCATGAACGGCAACGAGCAGGAGGCCGTCAAGATGCTCCTTGGCGACGACATCCACGGCGCCGTTTCCCGCATGTCGTCCGCCTTCGGTAAGTCCGGCATGCCCGCGATGCCGAAACCCGGGGAGATGTACGACTTCAAGGAAATCAATTCCGGTGGCCGCAGCTATATCGGTCGTGTGAACAAGCTGACCGGCAAATTCGAATTGCAGGACACGTTGGACGATCCGATGATGCAGCTGAACATGGCCGACAAGATGCTGGGGCTCGAGAAGACCGGCCTCGACATGGAGAAGATCCGTCATGACATGTCGGCCGGCGCAACGAAGACCATTGACGCCGGAACCCAGCGCATTGTCGAGAAGCGGGCGAAAGTGCCTGCCAATTGGAACGCGATGACCGACGCGCAGAAGGAAGCATTCGTCGCGCAGAACGCGGCCGCGATGGGATGGGAAAATCCGCTCACGGAAATCGACCCCGTGTCCGGTGAACTCATACTACGGAAGTACTTCAACGACATACGACCGACATCGGGCGGCGATGGTGGCGGATTCAAGGCCAAGGACATTGCAGGCTATCTGCTCAAACGCGGCGAACATGACGGCACAACCAGTCAGCAGTTCGGACTGGCGAAGACTTATCAGCAGCAGGCCGAAGCAGTCAAGCGGGAAATGTCGCGTGCCTACGACATCGCCGACGATACCAAGCGCACACAGGCGCTGCGTGACCTCTCGAAGAAGTACGGCAAGGATCCGCAGGTCTACTACAACGAACTGAAGACCAAGGAACAGACCGCATGGAACACCGGCGGGAAGGCGCAGGATCAGGCCAACGAAGTCCGCGGCGTTCTCGAAATGGCAGGCGTCCCGCAACAGTACCATGACACGGGGTGGCGGAAAAGCCGCGACGCGACATTGGCAAAATGGAAGGCGCTCACTCCCGACCGTCAATCGAAGTTCCGAAGCTACTGGTCCAAAATGTCGCCACAGGAAAAACAGAAATACGGCAACGACATCTACCACTACTACTACGCCTTCAGCCAAGGCAAGTAATTCGAGGAGTCATATCGCATGGGCAAACAGAAGGCCAACGAGGTAAAGACACCCACCGAATCCTTCAACGACCCGAACGCAGAATTTGATGCTGCCTGGAATAGGGTCAACACAGGCGCGTCTTCCCCTTCATCCCAACCATCCCTCCCCGCCGTAAAGACGGAAGATCCGAACGAGGAGTTCGATCGTCTCTTCGATGACGGACGCGCAACGGGCAAGCCGTCGTCCGAAGCGCAGCCGTCCGGTGTTGCCGTCGACCGTCTGCCCCGCATGGTCCGTGTGGCCGAGAAGGTCAACAAGTACATGGCCGGGATTCCCGAACGTCGGCGCTTCCGCATCTACCGCGAAGGGGAAGGCGACGTCACGGAACGCAAGACCGTCCATTACTCCATTCCAGGCATTGAGGAAGTCGACCAGCATGGCAACCGCCACAAGCTGCCGGACATCAAGGCCGTGTGGCGCAACTATGACCCCGACACCGGCGAACCCTTGCGGGACTTCGAATTGGAGAAGATCCCCGACGGCGCAAAGATCGACAGCGAGGAGTCCTTCAAGGAAGCGGACCTCTCGCCGTACTATCATGCCGCCAAACGCGCACGCTCGACGAACAAGGCCGTCGACGCCTTCAACGATGCCCGTCCGCTGTTGCGTGACCTGCTTTCGGCCGTACCGAATTACAGCAGCGGGCGTCCCGGTGACATGATGGATACGAGTGGCCTCCAGCAGATACAAGGCCGTGGCGGAGTCACGAACGAGGCCAGTGACTTCAGCCCCATGCGGTCCCTCCTGCAGAAAGGCGTCCGCGACTTCGTCCTCAACAGTCCCGTCGACATTCAGCGTGTCGATGCCCCTCGACAGGAGACGAAGGGAGACCGCCTGCAGCGTCAGGAAGACCGTGGCAAGTTCCTTGGTTTCGAGAAAGGCGACATCAAGGAGACGGCCAAGAAAGTCGGACGTGATGTCCTCGATCTGGCAATGTTGGGAGCGACCGAAAAGGCATTTGGCGTCAACGCAGTGACACCTGACCAGGCATTTGCGGGCAACTCCGCCGTCAAGGACCTTGTCGATATCTACTACAATCCGTCCAATGCCGTCGAATACTGGCTGGGGAATGCCGGCAAGATCGCCACGACGTATCTCAAGTATGCCACGGGCGCGAAGGTGGCGGAAACGGCCCTCTCGCAAGGCGTATCGGCCATCACGAAGGGCATCGTCAATCCCGGCGGCATCATCCAAGGTGGCGCCGTAACCGACCTTGCTGAAATCCTCAATCGCGCCGTCCTTGCGCCGATGCGCGGACTGACCCCGATGGGAACGGAAGAGGCCCGTGAATGGATACAGAAGACCTACCCGAAGATGTACACCGGCGGCATGACCGATGACGAAATGCGGGACTTTGCCAACGCCGTCAAACGTGTGCAGACGATGACACTCGAGAACGAAGCCGTCGCGGATGGCAAATGGTCCGGCCTCGATCTTGTCCCGACGGAATACCTGACGGGATTCATGCGGACGCGGCAAGGCAAGATGGCCACGAAAGGCCTCGTCGACTGGATGAATACCATGACGTTCGGCGGGACGCAGACCGATCGTGATCTTGATACGATCAACGCCGTAGGCCGTCAGGCCTTTTCCTACGACGGCGGGGACGAGGATTCCGGCCACATGATGAACGACTTCAGAAAGGCAAGCGAACGGCTGGAACCGCAGGACCTCTGGGACGTTGTCTGGCAAGGTGTTGGCGGCGCGGCCCCGATGTTGCCGTTCTTCGCCAAGTCCCTTGAGAAGGCAGGCGGGAAGGCCTTCCCCATGCTCGATACGCTGAAAAAGGTCGGCCTCGATGTCCAAGGTGTCGTGCGGGCCATCCCCGGCGCTACCAAAATGCTGATGCGTGACATCGGTATGGCGGGAGTCGATACAGGCCTGTTTGCCCTTCGTGCACATGCCCTTGGTCTGGCACAATGGAGTGACACCGACTGGAAGGACGCACACCAGGGATTCAAGACGCTGCTGGAACGCGGCGCGACGCCGGTACAGGCCCTTGTCAACAGCTACGGCATGCGTCTTGGATCGAAGGCCTTGGAGAACTTCACCGAAGCAGGCCATCTTGAGCTCTTCCGTGCATCCCGCGCATTGACTGACGGGGCTTTGCGACGGACGGCAAAGGCCATGCTCGCCATGCTGAACGAAGGCCTTGAGGAACGCGGGGCCGACTGGGGAACATGGGTGGCCGAAGAACTGACCGACCTGCCGGATGACTTGCGCCAGCAGCTCGCCGATCCAGCGGAACTCAACCTGCTCAAGTCCATCATCAGCGACACGAAACTGGACGACAAGCAGATGGAAAAGGCCATCGGCGACTTCCTGATTTCCGGCATTCTCGGTATCGGGATGGGCGCCATGCGTGTCGGTGTCGGTGGCCTCGCGCATCCGATTAGCACGCCGCGCAAGCTGTTCCGTGATGTCAAGAATGGCTTCATCAATCCGCGCCAGCAGGCGGAAGAGTACGCCAAACGCTACTCCTTCGACATCAATGCCGTGACAGGCGAACGTCTGACGCCGGAACAGTACGAAGAGAAGGTCGACGCCCTGACGAAGCTGATCCAACTCAACAGCTTCAAGACGGCGGAATACGGCATGGATACCATTGCGAAGTCGTTCTCCATCGGACTGCATTCTCCCGTCAACGTCGACGGATTGATCGAGTCCGAAGGCATCGAGAAGGACCCGAAAAAGTGGTTCATGTCGAAGGAAGAACTGACGGAATATTTCCCGACGGAAAAGCAGCGCCTGCGGAAGGAATGGAAGCAGACGAAAGAGGATGCGAAGAAGCACTTCACGAAGGCGTGGGAGTCTTTCGGCAAGCACCGGACCAAGGCAAAGGATGCGACGGCAGAAGCAGTAGACAACACGATGGCGAATGGCCCTTCTGCGGACATCCCGTCTGCGGACAGCCCGTCTGCGGACAGCCCGTCTGCCGATGCCCCGCCGAAAGAGCCGACCTTTGTACGCCGTGGCGCGGTCGATCCCGAAGGGACGAATCTTCTAGGCCTTGAGGAAATCGGGCCGTACATTCGTCAGCATTTCCCCGAACTTGCCGACCTCTACAATTCCAACGAGGCGCTGTATGAGGCCGTCGGCGAAGTCATTGCAAAGGGCCTTGTGCCGACGATGCACGGGACGGAAGCGATTCGTCAAGAGGAACTGGACGACTTCCTCAACGCGACGCTGAACGAGAACGAGATGTCGGATTACATGCAGGCGCGACTGGAATGGGAGAACCGTCAGGCACAGGAGACGCCCGCGCCGTCGGTGACACAGCCGATTGATGTGCAGCAGACGACCGAACAGACGGCCCCGCCACCTCCGACCGAGCAACCGGCGGAAGTCAGTCCACTTGACCGCATCCTGGACGAAAACGTGCCGCCGGACGCCCCTCCCCCTTCGGGACCGGAAGATGACGGCTGGCATTACCAGTTGCAGGAAGAACCATCCCGCGTTGCTCACCTTCAGCAGGAATCCGGCATGGACTTGCTGTCGTCTGACCCTTCGTTCGCCGAGGAGATCGAAAACGACCTTCGTGAGAAATACCCGTCCGTCAACCTTGGGACGATCCATGGCGAGATGCATGACGGCAAGCCCGTCCTCGGCCGCGCCAACACGAAGGCCATGCAGGCGCTCTACGATCCTGAACTGGCCAAACGCGATACGATCCCGCATGAATACCTTCACCTGTATGTTGACCTCTTCAAGGACAGCGACATCGTCAAGGCCGGTCTCGAGCAGTATGGTGACGAAGAAGCACTTGTCCAGGCCGCAGGCAGCGACTTCGCCGAACGCAAGGACGACGGATTCATCAAGACCTGGCTGAAGGACTTCCTCAACTGGCTGAAGGGTATCTTCGGCAAGCAGGACGCAGCCTACGATCTCGCCCGTCGTTTCGACTCCGGCAAGGACTCGTTCTCCTTTGTTTCCCGCGCGAAGGCCGTCCAGCGCGAAGCCGGATGGAAATATCAGGAAGGCGAAGCCAAACCGCATCACATGCCCAAACGGGAGTCCTTCATCGTGCTCAAGGACAACGGCACAAAACTGGCCACGCCTGGCTATCGTGTCTCCATCCCCGATGTCGATCGCGGGTTCTTCGTGGCGCATCCGACGGTCGAAGGCAAGTCCTCAAGCAAGTGGATCCTCTATGACGAGGAGTCCGGCCTTGCCGCCACCGCGCAGCTGCCGACGCGCGCCGACGCCATAGCGGCCTTCACCGACCTATTGAAAGGCGACCCAACGATCCTGCAGAAGATGGAAGAAGAGGCCATGCAGGCGATGGAACGGCAGGTACAGGCGTCTCAAATGTCGGCGACATACGTGGAACCGGCTGAAACCGGAACGACCGACACAAAGAAGCAGTCTGCAAGCGAACGGCCATATGCATTCCGCCGTCTGTCCTATCAGCCGCTTGCCGGGACAGTCGAACGTGCCACCGACATGCAGACGACACTCGAACGCATCATCGGCGGCGATACGAGTCTGTCCGACAGGCAGGTACGTGACCTCCTTGCCATGCGTGACGAGCGTGGCCGCCCGCCTATCGACAAGATGGTCGAGATGATCGACTTGTCGACCGATGCCGACTATGACGAGGAGGCCCTTCGCAGCTGGCTTATCGCCAATCACAAGCGGCAGGAAATCCCGCTGGTCAGCGTTTCCATTCCCGACTACGGACCGGATCCGACCAAGGGCCAGGTCGAACATTCGGCAGACAATCCCGTCATGATCGATGTCGCGCCCGCCGGTTCCGCGCAGTACAATGGCGAAGGCGATCTTGTCCAGACCTTCCGTCAGCCGTCGAACATGCTGGAACTGACGGACGTGCGCGCCTTCCTTGACGCCTATGGACTGACGCCCAACGGGCGGATGTCAGGCCCCGTCGGCGAGGTGACGACCGTTCGCGTGGGTGGGAAGGTATGGAACCTCGGCGTACTGGCCGCACGAAGGCCGGTGAAATACTCCCGCATGGAAGCGACGCTTGCCGAGCATGGCATCTACATGATGGGATCCGGCGGCAAGAATGAAGTCTTCCCGACGATCAATCTCGATCCGTCGCAACCTATATCGCAGAAGGCCGCGCAAGCCCTTCTGACGGCAATGGACGCGACCGAAGAGTACTGGAAGAAGAAAATCGGCGCGGACGTATGGCGGCGGTCGGCAACCGGCAAGGAATTCGCGGTACGGCGCGAGCGGATGCAGGCCGATGAGAACGGAAATATTGACGTCAAGAAGATGACGCCGCATGACCGCATGTTTGCCGTCTACGCTGCCTACAACCAATGGCTGCAGGACGAGACCTGGGCGGGCAACGGCAACAAGATCGTCAAGTACGGCAAGGAACTCACATCGGCCGACAAGCCGACCGTTACGACCGAAGCAGTCAACTTCATCGACGAACTTCGTGAAGGCATCGAGAAGACGATTCCGTCCCTGCGCGGGAAGGACCGCCGTCTGATGGAACAGGTCCGCGACGGACTGCGCATCCTCACCCCTTCGGAGAGCGAACTAGCGGCCCGTATGGCCCTCGACGGAAAGGAACTGCTGGCCGGCGGACTGGTCATTGATCGCAAGACCGGAGACATCGACGTCGCCACGGCCTTCGTCGACCATGACCATTACGAGGGCAAGACGCCGCACGGTGACGGCGGCAATGTTGCCTCTCCATTGGTGTCACTGTTCCTGTCCTACTTCCAAGGCGGCGACGAACGCGCGAAACTCCTCAAGCCGCGCATCATCAGTCCAGGAACGGATTTCAGCCTGCTGGTCAAGTCCATGCTCGATGTCATGGACGGGCAGATGCTTTCGGCCGCGCATGCCGTCGGCGTCGGCCTGCTGGTCTTCGATTCAAGCCTCAAGCTGGGCAAGTCGACCATTGCCAACAAGGACGAAGCGGGACAGCCGATGCCCCTTCCGAAATACAGCACGTTCGAACAGACGGCGTTGTCCAATGGCAAGGTGACGGGCATCCCCGTCCGGCGTGTGCCGGTCGAGAAGTTCACGCTGGTCAACGACCCCGAAGGCAAGGAAATCGATGACACGACCCTCGGTATGCAGGGTATGGCTGCCGTCCCGACAAGCCCGATGCACTTCCCGCATCTGGCCGACAACTACGATGCCATGCGTGACTTCTACCGCATGCAGAGTCAACGGACGGTGGACCTGATAAAGCGATTCAACGACGACGCCGCCTTCCGCACGGCGCTGTATCGTCGACTGGCACGGAACAACAGCGACCCCGGCGCGGCGCCATTCGTGGCCATGATCGAGGAGGCGGGACGGAACGTCGGTCCGCTGTACTATCTCCCGCATCTGCAGATCGCCTTCAACGGCGCGGCGCATTCACATCTGCTGTCTGCTGTTTCGGACAAGTCCCGCAGCGGATCTTCGCGCGTCATCGGTCAGTCGTTGAAGCTGACGCCGGACTTCGGCACGGCAACAGGCACGAACATGCTGGCTGTCCAGCGCGCGAACAATGGCGACGTGGAGTCCTTGCGGAAGTATTTCGACATCGAGGACATCTTCCCCATCGCCGATCGCCGGAAGCACCTGACGCCCGAACAGCAGAAAATCCTGCGGGATGAAACGGCGAAGCTGATTGTCCAACGTGACACGATTCAGAAGGACCTTGTCGCGCTCCCGCCGTCGGCAATGGATCAGGTTGCCAAGCTGAACAAACAGTTTACCGACGTCCAGCGCCGCATCGACGAACGAAGCGTCATCAACGAGAAGCTGATTGATTCCTACCTTGCCCAAAATGGCTACCGCCGCGTCGGCCAGCATTACGTCAGCGGGACAGGCCACCTGAAGGAGACCATCGACGTCGACGGGCAGAAGGCCGTCCCGATCATCGTCAACGAAGAGACGGCGCGGAAGATGGGATGGAAGCCTGGGACGAAAGTCCTCGTCACGGCCATTCCCGCGGACGCCCCGCATTCGACCAAGGCCTGCGTGATTGCGGGCGTATCGAATTCCGTGGCGCACCGCATGACATGGTCGGCACTGCATACGATCAACCTCGGCAAGGATCATGACGGCGATGCCCTCTATGTCCGTGGCGCGTCCGACGGCTACTGGCGCGAGAAGGCCCGTCAATGGAAGAACCACCTCGACGGCAAGTACACGTTCGTCGGCAAGGAAGCGCCGCAGGAAGACCTTGATCTGCTGGCGGAATACAACGCATACGCCGATGCCGGATGGAAGGAGATGCCGCAGGAGTCCTTCGAAAAGATATGGACGCTGTTCGCGGACCCGCAGGTACAGTCCTATGCAACAGACCTCTACAAGAAGTTCAAGATCCCCGGGGCCTTCACAGATGAGGCGTCGCGTTTCATGCAGTCGATCTTCGGCGCGAAACCGATGGACAACGTCCCGACGCCGCTCGACACCTTCGGACGACGCTGGCTGGTCGCCAACTATGTCGGCGAAACGGCAGGCGTCATCGGCAAGGTTGCAGCGGCCCGTCGTCAGATCGCATGGATCGTCCAGGCTTTCCCCGAACTGCTGGATACCGATGCCCCGACGAAATTCCCCGGCGCGACGCGACTCGACCTTGTGGACATGGCAACGACCATTCTTGTCAACCATGCTGTCGACGCCCCCGCGCAGGAGCACCTGTTCAGCTACAACTTCGACCCCAACCAGTTTGTCGAATGGGCCATCAGAATGCTGGCAAAGGATGAAGAGACGCAAGACACGTTGTCAAACTATCTTGGCGCCTTCAAGGACGCACAAGTTGCAGTAAGAGGCGTACAGAACGACAAGAAGATGGCCTCGGCGGAACATATCGCCTCCCTTCATGCCATGTCCAATCTTGAGTCGCTGGAAGATTCGTCCATCATGTCCGCGTTCGTCGCGCCCTTCGGCAAGAAATTCCCGCTGTGCATGTCGGCCGACTTCTACAAGACCATCGTTGCCCCGCAGGTTGTCCGGCACATGGTCCAGTCCATATTCGGGCCCCAGGCATCGATGGCGAAAGCCGGCATGGTCGAGAAAGGCAAATCCAGTCGCGATCTGACCGAACTGCAGAAGGAAACGGTATTCGGTATGATCATGCAGGCATGGGAAGAAGGCCGGAAGATGGACAACCGTGAAGTGGAAGATAATGTCACACGCGAGATGCTGCGCGGTCCCGTCACCATCCTGACCCACATGACGGCCGCCATGGAGTTCTCCCGCGAGGCCTTGCCGGTTCCCCCGCAGGAGAAGGACTTCATGGTCAGAATCCCCGGCGGCAAAGTGGAACTCGATGTCGCGTCCTTCAACGCCGCACAAGAGACCTACGAAGGCAAGGTGAAGCAGTTGCGCGATGCGTACGACCGGTTCGGCAGCTACAATCCTGCCTATTTCGACAACCCGATGCAGACCATCGTTCCTCATATGCTGGACTCGATCACGAAGACGGCATGGACTCTGCAGCAACCGCGCGTCTACATGACGACGGGGCTCGAGAAGTCGTCCGGCTATCAGTTCGCCATCGACCGCAATGTCGGCTTGTCGATGTCCGTCAACGGCGAAGCCTTTGTCCCCGTATCACCGAAGGCGCTTGCGGCGTTCTTCACCGGCGACCCGCGACCGATGTTCGTGGCTGCCCGTAAGCAGATCTTCGACATCATGCTGGAAGCCGCCCGTCTCGGGGATGTCAACCAGTCGGATCCGTTGCACCTGCTGGCGCCGGCGGAAGCAAACCGCATGATGGAAGACATGGTGGAAACCTACCTTGGGCTGCAGCCGGAAGGAGGAGAGCAGGTTGCCCGTCATCACAAGCTGTCGGATGCCTTGCTCCTGTCCCTCATGCAGGAACGATTCCTGACCCTTCAGCCCTATCAAAAGACGGCACATGTCGAATTGCGTCAAATTGAACGGTCGTCCCCCCTCGCACGGACGTCGTATCAGGCCGTCGGCAACACGGCCGGAATCAAGGACGATGGATCCCTGCCTGAACTCGGCGACTTCGGGACCGCGGCGCGTCTGAACGTGCTGGCATTCCGGTATCTGACGCCCGCCCTTCGCAGTCGCTTCCTTGAAGCACTCAACGAAGTGAAGGCCGTCGATGTATGGTTCAAATCCATGGGCGATGAAATGGCCGTCGGTCAGCCCACGGAAAGCGATGTGGCGACCGGCAATGACCGCGCCTTGCAGGAGGCCGAAGACCTCGACTATGAGATCGCGGCCGCTGATGGGATGGCAAGCGACCTTATCCGTGACCTGCAGGACAATGAAGTCGTCGTCCAGATCGGACCCGACAAGATGGCCGCCCGTGTCGTGTCAGTTCGCAGTCGTCTTGAAAACATCCTCGACCTTATCGACGATGGGCTGATCACCGTCGACGACCGACTCAAGAAGAATGTCCGCATAGCCGTCCAGGGCCTCAATGCCTTCGGCGCGGCGTCCGGCATTGCCTCTCTGTCCCTGCGTGGACTGGTGGGCGCATTACGCGGCGTCGTCAAGGCCTTGCGGAAACTCTCGGCCGTCATTCATCCGTACATGGTGTCCGGCAACATCCACCGCGAAGCGCCTATCAGGACATGGAATATGACCGACCGCGTCGGCGTGAATCTCCGGCGGGCCTTGTTCTCTTATGCCGGTCAGCGTGTCCGCATCTTCAGCAATTCCGTTCAGGACCTGCTTTCCTACACACGCGAAGGCATGACAGGCTGGTTCAGGAGCAGCGTCGTCATGTCCGACTTCGACATGGTCCTCGCGGCGATGCGGGCCATGGGCTACGAAGTCTCGACTGCCCGTCGCATGTTCACCGACACCGTCCGCGCGCAAGTCGGCGAAGCCTGGGGCCATGCCAAGCATTTCTACAAAAGCGAGAACGAACAGGACAAGTATCGCGAATGGATGCGTGACATCGTTGAAGAGATGCACGACGGTGCGCTGCTGGGCCTTCGCCTGATTCACAATGGCGAGAAGTGGATGTGGCTGATGGGCAAGGACACGACGTTTGAGTACAGTCACTTGGACCCGAATTCGACGGACTTTGATGGCCGCATCCTCAGCTTCCTGTCAAAGGAGATGATCGACAAATTCGGCAATCGCCGGATGGCAATCGAGGCGGCGCGTCTTATCATGCGTCTGCGCCGGATGGTGGCGGAGAATGCTTCCAACGTGCTGCATAACCACGCTTCCATGCTGGAAGACCTCGCCGCGATGGCAAAGTCCCCGTCGATCCGTGACAAGTATATCGAACAGGCGAAATCCTACAAGGCCATCATCAAGACCATTCAGGCAGGCAAACCGTACTTCCCCCTCTCCTACAACAACATGGCGGCGGCTGTCGTCAACGGGGAAGCCGACAACCATATCGAGATGCTGGCCGCCACGGCATCGGCGGAATACTTTGCCGCCAATCCCCCGGGCGATATGTCGCCTGAACAGGTGGCGGAACTGCGCGACGCGATACAGACCAAGGCCCTTCTCGATGCCATCTATTCGTCCGGCCTCGGTGGACAGGAGATTGTGCGCTCCATCCTGCAGAAGCCGAAGGAAGAACGTCTTGAAGCAGCCAAACGGCAGATGGCGGTCCTTTTCGAGAACTCGCATGTCCGGCTGGGAGGCGGCTATCTCGAGGCCGGAATGGACTCGAACGCCATGCACCGTGCCGTCAATTACCGCGCCGTCCGCGAGAGCAAGCCGGAATACACCGGCCTGAAGCATGACCCCGAAAAGTATGTCACCTACGACATCATCGATTCCCTCGACAAGATGATGGACAACCATCTCAACGGCATGTTGGGGACATATTGGTCCATTCTGCATAATCAGTACGTCAAGCCTGCCTCGGGCATGTTCGAGAAGGCCTCGGAAGAGATCGAACGGCGTGTGGCGGAAGTCTTCCATATGAACATCTACACGAAGGTTATCCCGTGGTCACGCCTCGTCCGTGGTGACGACATCAACATGACGATTCAGGACCCTGAAGAAATCTTTCTTGGCGACGTGACCGACACGATCTGGCATGAACGGACGATGAACGTGCGCGTCCATCGAGTTCTTGCCGGCCGCAATGGCGAGAATGCCTACATCGTCGGCATGTCCGGTCAGAATGGCCCCGTGTACTGGCTGGTGGATCCCCACGCCGACAGCATTACGCTCGTCGACGAGGACGGCAACCCGCGTCAACGCAGGACACGCGACGGACAACTGGTCCCGATGGTGTCGAAGTCGAAGCTGGATGTGGACAAGAAGACGGGCCTTGTGGCCTTCCATACGAAGGTACGCGACTATATCCCGTGGAAAGAGGAACGCATGCGTCGTCGTGCGAATGCCAGCCTGAAACTGGCAAACGACGATGCCTATCTGACCCGTATGCGGGCCATCGAGAAGCAGCGACGGGAGATGTGGAAGAAACTCAACACCATCGGCGGCTTTTCGAAGCTGGGGTTCAACCCGCCTTCGGTCGTCAACAACAGCAAGTACTATCTCGCCTCGGCATGGTGGCACACGGGCAAGTTCATTCCCGTCGGTCAGGCGACTATGAAGCAGCTGCAAGGCATGATCGGCGAAGGACGGACCGAAGAGCAGCAGAAGATCGGCGAAATGCTCGCCCGCGCGCTCGATGCCTTGCCGAACATGTACGACTGGCGTTTCTTCACACAGGCGACCTCGATCGGCGCTGAAGTCGACGATGCGACGATGGCCAAGTCCTGGCTGCAGATCATGTCCGACTTCAACGAGGCAATGGAGATGGCGTCCGTTGAAGCGCAAAGCCGCGGCCTTGACGGGCAGCGTTCTTCGGTCTTCATTTCGCAGAAGGCATCCGATGCCCTCTTCAAGAAATACGGACACCGCATTGAGGCCTACTTCTCGAAAGCAGGCATGGCGAAGCTGTATGCAACCACCATGGGCGGCGGGTATTGGCTCTTCCAGAAGACGGAATCGTTCAACCGCAACATTGCGACCATCACGACACTGTTCCAGACGCATTCCTTCATGGGGCAGTTCTATGACCCGTTGGGGACCGGGGAAGCAGGCAAGTTTGCGCAGCTTCCGGCCAAGGCGCAGGCAATCCTGATGCGCCAATGGGTCCTCTACGCCCGCCAGCAGGACGAGAACATCAACTACGACTACTCGCGTATCATGCGGCCGAAATGGTTGCGGGCGCCGATGATGGAGTTCATGGGCAAGTTCGCCATCTTCTCGAACGCTGCATGGAGTCAGCGTCTTCAGAACATCAGCGAGGCCCGCAAACTGTACTCGATGGGACGGTCGGCCGACATGCTGTTTGCCGATGAGCGCGGTAGACTTGGATCCAACCGCAAGTGGTGGAAGTCCCGCATGAATTCGAAGACGTTCATCTCCGCCGCCGATATTCCCGCATCGGAATGGTCCTCGTTCGTGAAGAATGTCTACGGATTCACCGACGAGGAAGGCATCGAGTCGGCCTGCAACCGTATCGCCGAAATGCTCGAGAAAGAGGGCATCACGGTCGAGGCCGCGCGGTTCAATCCGTTGGCCCGTGCCGTACGCTTCTCCGCCATATACCCGCTACAGATGGCCGTCCGCGCCTACTTGTGGAATGCGTTCGCCATGACGGTCGAACCGATGTCGGACTTCGTCATGGGGTGGCTTGACCTTTTCGACATGTTCGGTCCGCCGGATGACGAAGACGAACTGCAAGAGGCCCTTGCCTCGATCTACCCCGACGGCGATCCATTTTGGGACAACCCCGACAACCTGGACGCCATTTTTGAAGACCCGCTGTACAAGCAGTACCGCGAGAAGAAATTCGAATCCATCCTGAACCGGCTGACGTTCTCGTCCCCCGCCGGCGGCCTTGTCATCTCGCAGGCACTCAAGTGGATGGGTGCCTATACTTTCGGTCCGCTTGCCGGCGCGGACTACCGTCCGAAGCCACCGGAACTGCTGCAGAACGTCTTCCGTATGGCTTCGACGCGGACCTTCATGGAATACCTGTCCGATGTCCTCAAGGGACCGGAGGAAGGCAAGGTCGAGGACTTTTTCATCGACCTCTTCCGCGGCATCCTCCCGACGCAGTTTACGTATTGGGAAGACAAGATGCGGCAGGAAGCCAAGAACGTCCTCAAGACCAGTTACCCTCTTGCCAACGAGAAGGACGCAGGCGGTGGCATGTGGAAGACTTCCCGCGTCGATCCCGTCGAGAAGCAGGCGAAGGCCAACATCCAGCGTGTCCGCAACGAGTCCCGTAAGGAAGGCATTGTCGGCGTCCCTGTCCTCGACGAACTGTCGGCGATGTTCGTCACGAAAGGCGACATGTGGCTCTTCATGGGCGACCGTGACCGTACGCAACTCAACAGCATCTACGTCATGTTCGAACGCGCGCGCCTCGGCAGTCCTGATGCCTACGAGAACATCATGTCGGATCCGGTCAAATACCCGCCGCAGGCCTTCGATGCCTGGCTGAAATTCATGAAGGAACGCAAGATACCGGCCACCATGGATCCGAAATGGGTTGCTGCCTACATGGACAAGGCGTGGCCGGAAAAACGTGTCGAGAACGTCGAGGTGCGGAATATTATGGAATAGCCGTCCGAACAGCACCACCTGTCGGCCGTGCCGGTCGAGATGCGTCCGTAATTTGGGGCATGTCTCACCGGCACGGCCCGTTATGCTCGCCACCATCAATACCAATCTCCAATTGCCGAAAGGCGCCTATCGCGAGGCGGTCTTCGAAAAACGGCATATCGTCCTTCATTACACGGCAGGCTACAATGCCGCCGGAGCACTGGCCACATGGAAGAAGACGCCTTCCCGGGATGGAACGGCATTCATCGTCGATCGTGACGGACAAGTCTACCAGGTATTCGACCCACGCTTTTGGGCCGTGCACATCTACCGTCATCAGGCAGATGAAAATCCGGCCTTCTACACCCTCGAAAAACAGTCGATCGGCATCGAGATCGTCAACCTCGGTCCGCTGACCTTGGGGACGGGCGACAAGAACAAGAGCGTCCTCTACACCTACACGGGCAAGAAGTACTGCACACTGGCCGATACTGCGCTCTACGTGCAGGATACATGGAAGGGCAAGCATTACTGGCAGGCGTACACGAACGCGCAATACGAGGCCGTACGGACGCTGTGCAAGGAGCTGGAACGGGACTTCCAGATTCCGATGAATGCCGCGCCGCTTGGCGACCGTCTGAACGTGTGGGATGTGAAGGCCCTCACCGGCTATCGTGGCGTCACAACGCATTGCAACTACCGCAAGGACAAGTTCGACGTCGGTCCGGCATTCCAATGGGCGAAAGCAGGACTGCATGAATAAGCCGGTCCCCCTGTCGGACGTCCACATCGAGACGTTGCGTCAGCTGCTCGACGGGGATATCCAGGACTTCGTTATCGCGGCCCGCATCGGCAACAACGACCGCGTCCTGTACCGTGGCGCCTATTCGACCGCGAAAGGCCTGCTTGAGATCGCAGGCGACGTCATTCACAACGACTATGTACACGAAATGGAGAAGAACGATGACGAGCATGTTTGACCACGACGACGTTGGTCCGGCCCTCAATACCTCGCACATCGTGCTGACAGTCAACGGCATGCGGCCGGACCTGCCCTCCGGATGGATCAAGCGGACTGTCGTCGAGACCGAAACAGAATATGGCAAGCGCGTCGACACCGTTTACGAGTACCCCGATGGCACGAAAATCATTCGTTGACCCGCTTACGGGTGACCAATACGTCGACCGACCGACCCCCGATCCCCGGCCGATCAGTCCCGATGGGACGTTTCCGTTTCCGACGAAAGTCCCCATTCCGCCGGAAGTGCCGTGGGTCCAGAATTTGCCTCCTCTGGTGATTGATATATCGGTCATGGACCGAACGGCCGTATGGCTGCATGACCAAGTCCGGTACGCGAAGTGGGCGATCTTCCTCATACGGTTGACGCTCAAGACAATCCAGATCATTCAGTCCGCTTGCGGACAGTCAGTTTTTCCACCTGAACAGGAGCAGTCCAATGGTTAAAGTTCTGAAAGTGGCCGGCCGCATCGTCAAGATGATCGGCGCGGCAGTCGGGATCGGTGGCTGGGCTTCCGGCATCATCGACCCCACGACGGGCGCCATCATCGGCGGTGTCGCATTCCTCATTGGCGACGGTATTGTCCTCGCCGGTGACATCATGGATGACGGCAAGATCAACGGCAGCTTCACGCTGGACGAAGAAAAGGCCAAGTAACCCCCTCACACCACCCTCCGATAAGAGGCCTGTTGACCACGACCGGAAACGGTCAGCAGTTGCAGGCCTCGTTTTTATAGGCCCGTCATGAATATCACCCATCCTCGTTGCGACTTCGAAGGCTGTGAAAACATGTCGGACGGATTGCCGTCTCACGGCCAGCCGTCCAACGGCAAGGCATCTGTCGGCGGCATGAATCTTTGCTACATCCATCGCAAGCATCTCGAGTGGCTGGATAATTCCGACATCGATCGTTTAGGCATCGTCAAGTTCTCGCATGACCTCTTTCCGCATCGCATCAACAATCGGTTCGGGACGCCGCCGATGCATAAGGAGATCTACGCGGACATCATCAATGCCCATGTGTACGGCGAGTCGAAAATGGACCGCCTGCATGCCATCGCGGCACCGCGTGAGCATTCGAAGTCGACCATCGTGCAGTTCATCCTGAACCTGTATTTCATCCTTTTCGGCCTCAAGCACTTCATCGTCTCGATTTCCGAATCCAACCGGAAGGCCTTGCAGTTCATTCGTGCCATCAAGCGCGAGCTCGCTTCCCAGGCGGTCCGGGAATACTTCGGCGACGTGCGGGCAAGCAATCAGGCTCTCGATGGCGGCAAATGGTCGGAGTCGCATATCGTGACGGCAACGGGCATTCATGTCGTCGCCCTTGGTATGGGTGAGTCCGCCCGCGGTCTGATCGAGGACACCCGTCCGGACTTCATCGTGGCGGACGACGTCGAGTCGGAAAACAACACGAAGACGGAAAACGCGCGCGAGAACAACTGGGACTGGTGGAAGGCGGGAACCGTGCCTGCAGCGGACATGATCGCGGGACAGTGCGTCTACATCGGCACGATGATCCATTACGACTGCATTCTTGCCCGACTGATGGACCAGCCGAATTACCGCAAGCACATGTATCAAGTGTTCACCGACGCGACGCAGACGCAGACCATATGGCCGGAGAAGTTCCCGCTGAGGCTGGTTCGGCAGATCGAGGAGGACTATCGCAACGACCCGAAGCGCGGCATCGACCAATTCTTCCGCGAGTACATGAACATCGCCGTCGCGCCGGAGAACCGGAAATTCGGGCCGGGGACACTGCGGATGGAGGACTTCGAATTCATCATCAATGGCTACGGCAAATGGATCAAGTACGCAGGCGAGCATCATTTTGTCGAGACTTTCGTCGGTATCGATCCTGCCATCTCGGCCAACCCCAATGCGGCCTACACCGTCATCCTTGCCATCGCGGTCACGCAATCGGGCCTGATATTCATCGTCGACTACTTCCGTGGCCATTACGACCAACGCAACGACCCCGACACCGGGCGGGAAGGCACGATAGAAAAAAGCTGCGAAATGGTGAAGACGGTACGGCCGGAAACCGTTGCCTTTGAAATCAGCGGCCTTGGTGAACCTATCGCCAATGAACTTGAACGTGAATTGACGGACCTGATGCAGTCGAATCCTGAAGTCGGCTATCCGATGCTGGTACGTCTGCGTCCGTCGCCGGATGTCAAGAAGGAGGAGCGCATCGTCGCCACGCTCGAGTCCCCGTTCAAGCTGCGGCGTGTGATTATGCGGCCGTCAATGGTGGAGATGAAGACGGAATTGGAACAGTTCCCCAAGTCGAAGACCTTCGACATCATGGACGCCTTGACCAATGCCGTCAGTGTCATGCACGTGCCGTACTACACGTTGGAGTGGGATGCGAAAATTGCCTACGATGTCAATCCGCCTCAGGTCATTCATCAGGCGTCTGTTCCGACGAAGCGGGATTGGGAGACTTCTCTATAATCGTATCGGGCACGTTGTCCCGCCGGCGCTGCTCCGTCAATCCTTCCTCACGTTCCCATCGCAGCTTTTCCATCGACCGACGTTGCCGGTGCTCAAGAAAGTTCGTGTTGCCGGTGACGCGGATCTCCCCGTTCGGCAGCCGGAATTCTTCCATATCGTCGACGACAATGGCCTCTTCCATGTCTGCAGGTTCGTCTGCGTCATGCTCCGGCAGGATTCGGTCCGGCAATGCCTGCCGTGGCGGCGCCATCAGCTTGCCTGCTGTCGTTACGGACGCCGAGGCCGCCGGTAGTTGCGGGAAGCGCATGTTGACGTTGACGCCGTTGGAAGCCTCGCCGCGCAGCTCAAGCGCAAGACGGATGGCATCGAGACGGGTCTTGCCTGACTTGTTGTTCTTCGCGATGTCGGCGATCTGTGTGGCAATGTCCTCGTCGGTCATGCCGGCCGAATCGAACAGCTTCTTGTAGATGTCGGCAACTTCTTTCATAAGTCGGTCCTCTTTCATGAGTTCGGATGAGAGACGCCTTGCGCGTGAAATCGAGCTCGTCTGGAATGCCTTCATATACGCCTGATACGGGGCAAGCTCCTTGGCGACAACCAGCCAGGCAAAATGCTTCTTCTTCGACGTCCATGATTTACCATGCCGGGGCGTCGTGTGCTTTGCCATCGAGGCAGGCGCATTGGCCCGCTTGGGCGAGAAGGTCATCCGGCTGGAAGTTGTACCGTCCAGGCGCTGATAATACGGGAATGAATTCCATGCGACGCGCACGACCTTTGTCAGCCGTTTGCGTTTTTCGGGGTTTCCGAGCATGTAGGTATTCAAGACCTGCACGACATAGGCATCGTCGGTAAGGATCCAGTCCCCTTTTTCTCCCTTGAACCAGGGAATTATGACCCTACTTTCAGGCCATTCCTTCCTGAAGCGGTCAATGGTCCGGAATATGGGATATCGGCCGGAATATGGACCGTGCTTAATATTCACATATGTTTTGTCGGGATCAAAGAAGGAGGATGCTTTCATTCACAAACCCATCGAAAAGTGACTTGAATTCATCGAAGGAATAGACCAGCCAGTACATACCGCCCGCCTTTTCAATCGCGGCTTGTGCCGCTTTCTGTAAGTCGCTTTGTTTATTGCCTTTACGCTTGCATTCGATACCGACGAAGCGGCCCTTCGCGCAGACGATGAGGTCCGGCGAACCCGCCTTGCCGTTCTGCAGGAAACCCTTTGACCCGTCCTTTCGAATGACGCTTTGCCTGATGGTGTTGTTACGGATGATGTAGGCAAGTCCTTTGTTCTCATAGAATTGGACATAATTCCTAATGCCTTTTACGAGATCGCCTTCTTTTACCTTCTTCATGACAACCGATTGCGATGAAATACCGTTGTTTGCAAAAATACGATCTTTCTTCTGCTTATCCTTGGATGTTCGCAAACAAGACAATAATTTTATTCAGGCCTCGACTGAAAAGCTGCCGGTAATATGCCTGATTATGGTGCTTTTTGTCCCGTTTTTGCGGGTTTGGTTTGGGTCTCAAGGCGTTTATTTGCTGTTTAATATTTCGTCAGGATGGTGCAGCGGTATGATCCAGTTCGACGAGACGTACTACCCCGAACTGCAGAAGACCATGAAGGTCAGCGAGAAGCGGGACGCGGTCCGTCATTCAATCGTTCTTGCGTTGGGGGCCAGTTATCCTTGCCCTCTTCCGTTGGGGGACATTGTCAATCTCTACACACGATACTTCACGCATCGGCGGCAGGTCGACCTTTACGACGGGTTGATTGCCTTGCTCGAGAAGATGGCAGACGACAAGCTGATCGTCTTCCAGTATCATCGCGAGAAACTGTCGGCAGTCGGGCTGAAGAAGAGCCAGGAGACGAAGAATATGCTCAATCTTCCCCCATGCCTCGCCCCCTTGAAGGCATGTTATGCCAGCAGTTGTGCGCACCATGTAAGCTGCCACATCTACCTTGAATCAGTCCTTCGGCTGGAAAAAAGGAAGAAGGACACAGCCGGACGCAGATCCAGGCAGGAAGTCTTCGAGTAGGCCGGGATGGAGGTCCATAGTCATGTCAATCCACGGAGGTGACGATGTAGTCTGCAACGATTGAAATAGTTTACGGTACGAGATGAAGGGCTGCTTTGTGTATGAAGCAGCCTTTTTTATTGCCATTCCTTCATACGGGACCATGCGGGCTCGAATCCCGTGGAGGCAGTTTCCCCGTCCAGGTGCAGCTGGCGATCAACCACTCTCAACCCTTGTATCTGTGTGACGGGTCTGCATGCCCGTCATTTTTGTTGCTGGGAGCGGCGGATTATGTCACAGGTTCAATCTGTCAACGATGTCGTGCATGGTCTCCGGTTGCAGATGCGCATAGATTTCTGTTGTCTTCGTATCCGAATGTCCCAGAAGTCTGCCAACCTGGTAGAGGGACACGCCATCCTGAACCAGCCAAGAGGCGAAGGTGTGGCGAAGGGAATGAAAGTGGAACTCCTCGCGAAGATCAAAACGACGGACCATTTTCTTGAACACATGCGACAGACGGTTTTGTCGGATCGGCCGCCCTTCGATCGTAAAGCACCATCTTTCATTCAACGGTCGCCGTGATGTGAGTATCGACATTGCCGTCTCGTTCAGCGGGATGACTCTCCCCCTGCCCGTCTTGGTTTCGAATCTGTCACCGTTCGCCACGCGCACAATCTTCCGGTTCAGGTCGACTGCATCCCAAGTGAGATGGATCAATTCTCCGGATCGCATACCGGTGTTGACGCCGACTACGATGATATCATGGATCCATTCGTCTCGTACGCCGTCGATCAGTGTTTGCAATTCCTGTCTGCTGAAGTACGCCGGCATGCGTTCGGCAATGCGAAGTTTTCGGATTCCGATGAACGGGTTCTTCTGGATATATCCCCACCGGACAGCCTGGTTGAAGGCGGCCTTGAGCGTCGACAGTTCCTTGTTGACCGTGATCGCCTTCACATAATCAAGACGGGCGGCCTTGTAAAGGTCGATGTCGCGGACCGTGATGGACTCAATTGGAACGTCGCCGACCTCGTGCAGAAGCGCACGAAGCGCGTCGCGATACAGCAGCATCGTCTTCCGTTTCAAGGACGAACCGGTGTGCTGCAGTATCTCGCGGGTGAACAAGGTCAACAGGTGTTGACCTTCCCGGTCAACAATGTCCGTCTGATGCGCTGCGAGTCGTCGTTCGGCTTCCTCGCGTTCCCTTGTGCGTGTCGTGGTCCACACACGTTTTCCGTCCTCATTTTCCCAAACAATGTACCAGATTCCGTTGCTGCGTAAAGAAAGAAATGGCTTCATGGGGGCCTCCAGGGTCAACAGTGTGTTGACCTTGAGACTTTCATGAAACCATTTCTTGTGTCAGCAATCGGCCAAAATGGCCTGTTTTCAGCGGAGAGACTGGGATTCGAACCCAGGGTACCCATAGGGCACAACGGTTTTCGAGACCGTCCTATTCAACCACTCTAGCATCTCTCCATGTGGCGATAGAATCCAGCAATTAAAATACGAAGGTTGTCGAACTTTTCAAAAGTCCCCGATTCCGTTTCTCGATGGGAAGCGGGATTCGCTTCCGGTCAACACGCGGCCGGGATCGCACTCAAAGGGGAAAGAGGAAGACCGCCAGGCACACCACTGCACAGAAACTGTACGGACGAAAGAAACCTTTTGTCCACGTTAGTCAAACGCCCCCTGCGACTCTGTCGAAGGGGGCGTGCTCATTCCATGATCTGTCGTCATTTCCAATCGGGGTAGAGACCCGAAAGCACCAGTCGTCTTCGTGCACTCCCATCGCGTCGCATGATCCACACTGCACCGAATGTCGAATTGTCATTGGGCATATTCGTAAAAATAACCCATGCACCATCCGGGGAAAACCGCGGGAAAAGATCATTCGTCCCGTCTGGCTTCATTTGAGAAATGTCCAAGGTATCCTTTTGATCGACGGATATTGAGAAGATATGCGCATTCAGTTGACGTCCGTCGGCTGCTTCATATCCTGAGAGATCTCTCGTGAAGAGTACCGATCCACCGTCTATGGAAAATGAAGGACTCCCCAGAGAACCAGGGACATTCCCCATGAGCTCCTTCAGTATGGATCCGTCAGGATTCATCAGGTAGATCTCCGAGTCGTATGGATTTGCTCCAACGGTATGGACGACGAGCCGGTCATACTGCTGCGACCACTCGATTTCGCGAAAATGTCGTCCCGCGGGCGCCGTGGCGATCAGCGCCATATTGGCACCGAATTGATCGACCCGATACAGTTTGTCGTAATGCCCATAAAATATCCATCCTGCATCCGGCGACCAGCAATATCCCACACCATTGTTTTGATACCCGGCGATTGGAAGTGTTGTCACACGTCGCACATCGGAGCCATCCGCGGCCATGATATAAATGTTGTAGGCACCTTCCCTGTCGGAAACAAACGCAATTTTACTTCGCTGCCGGTTCCAACGAGGCCACAGTTCCCTACTGGGTTCGAATGTCAGCTGCAGGGTGTTCTGCAAGGTGGAATCGGTACTGAAAATCTCGAGACTGCTCCCGGCGTATGCGGTATAGAGGATGCTGTTGTCAGGTATTCTTCTTATCTGGAAACTCCATACATCCCCGTTCGTCGCCGCTCCCTCACCGTTGGAAGCGATTACCTGCCAGAAATACGTTGATCCGAATCGCAGGCCGGATAAGGTAAATGATGTATCACGAAGATCCGTTGCATGGGCGACTCTCTCCGAGGTACCTCCGTCATAGACCATGAGGGAATAGTATATCGAATCCCGTGGGTGCACGACGCCACGCGCCCAGGTCAGGATCACCGTTTGTCCCTGCTCGACGCTATTGTCCTGCGGTGAGACAATTTTCGGGGCGGGTACGACCTTCGTACTGGTCTCGCGAGTCATGGTGATAATCGCTCGTACTTCCTTCCCTCCCCGCACGGTGACGGATACATTCCCTCGCTCATACCCATCCTTCTCCGCTGAAACAACGTAGGTACCTTCCGCGAGGTCGGTGAATACAAACTCTCCTTCCGGACCTGTCATGACGGATTCCGTGGCCGGGTTTGTCGTTATCAGTACGTTTGCGAGCGCGGTGTTATCATCTGATGTGACCACACTCCCGCGAATCCCGCCGGAGAGAACGGGGCTGATGAGGTCCTCCTTGCAGGAGAGACATGTGAGTGATAAAAATACAAGTGCGCATATCACGCGTGCGTCGCTTCTCATAAGACCACCTTGCTCAATACTTGTCGCATCCGGTTATTCTATGATCATTTGTATGCCGTTTCCAATCTGATGGATCTCTACGGGGACGCTTACCCCATCGCGTTTATTGATCTTCAACATATTCTCGCGTCCGTGCTGTGAATACACTCCAGTCGCATCATCAACCGAAGAGTTCATGAGGAATGTATTGCCGAGACCTTGCTGAAGAATGTTTTCGAAGTTTCCATCACCTTCCAACTTGATGTCGGCGTCCTGGAACATCCCGTACTGCAGGATCGTGACGGTGTTGTCACTTCCATGATCATCAATCGCGGCACGATTTTCCGTGAGATATTGAACAATATGTGCCTGAGAGGTTTGTTCCTCCGCAGCACCAGTCTGCAGAATGGTCGCGAGGTTATTGAGGCCAATCTGCCTGATGAATGCAACGCGTTCCGCCTCACCCCAGGTAACCGGAGATCGTGTGGCATCAGGAGTCTGACAGATACATGGTGATGAAGCAAAGCAAAAGAGCGGATAAAGGATGATTAATATTTTCATGATGTCTCCAATGCCAAGAGGGGCAAACAGGCTCCCCCATTGACGAGGGAGCCTGTAGCCGCTGTAATTACGGAGCCGGCGGGGCAGGATGCTGTGTGATCAGGCCCTTATTGTTGTTTCCATTCTGATAAACGACTCCTGTGTTGAGGTCGTTCACTTGTTCAATACCGGCACAGTTGTTGCTCCCCATTATATCAATATCACCTATGTTGCTATTGCCAAACTGGCTGTTCGCCGCAACATTATCGTTGCCTGTGATGTCGATATCGGCGAGGTTGTGATGACCAAGCTGTCCTTGTACAGCATCGTTACCGTCACCTGCAATATCTATGTAGGCATCGTTGTATCCGCCACCCCATGTGGTGGTCTCCTGATACTGCGCCGTATTGTTGTTATTCCCGACGACGGTTGCCATTGCATCGCTATACTCGCCGTACTGGTACTGCGAATAATCCTGCGATCCCTTGTGCGTCCATGAAAGTGCAAGAGGATTCACCTGTCCCGTGCAGCTCACATTCATGGGATTCACAGTGGAGTTGTTGTTGTTGTTACCATCCTGTTTGACTTTCATTACACTTCCCCTACCTCCGACACTCACCTGCTTTGCAAAGTTATCGGCCCCATCCTGGTCAATCTTCATATCCTGGATGGAGAATGTTCCGAAAGTCGGAACCGTTGACTGCCACCCTTCGTTGCTATTCCCATATTGATCAATGAGTATGGCCACGGGCTGAGTCGCAGCTTTATAACTCGAATGTCCAGTGATAATCTGTCGACCGACATTCTCATCACCGATCTGCAGGATTTTTGTTGCATTTGCGTTCCCACTAGATGATTGCGACAACGTATTGTATTCCGAGGAGCCTGGTGCATGAAAGACCTCGGTCTTTCCATAGTTCCTGTTTCCTGTTTGCTCAATCCAGGAACCAACATTGTAGCCTGTCATGTAGGTATTTGTTACCGGGTCCCCGTTTTCACCCTGATAGATGAATCCGTCGTTGTCGTCTCCGGTCTGGGTGACGATACCAAGGTTTGTGCCATACTGCTCAACGACTGCGTTGTTGTTCTGCGCGAGAGCAATCGATCCTGTCAGCAACATCGCGAGCAGGAATAATCCTATATTTCTCATGATATTATCTCCGTAAGTTGAAAAATCGAGTGGTGTTTGGATTCCTGACAATGCGGTGGTAGATTCCTTTTGGCGGCGTTGGGTGCTTGTCTCGCCCCCCCATCGGCAACGATGGGGTTGACATTACATCCGGCGCTGCCCTTCTTTCATAGAACTCCTGCTAGTATTCCACATCTGTGATACCTATATGTAAGTGAGAGGATATCATGGAATCGAAATCCCCACCCCACAGGCAACTCCCATCGTGTAGTCGTTCCACCTGCCAGCCTCGGCCCGGTCCTGCCGATCATTCAAACCCACAACGAAGGTGCTTTCGATGGTGAGGTCGACAACCGGCATGAGTTGGTAGCGAAGACCAAAGCGAAGCGGCATCACCAGCACTGACGAGGGCGCGTCACCAATTCCCGACGCAGTAAATGTGTTCGTAATGGCCAGATATTCAAGCCCCGCCGCGACATACGGTTGCATGGCATGTTGCCCCATGATGTAGTATTTGATCGATGCACCGAAGGAAAGGATATCATCGCTCAGCACACCATCGAGCTTGCGCTGGTAATACGATCCCCGAATCCCGAAAGCATGGGACCCTCCCGGTGGCCGATACTCTAATTCCCCGAATACGGGTGTCTCGTATTCAGAGGCAAGATAGTCTCCACGAAATTCCTGCCCACCAATCCCAACCATCGCGTGCATCGTTTCCGGCCTTCGCAGTCGCAGTCCGGCAGGATCGAGTTTTTCGGCATACTTCTTTTCACTCAGATAATCCCGCACTACCTGGCCATCGGCTTCCGAAGGGTCCTTGAATGTCCAAAGATTGTCGAAAACTCCTTCGATGATAAGCGACTCAACAGCTTTTTCGAGTGCCTCACGCAGACAGATCTCCGGAGGTTCGTTATAGCTGAAACCGGTTTCCGCTTCCAACAGTCGCTGGTAATCGACGAATCTGTACAGCCCTGCATTCGATGACTGTGAAAGTATGGTCTTTGATGTGTGGACCGTTTTGAGAATACGTCCATTTTGCGAGGAGACAGCGCGAAGGTAGATCGTCACACGATCCAAGCGGTATTCCTCCGACGCGCCGATGCCGAAATATTTCACCCCAATACCGCCCGTAAGCAGATTCGTCTCATACGAAATGACGCCACCTTCGATGATGATTCCGGCAAAGAGCAACGGAGGAAGACGCAATGCCCCTTCCTCTGCTTTTTCCTGATTTCCGAGGAATTCCGCCCTGCTGGACCGGATAATTTTTCTCTCGTTCAGGAGATTGGAGAGACCTTCCCTCTCAATCGGGATAAACCATCCCGACTCGTCGAGAATCTGAATGAGAATGGACGTCGCCCCCTGTGTAACCGCGGTTGAGAACGTTGACCCTGTGCTTGCCTGTTTGTACTGTCCCGTTTGATCACGGAATTTGTAGACGGCGGTAACGATTTTTTCTGACGGTTCCGGTATTGCATGGAGCTTACGGCCCGCCTCGGTAACGGGGCCGTGCGTGGCTGGTTGCGTCTCGAGTGGAGGGAGAAAACTCATACACCCATTCAGAAGCAAGGGGCTCAGCAAGAGCGTACCCAGCAGAAAGGAAGTGGCAAGACAGAATCGTGGACGCATGAATGACCTGCTGCTAGAAGTATGGAACAACCACACGGGTTTCGTTTCCGTTTGTGATATCCTTGATTTCGATGACGACACCATCAGTTTCTTCACTAATGTTGATGGAATAATCACCGACATTGTACTCCCCCTCCTTCAGTCCATCCTCATCGAAAATCTTGGAATAGAGTTGGCGGCTGATCTGATTCAGTATCTGTCGATTGAGTCCTGCGGCAAAATCGCCAAGCGGGTCGTCCTCGTATGAACTCATATAATCACTCTTCGGTGCAGTGAACTGATTTTGCAGTTGCGCTTCCTGCAGCATCCAGGAGGCGTTGAAGGAATTCCCGCCGATAAACGAGGGATTCGAAAAATTGAACACCATCTCCTGTCCCCATCCGAGAGATGTGCAAGCGGAGAAAATCAGGATGATGCATGCGAAACGGCCCATAAGACCTCCTCTTTTCCTGTTTACCGAACTAGAATATTCCACTTCCGGCCATATCGTCTCCCTCCAACTCCTGGATCGCTTCCTGATAATTCCTCAGAAAACTTATAGCCCTATCGACCGCGGAATACGCCATTTCCTCTATGGCTTCGAGACGGGGCTGAAGGAACACCTGAAATATTGTGAAGTCATTGACGGTCATACTCACCTGAGTCCCTCGCTGGGGCAGAGGTTTTTCCGATATCACGATCGTGAACTCTGTCATTCCCGGGGGTGGATTCCACAGGGCATAGAAATTCTCGTAAAAATCACGGCCCAGCTTCGTCTGGGTTTCGTCGACGATGAACCCGCTCAACTCGAGCGAGAGTGCGGCTTCCCCCTTCTCTTCATCCTGCGGGGCGCGTTCCGATGAATCCTCGAAATTCGCTTGTTCATCTGCGTTTGTGGAAATGGTATCCGACAACTGCCCATCAACACGCGCGCTGTCCAATTGACGGGATCCCCGATTCGGAATCTGTGCCGGGAGCATGATCGTCAGGAACAGCATCGATGCCACAACGAGGCAACACGGTCTGATGACCAGTATTCCAATTGACCGCGTTCTGGTCCGGGGCGCTATTTGTGCGTTAATTGTCATTCAGGAGTGATATCGTTTTCGTGTGCTTGTTTTCCTCTCCTGCGGCTCCGCTCCCGAGACGAGCGTCCCGCCACAATCCGGACAGAACCGGGCAACAGGATGCACGATGGGAGCGCTGCAGCGCGGACATTTACTGATGAGCCGCGTACCGCAATTGATGCAATACGTGTGCTTCTGGTTCTTGTGAGCGTAATTCCCACAACGCGGACAAAGGAAGTAATTATCACACATACATATGAAAGGCAGGCATGAGTAGTTTTTGGTTTTCCGCAAGAGTGCAAGGATCATGCCATTCTCCCGGTTCTCATTTTCTGAGCCCAATCACCGATCCCGTGTATGCAACGAATTGAAAACGGGCAACCCGAGTTGATTTTGGAAACTCAGATTGCCCGAAGGGTGGGTTTTGTCAATTGAATGGACGAAATATCAGGAATCCTGTGGTGAATAGTCCCTTTTCATCGAGGCGAAGAAGCCTGAACACCAAGCCGCGCCATAGCTTTGCGGAATCCATACGGTGTCAATCCGCTGAGTTGTGCGGCGCGGGTAATGCACCCATCGGATTTCTCAAGGGCCTGCTCAAGATAATGCCGCTGCATCGAAGAAATGAATGACGCATACCTTGGGAATCCCGTTGTCAGCGTTTCCAGGCATGGGGAGGCCGTCATCAATTCCCCGTTCTCGCCGTGCAAACTCTGCACCACTTGCTCCCTCGTGACGACTTGGTCGATGCTCGTGGCGACGAGGGATCTCACCGTCTGTTCCAGTTCCCTGATGTTTCCGGGCCACGACTGGCAGGCCAACCAGTCAAGTGCCTCTTTGGTAATCGTATGCCGACTTCCCAATGCGTGGTCGTGTTGCCGGAGGAAATGGCGCACGAGTTCAGGGATGGCCTCCTTGCGTTCCCGCAACGGGGGGATCAGAATGCTCAACCCCTTGATGCGGTAATAAAAGTCCTGCCGCATCCGCCCCTCCGAGACGCAGTGCTCCAGATTCTCATTCGATGCCATGATCAATCGAACATTGCAGAGACGCTCCTGCTGTCGCGGATCCTCGCCAATGCGGTGGCACTTTTTGTACTGCATGAAGTACAGCAACTTCAGTTGCATCTCTTCACTCAGGTTCGAGATCTCGGGGATGTAGACTGTCCCGCCTTCTGCCGCCTCAAACTTCCCTGGTTTCGACTCATGTGCTCCTGAATAGGCCCCCCGAACGTGGCCAAAAAGTTCCGAATCGATTAAGGAATCGCAGAGACTTGAAATCGAGACGGTAACGAACGGCTTATGGGACCGGGGGCTCCTGCGATGTATCTCATGCGCGGCGACGTCCTTCCCCGTTCCCGTCTCCCCAAGAATGAGCACATCGAACTCGAATTGCGCAATGCGAGACAGTTCGGCTTCCACACGACGCATGGGTTGTGAGTGAAAAACGGGCCGTTGATGGCTCTTCACTCCATGTGCTGTCCCCTTTTGATGCGCTGACTTCCGATCATGCTTTTCAAACTTCTCTTTCGACGAAGGGACAATCCAGGGTGCTGCCGTCCTCGTTCGCATTCCGCTGTTCTCACGCCGGAGTACATCAATGGCATCGCAGGATTCCGCGCAAATAAAATTCCCGGCACACAATGCATTGAACGCGACGTCGACATTAAATCCGGTGTGAAGAATAATAACCGGCTGCTGTTTCGGGATAGGGAGCCTGGAAAAAAAATCATTCGGTACTTTGGAGAGTGCCAGCCTGTCGACCAACATCATGGTGACTGTCGAGAGGGGCACAATTTTGATGGGGCCGAGATCCCTCACCGTCTGTGGCGAATGTACCACGGCGGAACGAAGCTCTTGGGATAGGAAGCGAGTATCGAATCCCTGATCAGCGGAGACTGTTTCCATGTGAACCCTTGATTCTGTTGAATGCTCAGGCATCCACGCATGCGGGCAGGCAATCGATGCGCGAATGGGGTCAAGGCCGTCTGACGATGAAGAGGATGAAACGGCTTTCGCAGAGCGCCATGAAGCGTGTACTGCGGAACGTATGTATTTATGTTAAACGGGATGTTATTATAGTATATCTTTTCGAGAAATGCAACCATCGATAAAAAAAAGGACGCACATCGTGAAGATGTGCGTCCTGGAAACTCGGTACGATAGGAAATTTTCTACTCGGTATCTGTCTCGGGCTCGTCGTTGAAGCTGGAGAGAATGCCGTCCATCACGGTTTTGTCTGAGCGGATAGATTCGAGTTTACGGGCCAGCATTTCTGCATGCCCCTTTTCCATCTCCGCCATGTTGAGGAGAAAGTCCCGGATTTCAGTGGCCTGGGCAAGCTCCGAGGCTTCGGCATAAAACTGTTCCGCGTCCTTCTCCTTGTCAATAGCGTCCTGAATAATATCCTCGAGTGACGCGTATTCCGGAATGACTCGTTTCATTCGTTCTCCAGCAAGTGTTCAGTTCGTGTTACTTGGTACCGTCGAGCTGTACTTCACCGGCCTCCGGTGCGGCACGACGCAGCGAGTTTCCTACGCTGTCGCGAACGACACCGAACACCTGGATAATGCCTTCGTTGGTGCCGGCCTGAAGGCGAATGGCGCCGTTGACCTGTCCCGGGTGCTGCGGAACCAGTGTGACGGTGATATCGCCGCTCTGACCCGGGGCGAGCACAAGCTTCGCGGGAGTGACGACCGCACCTTCGAGTGGGATCGCAATCGTGCGTCCGTCACCTGCGGTGTCGGCGTAGCTGGTCACGTTGATGGAAATACCTTCGATGGTCAATTCCTTCTCGGAGATGTTTTTTACTGTCGCCTTGCCCTGTATGGTCTTTCCTACCTCGGCGCCAAGCAGCTGAATGTACTGCGGCTGAATATCAAGGTCGGTTTTGATCTTTGCTGAAAAACGAATGATCGTGTGCGGTTTCTGATCGTCCTTCAGGTACAGGCTTACGGTTTTGGTCACCTTGCCGCGCGTACCGCGGGGCGGAGTGAATTTGACCTGAATCTGGGCTTCGCCACCAGGGGGAATCACCTTCTCGGAAACGACGGCCGCCGTACAGCCACAGCTCGCGCGAGCTGAACCGATCTCGATCGTTTCTTCGCAGGTATTCTTGAAAATGAAGGTGTGTTCAACGGTTTCGTTCTGATCGATTTCCCCGAAGTAATAATCCGATGTGCCGACGATCCCGAAGCACTGCTGCGTCGCGACGTCAGACTGTCCCTCATCCGTCTGTGCCTGCCCCGTCGCCGTGAACATCAGGGCGAACAAGACGAACAGCAATGACGTGGTTGCGTATTTCATACGAATTCCTCCGTGTATATTCATTTGTGAAAAATACAAAATTCCGTTTTCAGAGACCAGTGCGACGCAGAGGGCGTACAACACTTCCTATTCACGCTGACGGAGAACCGCGCCCACGACGGGGATGCGAAGTTCAGTATCGGAAAGCGGTATGCGAATCGTGCCGTTGAGTTGTCCCTTTTCCTGCGGATAAAGCGTGAGGGTCAGTCGAGCCGAATCGCCGGCTTCTATTACGTCTCTGTCCAAGGCGATCGAAAACTTTGTGAAGGGCCGGGTTTGTACCTTCTCGACATGATAAATGTTTCCCGCGCTCGTATCGACGTACGCCGTCATGTCGGCCGTGATATTGCTGAGGGTGACAGCCGTATCCGTATTTGACATCAATGTGACCCTGACGACGACGACATCACCGATAAACGAAGCGAAGCGCAGAATACCGGGTTCGAATTTCAGGTCCGCTGCGATCTCCGCGTGCACACGCAGCACGGCCAACTTTTCGTCGACACCCGCGAAACGCCCGTACAGCGTCACCGATTTGTTGATTGTCCCGTTCATCCCCGGTGCGGCGCGGAACTCCACGGAAAGCAGCGTGCTGTCTCCCGGAGGAAGTGTCGATTTATCGAGCACCGTGGCGGTGCAACCGCAGCTGGGCTTCGGCTGCCCGAGGAAGATCGTGTCGGATGCGATGTTGTACAGCACAAACGTCACGCTGCGCTGCTCGAGAGGGCGCATTTCGCTAAATGATTTTTCGGTCGCATCCACGCGAAGGTGCTGTGCAGGCACTATCGTCGTGGTCAGCAGATGAAGCAGAAGGATCGGAAGAAGTCTGTGCATGTATGAGTAACACCTCAGCGTCAATCGAGTTACGTGCGTCGGGCGCGGTTCTAATATTATCAACGAAGAATACGCAACTGCCCGCTGCGAATCAATCCGCTTTTTCAGGCCTAAAAAAAAGCGGAACCGTGGTCCCGCTTTCATCATTCAGAAATTCGGTTCAGGCAACCGGCATTTCGGACTTGGCGAGTTCGCCGCCGCGCTGCAGCGCCTGTTCGTTGAGCGGAATCAGGTGATGATGCCGCTCGGGCAGAACCTTGCGCAGCGCTTCGAGCACCGTTTCAATTTTCACTGCGTTGCGTTTCGCGAGGAATGCACCCAGGACGATCATGTTCATGATCTTGGTATTCTTCAGTTTCACCGCTTCTTCCGAGGCGGGGATAGGCACGACGTCGATGTCGGTACGCTTGGGAGGATCGATGATATTCGTGCTGTCGTATATGAGCGTCCCGCCCGGTTTGACGGAATGCTCGAATTTATCGAGCGATGGCTGATTGAGAGCGACGACGGTGTCGAATCTTCCGATGATCGGACTGCTGATTTCCTCGGAACTCACGGTCACGATGCAGTTGGCTGTGCCACCGCGCATCTCAGGACCGTAGGAGGGCATCCAGCAAACTTCACGGTTTTCAATCATGCCCGCATAGGCAAGCACCTGTCCCATCGACAATACGCCCTGGCCGCCGAAACCGGCGAAAATGACTTCTTCAAGCATTTTCAATGTCCTCCTTTGACGGTACTTTCATGTCTCCGAGCGGATAATACGGGAGCATGTTCTCGACCAGCCATTCGTTCGCCTGAACGGGTTTCATTCCCCAGTTGGTCGGACAGTTGCTCACGATTTCCACCAGGCAGGTGCCCTTGTTCAGCTTCTGATACTTCAGACCGTTGAGCAGCGCCTTCTTCGCGCGCCGCACATTCACCGGTGTATTCACCGCCTGTCGCGTGACGTAGAACGCACCCGGGAGCTGTGCAAGCAGTTCGGTGATTTTCAGCGGATTGCCCATGAACGAAGCCTCACGTCCATAGGGTGTGGTGGATGTTTTCTGATGGATCAGCGTGGTCGGAGCCATCTGTCCACCGGTCATGCCGTAAATCGCGTTGTTGATGAACACGATCAGGATATTCTCTCCGCGGTTGACCGTATGCACGGTCTCGCCGGTTCCAATCGCCGCAAGATCACCGTCGCCCTGGTACGTGTACACGTACTTGTCGGGGAAACAGCGCTTGATGCCGGTGGCGACGGCGGTAGCGCGCCCGTGGGCGGCTTCCTGCATGTCGACGTTCATGTAGAGATAGGCAAACACGGAACAGCCGACCGGAGCAACGCCGATAGTCTGTTCCTGAATGCCAAGCTCCTCGACCGCTTCCATGAGGATGCGATGCGCCACACCGTGTCCGCAGCCCGGACAGTAGTGCATGCGCGCGTCGAGCAGCGTGGAGGGACGCTCACAGACGATGTTCATTTCGTCGTGGTGGTGTTCTATTTCCTGCATGCTCTTTTCCATGTATGCCTCTTTTACTGAATCTTCGAATACATGTCTTTGATCACCTCCACCACCTCTTCGGGCGACGGGATGATACCGCCCATGCGGCCGTAATGCCCGACGGGACAACGCCCGTTGACCGCCAGGCGCACGTCCTCAACCATCTGTCCGGCATTGAGCTCCAGCGAGAGAAATCCCTTGACATGATCCGCCGCTTTCGCAACGGTGGCATAAGGATACGGCCAGAGAGTAATGGGACGAATGAGGCCGACCTTGATGCCTTCGGCGCGCATGATCTCCATGACCTTATGGCCAATGCGGGCGGAAAGTCCGTACGCGACGATGACGAAGTCGGCGTCTTCCGTTTCCATTTCCTGCACGCGAATCTCGTTCGCTTCGATCAGCTTGTATTTCTCCTGCAGGCGCAGGTTGACCTGTTCCATTTCCTCGGGCTTGATGAACAGCGAAGTAACGAAATTGCGATCGCGATCGGCGGTTTTCCCCGTCGTCGCCCATGAGGGCGTCGCACGGGTGCCGCGTTCGATCTGGTCGCGCAGTTCCACTTTTTCCATCATCTGTCCGAGTGCGCCGTCGGCAAGAATCAGCACGGGGTTGCGGTACTTGTCGGCGAGATCCCAACCGTCCTGCACGAAATCGGCCATCTCCTGCACGGTCGCCGGGGCAAGCACGATCAGCCTGTAATCGCCGTGCCCACCGCCCTTGACGGACTGGAAATAATCGCCCTGCGAAGGCTGAATGGTACCCAGGCCGGGGCCGCCGCGGTTGATGTTCGCAATCAGGCATGGCAGTTCCGCACCGGCGATATAGGAGAGTCCCTCCTGCATGAGGCTGATGCCCGGGCTGGATGAGGATGTCCACACGCGCGCTCCCGCGCCCGCTGCTCCATATACCATATTGATGGAGGCAATCTCGCTTTCCGCCTGCAGCACGGTGCACTGCGTGCGATTGTATGCCTCGCGCGTAAGATATTCGAGTACTTCAGACTGCGGGGTGATGGGATAGCCGAAATAGGCATCCATCCCGGCACGAATCGCGGCTTCCGCCATCGCTTCGTTTCCCTTCATGAGTCGTAGTTCACCCATAGAATAAGCTCCTTTGGTCGGATATGCTTAAAATAGAATTGGCTGTGGTTGAAGGTGTGCGGAATCAGCCTTCGGCTTCTTCTTCGGCACCGACTGTAATCCTGATATCGCCCGTGACATTGCGGACTTCGGCGACGGGGACCTTCTCCCCGGTTTTCTTGTCCTCGCGATACACGGTAATCACCGCATCAGGACAGACAAGAGAACAGTTTGTGCACCCGGTGCACACATCTTCAACAAGCACGGCGTAGTGGTAGCCCTGTTTGTTGATATCCTTGGCAAGCGCCATCGCATTCTGCGGACAGGCCACAACACAGAGTTCGCATCCCTTGCAGTTCTCTATGTCAATACTGATATCACCGCGGACTTTGGCCATACGAGTACTCCTGATTATTGCTGGTATTCATCAAGTTCTATGCGGGGAAACGCCGTCCGAATCGGACGACGAACATGTGAGAGCGTAATGTGGGGACCGGTCAGGCGAGCGGTTGGAGGTGCTGTATTCTTCATTATCCAGAAGGTGCATTCACTGCGCGCATGGCGCGAACGTATTTAAGACAAAAATACTCGAAATGATGATCAGTTCCAAGCGCCGGCGCAGCCTGCGGCTGCGACTTTGGCCGTTGGCTGTTGGCCGCCAATTGCTAAAAGCCAATGTGCGGCAGGCTACCAGCCAAGGATATACGCGAATATCAGCGGGGCGACGATGGAAGCGTCGGATTCGACGATGTACTTGGGCGTGTCGACACCGAGCTTCCCCCAGGTGATTTTTTCGTTCGGAACGGCGCCGGAATAGGAACCATAGCTCGTGGTCGAATCGCTGATCTGGCAGAAGTAGGCCCAGAGCGGAACACTCGTGCGGCGAAGATCCTGATGCAGCATGGGCACGACGCAGATAGGGAAATCCCCGGCAATGCCGCCGCCGATCTGGAAAAATCCCAGTGGCCGTTTCGCGGTGAATGCCGTGTACCATTCCGCCAACTCCATCATGTATTCGATGCCGGTGCGTACGGTGTGGACATTCTTGACATCGCCCTCGATGCAATGAGCGGCGTAGATGTTGCCGAGCGTGCTGTCTTCCCAGCCCGGCACGAAAATAGGCAGGTTCTTCTGCGCAGCGGCGAGCAGCCAGCTGTCCTTCGGATCGATCAGGTAATGTTCTTCCAAACGTCCTTCGAGCAGCAGACGATAAAAAAACTGATGCGGGAAGAGACGTTCACCGCCGCGATCCATTTCCATCCACAGTTCGAGGATGCTGTGCTCGATGCGCCGCATCGCTTCCTCCTCGGGGATGCAGGTGTCGGTCACGCGGTTCATGTGCCGGTCAAGCAGCGCCTGCTCCATCTCCGGTGTAAGGTCCCGGTAATGCGGGACGCGCTCGTAGTAATCGTGTGCCACGAGATTGAATACATCCTCCTCGAGGTTTGCGCCTGTGCAGGTGATGGCGTGCACCTTGTCCTGCCGAATCATCTCGGCGAGAGAGAGTCCCAGTTCCGCTGTGCTCATCGCTCCGGCCAGCGTCACCATCATACCGCCGCCCTCGTCGAGCAGTTTGACATATCCCTTGGCCGCATCCATCATCGAGGCGGCATTGAAATGACGGTAATGATGATTCATGAAATCGGTAAGTGAATGGTGGCTCATGATGCTCGCAGAAGATTGTGAAAGAATGTCCATTACAATAGGATACTCCCCGCACTGCATAATGTCAAGAACCCATCCGCTGTCCCTTCCCCGTTACAGGGAACCGAGAGCCGGCAGCGATCCCTTTCACCGGGTAAACGCCTGCAGCATATTGAACACAAGAATAATGGACCGGAAACTCCACGCATAGCAGCGAATCCAGTTTCCGAAGAGCATGCTCCGGTACGCACGCGCTTCGAATTCCTGCTCGAGTATTCTGTGCTGGGGAAGGTGGATGGCGAAGGTGGAAATCCAGATGATAAGCAGCAGTATCGCGCCCAGCCGCGCCGCCTCGTTGGTGATCCAGGGAGTGGCATGAAGCAGGCCGAAGACAACGGCAGCCGCCTCGAGCAGCATCAGCGGGGCGACGACAAAAGCGGTAAGCACAAGATGCATCTTCGCGTACCGCACAAAACGTCCCTTTCCGACTTTCCTCATCAGCGGATAATGCACTATCTGCACGAACCAGATGATGCCGGTCATCGCGAAGGTACAGAACACCTGCACCAGGAAAAAGACATCGTCGACTTTTAGCAGCGTCTCCTCTGGCATGGGTCCCTCAATGCAGAAGTCGAAGAATCATGTTTGCCGCCTCCATGCCCGAACGCGCGGCACCTTCCACCCCGTTGACGCCGAAGGCGTCGCCCGCGACGGCGAGCGGCGGATGCTGATGCACCTGCAGATAAGGGGCGGGATGCGGCGCCAGTACCTGGCTGTAGCGCCAGCGGTGCACCTGCCATGATTCCGCGCCGCACCGCATCATCGGGAGGGCTTCATCGAGCAGAAGGTTCGCGACGATTTCGTCGCTGTCACCGAAATGCGAAGCGCTGAAGGCACCCGTGGCATGAATCGTCAGAGCCGGAACATCAGGGGAAATGCCTTTCCGCTGATTGTCCATGATGCGACGAAGATTCCCGCGTTCAAACTCCAGGACCCCGTTTTCGGGGGCCGAAGGGGGACCGTCGCAAACGACCATAAGAGTTATGCAGGGTTCGTATACCAGGTCAGACAGCGCCTCTTCCATCGCTGGTTCGAGGGCGATGCGGGAGGCGTCGAGCAGTTCGAGGGTTTGAGGTACGGGGGGGGTGAGAATGCAGCTGCGCGCGGAAAAATGACTCCCCTGCTCAGTGAATGCATGCCAGCACTCTCCCTGGATCTCAAGCTGCGTTACCTTCTCGCCAGTGTATACCGGCATCCCCGCGGCGATAACCTTCGGGATGCTCGTCATCGCCGGGCATCCACAATACCTGGCCGAGGACAGGAAGCGGGTGTCCATCTCATATGCCTGGACCCGGAACCATTCCCGTGCGACGCTTTCGTCAATCCATTCGGCAATGCGTGATTGGAACCATGCGCTCGAAGGCGCGAAGTACTGGGTGCCGTGATCGAACACCGCTCCGTCGAACCGGCGCGTTGCCATTCGTCCGCCGACACCTCGCGCCTTGTCAAGCACGAGAACCTGAATGCCCTGCCGTTTCATTTCGCGTGCAGCCATGAGCCCGGCTATTCCTGAGCCCACGATGAGACAGGACGGCTCCTGATCAAGGTAGGATTCTATCGCCATGATGCCTTGAAGACCGTTTCGTGATCGTTTGACCAATGTTAGTGAATCTCGCCGTTGCGTACAACTGCATGTCCCGCTCTTGTCCAATTTTCCCGGATAACAAGGAAAAAATATCCGAATGTTGTATCTTCCAACATACACAGTATTGGTGTCCTGTCACCTTTTCCAGGACTGATTGACAACGCTTCACCCAATTATCGGGAATGTACTCTACCTTTCACTGTATGAATGGAATGGAGAGCTGCAGGCGTCATGGAATCTTGTTTCTCACCATGATCCTGTTGAAATTTCACTGTGCACTCGGTACTCCGCTCTCAATCGAAGATGGGAGCGCAGCCGCAGATAGCAGCAGGAAAGCTGTTATCGCGGTGCGATGCGACGCGCAGGCCCCTGTCATCGACGGGTCTTTATCCGATGCGATCTGGCAAACCCTTCCCGTAGCCAGCGATTTCCTTCAGAAAGACCCGTCCGAGGGCAAGCCCGCGTCGCTGCGGACGGAGGTGCGTTTCTGCTATGACGACGATGCGCTCTATATCGGGGCGACGATGTACGTCGACGATCCTTCGGAGATTCAATCCACGCTCAGCCGACGAGACAACGCAGGGAATTCGGAGCGCCTTCTCGTCTCCATCGATTCGTATGACGACAACCGTACGGCATACACGTTCGGAGTCACTGCCGACGGCGTGCGAATTGACTATTACCACGCGAGCGATTATGAACACAGCCGCGACTATTCGTTCGACCCCGTCTGGGAAGCACGTGTGGCACGTACCTCCACTGCGTGGACAGCCGAAATGCGCATCCCTTTTTCCCAATTACGTTTCAACAACAAGGATGTCCAGCGGTGGGGACTCAACATGAACCGCTACATCCCCTTTCGCGATGAGGATGTGTACTGGGTTCTGATTCCGAAAAACGAAACAGGATGGAGTTCCCGATTTGGCACATTGACCGGGATTCACGGCATCCAGCCTTCCTCGCGGATCGAGCTGACTCCCTACAGCGTTGCCGATTTCACGGTTTCGCGCACGGGAAATCCCGTTGACCCCTTTTATAACAAGATCGACTGGCGCGGCAATGTCGGTATCGACATGAAGATGGGACTCGGTCCGAATCTCACCCTCGACGCCACCGTCAATCCGGATTTCGGGCAGGTGGAAGCGGATCCTGCTGAAGTCAACCTCTCCGCGTATGAAACCTACTATACCGAGCGGCGCCCTTTTTTCATCGAGGGCAGCCAGCTCCTGAGCGGAGAAGGACCGGATTACTTCTACACACGGCGCATCGGTGCCCCGCCGTCTCTCAGTCCCAACGCATCCTTTTCGGAACGTCCGATCAATACCACCATCCTCGGAGCGGCGAAGCTGTCCGGACGCCTGGCATCGGGGCTCTCCATCGCGGCTCTGACGGCCCTGACCCAGCGCGAATATGTCGAGACGTTTGATCGCGTTTCCAACAAGTATTCCGAAGCGCTGGTCGAACCGCTGGCCGGATACGGCGTCATGCGCATCCAGCAGGAATTCGGTGAAGAAACCTCTACCATCGGCGCGATGATCACCGGTGTGCAGCGCGATCTCAATTCGCCGGCCGCCGAACAGCTCTTGACGCGGCAGGCCACGAGCGGCGGGCTCGACTGGAAACTCCGCTTCGATCGCGCAACCTATGAACTTTCGGGCTACGCCGGTTTCAGCTACATCACGGGCAGCGCGGATGCTGTCGCATTGGTGCAGCAGAGCAGCGCGCACTATTTCCAGCGGCAGGACGCGGATTACATCGACTTCGACCCGACGCGGACGTCCCTCGCCGGATACACGACAGGATTACATCTCGTGAAGCAGAGCGGAGAACACTGGATCTGGGGCGTAGGTGCCTCCGCTGAATCTCCGGGATTCGAAATAAATGACGCGGGTATTCTCCGCTCCGCGGATGATATCGATACCTGGGGAGAACTCGCATATCGTGAGAACACGCCGGGGGATCTGTTTCACAATTACGAAGTAGAGGTCTCGGCAACGAATGGATGGAATTTCGGACTCGTGCGCCAATACAGCAGTATTGGTCTCGGGCTTCAGGCAATGTGGAAGAACTACTACAGCAGTTCGATCAGCTTCGATTATGGAACAGCAGCACTCAATGATCATCTCACACGGGGTGGACCGCTCATGCGCAGCGGAGACGGCTGGAATCTCTACGCGAATATCACGAGCAGCTATTCTGAAGATGTGCGATGGAATCTCTGGGCATCACGATTCGGCGACGCCCTCGGTTCGTGGAATTGGTCCGCGGGCAGCTGGATCAGTGTACGCACAAAAGGCTGGCTGGAGTTTTCGGTGGAACCGTCCTACCTGCGCAACGTGAATGCCCGCCAGTATGTCATGACGGCCGACAATGGTCCGGAAGACACCTTCGGACAGCGATACATTTTTGCCACCGTCGACCAGGCCACGCTTGCGGCGCGATTCCGATTCAATTTCGCATTTTCTCCCGACCTGACGCTTGAGTTGTACGCGGAGCCTTTCGCCGCGAGCGGTGCGTTTTCTGGGTTTGGTGAGCTTCCGGCCGCGGAGAGCGATCAGCTCCGCATCTACGGGCAAGATCCGGAGAGCAGCATCAGCTACGATACGGAATCGGCGATGTACGACTTTCGGACCGAACGAGGGAATGTCCAATTGCTCAACCCGGATTTCAACATTCTGTCCTTCCGCAGTAATGTCGTGCTCCGATGGGAGTGGGTGCGAGGCAGCACCCTTTTCCTCGTCTGGCAGCAGAATCGTTCCGGATATGACATCGACGGTAATCAGGTCGGCCCGCGCGACCTGCTCCGTTCCTTCGACAGTCCTGGTGATAATTTCATCGCCCTCAAGATTTCGTATTGGATCCCGGTGACGTAATGGAAAAGGCCTGCGCGGTGCGCCGGCCAGTTGTTTCCCTTCTCATACGCATCCCACTCTACCACTCCAATCGCGGGCTCCCCCGATGCAGAATTCCTCCGATGAACCGAAGAAAAATCCGTTCAAAGAACTGATCGAGCCGTTTATTGCCTTTGCACAGGCCCCGCGGGCGCTCTGGGGCGTCAACCTCACCTACCTGATCGAGGGCATGTGTTACTTTGGTGCCCTTGCGCTGCTTGCCATCTATTTCAATCGTGAAGTCGGCCTCAGTGATGCGCAGGCGGGGTGGATCGTCGGCGCGTTCACCGGCGGCATCACGCTGGCGATGTTTTTCTTCGGCGAGCTGGCCGACCGCTGGGGTGTGCGCATCGCCCTGGCCGTCTCGCTGATCCTCATGTTTTTCGGTCGCACGCTGCTGACCGCGGGCGTCGTCTTCGGCGGCAGCGGAATGTGGTCCCCCGTGTTCTTCGCCTCGATCGGCGGTCTGCTTCTCGTCGTGCTCGGGTACGGCATGTATCAACCGGCGGCCTACGTCGCCGTGCGGCAATTCACCACACCGAAAACAGCGGCCATGGGATACGCGGCGCTGTACGCGGTGATGAACCTCGGAGGGTTCATCCCCGGTATCCTTTCCCCACCGATACGCAATGCGTTCGGCATCACGGGCATCTATTGGGTGTATACCGGCCTGACTGCGGTATCTGTCGCTCTGCTGCTCGGCATCACGACCAGGGCAAGCGTCATCGCCGCCAGGAAAATGAATCGCGGCGTTGATCACGAAGCCGAGAATGCGGAGAAAGCGCGCGTCAAGGAACCGTTCAATATCCACCGTTGGCTGCGCGAACATCCGCTGCGAGACATCAAATTCTCCTTCTTCATTTTTATTCTCATCCCGGTGCAGACGCTCTTCGCCCATCAGTGGCTGACGCTTCCACAATACGTCGACCGCTCGTTTGCGCCCTGGGTGAGCCAGAACATGGAGTTCTTCGTCAATCTCAATCCCCTGCTCATTTTCGTGCTCACACCACTGGTCGCCGCACTCACAAGCCGGGTGGATGTATACCGCATGATGATCATCGGGACGTTTGTCATGGCCGTGCCGACCTTTCTCCTCGCGATCGGTCCGAACGTCACGCTGCTCATGACCTATATTGTTCTGATGTCCGTCGGAGAGGCGATGTGGCAGCCGCGTTTTCTGCAACTCGCGGCGGAACTGGCGCCCGAGGGAAAGACGGGGCAGTACATGGGCATCGCACAGTTTCCCTGGTTCCTTACGAAACTTCTCACGAGCCTGTATTCAGGAACGATGCTGGCGCATTACGTCCCGGAAAGCGGCGGGCAGAGCAGCGAGACGCTGTGGCTCCTTTATGCATGCATCGCAATGGTAAGCCCGCTTTCCCTGTTCCTCGCACGCAAGTGGATGGGCGACAAACTGAAAACCTCGGCGGTCGGAGCATCCTCCTGATGCTGCAGAGCATCTCTTCAATATTCACATCCGGATATCCGATATTATGAGCAGATACAGAATCGCGCTTCCTCTCGTTCTTGCCCTTGTCATCACGATCGTAACCGCCCACGGCCTCTCTGCCCAATCCCCCGCCATGCATCAGCGGATGGCAGGCAGCGCCTTCATCGACAACGCGTCGTATGATATGCTGCGTCGGCTCAGCGACGAAGCGGGTGGCCGCTGGATCGGCTCGGCGCAAAACGAACAGGGCATGCGCATCCTTGTCGAGGAGCTGCGCGGGTTCGGATTGACGCCACGGCTGGAAACGTTCAGCGTCCCCGGCTGGGTACGGGGCGACGACGAGGTGCGCATGCTCGAACCATCGGACCGTGTCTTCCGCGCGGTGGCGCTCGGGTACGTCAATCGCACCCCCGCGTTCGATGCCGCCGTTGTGTGGGCGAATCGAGGTCTGCCTGCCGACTTCGACAGCTGTGACGTTTCCGGTCGCATCGCGCTCGTGACACAGGAAGGATTGCAGGGCGTCGAAACGCCATTGCGTTCCGAAACCATTCTCCGGGCAGCCGCTGCGGGAGCGCGGGCGGTACTGTTCGTCAACGAGAAAAAGGCAGGGCAGATTCTATGCGGGATGGGAAATTTCCATGGCGATCCTGCCGCCGTCCCGGCCTTCAGCATCACATGGGTGGAAGGACAGCGTCTGAAGCGGCTGCTCTCCGATGCCGTCCCTGTTCGCATGCGCATCACCGCGAACTCCTACTGCACGAAGGTGGAAAGCGCGAACGTCGTCTGCACGCTTCCGGGCAAGAGTGATGATAAAATCGTCATCGGTGCACACTTTGATTCATGGGACGTTGGACAGGGCAGCGTCGACAACGGCATCGGCACCGCGCTGCTTTTCGATGTCGCGCGCATACTCTCCGCCCTCTCGCCGGCGAACGAACGGACCATCGAATTCGTCTGGTTCAATGGCGAAGAAATGGGGCTGTGGGGTTCGCGTAGATATGTCGAGATGCACGCGAACGACCGTATCACCGCAATGGTGAATATGGACATGACCGGAAGTCCGCGTGGTTTTGGCGCAATGGGGAACGATCACTTCCTGCCTCTGCTCAATGAACTCATCGACGAATTCCGCGGATACGACATGAGCCGAGGCGTTATCAACAGCATCTGGACGAACAGCGACCACCAGCCGTTCATGCTCGCCGGCATTCCGACCATCACACCGCTTGGACATCTCGACAAGGAGACCGTCGAGACGTACCATGATTTTGGCGACACTTTCGACCTCGTCAACAAGAAATACCTGTCCGAAGCCGCAGGCGTCGTTTCCGTACTCGCATACGAACTCGCCAACCGCACATCCATCCCCACCCTCCACCGCACACCCACGGAAACCATGGAATATCTCCGCAAGGGAAATCTCGAGGAGCGCCTCAAACGCCAGGGTGAATGGCCGTTTGAATAAACCGGTATAATCGCCGGGCCTATCTCGATATACGGACGGGCCAATCTCGCCATACGGTCGGGCCGATTTCGCCATACGGACGGGCCGATTTCGCCATACGGACGGGCCGATTTCGC
>JACZJN010000192.1 GCA_014860565.1 Bacteroidota bacterium
TGGCGATCTCGGGCTCGATGGCGATCTCGGGCTCGATGGCGATCTCGGGCTCGAACTCGAACTCGATCCCGTATTATTCCTCAACGTCGGGGAGATCGGCGAAGGCCCCGCAGTGCTTTACGACGGTGTCGAGGGCTTGAAGGTGCTGAAGCTGCGTGGCGAGACTGCGCTGACGTTCGGCGTCGGCCTCGAAGCGCAGCGCTTCCTTCAGCCGTGCGCGGCGCTGCTGAATGTGACGGTGCAAAAGGCGCTTGTAAGCGTCGAGCAAGAGGCGGCGGTTGTCGGTGGGACGCACATTCTGCTCTTTCTCCCAGCGCTCGCTGATGGGCGCTCGCTCGATGAGCATGTCGGCGAGGAGTCCGTGCATGCTGACGTCGTCCTCGACGTACGACCACAGCGCGTCGGTGTTGATGTTCCCGTCGTGCTCTTCCTGCTCGAAAAGGACGTGCAACAGCTTCTGCATGCGCGCGTCGTGAAAATGACTGCTGCACACGCCGTGCAGCACTTCGCTTTGAAGTTCGGATGGCGCCTGGAGGAGCAGCGTGCAGAAGTCCTTTTCCTCTTTCGGCACATCGCCGGTGGGCTGCGCCTCCTCCTCGTGCTGGGGAATGAGGTCGGCGGGACGCGCGACGGGACGCTCCCGCTTTCTGCTGCGCAGTTCCTTCTCGAGTTCCTGGTACAGGAGGTTTTCGTAGATGCCGTATTTCTGCGAGATGTCGCGGATGTAGAATTCACGGCGAATGGCGTCGTCCATTTTCGCGACCAGCTCGACGATGCGGTGCACGACCTGCGCCTTGCCTTCGGGGGAATCGAGTCCGCCCTCGGCCTGGAAACGCGCGGTGACGAAGTCCACGAACGACACCGCCGCCCCCATGCGCTCGCGGATTTTGTCGGCGCCATATTTCCGGACATATGAGTCCGGATCTTCTCCGGCGGAGAGCTGCACGATGCGCGCGTCGCAATCGGATTCGAGGATGACGTCGATACCGCGCAGCATGGCGCTCATGCCGGCCGAGTCGGCGTCGTAGAGGAAAAAGAAATTGCGCGTATACCGTGAGAGAAGGTACACCTGCTCGGGCGTGAGCGCTGTGCCGCTGGTGGCGACGACGTTGGTGATCCCCTCCTGGTACAGCGAGATCAGATCGGCATAGCCCTCGACGAGGATGACAGAGTCGGCGTCGCGGATGGCGCGATGAGACTGCGCAAGTCCGTAGAGCACCTTGCTCTTGACGTAGATCGGGGTTTCGGGGGAGTTGAGATACTTCGGCTGTTCGTCCCCTTTCAGCGTGCGCGCGCCGAAGCCGAGCACTTTTTTCGACACACTGAAAATCGGGAAGATCACGCGTCCGCGGAAGCGGTCGTAGGCGTTGCCGCCTTCCTTGCGCACGATCAGTCCCGTGCGCTCGAGCATGTCGTCGCTGATGCCCGCCGTCCGCGCATGATTGAGGAATTCATGCCAGGCGTCGGGCGCGAAGCCGAGCCCGAAAATCCGGCGCGTGTCCGCGTTCCACCCCCGCTTGTCGAAGTACGCGCGTCCCACCGCACCCGCCTCACTCTGCAGGGTATCGTAAAAGAAGCGCGCGGCGAGGCGGTTGGCCTCGTACATCTCCTCGATTTCCTCGCGGGTTTCCGGACGCGCACTCCCCTCGCGCGTGAGCACGATGTTGTAGCGCTCGGCGAGAATCTCCACGGCGTCGACGAAGGAGACCTTCTCCATTTCCATCAGGAAGGTGAAGGCATTGCCGCCCTTCCCGCAGCCGAAGCATTTGAAAATGCCGCGCTCGGGATTGACGTTGAAGGAAGGCGTCTTTTCACGGTGGAATGGACAGAGACCGGAATAATTTCTTCCCGCCTTCCTCAAACGTACGAAGCCGCTGACAACATCGACGATGTCAGCGGCCGCGCGTACTTCCTCGATTTTCTCTTCGGGAATTCTCATTTCAGCAAGATCATCTTCCGCGTCAGTGCGCGGCCTCCGGTGGTGAGACGAAGCATGTACATGCCGCCCGGCAAATCCGCGGCATCGAAGTTCACCTGCTGCCGTCCGGCATCCATCATGCCGTCGGCCAGCACCCGCGCTTCCCTGCCCAGCGCGTCACAGACGGCGAGGCGCACGTGCCGACGCTCGTCGAGCGTGTAGGTAATGGTGGTCGAGGGATTAAACGGATTCGGATAATTCTGCTCGAGCGCGATGTCGACCGGCGCGGGCGCTGCATCGACGTCCGTCACATCGGTGACGGGCAGATTCGGATTGTAACCCACGATGGCACGCAGGAACAATGCCGCCGAGGCGCCCTGCGTGGCGAGATCGTTGCGGTTTTCCTCCTCGCGCGGCGCGATCATGTATCGGCGGGAACGGTCGAATTCCGCCTGTCCTGGATTGATCACCATACTGAGGCCGTTCCACAGTCCCTGTCCCACGGCGAGCTTCTGCGTCGATTGCAGCTTGACGCCGACGACGAAATCGCGGCGGGGAGAAAATATGATCGGGGGATTGAGCTTTACCGCCAGGACGTCGCGCGCGCCGGCTTCGAGCGGATTGCTGAAGCGGATGTTGGGATTGGGAAAGCCCGCGTCGCCGAGATTCACCTTGTAGGTTTTCTGCAATCCCACGAGCGACGGCGGGACACTGCCATTTTCGAAGACAAAAACAATCAGCGTATCGTTGCCGGTGAGCGCCTGGAACTTGACGACGCTGAACCCGACGAGCACGGTGCTGAGCGTGCACTTCTCCGCCGGCGTGAAGCGTGTATTGAAAATCACGTCCAGCTCGCCCGGAAAGCGCGTCACCGCGATGAGCTTGCCGTCGACGATATCCGACAGTCCGTCATACTGCAGCGTATCGGTCTGCGCCGAAACCGCCGTCCACAGACTGCAGAAAAGAAAAAGCGTTGCGAAGTACTTCATGGGGGCTCCTGCAATGGCTGTTGCACGCAAACGCAAAGATACGCAAAATCCGGTCTTGTTGTCAGTTTCCTTCGGCCTGTTCCGTCGCCGCTTCCGCTGCTGTCTGCGCCGCCGCCTGTTCCCGCGCCTGGCGGTACTGCAGGGCATGCTTGACGAGGTGGGTGAACAGCGGATGCGGCTCGACCATGCGCGACTTGAGTTCGGGATGGAACTGCGCGGCCACGAACCACGGATGATCCGGCAGCTCGATCACTTCCATCAGCGACTCGTCGGGCGATGTGCCGCTGAAGACCAGGCCTTTCGCTTCAAGAATCTCGCGATAGGCGTTGTTGACTTCGTAGCGATGGCGGTGCCGCTCGGTGATGGCTTTCTTGCCATACGCTTCGTAGGCCTTGGTGCCGCGCTTGAGGACGCAGGGAAAGCCACCGAGACGCATCGTACCGCCCATGGTCTGAATGCTTTTCTGTTCGAGCATGAGATCGATCACGTTGTTCGGCGTCTCACCGAATTCGGTGCTGTTGGCGTCGGCGATGCCGCAGACGTTGCGGGCGAATTCGATCACCGCGCACTGCAGTCCCAGGCAGATGCCGAGGAAGGGAATGCCGTGCTCGCGCACATACTGCACGGCCTTGATTTTTCCCTCGATGCCGCGTTCACCAAAACCCGGCGCCACTAGCAGTCCGTCGAGATCCTTCAGATAGCGCGCGGCACCGTGCTTCTCGATGTCCTCCGAGTGGACCCAATCCAACTTCACCCGCGCGTTGTTTTCGCCGCCGGCATGGATAAACGATTCAATGATGCTCTTGTAGGCGTCGTGATACTCGGCATACTTCCCGCAGAGACCGATGTGCACTTCGTACTTCGGCTCCTTGATGCGCTTGAGCATGCGGGTCCAGCGGTCGATTTCCGCATCCTTGGGACGCATGTGCAGAAGGTTGACCACCTTCTTGTCGAACTCCTCCTTGCGGTATTCGAGCGGCACTTCGTAGATCGTCTCCACGTCGAGAGCCTCGATGACAAGGTCGGGCTGAATGTTGCAGAACAGACCGATCTTCTCCTTGATCGAGCGCGGGAGGGGACGATCGGCACGGCAGAGCAGCATGTCGGGCTGAATCCCCAGCTCGAGCAGCATCTTCACCGAGTGCTGCGTGGGCTTGGTCTTGAGTTCGCCCGCGGAAGGAATGAACGGCACGAGCGTCAGGTGAATGATGATGGCGTTGCGCTTGCCGACGTTGAGCACGAACTGGCGCATGGCTTCGAGAAACGGCAGGCTTTCGATATCGCCGACCGTACCGCCGATTTCCGTGATGATCACATCGTAGTCGTCCTGCGTGGCCAGGCGCGCATAGCGCCGCTTGATCTCGTCGGTGATGTGCGGAATCACCTGCACGGTCGCGCCGAGATAATCGCCGCGCCGCTCCTTCTGGATGACGTGATTGTAGATCTGCCCGGTCGTGGTATTGTTGTCGCGCGACATGTCCTTGCTCAGGAAGCGCTCATAGTGTCCGAGATCGAGATCCGTTTCTGCCCCATCTTCGGTCACATAAACTTCGCCATGCTGATAGGGACTCATCGTGCCGGGATCGACGTTGATGTACGGATCGAATTTCTGTATGGTCACATTGAGGCCGCGGCTTTGCAGCAGCATGCCGAGCGACGATGCGGCGATTCCTTTTCCAAGCGAGGAAACCACGCCGCCGGTGATGAACACATATTTCGTTTGCTTCGTTGAGGACATCGGAAGATAGCTGTCTGTGGGTGGGAGTTAGGCAAAAACAACGAAATCAAGGTAGAGAAATACGATCGGCGAAACAAAAATGAAGCTGTCGAAACGGTCGAACACCCCGCCGTGGCCGGGCAGCAGGGTGGAGGAATCCTTCACCCCCGCGTCGCGCTTGAGGAGGGACTCCACCAGATCGCCCAACTGTCCGAAAGCGCCCACGATCGCGCCGATGACGAGCGCCTCGGGCAGGGAAAGATACTCCAGCACGATGTACTTCGCGGCGGCCATGGTCGCGAGCGCGGCCGCGAAACCCCAGACCGCGCCTTCCCAGGTTTTGTTGGGACTCACGCGCGGAAAGAGCTTGTGCCGTCCCATCGCCCGGCCGCCGAAATATGCAGCGGTGTCGCACATCCATATCGTGGCCAGAAGTGCGATGATCGTGAAACCACCCCAGCTGTCGAGCTGCGCATGCTGCACGGCGGTCAGGTCCGCGGTGCCGAATATGGGTCCCACGTGAAATTCCAGTACCGTGAAGATTTCCCGGATGCCGACGGCACAGCCGAGAAAGAGTCCGATATACAGCACGCCGAGCACCGTCACGGCCAGGTTCATCAGCGGCGAGGGACGCGCGCGAAACAACTCGACGAGCAGGGCCGCGGGCATGAGCAGCAGCAGTATCCAGATGAACGCCTGCCACTGCAGGGGCCAGGGAATGCCGCCGCCTACCAGCGCTGGGATGTCCGCGCTGAGTCGTTCGTGCATGAAGACGAGAAGCAGCGCGATACCCGCCGCGATCATCAGACCCGTCTGCGGCTCCGCGCCTTTGGCGCGTGCGAGGGCAGCGAATTCCATGAGCGCGGCGGACATCACGACGGCGATGAACAGGGCCCAGGCGTAGCCGCCGAGCCAGGCAAGCACGAGCACCCCCGGAATCGCCACCACGGCGAAGAGCACGCGCGTGCGGGTATTACTCACGCATCGTCCTCTGCGTCGTCGTCTTCATCCATCAGTCCTTCATCCTCGAACAGGGCCATGATGATTTCCTGCGCCTCTTCGAGCTGAGCGCGCGGCACCATGACGTTCACGAGAGCGAGCATGCCCATGTTCGTGAAATACACATGGTCGTGCTGGTTGAAGATCGTGGCGTGGATGCCGGCTCCTTCGAGATTGGCCTTGATCATGTCCGCCTCATAGTCGGTCGAGGTGGTATAGGCCACGACGAAGCCCTGATGCATGTTGAGATGGTCGTCGTTTTCGCAGAAAATGCGGCCATTCTGTTCGGTGGCGCATTCCGCACACACCGGCTTACCGCACACTACGCAGCCGCCGATGGCGTCGACGTCGGGATGATTCTCGCACTCCGGCGCTTCCTCGGCTGGAATTTTCGGAAGCAGGATTCCGCAGTTGTCGCAGAAGGTGTCGTCCTTCGTCACGAATTCTTCGCAATTGGGACAGAACAACGGCTTGCCTTCGACAAGCGGGATCAGACAGTCGCTGCATTCTTTTGCATCGGACTGATATTCGGTATGGCATTGAGGACAGTACGGCATAACGCCTCCTCGAGGTTAGGGGTAACGAATCAGTGGGTTGCAGCCGGGGCCGCGGGTTGCGGACGCGTGAGCATCCAGAAATACGCGACGCAGGCCGCGAAAACGGCAAGCGCAAGCGTTCCGCTGAGCGCGTACACCGCCAGCGACGGGGCATCGCTCGCGGCATCGACGGGAAGCAGATTTTCGCTCTTGAAGAAATACATCGCCACCACCGCAATGGTGTTATTGGTCGCATGGGCCGCGATCGCATAGCCGAGGGAATTTCCGCGCCAGGTGATCACGCTGAAATAGACGCCCAGCAGGGCGAGCGGAATAAACGTAATCGGATTCAAATGAAAGAAAGAAAAAATTGCGCCCGAGAGCAAGAACGCCCAGCGCAAACGCAGCTTTTTTTCAAAAGAAAATTGCACGGCTCCGCGGAAGAGAACTTCCTCGCAAAGCGCGGGCGTGAGTGCGACGACCACCCAAACGGTGAGGGCTTCGATGGGCGTGTGCATGGCCAGGAGCTGTCCGTACAGCTCCTCGAGCAGTTTTTCAAAGGTATCGAGCACAGGGAGAAGGAAATCCGGCAGCAGATACTCGCGCATGACGTACTGCTGCAATTCCACCCAGGCCTGCACGACAAACTGCAAGGCGATCACCGAAACGACCACCACGAGCAGCGGTAGGAGTTTCGGCATGTGGAGACGGAGCACCTCGCGCACCTTCCATCCCTGGAAACGCAGCAGGACGACCGCGGGCAGCATCAGGAACAACAGCTGCGAAACGACGGTCACCGCGCGCACGCCGGCGATGTTCTGCGAGGTCTCGAGTCCGAACAGCAGATAGGTGATGATGCCGCCCATGACCTGGTAGGCGACGAAGGTCACCAGGACCAGAAGAAATGCGAAAGCGACCGGATGCAGCAGCGGACCGGGTGTCACCGCCCGCTGCCATTCAGCCGCTGCCGCGGAGGGATCAAGGTCCGTCGCATTTCCGGGCTTCTCCGCGAGAGGCGGCATTCCGGAACTCCCGGTCGGCTGTTCTTCAGTATTGTGCGGAGGACCGTCCTGCATGTACTTACCCCTTCAACTGTTCGCTGACCATGGCCGCGAGCAGCGGCAGCATGAGTTCGTGATGGCCGGTGAAGACAAAACCTCGTCCCGCGCCGAGGGTGGGACGCATGACCACGTTCACGTTCGGCCGATAATGCTGTATCATGTCGAAATTCGCGGCGGAAAAACCGCGCGCGTCGTGTCCGAGATTGCGCACGACGGTCAGCGCCTTGAGAAACACCTCGGGCAGGATGACGGCCGAACCGACATTCATCACCACGCTGCGCTCGCGCAGCTGCGAGACCGAGTGCGCCAGCACGCGAAAATCGCGGAAGCTCATTTCCCCTGTCACCGCGCCGTCCATCGACGGCTGCTGATGCACAATGTCTGTGCCGATGGCGGCATGCACGGAAATGGGTACACCGAGACGCATTCCGGCGGCCATGATGCTGAACGGCAGATGCGGCGCCGCGGCGTCGATCAGTCCGCGCCCAAGCGCTTCGGCGAAGCCGCAGCCGTGTTCCTTCATGGAACGTGCGAGCGTACCGTTGATGAAGTCACCGGTTTCACGCCACATGCCGAAACTGCCATCCTGTAGATTGGCGGCGACGTCTTCGGAAGTGACGCCGAAGAGCGCGGACTCCGCATCGTGAATCGCGCCGGCGCTGTTCATGGCCACGTGGGTCACGATGCCGCGTTCCATCAGGTCGATGACCACGGGCGCGAGTCCGACCTTGATCACATGCGCGCCCATCATGAGAATGACGGGTTCCTTCACCCGCGCCGCTTCCGCGACCGCGAAGGCGAATTCCTTGAGTTCCTTCGCCTTGAGAATCGCGGGGAGGGAATCGATGAAATCCGCGAAGCTGCCGCCGGCGGAGAACGGACGCGCGCAATCCTGCAGGTTGACCTTGCTCGTGCGCTCGCGTACGCTTTGCGTTTTGATCTTGCTGAAATCGAGTTGTGGGAACATAACGGACATTCGGATGTGCACTGCAGGCGTGTTCCGCCCGCTCCCCGTAAAGTACGAAAAAACGGATGATTCAGGACAGGGAGGCGGGGTCCCGGGGAAGGAAATTGTTCGCCGCCCCGGCGCTGGCAGAAAGCTGTCCCAGCAGGAAGCCAGCCGTGTGCGTGTCGACCTGCTCCCCGGCGGCCATGCGCATCAGGAAATCCTCCACCTTGCTCGGGTCGAAGGGTGCGGGGAGATGGCGGACGCCGTCGAACAGCGGCGCCAGGGGACCGCGGAACCATTCCGCATGACGCGAACCACCGCGGCGCAGATCCAGCCGCCTGCGCAACGGCCGGGGAAGCCGCGCAATCGCGTAGTGCTGCAGCGCGACAGGCAGAAGCTGCAGCGGACGCCAGGCCACGGGAAGTGTCCGCACTTCCGCGTAGGAACGCGACACGCTGCGCAAGGCGGGAGCGTTTCGGCGCAGTATCTCATCCTGCAAGCGCTCGGCGCTGCGCAGCGGCTCCGGCACGCGCAGCAGCGCTTCGACATAGTCGAGATCGAAATATGGTGTCATGAAGCGCACGTTGTGATTCTGCACCGCTGCCGCATCGTTGCCGTGGCGTCCGATCAGGCGCGTCAGGTACAGCGACTCCGCCGCTGCTGCCGGGGAAGCGTAATCCTTCGGATCAAGGATTAGTGTCCGCAGACGGCTGTGAGCGGTTTCCATCGTGGATTTCCGTTCGGGAGATGGAAGCAGGTTCACGAGGCCCGGGTTGAAGTACACGTTCCACACCGCGTCCGCAAGCGCCTCGCGTGTTCTCGCCTGCGCGGCCGCGCGTCGCATTCCATGCCGGCGTTCGCTGAAGGAGTTCACTCCGTCGATAATGGCCGATGTGTATACCGCATGCCGCCGGTACAGATACGGAAGATGCAGCAGGTCGCCGCTGCAGAGTCCGTTGCTGGCGCAGAAAAAGCGTGGAAGATCGGCGGGCGCGTCCTGAAGGAATTCCTCGCCCAGAAGCGCTTCCCGCAGCGTGATGCGGTATTTCTTCGCGATGGTCCGTGCGATGCGCAGGTCATTGCCCTGCCCTTCTTTGTCGGGATCCGCGGACGCGTGCACGACCGCCTTGGCATCGATACCCTCATTCAAGAGGACGGCCCAGAGCGTGCGAGAATCGAGTCCCCCGGTCAGCGCCGCATGCAGCGGAGCCGGAGCGACGGCGGCAGTACGACGAACGGCCTCCGCGAAGCGATCCGCGGCCAGTCCGATCGCATGGGTGTTTTTCCTGCGAACTGCCTCGTCGTTTTCCGGACCATCGACTCCGATTTCCGGCGTCCAGTATCGCCGCGATGCGAGCGTCCCGTCGCCCGGCGACCAGGTGTAGCGCGTCGCGGGTTCCGCGCGGCGGATTCCTGCGACGGGCGTCGCATCGGTGAGAATTTCCGTGAAGCACAGCAGTTCGGCCATCGCACCGGAATCCTGCTCGCGGAGGTCGAGCAGTTCGGCCACGAGCGGCAGGGATGTGGCGCAGACGAAGAGTCCGTCGCGCTCACCATAGTAAAGCGGCGTGGTTGAGAAGGGATCGGTGAGGAAAGAGAGGGTGGCCATGGGTTCGACTTCGGCGCGCTGGCGCGCACCGCTCCCAGGGCCGCTCCCAGGGTGCGCATCTGCGCGCCGCGTGTAGCCCACTGCGGTGAACATGCCATTTGCGTGCGTTCGCAGTTCCTCTTCCAACTCCCCCAGCCTTTCGGGATGATCACGCAGCGTCGAGTCCGTGTACGTCCATCCGTCAAACGCCCCTGCCGAACCGCGTTCTGCATCCGACCGCACTGTGATCCAGCGCTCCTGTCCATTCCCTGCGATACTGCCGACGATGCAGCGACCATCGGGCGAGAGCTGCGCATGCACGACTTCGTCCGCCTCGCAAAATGAGCGCATCCGCTCGACGATGGCGCTTCCGGAGAAGCGGCCGGCATCAAGCGGATGCGGTGCACAGACGGCGAAGCAGCCCTTGGCGAGCATGCTCTACTTTATCTTGGCCTTGATGGGACCGTTGATTCCCTTGTATTCGACCAGTTCGGACGTGATCGATCCGATGGGAATTTCCGCGTCGACCTGCACGGGTATCCGGCGGTCGTCGTCGGTGAGCCAGACGAGGATACGGCCGGATGCCTTGAACAAACCGCCTTCCTCCATGATCGGTTCGAGCACGATGGTGCGGAATTTCCCGGCCTCGACCTCGATCGTCTCCTTTCGATGGTAGACCACGGTGAGCGTGTACGTCGTGTCCTTGTAGAAATTCTTGAGTTCCACGCGCTGTCCCGGCTTCATTTTACTGAAATCGAAACTGCGCATGTAATAGAAGGCTGAGAGAATGTCCTGCGTGAACTCCGGCAGCGGATATTCGCCCTCGGTTGTGTATGCTTTCTGCGCCTCGTGGTCGAAGCGCGCGCTGAAATCGCGCTTGTATCCGCCTTCACGAATCCTCTGGGTGAACTTCCAGGGGAAGAGTCCCTCGGCATCGATATGCGTTTCGTAGCGGTCGCGAACATAATAGAGGTTGTCGAAGAACGGCTTGGACTTGACGAGAAACTGCACCTCGTAGCACTTGCGGCCTTTCTGCCAGGAATAGCGCGGGATGGTCATCATCGCCTGTCCTGCGGTGATGAAGCCGTAATTGACGTCGAAAATCAATTCCTCTCCCACACCGAAGGCGTTCTGTTCGACCGCGCGAAAACGCGCCGGCTGCGCCGCGCCGCTGCCGGTTTTCTGCGCGAGCAATGCGGGAAAAAGCAGCGTAATCTGAAGAAGGATAAGCGACGAATAGATGAGGGTTTTCATGAGTAGAGTCCTTTTTTTGCTACTCATGGTACGCGATGCGCTCATTCATGGTTCCCGATTTGTGACCTTCTCTGCATTCTCCACAATTTTCACGAAAGAGGCAAGGGAAAAGGGGGTCCGGGGATGACGGATGCGGTCACCGTCCGCCGCCGCATGCGGTAAGTCATCGCAGCACAATCACCGGACGCAGCACGGTCACCCCACCGCTCTCGAGGCGAAGGGTGTAATGTCCGGGAGTGAGATTCTCAACCGGAAGCGTACTCTCCGCATCAGCGAGGGTGATGTTCTCTGAATGCACACGTTCCCCTGCCGCATCGTAGAGTTCGAGAATTGCGGGACGATGGTCGATACCCGGGATTCGAACCCGGACATGCAGCATGTCCCTTGCGGGATTCGGCCAGGCGGAGATGATCGCGGGCGCATTACGCAGACGCAGCAGCGGATCGCAGATGCCGTCGATCCACAGCAAGGCGGAGTCCGCACCGGCATCGGCACAACAGTCGGCGTACATCGTCATGCTGTCCACTCGCACGTATGCGTGTACGGGGGAACGCTCCCCTTTCACCGCAAATTGCAGCCGAGGCAGGAGTTCCGACTTTCCACTTCGCGTGTAGAGAGAAAGCATGGCCGTACCGGCGGCTTCATCAGCCAGGATTTCCCAGCCTTCCCCATCGCCATCAGCGACGCTCAGAATGCGCAGATGCCCGGCATCCCAGCGCAGGCGGGCGCGAAGCAGGACAGGGATATCCGTGACGGGCAGCGATATTCGGAGTGGTATATCCGCTGTACTTCCGGACGCGACGGTCGCAAGCGTATCGAATGCATAGGGGAGCGTTTCGACGCACTGGCAGACGTCCATCGTGTCGGAGAAGAGGATGACGGTGGTCGGACAACCCGCGATCAGCGTCAGACTGTCCAGCATCAGCGGCACGGGACGGCTGCTGTCGGCGGCGACATGGCGCAGCACCACGCCGATGAGATTTCCCGCTGCCATGCCGGGGGACACGCGTTCGGCGGTGAATTCCAGCACTCCCGGCCGCAACTGCCGCAGACGGGCACCGGTGTTTTGCGTGATGGTCCCCACCGTGACCGGCATAACGGGCGTGACATTCAGCAGCGCCGGATCGTAGCGGATGAGGAAACGGAAGCTCAGTTCGAGTCCAGTGTGCAAACCCGGCTCCAGCGCGATATACACGATCTCGCCTCCACCAGGCAGTATGCGCCGGGGAGCCACGATGCGTGCGCGAATGGTATCGGCACGAAAGGGTCCGGCGAACACGGTATCGTCCACCGCGGTCTCCGTTCCCAGCGAGGCGCTGAGCTGCATGAAGCGCAGGCTGTCGGCGCAGCCCGCGGCCTCATAGGAAATCGTGCAATACGGCGAGACGATTTCCCCGGCGATCGACCGCAGAATGCCCGCGATGAGGGCGGGAGAGAAAATGCGCCAATAGCGTCCCCCAGTTTCCCCTGCGATGGTCGAAAGGATATCATCCGAAAGCTCCGTGTTGCCGAAACCGATGATGTAGATGCGGATCCCTGCCGCCTGTGCCTTTGGTATCAGATCCTGCCATTGCACGCTTGAGGCATTGTCCACGCCATCAGTGAACACGATACAGTATTTCTTTCCTGCGCGTGCCGCGAGCTCGCCGAGTGCCAGGTCCGTCGTCTGATAGATCGGCGTGTTGGCTCCTATCGCGAGAGCGGACACCGCGGCATGCAGTGCGGCCTTATCCGTGGTGAAATCCAGCACCCGTTCCCCGCCGTTGGAGAAATGATAGATCGCCGTGGCGTCGGTATTTCCGAGGCTGTCCACAGCGGCATGCGCTCCGGCTTTCAGACTGTCGAAAGCCGCGCCGCTGAGGCTGCCGGAATTATCCAGCACCAGGGCGACATTATTCGTCACCGCGCTGTCGGGACAATCCACATCGAGCGTCATCGCGAGTCCATTCTCCAGCAGCGAAAACGCCGCCTTCCCCGGCTGCGGCAATGCCCTGCCGCCTTTCGTGACCGCTACCTGCATCCGTATCTGCGGCAGAGCCTGTGCATCGATGGAGTGAATGCGTACATCCAACGGCTGCGCGAGCAGCGACTGGCTGATGACGGCGAGAAGGATGAAAGTTAGTCTGAGCATATTTTTTCGCTGTACGTGATTGCGGTTTATCGTAAAGGGTGAAACTGACTTTACCTCTTCACGAACGTTTTCCAAACCACCGCATCCTGAACCACCAACCGCAGCACATACACTCCCGCCTCGACTCCCCCGGCTGACCAGGAGATGGTGCGGCGAGTGGCGTCGCTGTGGCCGTCGAAGAGCACGGCGCGGCGACGGCCGAGGAGGTCGTAGAGTTCGAGGTGCGCTCTGCCGGGCTGGGTGATGTCGATGATCGTGGTCATCGCGCTTCCGCCAGTGGCGGGCTGCGGCCAGGTGGACACGATGCGAGGCGAGGACGGCAACACCGGCGTCGCTTTCGTCCAATTCACTCCGCCGTTGGTGGTGCGGAATATTGCATTCGCTCCGAAAATCCATCCATGCATTTCATCGAGAAAAAACATCTGGCGAAAACTGTTGACCACGATGTGACTCTGGGACCATTGCAATGAATGTGTTCGCCATCCATCTTCCGTACGGTAGAGCTCCCGGTTGCTGCTGTACCCATGGGAACTCGATCCCGTAACCCCGACGCCTTTTAATCCCGGGAACAGTTCACCATCGGCACCCGACTGTGCGGGCCAGGATTCCCATGTCGTTCCGTTATTCGTGCTCAGGTACACAATATGCGGGTCCGTCGTATTTCCGGAAACCGCTGCGATCGTTTCATCTGCAAGAATTGTCACTCTCGCGAAGCGACGGGAATCGGGCAGGGAATCAGGCAGATCGAGCACGGACAACCACGAGACACCCGCATCATCAGATCGTAGAATCTTCCTCTCCGCCGCGATCCACATCGAGCGTGCGGAGCGAATATCCAGCCATTGGATACGCATCTCGGTTTCCGTCCCGATGATATCAGCCAGGCCTGACTGCACGGTCCAACTGTCTCCTCCGTCTGTCGTCCTCAGCAGCCGATTGCCATCCAGCGGCACGAGACCAGTGTCCGCGCCGCGGAACCAGCGGCCGCGTGGGAGTGTGTTGATATCGATGCTCTCCGTTGCAGACCATGGGAACACCGGTTCCCAGTGGTTTCCTCCATCGACGCTGCGGAAAATAAGCGTGTCTTCAGATTGCGTGCCAAGATGCTTTCGAACCGCAAACCCGGTTTGAAGATCTGAATAGAAGAACTTTGCCGACTGGCCCGACCGCGGAAAATCCCCGTGATCGTTCCATGTGCTTCCCCCATCCGTTGTGCGCAGATAATGCAAGGCCCCCTGCGTGCGGTCAGTTGCCTGCACGTATCCGATCTCTGGTGTCACGAACTGCAGGTCGTAGAATTCCCCAAACTCCGACCAGCGTATGGCATCCCAACTCAGTCCTCCGTCGGTCGTGCGCATGATCTGTCCGTATAAATCGATGGTGACCAGAGTATCCTGTCCGATCTGTACCGCACAGGAGGAGATTTCTCCAGAAGCGGGCGGCACGAATCCCTCGCGAACCTTTGACCATGTCCCGCCAAAATCCAGGGACTTCCAAACCTGATTCATATGATCCACGACATACCCCACACCGCCTGTCTCGAAACTCAGCGCCGTGATCATTCCTTCGATGGGAGTCCGTTCGAACCACTCGCTCCCGAGATTGGACGAGATAACCGGCGTGGTGCGCCCGTTCAGAATCACTGTGAGGGAGTCTCCAAACCAGCCAGCGGGAAAGCGCGGCGTCCTGGCGGAACGGAGATAATCCTGCATCACCCCCGGCACTTCCTCCCAGCTCTGACCGGCATCGTTCGACAAGAAGACATGCCTCCCGACTGCGACATCGGCTGGCATATTGACGAAAAACAGCATGTACAGCTCATCACGCACTGCAAGCTGCGTATTCCAACCGTTGTAAACCGGGTCGTAGCCGGCAGGCAACCGGCAGTCCTTCCAGTTCTCCCCTGCATCCGTTGAAAGAAGGAGTCGGGTTGTATCCCCGATCTGGAGCAGAGTGATAGCTGAGCGCCCCACTGCGAGATCGACATAGAGGAAACGAGGGTCTCCACTCACCCGCTCGACGTGGAGCGTATCCATCCCTCCGCTGCGCGGATCGTAGCGCAGCAGCCGAACGTCGGGTTCTTCGCGCATCGCAACCCGAGTGAATCCGGTGGCGATGGGAAGCAGGTACAGATACTTTCCGTCGCTGCCCATGCGCACGAGATTATAGCGCGGCCAACCATCGAGCATCTCCTCCCAATTCGCGCCAGCATCCGTCGATCGGAGCAAGCTCCAATTGCACGCAGTGGCGAACAGCGTATCCCCATTCCACCGCAGCATATCCGTCACCTCATTCGCCGGAAACTCCGGGTAGGTTTGTTCGACCACCTGGGCGCTGGAATTCAACGCCATGAGCGTAAGCACAACTGCTATTGCTGCGTATTTCAATTTCATGTTCACGACTCCTCAAAGAGTATCGCAAAATCGTAAAGGGTAAAGGCGGTTATTCGTAAAGAGGTGAAGGGGTAAAGGGGTAAAGCCGGCTTTACCCTTTACGTCTTTACGAATTCCTGCTTCACCTCTTCACCACTTTACCTCTTTACGAACGTTTTCCAAACCACCGCATCCCGAACCACCAACCGCAGCACATACACCCCCGCTTCGACTCCTCCGGCGGACCAGGAGACCGTGCGGCGGGTGGCGTCGCTGTGGCCGTCGAAGAGCACGGCGCGGCGGCGGCCGAGGAGGTCGTAGAGTTCGAGACGCGCGCTGCCGGGCTGGGTAAGATCGATGATGGTGTTCATCGCACTTCCGCTGGTGGCGGGCTGCGGCCAGGTGGATACGATGCGAGGCGAGGACGGCAACACCGGCGTCGCTTTCGTCCAGTTCACTCCACCGTTGGTGGTGCGAAGTATCGCGCGATTGGTCGTCACCCAACCGTTGTCTGCGTCGAGGAACTGGATTTCCCAGGTATTGTGACCGTACAACTCATCCTGCACTTCCGCAGTCTGCCAGAAATCGCGCGTTCGGAGAAATGCACTGGCATTGGAACCGATGGCGGGCCCGCTCCCGTCTGCGTCGATGCGACCGATGGTATAGGTTCCCGGCGCCATGGTGAGGGAGTCCCAGGTCTGCCCGCCATCGAGACTGCGGAGCAGCTTTCTGACATACGGTCCCGCGG
>JACZJN010000193.1 GCA_014860565.1 Bacteroidota bacterium
GCGCGAATCTCGGGCGCGATGGCGATCTCGAACGCGATGGCGATCTCGGGCGCGATGGCGATCTCGGGCGCGATGGCGATCTCGGGCGCGATGGCGACCTCGAACGCGATGGCGATCTCGGGCGCGATGGCGATCTCGGGCGCGATGGCGATCTCGGGCGCGATGGCGATCTCGAACGCGATGGTGATGTTTGTAACCGTTGGGTGTGGAGCATTGTCATACCCCCCCAATATTCCTGTTAAAAATTCGTTCTCCCGATGCTTGACATTCAACGTATCCGGACATAATATGTCTCATTAGGCATAGATTTCGCTTCATCATTCACGATCAGGAACAGATGATGGACAGACGAACGTTTCTGACTTCCGCAGCCGGCAGTCGCACGGGATCCACAGGGCGCAACATCACTGCGATTCCGGCGGACGGCGGACATGAGGCAGCACTGCTGCACAAAACTGTGCTGGCCGAACGCGAAGAGAGCCTCAAGGGCCTACGCGAACCGGTGGCACTGCCCCGTTTGGTAACGAGCGGACTCGATCCCTACACCCCCACAACGGAAAAACCGTGGGACAAACAACGCGCGGGTTACCTGCTTCGCAGAACGCTGTTCGGAGCGAAACGCTCCGAAACGGACATGGCGCTGACGAAATCCCCGGGAGAGGTCGTGGACATGCTCCTCGCGAATCCGACGCCTCCCGTGCCGCCGTTTTCGTGGCAGAACGACGACTACTATTACGACAACAGCAACAACGACCAGGTAAATCGCGGACGTCTTCAGGATCTCCGGGACTGGTGGACCGATCTGATGCTCAACCAGGATTTTTCGATCCAGGAAAAGATGACGTTCTTCTGGAGCGACCATTGGGCGACGGAAGCGCTCACCGTGCGGCAGCCGCATTTCAACTACTGGTTCCTCGACCTCTTCCGCAACAATTTCCTCGGCAATTTCAAGCAGATGGTCAAGGACGTCACCGTCTCCCCGGCCATGCTGATCTACCTCGACGGCTGGTACAATACGAAGCAGCGGCCGAACGAGAACTACGCCCGAGAATTGATGGAACTCCATACGCTGGGTGAAGGCAACGGCTACACGCAGGACGATATCATCAATGCCGCACGTGCGCTGACCGGGTGGACGATCAAGGAAACGGGGACGAGTCCGGTAGGCACAAAAACCTACGACCCCAGGAACGCGACACTGATCTCCAACCGCTTCGACGACACCGACAAGACCATAATGGGCCGCACCGGGAACTTCGGCGCGATGGACCTGATCGACATCATCTTCGAAGTGCACCAGGCGGAGGTCGCTCGTTTCATCTGCCGGAAACTCTACCGGGAATTCGTCTACGAAATCGCCGATGAAAGCATCATCGATGAGCTTGCGACAATTCTCATGAACAATAACTGGGATATTCGTCCGGTGATGTCGACGCTGCTGAAGAGCGAACACTTCTTCGACACCGCGAACATCGGTGCGCATATCACCTCCCCACTCGAATATTACATCGGCTCGATCCGCGCTCTCGACATCACGACGACCAATGTCCGCTACATCTACCAGGTGTGCTCCGCACTCGGCTGTCAGCTGCTCGAAGCACCGAATGTAAAGGGCTGGCCCGCGTACCGCTCGTGGATCAGCGCAAGCCGGCTCGCAAGTCGCTGGTCGGTGGCGGACGAACTGATTCTCGGGAATATGAAATCCACTCCGAAGTTCGGCGTCGATCCGGTGACCTATGTGTCGACTCTGTCCGATCCGAACAACGCCCGGAAGATGATCCAGGACATTCTCGATTACATCGTGCCGCTGAAGATGAGCACGAACCAGTTCGAGATTCTCCTCGACAAGCTTCTCGCCGGCGCACCGGAATACGAGTGGAACATCAATCTGCCCGGAGCCGACGGCCATATCAAGGATCTGCTGAAGGCCGTGCTCCGTCTGAGTGAATCCGAACTCTGCTGACCGCTGAAGATCAACCCACACAAGCAAGGAACACACAATGAAACGTAGAGACTTTGTCAAGACCAGCATCGCCGCAGGCGTCGTGGCCTCGACCGTGGGCAACATCTTCGATCCCTTCTCGGTCAAAGCCTACGCCAATGCCCCGTCTTTCGCACGCGCCGCGATGAACGCCGGCACCGGACGCGTGCTGGTGGTCGTACAGTTGGACGGCGGGAACGACGGCCTTAATACGGTCGTCCCGCATGAAGATCCGATCTATCACAATCTCCGCGGCAGCCTCGCCATCACCAACCCTCTGCGCATCAACGATACGCTGGGCTGGCATCCCGCCATGACAGGCTTCGAACGCATGTTCAACGACGGTAACATCGCCATCGTCCAGAACGCGGGGTATCCGAATCCCAACCGATCGCATTTCCGGTCAACGGACATCTGGTTCACCGGCAGCAACAACAGCAGTCCCCCAGACGCAAATACCAACCTCGATGACGGATGGCTCGGCCGCTATCTCGATTCCCGCTATCCCGGCTACCCGGATCCCGCCGTGACGCCCGATCACCCTCTCGCGATAGAAATCGGCACGACCACATCGCTGATGATGCAGGGGGCGAACATGGGCATGAGCATGGCGATCTACGATCCCGATACGTTCTATCGTATCATCTCCGGGACGGATATCAGCGGGGGCGATCCGCCCGATACAAGCACCCCGGCGGGACTCGAACTCGAGTACATCCGCAACATCGCACTGGAAGCGAACACCTACGCGAAACCCGTGCGCGACGCGGCGAACAGTATCACGAACAACGATGTGTATCCCACCGGCAACGACGTGGCGGAGAAACTGAAGATCGTCGCGCGGCTTATCGCGGGCGGGCTTGACACACCGATCTACGTCATCTCCCAGCGAGGGTACGATACACACGCACAGCAGGACAGCGGCGGCACACCGAAGCACACGGCCCTGCTCGGCGGGTTGTCCACCGCCATCGCCGCCTTCTTCGACGATCTCAAGCTCTTCGGGCAGCAGGACCGCGTCGCACTGATGACCATGTCCGAATTCGGCCGCAGAGCGGAAGCAAACGGCACCGCCGGGACCGATCACGGCACGGCCGCCCCGATGTTCTTCGTCGGACCGGAAGTGTACGGCGGCGTCTACGGCGACAATCCCGCGCTGAACGATCTCGATCGCTACGGCGACCTGAAGCATCAATACGATTTCAAGCAGACCTACGCCAGCGTGCTGCAGCAGTGGTTCGGAGTCAAACCCGCAGATTCCTCCCTTCTCTTGAAGGGCGAGTGGGAAACGCTCCCACTCTTCACTCAGGCCCCCGTCGGTGTCGGCGGCAGCGGTGTTCCCAATGGATTCGCGCTCGATCAAAATTTTCCGAATCCGTTCTCCGTCAGCGCGCAGGGGTCGACCACGATCCGTTTCTCCACTCCGGGCGGTCCCACCCGCCTGCAGGTATACAACATCCAGGGCAGGCTGGTCAAGACGCTCGTCGACGGACAGATGACACCCGGCACGCACGAGGTGCGCTTCGCCCCGGCGTCCCTGCCCAGCGGCACTTATCTCTACCGCCTCGAAAGCGCCCGTGCCGCCGAAACCCGCAGCATGATCGTAATGAAATAGTGTTGTATATTGGATAAACTCGATCGTTTATCAACCAAACACATAGCATTGAAAACACAAGCAGCTGTCCTGGTGCTTCAGGACGGAACAGTGTACCACGGCATCTCCTTCGGCCACATCGGTGAGGCACGCGGGGAAGTCTGTTTCAACACGGGCATGACCGGGTACCAGGAGGTGCTGACCGATCCCTCCTATAGCGGACAGATCGTCACGATGACCTATCCGCAGATCGGCAATTACGGCGTCAACCCCGACGACGTCGAAAGCGGACGCATACAGGTGGCCGGCTTCGTCGTTCGCGAGGGCTGCGACGTCCCGTCGAATTTTCGCTCCACCATGTCACTGCCCGATTACCTCGATGCGCAGAGCATCGTCGGCATCCAGGGCATCGATACCCGCGCGCTCACGCGAAAGCTGCGCAGCGACGGGGCGATGAACGGGATCATCTGCTCGACCGGACGAGCGGTGGACGAACTCCTCGCCGAGGCCCGCGCGCTTCCGTCCATGGCCGGACAGGATCTCGCCCGCGTGGTGACCTGCGAAGCGGCCTACCCGTGGGAAGGCGAAGGCGAAAAACGCTTCAGGGTGGCGGCGCTGGACTTCGGCATCAAACGCAACATCCTGCGCCTGCTCGACGCCCACGGCTGCGATGTGACCGTGTACCCGGCGCAAACGTCGGCCGAGGATCTGCTCGCGACCGCCCCTGACGGCGTTTTCCTCTCCAACGGACCCGGCGATCCCGACGCGGTGTCGTACGGCATCGAGACCGTGCGGACGCTGCTCGGCCGCGTGCCGCTGTTCGGCATCTGTCTCGGACATCAGCTTCTCGCGCTCGCGCTGGGCGGCGGAACGTACAAGATGAAATTCGGGCACCGCGGCGTGAATCACCCGGTGAAGTACCTCCCCACCGGTAAAGTCGAGATCACCAGTCAGAATCACGGGTTCGCCGTCGATCCCGACCGTCTGCCCGCCTCGACTGAAATCACGCACTGGAATCTCAACGACAACACACTTGAAGGCTTCCGCTGCACCGACATTCCCGCATTCTCCGTGCAGTATCATCCCGAGGCGGCGCCGGGACCGCACGACTCGCGCTACCTGTTCGAACAGTTCATCGCTCTGATGCAGAAATAGACCCGCGCATGCAGCAAAGATTGACGAGCATCCATTTCATTCACCTTTCTCCCCAGCACACCCATGCCGCGTCGTAACGACATACATTCCATTCTCATCATCGGGGCAGGACCCATCGTCATCGGACAGGCCTGCGAATTCGATTACTCAGGAACACAGGCCGTGCGCGCACTCCGCGCCGACGGTTTCCGCGTCATCCTGGTGAATTCGAATCCCGCCACCATCATGACCGACCGCAACCTGGCCGACGCCACCTATCTCGAACCGGTGACCCCGGAGATCGTCGCGTCGATCATAGAGAAAGAGCGTCCCGATGCGCTGCTCCCCACCGTCGGCGGACAGACAGCGCTCGACACCGCCGTCGCGTTGTACGACCGCGGCGTGCTTGAGAAATTCAACGTCAAGCTCATAGGCGCCGATGTCACAGCCATCCGCCGCGCGGAAGACCGCAGCCAGTTCAAGGTTGCGATGGACGCCGTCGGCATCGACACCGCCCGCGGCGGCTTTGCGCGCAGCATGGAACAGGCCATGCAGCTCGTGGAAGACGTCGGCTTCCCCGCCATCATTCGTCCCTCCTTCACACTCGGCGGAACGGGCGGATCGATTGCCTACAACATCGACGAATACCGCGACCTGGCCAAGGCGGGACTGGATGCGAGTCCCATCACCGAAGTGCTCATTGAGGAGTCGATGCTCGGCTGGAAGGAATTCGAGATGGAAGTAGTGCGCGACACGAATGACAATGCCATCATCGTGTGTTCGATCGAAAACCTCGATCCCATGGGCGTGCACACCGGCGATTCGATCACGGTCGCTCCGGCGCAGACGCTTACCGACCGCGAATACCAGAAAATGCGAGACTGGTCCATCCTCTGTCTGCGCACCATCGGCGTCGACACCGGCGGATCCAACGTGCAGTTCTCGGTCCATCCCGATACCGGACGCATGGTCATTATCGAAATGAATCCGCGTGTCAGCCGCAGTTCCGCCCTCGCTTCGAAAGCCACCGGATTCCCGATCGCGAAGGTCGCGGCGAAGCTGGCCGTGGGCTACACGCTCGATGAACTGATCAACGACATTACCGGGACCACCGTCGCGGCATTTGAACCGAGTATCGACTACGTGGTGACGAAAGTCCCCCGTTTTGATTTTGAGAAATTCCCCACTGCGGAAGGCGTGCTGGGCGTGCAGATGCAGAGCGTGGGAGAGGTCATGGCCATCGGACGCACCTTCCGCGAGAGCATTCAGAAAGCGTTTCGCTCGCTGGAAGTCGGGCTCGACGGACTCGAACCGAAGCCGGGTGAGGGACGTCCCCTCGACATGCGCAAGATGCGTTACGCGACGGCCTTCCGCCTGCTGAAGGTGTGGAAAGCCTTCGAGCAGGGTGCGAGTATCGAGGAGATGTTCGAGTACACCCGCATCGATCCATGGTTTCTCGGACATATCCGCGCACTGGCACAGCCAGCGGGCGCGGCATTCGACACACCCACATTGCGACGGCTCAAGCAGGAGGGCTTCTCCGACCGGCAGATCGCCCGCCGTCTCGAGGTGAGCGAAGACGAAATCCGCGGAAGGCGAAAGGAACAGGGCGTCGTCGTCGCGTTCAAACAGGTCGATACCTGCGCGGCGGAATTCGCGGCGCAGACCGCCTACTGCTACGGCAGTTACGACGAGGAAAATGAAATCCAGCCGCTCCCGGGAAAGAAAGTCATGATTCTTGGCGGCGGACCCAACCGTATCGGTCAGGGCATCGAGTTCGATTACTGCTGCGTGCAGGCCGTGTTCGGTCTCAAGGACCTCGGTTTCCAGACCATCATGGTCAACTGCAATCCGGAAACCGTCTCGACCGATTTCGACATCTCCGACCGCCTGTATTTCGAGCCGCTGACATTCGAGCATGTGATGAACATCGTGGACTTCGAACAGCCCGACGGCGTGCTCGTGCAGTTCGGCGGACAGACGCCGCTGAACATCGCCCAGCGTCTCAAGGATGCCGGAGTACCGATATACGGCACCTCCCCCGAAGCCATCGACCTGTCGGAAAACCGGGAGAAATTCGGCCGCATTCTCGACGAACTGCACATTCCCTGCCCCGAATACGGAACGGCCTATTCGGAGGACGAAGCCGCCGCCATCGCCGAACGCATCGGATATCCGGTGCTGGTGCGCCCCTCGTACGTCCTTGGCGGACGAGGCATGCAAATCGTCTACAGCAGCGAGGCGCTGAAAACCTACGTGCGTCAGGCGGCGGTGATTTCCGCGGATCAACCCATCCTCGTCGACGCATTTCTTGAAGACGCCTTCGAATTCGACGTGGACGCACTGTGCGACGGTGAAGACGTGTTCATCGGCGGCATCATGCAGCATATCGAGGAAGCCGGCATTCATTCCGGCGACAGCGCCTGCGCAATTCCCCCCTATCACCTGCTGCCCGATGCGAGACGCAGCATCGAAGACTACACGCGTCAGCTTGCGCTGGCCGTCAACACCGTCGGGCTGATCAACATCCAGTTCGCAATGAAAGACGGCATCGTGTACGTGCTCGAGGTCAATCCCCGCGCAAGCCGCACCGTCCCCTTCGTCAGCAAGGTGATCGACATTCCCCTCGCGAAATACGCCGCGCAGCTCGCCTCAGGCGCGAAGCTTCGCGACCTGCAGCTTCGGCGCTACAAAGGCGGCGAGTTGATCGCGGTAAAAAAACCCGTTTTCCCTTTCAACAAATTCCCGCGGCAGAGCGTCTTTCTCTCACCCGAGATGAAAAGCACGGGTGAAGTCATCGGCCTGGATACGGGCTGGGGCGCCGCGTTCGCGAAAGCCGAGATCGGAGCCGGCAACCGTCTCCCGCTGGAAGGTAACGTTTTCATCTCCGTCAACGACGGCGACAAGGAGGCCATTATCGCCATCGCGCGCGATTTCACCGAATTGCCGTTCACGCTGTACGCCACGCGCGGCACCGCCGCCGTTTTGCGCGAAAACGGCGTCACTGTCGAGGTAGTAAACAAGGTGGTGGAAGGACGTCCCCACGTCGTCGACGCGATCAAGAACGGCGACATCCATCTCGTCATCAACACGCCTCTCGGTGAAACCGCCCGCGGCGACGAACACGACATCGGCCGTGCGGCTGTTCGTCACAAGGTCCCGGTCGTCACCACGCTCTCCGGCGCCAAGGCCGCCATCCGCGGCATCCGCCGCCTGCTCATGGGGCCGCTCGACGTCCGCAGCCTGCAGGATATCTTCGGGAATTAGCGTCGGGCGCCGGCGCACTCTGCTCTCCAGGAGCTCTTCCCCGCTCTCCAGGAGCTTGCGCCCCGGGTTCTGCGAGGGTCGTCCCTTCGGGACTTCTGCCTCATGCCTCCCATGTACCACCAACAGCATATCGAAGGCCTTCTGTGATGCAAAATGCACTCGTCGCTTATTTGTGATATTTTTCTCACTAAACCCTTGCGTCTGTCAACGATTGCTATTATTTTGAGGGTGGTATTACGATATAAAACTCTGTTTATAGGATTATCTTCGCGAGCAGTTGACCTATCAGCCCTGAAACAGCGTTTATATCCTTTGATATCAGGTCTTTATGGATCCTTTTTAAACACTGCATACACGATCCCATACACTATTTCGTTACACTATTAATAGTTGCACCTATGAAACGTTTGCACCTCCTCTTCCTCCTGATGCCCCTTGCCGTGCTGCTTTCCACGGCTTGCAGTGAGGATGACAAGAACACGCCGGATCCGCTGCAGCCCACGGCCGACGTGACGACATGCATCGGCTGTCACAGCGATGAAGCCACGTTGAAGAAAGTCGCAGAGCCCAATCCCCCACCTGCCGCCGGCGAGGGTGGTTGCGGCGGCACGCTTCCCGAGATGGAAGCCTGGTCGAAAGTGTATGTCGGCGGCAGCAACGGCGCCAAATTCCTCAATACCGCCCACGGCAAACTGGCTTGCGTCAGCTGTCACGGCGGCAAGGAGCCAGCGCGAGACAAAATCGAAGCGCACGGAACGGATTTCGTGTCCAGTCCGTCGAAAGATGCCGACAAGTACTGCGGTGGCTGCCATCCCTCCATCGCCGCACGCGACAAGTACAGTCTGCATACGCAGGGCTTTGGTCAAAAAGCGATGATCAACAAACGCGGGAACTACCCCAGCTACGAAAACTATCCTGAGCAATTGAAGAAGGGCTACGACAAGAATTGCGGCAAGTGCCACGCCTCCTGCGGCGAGTGCCACGTCATGCGTCCCCGTCAGGCGGCCGGTGGTTTCCTGGCCTCCCATCTCTTCCAGAAAGAGCCGGATATGAGCCTCAACTGCACTGCTTGCCACTCCGCACGCGTCGCGCATGCGTACTTCGGCGAAGCGGCCGGAACGCGGCCCGACGTCCATTTTCTGAAGCTTCCGGGCGGCAGGTGCACAAACTGTCACAGCGCCGACGAAATGCACGGCACGGGTACGGTATACACGCAGCGTTATTCGGTGGCGAATCAGCCGAAGTGCGAGAAATGCCATGCCGACAAGGCGACCGCAAACAATTACCACAGCATGCACTGGGACACCATTTCCTGCCAGAGCTGCCATTCGCAGGATTATCAGAACTGCGGTAGTTGCCACGTCGATACCGGTGTGCGCAACGGACCGTACATGGCATTCAAAATCGGACGCAATCCTCTGCCAAGCGTCAAGCGCTTCAAGTTCGTCGTACTTCGCAATGCCCCGCATGCTCCCGATACCTGGAGCAACTACGGTGTGCCTTCGCTTGCGAATTTCGCCTCGGAGCCGACCTGGCGCCTTGCGACCCCGCATAACATCAAGCGCTGGACCCCACGCACAGAGGTTCAGGCCGGACAAAGCTGCAGCGCTGCCTGTCACATCAAGGACGGCCAGAATACGCAGTGGTTCCTCTTCAATTCAGACCTCAACGAGGCCTGGGAGAAGGCGGCCAACGCAGGCGTCGTCGTCGACGGGAAACTTCCCGCAAGCTGGAAATAACACGACAACCACAGCACATATCATCTTCCCCGCATTACCCATTCTGGAGCACCTATGAAACACTACACCCAACTGCTGAAGAACTACGCGTGGACAATACTCCTCGTACTTCCGCTCCTCGTCTTCACGAGCGCCTGCTCCGATGACGACGATCCCGTTACCCCACCAGCCGTAAACGAATCCCAGCTCCTCGTTCAGGAACTGGAAGGGACCAACGGCGACTATCTTAACACCGCCGCTCCCGCGATCGTCAGCGCCGTCGATGTGTACGCCGATGTCACCGGCGCGAAGAAATTCTACATTGTCGATATTCGTGGTGCAGCGGATTACGCACTCGGTCACGTCGCCGGTGCGCATAACGTCCCCATCGCCGATGTGCTCACGCACATGAAAACCGTGAATGTCGCCAACTATGACAAGATCGTGGTGATCTGCTACACCGGCCAGAGTGCCGCATGGACAACCGCCATTCTCCGCATGAGCGGCTATACGACCGCTTTCTCAATGAAATACGGCATGACCTCCTGGCATCCGGATTTCGATCGCCTCAGCTCGAAAGTGAAAAGCGACCGCCTGAATGACTTTGTCATGACCGCATCCCCGGCAAAACCGGCTGCAGGCGACCTTCCCACGATCAACACCGGCAAGACGACGGGCGCCGAGATTCTCGCCGACCGCATCGCCGCCGTTCATGCTGAAGGCTACAGCCTCTCCGCCACCGACATCACCAGCGTGCTCTCGACTCCCGACCAGTACTACGTCATCAACTACTGGCCGGAAGCCGACTACCTGAATCTTGGTCATGTTCCCGGATCATATCAGTACACCCCGAAAGCCGACCTCAAGCTTTCGACGCTGCTGAAAACGCTCCCGACAAACAAGACGATTGCGGTGTATTGCTACACCGGTCAGACCAGCGCCAACGTGGCAGCGATTCTCCGCGTCATGGGCTACGATGCCAAGAGCATCTCCTATGGTACCAACGGAATGATCTGGCAGCGCATGAAGGACAACGGCAAGACCGCCTTCGACGCCAGTGCCGACTGCAAGGGTTTCCCCTACGAGAAATAATCCTCCTTCGTAACGAGATTACGAGAAAGCCCCGTTCCGCTTTGCGGAACGGGGCTTTCGTCATTAGCACCCAGGGAAATGGGACGGGGTCAGCCCCCCATCACACTCATCAGGCCGAAGCCGAATATGCTGAAGATGACCGTCGTCAGGATACCTGCCACTACAAAGTAGATGATCATCAGCACGATGACTGCCACGATCATGTAGACAACGACTTTATCCTGAGGCGTTTTCATGGTATGCGGGAATCCAAGAAACATCAGGTAGAGGCCGTAGAGGCCGAACAGGGCCCCGATCGCACCGATCACGGGGAACACGTAAAGGATGCCACCCACCCACATGGGTGTGTAGGAGTAAGCTACCAACTGCATCGCCCGGCCCTGATCTTTTTCCGAACCGAAGCTCGGGGCGAGAAGATTGATGACAAAGGCCAGCAGAAACACTCCGATCAGCGAACTCAGCAGGCTGATCAGCGCGTATGCGATTCCCCACGTCACGCCGCTGATGAAGCCCAAACCGATGAAGCCGTATCCGATGAAGGAGGCTATGGCGGGGATCAGCGCCATCGGGATCACGTAGCCGGTGAATATCCCGCCCATATCCGCGGGTTCGTTGGCGATCGCTTCCCATTCTGTCTTGGGAGACATGATAATGTTTTTCGCGCGGTCAACAAGATTCATAAAATCCTCCTGTATGAAGTGAGTGTGTGCGAATGCCAATCCGTATCCCCGACGGAAAAACTACGTGCGACGAACCATGCGTCCAGAAGCGAGGATGGATAGAATGGCTTAAAATGGAGGGTTTTTCGATGAAAGTCAACCCGGCGCAGGGCGCGGTTCCGCGGACCTAGAACAGATCGATATTTGTGATGAATTCACCGTTGATGATGATGCTGCTCAGTGTGTCGAGCTTGCGGAGCATCGTATCCATGCGGTGCACGAACGTAGTGTCATGCAGCACGGTATTGAGCAGACCGCGGCTTCCGCGGATTTCGCCGACGATGCCCCGCACCTCGGCAATAAGCGAATCCGCATTCCCGAGTACACGATCCGATTTGTGCAGAGCGCCGCTGACCGCCGGCTGCAATTCAGCCAGCATCGTATCGACGCGTTCGGTGAGCGACACCATGTTCACGGTGATCACATCGATATTGCGGTTGTTGCGCACCATGTAGGCACGCAGATCGCCGCTGACCGCATGCAGGTTGGCCACGGTTTCCTTGAGCGAAGAGACAAACGCCCTGTCACCCACGATGGCGTTAATACTCCGCAGCAGCGTATCCGCTTGCGAACCGATGTTTCGCACGTTTTCCTGCACGTCGCCGAGTAGACCCAATGCTCCCGCGATGTCAGGGTCAACGCGCCCCATGAGCAGTCCGTCCTCCGGGAGTGCGGCCCCATCGTTCCCCTGGATGATATCGATTTTTTTTCCACCCATAAGTTCGAGCATCTGAATGATCGGACGAGCGTTTTCCTTGATGACGATGTCGCTCGAGATGAGCGCATGTACCTCCACCCCGCCGTTGAGCAGGTCCACCGCATCGACCTTTCCGGCACGCACGCCGTTCACAGTCACTTGATCACCGACGTCTATTCCGGCCGAGACCGGGAAACGCATGCGGATGGTATATTCGTCCGCACCCACTGACCAGTCCTTGAAAGTGGAAAACCCGACAAGCAATATCGCGAGTCCAACCACGACGGTCAGGCCGACTTTGATTTCATTGCGCTGCTGTTCTTTCACGGACGTACCACCGATGGAGATGAGTTTGTGAAGCGGAAGACGGGCTCCCATTGAGCCCGTCATTAAAAAATACAATTTCGCAGCGCACCGTTCAATGCACAATCATGGTTTCTTGCCGAACAGAGCATCAAGCGGATTCCCTTTCGGACGGGAAGCGATCACGTACTTGTCGTACATCTCCTGCAGCTTTTTCTTCGAAAGCCGGTCGAGGTCCTCGTCGTCCTTGTCACGTTTGCGATACATGTCGAAGAGGTCCTGCTCGGCGCGCGACATCTTCGATTCATAGTCGCGCAGCTCCCGGATGATCTTGTGCTGTTCCACGCTGGTCATGGTATGCTCCCGCATTCTGTTACAGTCGTTCGTTGTTGAGCATGGGGTCGAAGGCATCACGCAGTCCGTCGCCGACGAGATTGAAGCACACGACAACGATCACGATGGCGAAACCGGGCAAGGTGGAGATCCACCAGGCCTGTGCGAGCACGTCCTTCCCCTCAAAAATAATGTTGCCCCAGCTGGCGGTCGGAGGCTGCACACCGATGTTGAGATAGCTCAAGGCGGCCTCCACAAGAATGATGCCGCCAATACGCAGCGTGGCGTTGACAATAATTGGCGTCAGCGTATTCGGCAGAATGTGCCGCAGGATGATGCGGTGATGCGTGAAGCCGAGAGCACGGGCAGCCAGCACATACTCGCGCTCCTTGAGACTGAGCACTTCACCGCGCACCAGCCTCGAAATGCCCATCCAGGATGTCAGGCCGAGCACCACGACGATCAGGACGATGCGAGGCACGGTGACGCTCTCGAATGCCGCGATGATGATCAGTATGAGGAACAGGGCCGGAAAGGCCAGCAGCATGTCCACAGTCCGCATCAGGACGGTATCCGTGATCCGCCCGAAGTATCCTGCGGTCAGCCCGACAAACGTCCCCAGCGTCACTGAAAGCAGCACGGCAATGAACCCGAGCGTCAGAGAAACGCGCGATCCATAGATGATGCGGCTCAGGATATCACGGCCGTAGCTGTCGGTCCCGAGAATGTAGAAACGCTCACTGGCAAACTTATCCGGTTCGGAATCCACAAGCTTCGCAATGGGAAGCACGACCAGTTCGTTCCCCACGGTCGCCATGACGTTTGCGCCCTCGATGCGATAGGCATCGACGGCCTGCTGGCGGCTGAAGCCCTCATCCGTCAGTTCGCGATTGAGGGAAATCAACTTCCGGATGGCTCCGGCATGGGCCGGATTCACCTGCAGCGCCGACATCTCCATTCCTTCTACCCTGTCATTTTTGAGATGCAGCACGGTGACTGATGAGAGCGGCGCGCGATACTTTGTGACAATGCCGTCCTGGAAGGCATTCGGATGGAAAGGAGCAAGAAAGGGGCAGAGGAACACTTCCGTGTAGAGGGCGATGATCACGAGCATACCGGCGGCGGCAATGCGATTTTTCTTGAATTCACGCCAGGCCAGTGCCCACTGGCTGAGTTCATGTTCATCTCCTTCGAGCGCCTTGCGCCGGAGATAGCGCCTGTTCAGCGCCCAAAGCACCACGGGCATGGCAATCAGGAAAAGGGCGCCTACCCAATGCTCTATGATGTCGCCGCGCCAGAATACCACAAGATGCGCCGTGTCGACGGCCAGCAGATACAGGCTTATTGCCATGGATTCATAGGCGCGCAGAAATTCGCTGAAGGTATTGAAAATAATGACGGGGAAACAGAGGAAATAGCCCAGAAGCAGGTATCCGAATGTGCGGTGTCCCCCGCGCAGAAATGCCACGCCGGGCACGTTGCGATGCAGAAAGCGCAACAGGGGAGACGAGGAAACAACACTCGGCTCACTCATAACGTATCCTCGGATCAACCAGCGCGTAGAGCACATCGGCAACAAGGTTGCCCAGGATGACCATGACGCCCGACACCATCGTGCAGGCGATGATCAGCGGATAGTCACGCGAAAAAATGGCGTCAATAGTCAGCTTCCCCATCCCCGGCCAGCTGAATACCGTTTCGACGATAACCGCACCGCCCAGGAGGAACGGGAGCGAAAGTCCCAGCAGCGTGATGATGGGAATCAATGCATTGCGCAAGGCATGCTTCCCGATGACGAGAAACTCACTGAGCCCTTTCGCACGCGCGGTACGCACATAGTCCTGGTTGATGACCTCGAGCAGGCTGCCGCGCATGTAGCGGCCGGTGGCCGCTGCGGAGGCGACGCCCAGGACAAAGACAGGGAGGATCATGTGCTTGAACACATCCCATACGTACTCTGGCATGCTCAGATATTTCGCCATCGGCGCATGCATGCCCGAAGCAGGGAGAATGCCGAGATGCAGCGAAACACCGAGAATGAGCATCAGTCCCAGCCAAAACTCGGGCATGGAATACACAAAAAGCGAGGTGATATTCACCGCATGATCGACCGCACTCCCCCGTTTGAGCGCAGTGATGATGCCGATGATGATACCGAGGATGAAATTGAAACACAGGGCAAAGAAGGTCAGCAGGATCGTGTTGGGGATGGTCTGGGCGAGAATTCTGGTGACCTCGGTGTGCTTGCTGAATGACATCCCGAGTTCTCCGGTCAACGTTCCCTTGAGCCATTTGACATACTGCACCGGGAGAGGATCCGCAAGGCCGAGTGCTTCGCGGAGATTGTTCGCGTACTGCGGATCCACGTCCGACTGGATATACAGTGAGACGGGATCGCCAGGGGCAAGACGGATAATAAAAAACGTGATTGTCAGCAATCCGAACAGCAGCGGGACTGCTGACAATACACGTCGAGAAATATACCTGAGCACGGAACTACCTTACCCGATTATCAGGGACACCTGCGGATCAATACGTAACCGCGGAATTCGGATCTCCGATCATCCAATCCCACATGTGGTCCGTGACGCCGAGAATATTGACATTCGTGTGCTTGAGCCGGCGGTTCACGCCCACGATATCCTTGACCCAGTACATAAAGGTACAGGGCTGCTCCTGATGCAGGATGGCCTGGATTTCCTTCCAGAAAGGACCAGCGTCGCGCTCGGTGGCCACATGCAGTCCGAGCTTGAGTAATTCCGCGACCCGCTTGTTCTGAAAGCCCACGGTGTTGAACGGGCTGTTGATGTCGCCCCAGCGGTCGGCAGGGTCGATGGCGAGACCGACGGAGAAGCCGGCGATGAAGGCGTCGTATTTTTTCGCCTCGATATTCTGATAGAGCACCACGGGCTCGACCGATTGCAGTGTCACCTTGATGCCCACCTGTTTCAGGTTCTCCTGAACCATGGTGGCGACGTATTCACGGCGCTTGTTGCCAACGTTGTAGTACAGGGTGAATTCAAAATCCTTCCCGCCCTTGTCCAGTACACCGTCACCGTTCGAATCGCTCCATCCCGATGCACGCAGCAGCTGGCGGGCGCGCTCCGGATCATACGGATATGGAATGAGGTCATGCTGTATCGCCCAACGGAACACCGGAGAGAAATCCGTCACTGCGAGCTCGCCGTAGGGACCGAGCTGATCGTCGAGAATGCCCTTGCGGTTGATTGCATAGGTGAGTGCCTGGCGCACACGGCGGTCTCCAAACAGCGGATGCGGGAGGATGTTCTTTTTCCCGCTCGCCTGATATTCCTTGACATCGATATTCGACCAACCGATGTACTCGTAACTGCGTGGCGGCAGGGTTTGCAGCTTGATGTTGGGATTATTTTCCTGAATGTCGGAAACGTCCTCGGGATAAACCGGACGCATGATGTCAATCTCGCCTTTCTTCAATTCCGTCAAGCGCGTCGTCGGCTCCGAAATCACACGGAAGATCACGCGTTCGAGCTTCGCGGGATAGGGCAGCGTGGAATTGTTATTGCGCGTGAGCACGATCTGCTGCTGCCGCGTCCACTCCTCGAGTTTAAACGGACCTGCCCCAATCGGATGCTCGTTCGCTGGATTAGCTCTGAGTGTTTTGCGATCCGCATTGCGATAGATATGCCTCGGCACCGGGGAGAGATTCAGATGGAACAGCTGCAGAGGATACTGCCGCGTGAAGTGAAATATCATCGTGGTGTCGTCGATGATTTCGATACTCTTGTCGACATCGAATTTGTCGTTGGTTTGGATCATGCTTTCGAGATAGCTGCGCCGCGGACTGGCGACCTCCGGATCCCCGTACAGTTCATAGCTGAATTTAATATCCTGCGGGGTCACGAGGATGCCGTCCTCCCAGCGGACATCGGGGCGGATATGAAGAATCACATCCTTCCCTTCGTTGGCGAACTCCCATGATGTCACGAGACTCGGTTCGAACTCGAGTTTCCCTTCACGCATGTTGAAGGTGACGTCAAACATGGTGGGATAAATGCTTCCCTGGATGTCGGCCGAGGTCGATGAGTTTGCTACAACCGGGTTCAGGTTATCCGCGTCGCCGGACAACGCTACTACGGCTGTTTCGCCCATCGGGTCTTTTTCTCCGGATTTATTTCCGCAGGAGACCAGGAGCCCGCAGCAGAGCAGGGCAACGAACAGATAGCGAGGAGACATAAAACCTCCGTCAGAGATTGGGATGTACGTGTGAAAAGCGCGAGATACGTTGGATTGCTGATTAGCCTCTCTATTGAAAAAACAGAAAAGACACATCAAAATCAACTTGTTATTCGAAGTCGTGTTCGAACCAGTCGATTGCGCGATCATCGGATTCGTCGCGCGCTTTTTCCTCGAGGCGTGTCTTGAGTTTGTTAGAGAATTCTGTCGCGGCGTCATAGCCATAGTGCTTGAGCAGGTAATTGAGCGCAATGACTTCCGTGATCACGGTGACGTTTTTCCCCGGGAAAATCGGGAGCCTCACATGTGGTATCTGGACGCCGAGCACGGGGACCTCGCGCGTGTCGAGCCCGGTGCGTTCATAATCATGGGCATCGTCCCACTCTTCGAGCTGCACGATAATCTCGAGGCGTTTCTGGAAACGGATCGCGCGAATGCCAAAAATCGCGCGGATGTCGATAAGCCCCAGACCGCGGATTTCCATGAAGTGCTTGACCAGGTCCGTTCCCGATCCCATCAGGATACCTTCGCCCTTTTGCGTCACGACAACCACATCGTCCGCCACAAGTCGATGTCCTCGTTCGACGAGATCGAGTGCGATTTCACTTTTCCCGATTCCCGACCGCCCGATGAACAGCACCCCAACACCGTAGACGTCTATGAATGCCCCGTGTATGGCGGTCTTCGGAGCGAATTGATCATCGAGAAAATCGCTCATGAAATAAATCGCCTTGGTCGTCTCGTAGCGGGAATAAAACACCGGTACGTCATGCTGGGTGGCGATCGCGACCAGTTCGGGATCAAGCGTGTTGCCATTGGTGACGACGATGCACGGGATCTCGAACTGGAAGAGACGCGCGAATGCCTGCAGCTGTTCGGCATGGCTCAGGGATTCCATGTACTTGATTTCGGTATTGCCGAACACCTGTACACGGTGGTAGGTGAAGAGTTCGACATACCCCGCAAGCGCGAGCCCGGGGCGATGCAGATTCTTTTCGGGGATCAGGCGCGCGCTGTTCTCGAGCCCGTTGGCGGATGTGAAGCGGAGACGCAGACGGTTCTTCTCGAAGAAGCGTCGCACGGTGATCGGTTTGCTTTCGAGCACCTTCAGATTTTTCAGCGGGTCGTAGGGTGATGGCATGCGAATAAAAAAAAATGGGCGGTGTTACCGCCCACAAGATACAATCCCTTGTATGAACGATCAATTACAACCCGCGACGTTTCCCTTTGTATTTGAGGAGCTGACGCTCCAGTTTTTCGACCGCGTTATCTATGGACTTGTAAAAATTCTCTGATTTTTCAATGGCGACGAGCTGTGTGCCGTAGACGGCGAGGTTGATTTCCGCGATCTTCACTGAATCCTTGGCTTTCTCGAATCGCAGAGTGACGTTCCCGGTGACGATCCCGTCGTAGTATTTCTTGAGCGTAGACACCTGCTGCATTGCGTAATGCTTCAATCCGTCATGGGCCTTGAAGTGGCGTGCGGTGAATTGGACGTTCATTAGTACGCTCCTTTCTGATGGAATGTTCATGCACGCGGATGCGCTTTCGCATACTCGCGCTTCAGGTGATCAGTGGTGACATGCGCATAAATCTGCGTCGTCGAAAGGCTTTCATGTCCCAACAGTTCACGCACGGCCTGGAGGTCGGCTCCCCTGTTGAGGAGATGCGTGGCGAAGCTGTGGCGGAGCACATGCGGGGAGCATTGCTCCTGGTCACTGACCACCCGGAGATGGTTGTTGACGATCGAATAGACGCTTCGGCTCGAAAGCCGACTTCCACGGTGGTTGAGAAACAGTGCTTCCGGATCGCTCTCCGTATGCTGCCCGTCAGCACGCCGGAGTGCGAGATAATGTGCAATCGCGTCAAGGGCCGGCTGCCCAACGGGAAGAATCCGTTCCTTGCGCCGTTTCCCCAGCACGCGTACGGTCCGCGTGCTTGTGTTAAGGTCCTTGATGTTCAATCCTGTCAGCTCGCTCAGCCGCATGCCCGTACTGTAAAACATCTCAAGGATGGCGGCATTGCGCGCTCCGTCCGCCGTCCCCGTATCGGGAAGCAGCATCAGACGGCTGACGGTGTCCTCATCGACAAAGGCCGGCAGGCGCCGGTCGATTTTTGGCGCGTGGAGATTCTCCGCCGGGTTTTCCCCGACGAACCCGCGCCGCTCGGCGAACTGAAAGAACGCCCGGATGGACGTCATTTTTCTGCTGATACTTCTGCGTGAGAGCCCCTCTTCCGCGAGCGCGCCCAGGTACATACGGATGCTCCCGCGGTCGACGGCATCAAGCTCGATCCTCTCGCTTTCCGCAAGCGCCAACAGCCAAGAATGGAATTGTTCCAGGTCCCGGATATACGCGACCACCGTGTGGGGGGAAGCGTTCCTCTCCACGGTCAGGTATTCACCGAAGCGCTGGATACTCGCCTTCATTGACCTGTCCTAAGCTGCGACCTGCATGGGATCCAAGGGATCGAGATCTTTCGAAAACTCCTCCTTGCATTCAGGACACTTCAGGAATTCACCTTTTTTCTGGGTGTACTTGGCTAAAAGATATGAATTTTTACATGAAGGGCAAGCCTGTGGTACCGGCTTGTCCCAGGACGTGAAATCACAGTCCGGATAGCGCGTGCATCCATAGAATGTGCGCTTGGTTTTCGTCAGCCGCTGTACGACTTCACCTTCCACACATTTCGGACATTTGAATCCGAGCGTGATGGGACGCGTGAACTTGCAATCGGGATATCCGCTGCAACCGATGAATTTTCCGTAGCGGCTCTGCTTGAGTACCAGGTCGTGGCCGCAGTCGGGGCATTTCTCCTCGATCTTCATGCGGTCGGCCTCGCCCGGCAGGGGCTTGGCGTTCTTGCATTCAGGATATCCACTGCAGGCGAGAAACTTGCCGTTGCGGCCCCAGCGAATGATCATCGGACGGTTGCACTTCTCGCACACTTCGTCCGTTTCCTCCTGCAGGCGTGCGTCCTCGGGCGAGACGCTGTTGAGCAGTTCCATGAACGGATCATAGAAATCGTGCATGACCTTGATATACGACGATTCTCCGGTGGCGATGGTATCGAGTTCCTGCTCCATGCGGGAGGTGAAATCGACATTGAACAGGCGATCGAAATGTGTCGTCAGAAGTTTGCTCACATCCATACCGAGCGTCGTCGCATGGAAGCGGCGGTTTTTCAGTTCCACGTAGCCCCGGTCCTGTATCGTACTCACGATCAAGGCGTAGGTGCTCGGACGTCCGACCCCGTTGGCTTCGAGCTCGCGCACGAGGCTGCTTTCGCTGTAACGGGGCGGCGGTTTGGTGAAATGCTGATGTGGGTCGAGCTGCTGTGGTTCCACCCTGTCGCGCGCTTCGAGTCCCTCGGGAATGATGGTCTCTTCCTCATCCACTTCCTGCGCGTTTTCTCCGGCGTAATCATCGTAAACCTGGAGAAAGCCGCGGAAGGTGTAATGTGACCCCACGCCTTTGAACTGATAGATGCCGCCGTCCACGATCACGGTTTTCTGCTGCATTCGCGCAGCAGACATCTGGCTGGCGACGAAGCGTTTCCATACGAGTTCGTACAGTGCGTACTGCTCGGGCGAAAGGAACGCGCGCACGCGCTGCGGCGTGTATTCCATCGAGGTGGGACGGATGGCTTCGTGCGCGTCCTGTGCGCTGGCCTTCACTTTGAAACTGCGCACGCCTTCGGGAACGAACTCCTCGCCGTACTGTCCGTGAATATACTCGCGAACGTTCTGCACGGCTTCGTTGCTGATGCGCGTCGAATCGGTACGCATGTAGGTGATCAGACCAACCGCGCCCTCCTCACCCAATTCCACACCTTCGTAGAGCTGCTGCGCGATCCGCATGGTGCGCTTGGTGGTGAAGCGCAGTCGGTTCGATGCTTCCTGTTGCAGCGAACTGGTGATGAACGGGGGTGACGGAGAGCGTGATATTTCCTTCGACTGGATATCGGAAATCGCATACTGCTCGGCGCGCAGTTTTTCGAGCAGCGAGGCAGCCGTGTTTTCATCAGGAATGACCGGCGCCTGTCCGTCGATCTTCACAAGCTTGGCATGGAATGCGCTGTTGCCCGGCTTCTGAAATTCGCCGGTGATGGTCCAGTATTCCTCGATGATGAAATCCGCGATCTCCTGCTCGCGCTCGCAGATAAGCCGCAGAGCGACGGATTGGACGCGGCCGGCGGAGAGGCCTTTGTAGATGGTCTTCCACAGGAAAGGACTCACCTTGTAGCCCACGATGCGGTCCATCACACGACGGGCCTGCTGTGCGCGAACGATGCGTTCGTCGATGCGGCGGGGATGCTTCATCGCTTCCTCGATGCCCGACTTGGTGATCTCGTTGAACAGCACGCGATAGAGATTCTTCCCGACCAGCTGCTTTTCCAATTCGTGCGCGATATGCCATGCGATGGCTTCGCCCTCGCGATCGGGATCGGTCGCGATATAGACGGAATCAGCGGCGGCGGCGCGTTTTTGCAGATCCTTGATGACCTGCGCCTTCCCGCGGATGGTGACATAGCGGGGTTCGAAGTCCTGCTCGACGTCTACCCCGAGATCCTTGGACGGCAGGTTCTTTATATGTCCGACGGAAGCTTCGACCACAAACTGCTTTCCCAGATACTTGTTGATGGTCTTGGCCTTGGACGGCGACTCGACAATAATGAGAGATTTGGACATGATTTCCGGATTCAATGGTTGACGATGCACGGTTGCGCGAGTTGCAGGCGCTGCCGATCCGCTCCGCGATGCGGAACGGGCGCAGGTCGTTACGCGCCGAAGAACACCTCAGTGAATGGTGTCCTTGCTGTTCAACATGAGTCTGCTGCCGATACGATTGGAATCGTCATAGTCGAAAATGATCGATGCGATGACCGATTTCATTTCATCGATTCCCACGGTACCGAAACCCGCCATCATGATGCGATCGATGGCAAGCTCGATATCCATGTCGTCGAGCAGTCGGAGCTCCCTGAGTTCGAGGAGATATCCGTAGGCCTGCGGCGTTATAACAGAACGTTCTGAATCGTGCAGGACACGGTGTGAATGAGGCTGACTCCTGCTCCCTTCGGTCAGGATATTGTCGCCGAGGTGGATTTTATCAAACAGCCAGCTGAACGCCGTACTGATTTCGTTCTGCGTATAGCCTTTATCCGACAATGCGCGCAGATCGATTTCACCAAGGCGCTTGTCGGTTTGCATTTCGTGTATCAGATACACGATGATTTCTACGATACGTTCCTGCATTCCTCTATCTATGAGAAGTTCGGGGCATTCGTTACAGGGAAAAAGTAGAACTTGAGCGGGCGAATGTCAAGTCAGTGGCGCGTGCGCTCATTCTTCATGTATCGACGTACGTGAAAATCCTCCCTGGATTTCATCGCGGCCCGGTCCTCCTCGCTGCGGTCATCATAGCCGCACAGGTGCAGCACGCCGTGAATTGCGAGCCGCGCGCATTCCTCGCGCATGGTCACCTTGTATTCCCGCGCCTGTCGACGGGCGGTGTCGGCGCTGATGACCAGTTCCGCCTCGATCGGGTCGTCTTCCAATGGGAACGTGATGATGTCGGTCGGATAGTCGTGTTTGAGAAAGCGGCGGTTGAGCTCGTGGATTTCTGCATCGGTCACCACCACGCACGATATCATCGCGGCATGCCGCTTCTCCTGACGCAGGGTGAAGCGAATGGCATTGGCAAACAACGCTCCGCTGATGTTGCCGCAGCGTGCGCGGAAAGCGACGGCAATTTCAGGCATCGGGTGATTCGATAATGTCATCGGTGTCCGCTTCCTCGTCGAGCATGAGTTCGGTCAGGGAAAGTGCGATTCCCGAAAGCATGACCTCGGGACCAAGCCTGGTAAAATCACCCGAGAGCATCCGGCGATCCACGTTCGAGTACAGCGAACAGGCACCCTGCTTCTCGATGATCAGACCCGACATTTTCCCCCCGGCCTCGGCGAAAAATGTCACCTCGCCCATTAATTCGCTGACCACCATGCCCGAGCAGTGCTGCATCTGCAGATTGGCGTTGGGCGTGAACACACTGACCAGCGAACCTTCGTCATCTCCAAGCGGGATGCGCGGATAAATCTCCAGGGCAAGACGGCGGTCGATACTCTCTCCCTTGAGCTCAAGGCGATAATGGTTCCCATAATGCCGGGCTTCCACCTCGAGAATGCGGGCGATCTGCGAAATATGTTCCTCAGTAAATGCGAAGCTCATTGTCGTGCTCCAGGCTCTGTATTCTCGTCCGAACGTCAACACCGGCGTAGTGTACGCAACGATGGTGATTTGTTTCAAAATAGCCCCGTGAGCGGTGGATTGTCAAGGCGAGTTCCGAATCCGCGCATACATGGCTATATTTCAGTTTTGCTGACTGTTTTCAACAAGGGCACGATTTTCCATGACACAGCAACCACGCGTCCGTTTCGCTCCGAGTCCCACCGGCTACCTCCACGTCGGCGGACTCCGAACGGCGCTCTATAATTATCTTTTCGCACGGCGCCTTGGCGGCACGGTCATTCTGCGTATCGAAGATACCGATCGTTCACGCTTCGTCGAAGGCGCGGCCGAGAATCTTGCGTCCACACTGGCCTGGGCTGGATTGCATTTCGACGAGGGACCGGGCATCGGGGGTGATTTCGGCCCGTATATCCAGTCACAGCGCAGCGACATCTACACCGCACATGCGCATCAACTCCTTGAGGAAGGAAAGGCCTATCGATGTTTCTGCACGTCGGAGGAGCTTGAAGCCTCGCGGCAAAAGCAGATCGCGGAAAAGCGGGATCCGGCATACGACCGCCGCTGCCGTGCCCTGACCCCTGAGGAAGTGCAGAAGCGCATCGAGGAGGGCATGCCCTTCACTATTCGCATGAAAGTGCCGGTGGTAGGACAAATGCATTTCCACGATCTGGTGCGCGGCGAAATCACCGTCCATTTCGATGCCATCGACGATCAGGTACTGATCAAATCAGACGGATTCCCGACCTATCATCTCGCGAACGTGGTCGATGACCATCTTATGGGAATCACCCATGTCATCCGCGGGGAGGAATGGCTGCCTTCCGCACCGAAGCATCAACTGCTCTACGATTTCCTCGGATGGGAGGCGCCGGCGTTTGCCCATCTCCCCCTGCTGCTCAACGAAGACCGCACGAAACTCAGTAAGCGCCAGGGCGATGTGGCGGTCGAGGACTACAGGAACAAGGGGTTTCTCCCCACCGCGCTGGTCAATTTCGTGGCGCTGCTGGGCTGGAATCCCGGCGACGATCGCGAGATGTTCACGCTTGCGGAACTCGAGCAGGCATTCTCCCTCGAACGCGTCAGCAAGGCGGGCGCGGTCTTTGATATTGAAAAACTCAGGTGGTTCAATGCGCAGTATCTGCGCGCGCTCCCACCGGCCGAACTCGCCGGGCATTGCGGGCCCTGGATGAGGGCCGCTGGCTTCGACACAGGCGATAACACGCGCACCGAGGCGGTCGTCGCCGCATTCGCCAGCTATCTCACATTGCCGTCCGACATCGCCGCGCATCTCCCCTTCCTTACCATCGCACAGGTGACACTGGAAAATGCGGAAGACCGCTTGCTCCTGGCCGGGGAAGACGCACAGAGCGTGCTGAAACGCTTCGCCGACCTGGCGGAAACGCAGGCTCCATGGGATGCGGAAACAGTCAAAGCGCTGATCAAACAAGTGCAGGCCGACACCGGCATCAAGGGCAAGGGGCTGTTCATGCCGCTGCGCCTGGCTCTTACCGCCGAACAGCACGGTCCCGACCTTGGCATGATGGCAGAACTGCTCGGACGCGACACCTGTGTGCGCCGCGTTCGCGCCCAGATCACCTGACGCGTATGCCCGGCACCGTCTCCGCCATCGTCATCCATTTCGGGAAGCTCGCATACACGGAGCATCTCGTGCGGCAGCTGCTTGCGCTGGATACGGTGTCCGAAATCGTCGTTGTCGACAATGCCGCGGAGCAGGTATTTCCCGCGGACGCTTTTCCGTCAGTGCGTCTTGTACGCCTGTCGGAAAACGGCGGGTACGGCCATGCCTGCAATCGAGGTGTAAATGCCGCCGACGGTGATTACTTTTTCATTCTGAACAATGACCTTGACCTCACCAATGATCCGCTCCCGGCACTTCTCGTGGCGATGGAAGCGCAGCCCCGGGCGGGAGCCGCGGGCCCCGCACTCCGCCATCCCGACGGCCGTTTCCAACTTTCCTTCGGCGAACGGCCGACACTGCGCAGTGAACTTCGTGAACGGCAGCGGCAGCAGCAAAGCCGGGAAGGCGGCGGCACATTGATCGAGGCACGCGCCCGGGAGGCGGCTGTGCCACTCGAACCGCATTGGATCACCGGCGCATGCATGCTCATACGCCGCGCGGCCTGGGAGGCAGTTTCCGGATTTGACGAGGCGTATTTTTTCTACTTCGAAGATGTCGACATCTGCTCGCGTCTCGGACGCGCCGGATGGAAGGTGCTCTACCGGCCGGAGACGGAGATTGTCCATTTTGGCGGAGGGTCTGATCCGCTCAGCAATCCACGCATCGTCGTCTCCTACAGACGCGAACAACTGCGATATTACGCCCGCTACAACAGCCGTCTTTCGTACTTTCTTCTGCAGCGTTATCTTCTTTGGAAATTCACTCGCATGCTGCGCGGCGGTGCGATTGATGCCTCGCTTGCCGCTGAACTGCGCGCGCTGATTCGCACGTTCCCTTTTCGCGAAGAACACCGCGCCCTGAGCATGAAGGAGAAGCGATGAACATCGGTGTCTACGGCGGAACATTCAATCCTCCCCATCTCGGCCATCTGATCCTCGCCCAGAGCGCCATCGACGCACTTGCACTCGACCGCGTCCTGCTGGTACCGGCCTTTCAATCTCCGTTCAAACTGCAATCGGAAAGCCTCCCCGCGGAAATACGCGCCGAACTGCTTGCGCTCGCCGTCTCCGACAATCAAAAATTGCGCGGTGAATACTTCGAAGTGCAGCGTGCAGGGGTTTCGTTTACCGTGGACACGCTGCGGCATCTGCACGAGCGATACCCGGACGATACGCTGTTTCTGCTCATGGGTGCCGATACTTTTCTGGAATTTCATCTGTGGAAGGAGCCAGATGCCATCACGGAACTGGCGACACTGGCCATCGCGGAGCGCCCCGGCTATGAAATCGATTTCGAAACCCACCGATATGGAAAAGCGGCACGGAGATTCTCCATGCCGCTGATCGACATTTCCTCTACCGACATTCGCCGCCGCGTTCGCGAAGGACAATCGATTCAGTATCTCGTGCCCTGGGCCGTGCAGGTGTTCATCACTGCACAGGAACTCTACCGCGAAAACCGCTGAGGCGACTCTCCCGGCCTCGCCCGGTACGTCGGGATCACGATTCCGCTCTCTTCCCTTCCGACTGCAGGCAACCTTCCGGCTACTTCAGCCACCCTTCCGCACGATACCAGTCGATGGTCGTGCGAATTCCCTCGTCAATCGACACTTTCGGACGATACCCCAACTCATTTTTCGCCTTGTTGATATCGCAGATCCAGTATCGCTGTGTGATATCACGTGCCTTTTCGATATTGAGCGTCGCGGGTTTTTTCTGCAGTTCGGAAAAGCCCTGGGCGAACGCCGCCACAGTATACACGAGCGTGTGCGGAAGGCGCATGGTGAATACGCGTTTCCCCAATGCGCTGGCGGTGATGCTCCCGACCTGCGGCCAGGAATAGAATTCGTCGCTGGAAATGAAGTAGGTTTGCCCGACGCTGTTTCCCGCCTCCGCGGCCAAAATCATTCCCTGTACGAGGTCGTCACAGTGCAACAGACTCAGGCGCTTGTCGTCAAACCCGATCATCGAGTTCAGCCCGCGCGCGATCGCCTGGAAATAGATAAAAATTTCCGTGTCGCGCGGGCCGTACATAGCCGGGGGACGTACGATGGTCCAGGGCAGTGTATCGCCCATTGTCCGGACGGCCTTTTCGGCCGCGACCTTGCTATGGCCGTAGGTTGTGATCGGGTTGGGTGGGTCGTCTTCCCGCGCAGGTCGATCGAGTGACGCAGCGGGACCAGCAGCCGTCTGGCTGCTGACGTAGAGAAACCGGTGCAGGTTCGGGGCGAAGCGCCGAGCTGCATCCAGAAGGTTTTCCGTCGCCTTCACGTTGCCGTCGAAATATCCTCCTCGATCGCGCGCCTTGACGACGCCTGCGATGTGGTAGACGATGTCGGTACCCTGCATGAACGGTTCAAGTGAAGCAGCATCGCGGATGTCGCCGATCACAAGCTCGACGTTTTTACCGTCGAGCCAGCGCAGGTTGCTGCTCTTGCGCACGAGAGCGCGAACCTGGTGTCCCTGCGCAATCATTCTATCCACGAGATGTGATCCTAAAAAACCCGTTCCACCGGTTACTGAAATTATCATTCTGCTCGTTTTCCGTTGTTGGTACTTTGGCTGTTGGCTGTTGGCTATTGGCTGTTGGCTGTTGGCTTCTTGCCAAAAGCCAACGTACAACGTGGTATCACGTTCAGAGCTTACGACCTAAGGCTTCCTGCTTCCTGCTTCCTGCTTCCTGCTTCCTGCTTCCTGCTTCCTGCTTCCTGCTTCCTGCTTCCTGCTTCCTGCTTACTGCTTACTGCTCATCTTCGCCCAGGTGTCACGAAGCGTAACGGTGCGGTTGAACACCGGCGTACCCGGTATACTGTAGCGCGAATCGACAGTAAAGTAGCCCTTGCGTTCGAACTGGAAATGCTTGCCGGGGAGGGCTTCGGCGAGCGAGGGTTCGACCTTGGCACGGACGATCTGCAGCGAATCGGGATTGAGGTTGGAGAGGAAATCGAGTCCCTCTTCCGCGTCGCCCGGATCCTCCTTCGTGAATAGCTGGTCATACAGCCTCACCTCGGCCTCAATGCCTTCGGTGGCTGATACCCAGTGCAGCGTCCCTTTCACTTTTCGATTGGCCTGGGGCATGCCGCTGCGCGTCTCCGGATCGTATGTGCAATGCAGTTCGACGATGTTACCGTCGGCGTCCTTGATCACCTCTTCGCATTTGATGATGTAGGCATAGCGCAGGCGCACCTCGCGTCCGGGTGCAAGTCGGAAGAACTTGCCGGGAGGCTCTTCCATGAAGTCTTCTTGCTCGATATACAGCTCGCGTGTAAACGGAACGTTGCGCACGCCGGATGAAGGATCTTCCGGGTTGTTCACTGCCTCGAGTTGTTCGATCTCCCCTTCCGGGAAATTTGTAATCACGACTTTGAGAGGATCGAGCACGCCCATCACGCGCCAGGCGTGGGCGTTGAGATCCTCGCGCACGCAGTGCTCCAGAAGCGCCATGTCGATGGTGCTCTCCTTTTTCGCGACGCCCACGCGTTCGGCGAAATCGCGGACAGACACCGGTGTATAGCCGCGGCGGCGCAGTCCGGAAATGGTCGGCATGCGCGGATCATCCCACCCGTCGACGATGCCTTCCTGCACAAGACGGAGGAGCTTGCGCTTGCTCATGACGAGGTAGGTCACATTGAGGCGCGCGAATTCAATTTGCTGCGGGTGGTGAATGCCGAGTTGATCGACGTACCAGTCATAGAGCGGGCGGTGGTCTTCGAACTCGAGCGTGCAGATCGAATGCGTGATGCCTTCGATGGAGTCGGATTGTCCATGCGCCCAGTCATAGGTAGGATAGATGCACCAGTCATCGCCCGTACGATGGTGATGGGCGCGCAGGATGCGGTACATCACCGGGTCGCGCATATTGAGATTCGGCGAGGCCATGTCGATCTTTGCACGCAGCGTGTACGCACCGTCGGGGAATTCCCCTGCCCGCATGCGCTGGAACAGATCGAGATTCTCCTCTATGCCGCGGTCACGGAACGGACTATTTTTCCCCGGCTCGGTGAGGGTGCCGCGGTGCTGGCGAATCTCGTCGGCCGTCAGTTCGCAGACAAACGCCTTACCGTCGCCAATGAGTTTCAGCGCGTAATCGTACAGCGTCTCGAAATAATCGGATGCATAATACTCTCGTTCCTCCCAGTCAAAACCCAGCCAACGAATGTCTTCCTTGATCGAATCCACGTACTCGACATCCTCTTTCGCAGGATTCGTGTCGTCGAAGCGGAGGTTGCACAGTCCGCCGTATTCCTGCGCAATGCCGAAATTCAGGCAGATCGACTTCGCATGCCCGATATGCAGATATCCGTTCGGCTCGGGCGGAAATCGCGTATGTACACGCTGATCGAAGCGACCGCTCCGGTTATGCTCGTTGATGATCTGCTTGACGAAGTTCGTCTGTGAAGGAGTTTCTGGATTCGCCATTGCGTTTCTGCCGGCTAGGTGAAACAAGTCTCCTCTGCGCCGAAGCGCAGGGAATGAAGTCAAGCATGTAATGTAGCTTTTTTT
>JACZJN010000194.1 GCA_014860565.1 Bacteroidota bacterium
CGGAGGCGCGCGGAGGATTTTTGGAGGATGAGCCTTCAGGCTGGTTGGCGGAATTAGGAGGATGAGCCTTCAGGCTCGACCAGTCGAAAGAGTAATCACGGATGAAACGGATTTCACAGATTGATTTTTTGATGGCAATTAATGGGGGTGTTTGTCATGTTTCATTTTTGATTCCAGAGGATAAAGGTGTGCTATGCGTTGGTTGATTCTGACGGTCACGTTGCTGTTTGCCGCTGCGTCGCGGGCCGGGGCGCAGACGGATTTTTCGATGCTGCACCCACAGCCGCGGCAGGCGTATTACCGGTTTTTCTCGGCGGTGTATGAGCCGAATCCGGGACAGCACATCTTTCTCGATCCCGCACAGCCGATGCATGGAGCGGCGGCGGTGATCAATGCGTTTCTGCGGGAGAAAGGGAAGGATACGCTGGCCGTGAATCTGTACGAGGAAGCGGATTCGCTGGAATCCGGGGTGTTTATCGGCGTGCGGTCGGAAGTGGTCAACCGCATTCTCGCGTCGATGCCCGATCAGCGCGTACAGGTGACCGTCGATTTCCCCGGGCCGGAAGGATATGTCTTCGACGCGATACCGTGGCGCATTCTCATCAACGGATCCGACGAAGCGGGACTGTTTTACGGGGTGGATACGTTTCTGAAGCTGCTGTATCCGACGCCCGGGTGGTGGGGACTCGAGGCCTGCCGCATCGTCGACAAACCGGAATTCACGATTCGCTGGTTCTACCATTCCACCAACGTCCTTGTAGGGAACAACATCACCGCGGCGAAGTCGCTCTGGGACCGCGCTCTTCGATCTCGACTCAACGGCGTGCATCTCACCGATTACAAATTCACGACGATCAGTACGCAGCCGAAGCGCTATTACGACTCGCTCGCAGCCTTGCGCGACTACGCGCGCGACAGGCGGCTGGAAGTCATTCCCGGCGTCATGCCGATCGGGTACTCGAACAGCCTGCTGTTTCACAATCCCAACCTGGCGTCGGGCCTCCCCGTCCGCCAGCAGAAACTGGTCATCGAAGCGGATACTGCGCGGTTGGTGCCGTGGATTGACGTGACGCTGCCCAACGGCGGTTTCGAACAGCACAACGGGGATAATTTCCCGGGCTACCGCTTCATCGACTCGCCAGGACAGCTGAGCTTCGCAGATACGCAGGTCAAGCACTCCGGCACGGTAAGCGTGCGTTTCGAGAATTTCGCGCAGTATTCACCTCAATACGGCAACGGACGCGTGTCGTACTGGACGCGTGTGCACCCCTTCACCGAATACCATGTCAGCGCCTGGGTGAAAACCGAAAACCTTCAACCGGCCTCGTCGGCGAACATTTCCGTGCTCAGCAACGCCGGCTACAATCTTTCATTCAACGACATTTCCCTTCCCGCGACGGCGGACTGGAGAAAAATCGATTTCACCTTCAATTCCCTCGAAGCCGATACGGTGGGAATTTACTGGGGCGTCTGGGGAGCGAAATCCGGGCGTATCTGGTGGGACGATCTCGTATTCGAGGAAACGGCATTCGTCAACCTCATTCGCCGCGACGGGGCGCCGCTCACGCTGGCGCATCCGCTGCTCGCGATCGTTTACACCGAAGGACGCGATTTCGATACGCTGCGCGATGCGCGCATGGGCATGCTCTCCTATGCCGGGAATTACGACATGTGGCATACGCCACCCACGCTGCGGGTGCGTCCGGGAGGCATACTGAAAAACGGCGACACGGTGCTCGCTTCCTATTATCATGCCGTCGTGATTCACGGCAGCCAGGTCACGTGCACGATGTCGGATCCGGAAGTGTATGACATCCTCGACCGGGAATTCCGTGTGCTCGACAGCGTGCTGCATGCGACGACGTATTTCATGCAGCATGACGAAATTCGCACGATGAACTGGGACGCCGGAGACGAAACACGTTCGCTGTCCCCCGCCGCCATTCTCGCCGATAACGTCGCGCGCTGCCGTGCGATCATCGAGAAGTATCGTCCGGGTGCGGACGTCCTCGTATGGACCGACATGTTCGACGAATATCACAACGCGGTGAAGGGTCCGTATTATCTCGTGCGCGGCGACTTGCGCGGCAGCGCGGATATGATCGCCAACGACGTGGGGATGGTGAACTGGAACGGACGCGACGGCATCGTGCAAAACAGTCTCGGCTTCTTCGCCGACCGCGGTTTCCGCCAGATTTCCGCGCCGTATTACGATCAGGACGAACAGCAGATCAGGCGCTGGAAGGAGTGGACGCGCGACACGCCCGCTTTCCGCGGCATGATGTACACCACCTGGGCGCAGAAGTATAGTCACATCGAACCATTCGGCGACTATGCGTGGAATCACGCGCCGTTCATTTACCACACCCCGCCGTATGCCATTCAGGCGGGTGCGGACATGAATTTCATCACGATCATCCGCGGGGATCCGTGGGATGCTGCATGGTCGCTCACCGATGCGCGCATTCATTTCCGCACGCAGCCCGGGGATGCGTTTTCAGAATATCCGTTCACCGTGCAGCTCGGGCAGATAACGGATGTGATGGTCCCGATTCCTTCGGGTGCGACGTGGCTGCAGTGGTACGTCACCGCCAGCGACAATCGTGGTTGGACCACCCGCATTCCTTTCGCCGACACGCTGTATTACGAACTCGGGGACGTGGCCACCGCGATCGGCGATGTCGCACAGCCTTCGGCCACGGTCCTCCAGTGCTATCCGCAGCCCGCTGCCGCGGGTGCGCCATTGCGTGTGCAATGGCATGTCCCGGGCGCGACCGACACGGTTCTGCGCGTCTACGACCTCCTCGGCCGCGAGGTGCATGCGCAGACGCTGCATGCATCGACTTCCGGACTCACGATATCCGTCGTGCATCTGCCCGCAACCCTGCACGGCGTTTACATCGCACGGGTGGGGGACGCGGCGCGCCTCGTCGCCGTTTCCCGATATTGAATCGTGGGACGAGGGGACTACGCATCTTGCCCGACAGCGAAAACCACCAGCCCTTGCTTCAACCCGGCGCGGGATGTGACCCGTGCCGGGTAGCAGACGGATGGGCTATTTCAACAGCACAAACCGCCTCGTCAATTGTCCATGCTCGGTGGAAAGGCGGTAAATATAAACGCCGCCGGAGAGATTCGTGGCGACATAATCGACGGTATAGTCACCGGGAGGTTGTGTTTCACGGAGTATGACAGCCACCTTTTCACCGAGGAGGTTGAAAACGGAGAGCTCCACCAGCGACTCGCGTTCGAGGGAGTAGCGGATCGTCGTGGATGGGTTGAACGGATTGGGATAATTCTGGTACAGCCGCATGATCATCGGCAGTATTGTCGGTTCGACCGCGACGGTGATTTGCGATCCGCAGAAAGCACAGCCGGCGCCTGAAGAGAGCACGTGCGTGAGACTCTTCGAATAGGTGAGTACTGCGGGCTGACCGATAAGCGAATGTGACGCCAGATTCGTCGCGGCGGAATGGCTTTCCACGCCGCCGTTGTCGATCAGATCGAACAGTATCGCATAACTGGGACTGCTCTGTGCCGTCAGGACATTCGGGAGACAAAAAACCGAGACGAAGCAGAATGCCACGCAGATGCATCTGAACAGTGGAAAAGTGCTATCGCACGAGCGCGGGCGGGATAGGGATGTAAGGAACAGCATTATTTATCCTCCAGTCTCGGCGTCGCGGGAGGATCGAAGAGTTCCATGCGCGCGTCTTCATAGTGAATGCGCTTGGCATTCACCTCCCAGTCAAACGTTGCGTTCGAATGTCCTTTCATCAATTCTTTCACCACGAAGTGATCGCCCGCTTTCTCTGCGACGAAAAGACCGTTGCAGTCCGCCGTCGGAGTAATTTTCACAATGATAGGATGTTGCGTGTCGATATGCGTTGTTTCGAGGAACATGGGATCGAGCTGAATGCTCGCGATGCCGTTTTTCAGCTGTCCCGTGCCCCGATCCTTGAACCACAGTTCCGTCGACTCATCAACGTACATCTTTCTCACGCCGTAATGCTCGGTGGGAATGATGGCGTTTTTCTGTCCCGTGAAGAGCGAGTTCCCGTTGGGATCGATGTGGGAGACATACGGATTGGTCGGCTTACTCGGATCCTTCACAGAAATTCCATCGAAGGGGCTGATTTCGATGATGTTGCCATTCACAAGAGGCAGAATGATGCCAAATGGAGTCAGTTGGAGGTACTGGCCCGTTTCCAGCAGCACACGGAGACCGCCGTAATAGGTTTCCAGACCGCTATGTTCAGAAGTGCCGTCGCGGTTGAAATCGATCAGGGGATTTCCGAGGGAATCAACGATGTGGACACTCCTGAAATACCCTTCGCCATCCGGTTCGATGGCCGCGACCGGCTTTCCGGTGACCGGATCATTGATCGAAATGCTCGGAGCGATGACGCCACTGCCATCGATGGTGGTCGTATCCATCCGTGTCGGATCGAAGATGCTTTGGGATATGTAATGCTCACGGACGTAGTGATATGAACCCGTGCTGTCGAAACGTACGATGGGTGTTCCGGTCACGGGATTCACCACCTCGATCACCGGAGTCCGAATGTTGCTGCCCGTTACGATGGTGGTGTCGGATTTTTTCGGATCTCTTGGATTGATGGTGATATAGCGTTCGGGCATGCGGTGCACCGATCCGCTGGAATCGAATTCAACAACCTTGTTCTGATCATACAACCCGGTGATATCCGGATCGATGATATGCAGACTCCGGGCGTAGATTTCGCCAGAAGAATCGATGCGCAATGCAGCCTGTGCACTGTCCTTCCCACCGACCGTAATGCGGCGGAAGTGCTCGTTTCCTTCGTGGTACGACCAGCCGGTCACTATGATGTTTTTGACAATGAGCGTGTCGCTTCCACTGCCCCCCGGAGGACCTGGGTCGCCTTTAGGGCCCTTGCAGTCGTCGGCGTTGAATTTGCCATCGCCGTTGGTGTCTTCTGAAGGATCGTTCGTACCATTCCCGTTGGTATCCCAGCAGTTGATCCCGTTGGCGCCGTTGGCGCCGTTCGCCCCCTTGCAATCGCTGGCATCGAATTTTCCGTCACCGTTCGTATCTTCCGCGGGATCATTGATGCCGTTTCCATTCGCATCCCAGCAGCTTATACCGTTTTTCCCGTCTTTTCCGTCCTTCCCGTCTTTTCCGTCCTTTCCGTTGACTCCGTCCATGCCACGGCAATCACGCGCATCCCAGACCCCGTCCGCATTGGTGTCTTCAGCCGGATCCTTAAGACCGTTGCCGTTGGAGTCCCAACAGTTGATGCCGTCGATACCTGCCGGAATGGTCTGTTTCAGTGAATCTGCATACAACGCAACCATTGCGACGGGAGAAGGGAGGATGGGCACCGGAGGATTGAGCGTTTCACCATCCACAGTCAGGCGGATTGCAGCGCGTTTCTGGAAGATCAGTGGCGGGAGGGCATTAATACTCCCGACATTGTGTTCGAAAAGTCCATCTTGAACGGGAATGTTTTGCGCGGTTTCGTCAAACAACACGGTGAAGGGGCTTGTATCGAGATCGACGATTTCAAAGCGGATGGTTTTCGTGCCGGAAAGCCTGTTTCCACTCGCATCGGTAAGGCAGCCCTGGTAATGAAACTGCCTCGGTACGGCGGGGGATGCCGGCTGTTGCTGCGCCTTCGCGTACTCCGTGACAAAGAGCAGGGCAATCACCAGCACAAGTGCCTGGGCACTATATCGTATTGCGGACATAGTTGTCCTCCGTAAGTTAATTGGGAAAAAGGCCTGGCGGCAGACGGTCTGCTAGTCAGCATGAAATGTCGCCAGGATGAAACTCCTGGTCCGGCATGAAAAAAAGATGCCGGCAATCACTCGGTGGTGTGTTTTGAGGTGCTGACGAGAAACGCTCCGCGAGCCCGTATAGGGTTGCGGACGAGGTGATGAATGTAGTATCGGATGACAAGGGGAAGGTAGGGATCAAATAATAAAATGTCAAATGGTTTTTATTCGCAATCCCGGACGCATTCTTCACCATTGTTGCTCTGATATTCCCTTTATTCTTTGCACGAAATCGCGTAACATTCCTGTTGTATTCAAACCCACTGGAGGTTGTCATGCTCAGGCGGAATGTCTTCGCTGCTGTTCTGATGATCTGCCTCGCATGCATCGGTTGCGAGCAGGAAGAATCGGATCCGATCGTGACGGATCCTGTGATCGCGGGAAACCTGGTGAGCGTGGAGGGCTGCAAAAGCGGCTTCACGAAATCCGCCGCGGACAGAAACATTGGTTGTATGAAGTTTCAATATGACGCGGCGTCGCGGAAGCTGACGCTCACGCATGTCAATGCCGGATTCAATTGCTGTCCGGAAGAAATCAATGCCGAGGTCACCGTCGAAAAGGGAGTCATTCGCATCGTCGAGTCCGAGCGCGGTCCGAATTGTCGATGCAACTGTCTCTTCGATCTGAACATTCTCGTGGAGAATGTCCCCGCCGGGATGTTCACCGTCGTCGTCGACGAACCGCTCCGCAACGAGAAAGACATTCCGATCGAGTTCACCATCGATCTTTCGAAGGAAAGCGAAGGTGAGCATTGCGTGCCGAGAAATTTCTATCCGTGGGGGGTATGATAAAACCGGTCCGCCAGAAGCAGACCGGTTTTTAGATGAACCCACCCTCGAATTCACGACCCGCCGAAGGAGGATGACGGCGGGTCTTTCTTTCTTACCGCACGACGGTGAGCTTCAATGTCGCCACGACGCAGGCGGATTGCAGCCGCACGAAATACATGCCCGGGGCGACGAACGCTCCGAGTCCGTCACGACCGTCCCAGAGCGCCGTATGCCGTCCGGCGGACATTTCCGCATCCTGCAGCACGCGCACCACGCGGCCGAGAATGTCTGTGATGACGATGCGAACAGCGGCCGAGGTTTTCAGCTCAAAGGGAATCGCCGTGGAACTACCCGATGTGAGGGAGAACGGATTGGGATAATTCTGCGACACGGTGATCTGTTCGGCAGCGGCTACCATCGTTTCGCCGATTGCCGTGGGAGGATCGATCTGATTGGTCTCCAGCACGAGGAAGGCGGTGAAGGGCGTCAGAATCTGATGCTTGATGCTGAGATTGATGATGCTTTCCTTCAACTCGTCAATCTTCTCCGTCTCATATCGTTTGAGCAGCGCATCGATGTGTGACGCGGCCCAGTATGAAGCGACCTGCTTGACGTCGACCCGATAATCGTTGAACGGAACCGAGCGGACAAGGTTGACCTGCTCGCCGGAAGCGTTGCGGTAACTGAGTCGGACGTTGGACGGGCTCAGATCCGTCAGCCGTCCGGTGGTCACCAATTTGTCGAGGGCGACGACGGAACTGAAGTCATGCGGGTAGACGAAGTACGCGTTGCCCTCGTCGTAATGGACCTCGGGTGCGGAAATACCGCCGATATTCAATTCGAGCATGATGCGTGAGATGATGGTCTGAAGGTTGTCGCCGGTTTCAACCATCGTCACTTTGCCGCCGCGTTCATCTGCGATATCGTACAGCTGGTTGATCATATCGCTGAAAATGATGACCGGGAAAATGCCGACGCCGACAGGGTCATTGTCGCGAATGATCTGCAGCAATCCTTCGGTAGTGATCGTTCCGCTGTTGGGCATGCCGTCGGTGAGAAAGAGCATGCGACGCACGGCGTCGGGACGATAATCCGCACTCAGCGCCGAGACGAAGGCATTCTCGTAATTCGTGGATCCGCCCGTGATATACATTCGTTCGATGAAGTCGATGCCGTCGGAGATATTCTGTTCCGTTCCCGTAACCAATGTATTCGTCGCCGGGAAGCTCACTGCGAAGTCGCTGAAGAGTACGATGCGGAAGCGGTCGTTCTCGGTCAGCTGAAGGAGAATCCCCGCCACAGCATCCTGCACCATCTGTCTCCGCTCCTCGTACATGCTGCCCGAGGCGTCGAGTACGAACGTCAGATCGCGCGGCTGATTCACGTTTTCCGTAACGCGCACCGGGTGCCAGCACATGAAGTAGGGAAACTCGCCCTGGTCCTCCTCGAGATAGGTCAGCGCGGGGAAGATGGAAAAGGCGTCCTGGGGTTTGTAGGTGACTTCGAAATCCTGCGTATACATCTGCTGCTCGAGACCGAAATCCACCCGGTAGTCGAAATCCCCCATCTGGAGTGTTCGACAGAGCAGCGGGTTGCTGTCGAAATTGGTGCCGAACTCCTCGATACGTTGAAGCGACGTGACGTTGACCCGAAGCTGCGTGCGTTCAACCGGTACGGACTGATAGCCCTGCAGGTTGAGCGGGTAGCGGTAATGGATATTGCCGTCGGGCGTCATGGGAAGCGTGTTGAAATACTGGATTTCTATACGACGCGAACTGCGGGGATTGATCGGAAACACTTTCAGCTGAAAGCGGTTGTTTCCGAGCGATTCGAGAATCGCGGGATCGCGCCGCTGTCCGACGACCACGCTGTCGTACATGCGCTGGGCGTCTTCCTTTTTCTTGACGATGAAAATGAGGCGATTGCCGTCTACCCAGAGCCAGAGGCCGTCCACCTTCGCTCCCTCGGGCAGTTGGAAGGCATAGAATCCTTCAAGGATGCTGTTGTTTTCGTTGTAGAATTCCTCATCCACATGTGTGACCGCGAGCTGACCGGTAATATTCACCGTTGTGCGGATATTGCTGATGCGCAGGTTGTACACTGGGGTTTCGGTGCCCGGCCTCCGCGCGTACAGCACGCCGGCCTCCGCCGCGGCAGTACCGAGAAGAAAGAGTATCAGTGCGATGAGGAGTTGTGTAGCCCGTGTCATGATCGTACCTCCGACTCCGTGTGTGGGAAACGTCTTCTTTTGGACAGACGCTGAGTAGACACACGAACGATGCGATCGTTCCTTCCCACCGTGAAAAAAAAATGCGTCCGCTCCTCGGCGTCCGCGATGTAGGATGTAGGACCTAGGATTTAGGATGGAAGACCCCTCCCCCCCCACGTTCAATTCATTCGATGACGGTGAGTTTCCCCGTACGGAATTCCGATCCGTTGGTGAGGCGATAGAAGTAGATGCCGGGATTGAGGGAAGAAGGTGAATAGTCTGCGAGGTGGGAACCCGGGGAAAAGTCGTTGTCAACCACCGTCGCCACGCACCGTCCGAGAAGGTCAAACAACTCGAGGCGCACGCTGCCCGCGGTGGTGAGGGAAAACTGAAAACGAACCTCTGCGGTGCGGGACACAGGATTCGGATAACTTTGTCCGAGTTCTATGGTCACCGGTGCGGATGTCGGGGTCACGGAGGTGACAGGCAGCGGATTGAAAATCCGCTGGACCCAGATGCTGTCATTACAGGCCTCGAGCCGCATCCGGATGTACAGATTCCGCATGGTGACGTCTTTCGTCCGTCGGGTGATGCGGTGTTCGTCGTACTCACGCTGGATGAAACCTGCGAAGCGCCGATACATCGGGAGCAGATCGTCGGGTGCGTTCGCATGATAGAAAACACCCCCGCTTTCGGTGCATAACGTTCGCAAAGGTTCTTCGTTTATCGAAGTACCCAGCGCGATAATAAATACACGGATGCCGTAGTGCCGCACGTCATCGAGCAGCTGATCGAGATTCGTCCCGCTGCTGTTGTCGTTGCCCGTCGTGAATGCCAGTACGGCCTGCACGCGCGCGGTTCCGCCGGTGTAGAGCGTCGTCACGCCGGCGCTGATGCCGTCGTACAGCGCACGCCTCCCGCTCACACCCATTCCGTCGATTGCCGCGCGCAGTGCGTCGCGGTCGTTGGTCAGAAAGGTGCGTACCGTGGGCAGGTCGTCGAAGGAAATCACGGATGCGTTATCGCAGGTTTTGGACATGGTATCGATAAAAGCGCGTCCGGCAGAAACAATCGAAGGAAGATCAGCGCCCACGCTGCTGGAATTGTCGAATGCGAGCACGATTTCATAGCAGGAATTACGGTCGGGAGAAGCATACCGGTCGATCAGGAAGTCGTTTGTGTCGATTCGTCCGAGCTGCTCTTCGAGAATCAGCTGCTGCTTTTGCAGATCGTAAATGACGCTGTCGCCGCAGAACGTGGCGAAGTACAGCTGATAATAATAGTAGTCCGGCGTATTCGATTTGAGCAGCCGGAGTTCGAGACGCGGCTGTGCGTTCGCGAGCGTGGCGGCCAGAAGGAGGATCAGTATGATGGATAGTCGTTTCATGCGTGTTACTCCTTGGTTCCGTCACGGAAACAGCGGAGACGAAACGTACCAGGGGTACGGGATGTTGTAGTGCGCCTGTTCGCCGCGCACGTTGATGATGAAAATTGTCGCGAGGTAATCGGGTGAAGACTGGAAGCGCGGCATGTTGGTCTGGCCGAGGTGGATCATGACGTTGGATCCGCCGGAGGAAAAATCGTATTCAGGCGGTACGGTAGTGAGATCACCCTGCACGAAGGCGTACAGGCTTTGTTCGCCGGATCCTGCCACGGGTTCACCGCGATCGAAACGGCCGTTTTCATTCATGTCGCGATAGACCACGATAACCGCCACCGCGAGACGGGAACAACTGAAATTGCGGAAGTACTCCGGCAGAATCGATACTTCGAAAGGCAGGCCTGTCGCAGGAATGTCGAGGTAATTCGCGGAAACGGAATAGATGTCCATCCATGGAAGCGTGCTCGAATCAGGCACGACGCTTGAATCGGGAGGAACGCAGACCAGGCTGACGCGCAGTCCGCTGCCCGAAAAGCGTTTCAATGGATAGAGTGTGGTGTCCACAAGGGCCTCGAATCGAATGGTCGTCTTGATGCGGGCGGTATCGCCGCGCCACTCGGCATCGCAGGGGTACGGGGGAATCACGATGCCGTTGGTATCATCGGGCGGCGAACAGGACACAGCAAGGACAGCGAGGAGCAGTGCTCCCGCGGAAAGGACACGACGGAAGAATCGCTGTCTGCCGCCGTGCGTTCCATGCGCATGTGTCTTTTGATTCAACGGAACGTTCAGAACCTGTATCGAATGCCGTATGAAATGCCGAGGCTGTGACTGGTAAAAAGTTTGTCCTTGTACTTGTAAGCAAGCAGGGTTCCGTTGGCCCCGAGCAGCAGGCTGATGCGTTCGAGCGGATCGAAACGCAGCGCGAGGCGCGCGCCGAACACCGGACCGAAATCACAGCCGCCGATCTGAAGGGTCAGCTCCGGAGTAACACCGGCAAGCAAAGGCTGCGAATAGCGGTAGAAACCGGCGCCGTAGAACAGCGCGGGCTGCCGCTGGAAAAGGAAGAGCGAATCGTTCTCGACGCGGTAGTATTCCATCGCGAAGGATTTCTCGCCCGCCATGATACCGGCAGCGTGATGATCGTTGAACACGTAGCCGATGGAAGCGGCGAACTGCTGCTGCGCGCGGTCCACACCGACGCGTCCGTAATCAATATACGGGTAGGTGGTCAGATGTTCACGCTGCAGCTCGACCTCGAACCGTCCGGGCAAGGATATCGGCGCAGCGACAAAGGGTTGCTCGGTGATAGTGATCGGACGCTGATCCTGCACGGTCTGCATCAGTGCCACGTAAACGGTGTCGTAACGTGCCACTGCGCTGCCGCCTGTCGCGTCACCCGCAGAAGCCGTGAGCGGAGAAGCGGATTCCTGCCGTGGAATGAACACGGTATCGACGCGCGTGACGTACACGTTGCGGTAGACGATGCGCGGCGAGCCTGTTGCCTGGCCGTTTCCTGTTTTTGTATGTCCCGTCGCATCACTTCCATCCGTCGCAGCGGCAGGAGCGGCAGGAGCGGAAGGGACGGAAGGGACGGAAGGGACGGAAATCGCTTCCCGTGCGCTCGTGTCTTCCTGCGAGGATGATAAAATGCTGCTGAGATACCAGCCACCCGTAAAAAGGGATAACCCGAGGAGAATGGCAGTGATCACGCGACCTGCGGTCCAGAATGCAGCGGCCGCTCCTCCCGCACCTGCCGCTCCTCCCGCACCTGCCGCTCCTATCGTTCCTGCCGTTCCCGCTGCGCCGACAGCGCCTCCCGCTGCGGCTCCTCCAGCCACCCCGCCGGCCGCACCGATGGCCCCGGCAGCGCCGAGTATGGCCATGTCGAGGTGCGAGGGAACCGCGGCGGTACGGGCATCGGCGGTGAAGGCCGCGCGTGTACCCAGGAAGGAATGGAAAAGCGCACGTTTTTCGGGAGAGACCGAGAGGATATGGAGAAACTCCGTTTCCTCGCCGGACGTCAGCGCGCCGTCCATGAATGCCGATATTTGTTCTTCGAAGTTCATTGTTCCATTGTCCGATTCGTTCCGGGAGAAAGTATCTGGCGCAGCCGCTGCCGCGCCCGGAAGATGCGCTTGCGCACCGTGGTCACTGGGACTTCGGTCATCTGTGCGATCTCGTCATACGAGTAGCCCTGATATTCGCAGAGGAGAAGAGCTTCGCGGTTGACCGCGGGCAGCTCCTGCAGCGCGCTTTCGAGATTCTCGTATTCCCCCACCACGACATCTTCTCCGCCAGGGAGAAATTCAGCAAGTTCGTCGACGTCTTTCGGATACTTCCGGTCGCGGATGACGTTCAGGCAGCGATTGCGGGCCGAACGCAACAAGTATGCTTGCACATTTTCGATTTCATTGCCGCCGCGCACGCGCTCGAGAAGGTTCAGGAAGACTTCCTGGAAAATGTCTTCCGCCGCGGGACGGTCACTGAGGAAGCGGGTGCAATACAGGTATACCCCCTGCCTGTAGCCGGCGTAGAGTTCCGCGAACGCCGCATCGTCTCCTTCGCGGATACGCTGCTGCAGCTGCAGGTCCTGCATGACGGTTTGACTCACTTCTTCTAGCACGTCGTTCCTGTAACCATGACTGACACCGAAGCACCGTTGTCGCCCCTATGACACACCAGCGAGGGAAAAATTCCCACGCCTGAGAAAAAATCTGGTATCGGACCGGGCTATCCGCAGAAACTTAGTCGAAATGGGGAGGAAAAGCAATGGAAATGGGGAAGAGGGGAAATGAGGGAAATAAGGGGAATGAGGGAAAT